>NZ_JAKRNI010000018.1 GCF_022346945.1 Microbacterium sp. ACRRU | reverse complement strand
TTCCCGTGCCGTCGCGCCCCGCCCCGCCCCGCGCCGTCCCGTTCCCGTCGCCGCGTTCCCAAACGTTTGGTGTCCAAGACACGCGGATGCCACGACGGGCCGTCCGCGTGTCTTGGACACTCAATGGGTGACAGGAGAGCTGAGCTCGACCGATCAGTCAATCGTGCGGACGGCTCCGGTCACCATCCCCACGAGCTGTTCGCCGGTGACCTTCTCGGTGCGGGTGCCGCCGACGACGCGCCCCCCGCGCATCACCCACACCTGCTGCGACAGTCGCTTGACCTGCTCGAAGTTGTGCGACACGACCAGGACGGTCTTGCCGCCCTCGACGACCCGGCGGATGAGGGCCTCGACCTGCGCCGTCTCGTTGAGACCGAGCGCTGCGGTCGGCTCGTCCAAGATGATCATGTTCTCGGCCCACATCACGCCGCGCGCGATCGCGACGGCCTGCCGCTGCCCGCCCGAGAGTCGCTTGACGGGACGGCCGACACCGGGCACGTTCACTGCGAGGTCGGCGACGAGCTCGGCCGCGCGCTCTCTCATCTCCTTACGAGCGAGGAACCGGAACCCCGGGATGCCACGGACGAGCTCGCGATCCATGTACATGTTCTGCCACACGCTCAGCTGATCGCTCAGGGCGAGATCCTGGTAAACCGTCTCGATGCCCTTGTCGCGAGCGTCGCGCGGCGACGAGAACCGCACGGGGCTGCCGTCGATGCGGATCTCTCCCTCATCGGGCGCGTACAGCCCCGTGAGGCACTTCACGAGGGTGGACTTGCCGGCACCGTTGTCGCCGACGATCGCGGTGATCTCCCCCGCACGAATAGTGAGGGAAGCGCCCTTGAGTGCGTGGACGTTCCCGAACGACTTGTGGATGTTGTCGACGACGATCTTTTCGCCTGTATCGGTGGTCATTTGCGCCCCCTCATGAGCGTCGCGGCCGCGATGACGACGATGCCGATCACCAGCGGCGAGTAGAAGGCGCTCACGCCCAGCAGCGTGAGTCCGGACTGGAGGAATGTGAGCAGGATCGCCCCGATCACCGGTCCGTAGATGGTGGCGCGGCCGCCGAACAGACTCACCCCGCCCAGGACGACGGCGGCGATCGCCTTCAACAAGTAGTCGGTGTTCGTCGCGGGCTGACTCGACCCGATGTAGGAGGTGAGCAGGATGGCACCGAGGCCCCCCATCGCCCCGCAGATCATGTATCCGGCCAGCTTCACGCGAGGCACCTTGAGTCCCATCGCCTTGGCCGCTTCGGGGTTGTCGCCGACCGCCAGCAAGTGGGTTCCGAATCGCGTGCGGAACAGCACGATGTGAAGCACGATCGCGACCGCGATCGCCAGCAGGAAGTTCACGCGGATGCCGGCGAAGCTCATGGTGCTGAGCGAGGTGAGTGCGCGCTCGGGGATCGCCACCGGCTTGCCCTGCGAGATGATGAGGCTGAGCCCCATCACGACGCTGAGCGAGCCCAGCGTGACGATGAAGTCGGGAATCCTCACCCAGCCGATGAACGTGCCGTTGACCGCGCCAACCGCGAGCCCCGTGAGCAGCGCGATCGCGCAGCACACGATGAGCGGCATCCCACTCTGATAGGCCGTCGCCATCGTGACGCTGCCGAGGGCCACCGTCGCTGCGAGCGACAGATCAATGCCCGCGAGGGACACGGCGAACGTCGCGCCCAGCGCCAGCAGGATCGGAATGGTCGAGTCGGCGAGCATCGTCGAGACGCTCGGCCACGACAGGAACCGAGGGTTCAGCGCCGTGAACACGATGGAAAGCACGATGAGAGCGACCGGTGCGGCCAGCTTCATCCAGATCTCCTCGGAACCGAACGCCCGACGGAGCCCCGTCGCGGCCGTCTCTGCGGCAGCCGCCGGCCGAGGGGGTGTCTGCGTAGTCATGGGTGAGGATCCCCGATCACTGGTGAGGAGTTACTTGAACGGGTTCGGGACGTCGAAGCCCTTCGGCGGTGCCGGGAAGGCGTCGAGCGCGTCCTGGGCGTTCTCCGAGTCGACGATCAGGACCGGGGTCTCGACCGTGGACGGGATCGAGGCGCCCCCCATCGCCGCGACACACGCCTGGACCGACTGCGCGCCCATCAGGTACGGGAACTGCTCGATCGCGGCCGGCTGGCCGCCGGCGACGATGTCCTTGAGCTGGTCCTGCGTGCCGTCGATGCCGACGACCGAGACCTGACCCTTCTTCCCGGCCTCTTCCACGGCCTGTTGGATTCCCATCGCCATGTCGCCCGACGGAGTGAAGAAGCCCTTGATGTCGGGATTGGCGATGAGGATCGTGGATGCCGCGCTCTTGGCCTTCGCCTTGTCGAAGTCCGCCGCGACCGTCTGAGTGATCTCGAGCTTGCCTTCGACCGCCTTCTCGAAGCCTCCGAGCCGTGCGATGTTGCCGGGGTCGGCGACCAGACCGCCGATGAGGGCGACCTGCGAGCCCTCGGGCACCAGTGACAGCATCGCCTCGCCGCCGGCCTCGCCCGCGGTCTCGTTGTTGGTGCCGACGTAGGTCGTCACCTTCACGCCTGCCTGCTCGGCGGCATCCAGGTCGATGGGCAGATCGAGGTTGACGATGGGCGCTCCGGCCTGGGTCACGGGAACCAGCCCGGTGATCAGGTTGGTCTGACTGGTCGGGTTGACGATGTAGCAGCCGTAGCCCGCGGTCACGAGCGAGTTCAGCTTCGTCGCTTGCCCGGAGTCGTCGGTGACGTTCTCCGCCGCGACGATCGTGAGATCGACGCCGGCCTCGTCTGCCGCTGCCTGCGCTCCCTCGGCCATCGCACCGAAGTAGGTGTTGTCCAGCGGCTTGAGGACCAGGGCAATCTTGCCGTTGCCGTCTTCACCGGCCGCAGGGGTCCCCTGCGGCGCAGCGGAATCCGAGCAGCCAGCGAGTGCCCCGGCTAGGATCGTCACCGTCGCGGCGGCCGCTACGGCGGAGCGCGTCAGGGTGTGTCGGGTCATGGTTCTCTCCTTTGAGGATGTGACTTTCGGGACTACTGGTGCGACATTGCGGGGGCTGATCTCGTCGTGCTTGCGGCTGCCGAGGTCAGTCCTCGCTTTTTTCCCGCGTGTCGCCCGCGGGAGAGGTGGGAACGGAGCCGACGGGGCCCATCATCAGGGGATTCGTCAGCGGGATGCACCCGCACGTGGTGCCGAACTCGATGTCGATGTCGACGGTCTCCCGGCGCGGGGGCAGGGTCGGGTCCTCGGTGCGCTCGGCGAGCAGGCGCATCGCTTTGGCGGCGACCGTCTGGACCGGGACGACGCCCTGCGTGGGCTTGAGCCCGGTGACCGTCGCCTCACCGATCGAGTCGATCGTGGTGACCAGCACGTCTCGCGGGACATGCAGACCCAGACGCGCGATGGCCGCCATCGCACCCCAGAACATCCGGTTGTTCGTGGCGAAGACACCGAAGGGCGGTGTGAGCGTGCGGAACAGCTCCATCGCTCCGGCGGCGGCGTCGTCCGGCGTCGAGTGCCCCGACGTGATGTGCGGCTCGAGGCCCGCGTCGCGGACGACTCGCAGATAGCCGGCCTGGCGGTCGCGCACGTTCGAGACCCGCGTGTTGCCGGCGACCAGCGCAACTGAGCGGAGGCCGTGGTGGCGAACAAGGTGCTCGACGAGTCGTCCCGCGGCTCGGGAGTTGTCGGCGAGGACGTGGTCGGCGATTTTGCGGACAGATGGGACGGTACGGTCCACGATCACGGTGGGAATCTCCGACACGGCATCGGGAAGGCTGGGCGCTCCGCTGGGGAGGATGATGAGCCCGTCAACCCGCTGCTGACGGAAGGTCCGCAGGTACCTCTCCTCCTGGTCGGCTTCCTCGTCGGAGTCGCCGAACAGCAGAGTCGGCGACGCCGGTGACAGGCGTTCCTCGATCGCGCGCGTGAGCAACGCGAAAAAGCCGTTGCGCACGTCGGGGAGGATGAGCCCGATGAACCCCGACTTGCGGGTGCGAAGACCCGTGGCCGCGGCGTCACCGACATAGGCGAGTTCGGTGACCGCGTCCATGACGCGCTGGCGCGTGGCATCCGTGACGTAGATCTCGTCGTTGAGCACGCGCGAGACCGTCTTCGTCGACACTCCTGCGGCGCGGGCGATGTCGACGAGCCGCGCGGGCGGGCGGAGGCCAGGGCGCGGCGAGCCGGTCACGATCGTCCGTCCTGACGGCGGGGCGGCGGCGTCGCCGCCAGCGTGCAGTTCATGACAGACCCCTCACCATCTCGCCCCGCTCGGCCCCCGCGGCCAGCGGGACCGCGTCGGCAGGCGGATAGTTCTCCGGTGCCCACCAGCCGGCGGCGACACCGGCGAGCAGGCCAGCGCCGCGAGAGACGGCCTCCCTCTCCTGCGCCATCGCGACGGGGTGAAGTGTGCGCCGGATCTTCGCCTCGACCCAGCGGCGGCTGCGCAGGCCACCCCCGATCAGCAGCGTCTGCCCCGACACTCCCGACAGAGCGCGCAGATGCTGCTCCGCGTCGGCCGATGCCAGAGCGAACCCCTCGAGTACGCTGGCCCACGCGACCTGGGGGGCGAGACCACGCAGGTCCTCGGAGACCTCGCCGTCCTGGAGCGCGAGCAGCGTCGAAAGCGACAGCGGCGACGCCTCGACGCCGATGGCGGCGAACTCGATGTCGTCGCGATCGACTCTGAGCGCCTGTCGCAGATGACGCATGGCCAAGCCGGGCCGCAGCGTCTCCCACAGGAGCATGTGACGGGACGTTCCGGGCCACGCGGTGATTGTGAGATCGCCGAACTGGTCGGGCCACCGTGGGTGGGAACGCCCGGAGCCAGCACGTTGCTCCCACGCCACCACGAGCGGCTCTCCGGTACCCATCGAGTCGATGACCTCGGTGTGGTCTCCTCCGGCGCCGATGACTCCGACGGGGTGGTCGTGTCCGGCGATGGTCACGGGGATGCCGGGGCGCAGGCCACTCCAGGCGGCGCCCTCGGTCGAGATCCGCCCGAGCGCGGTGCCGCCGATGCGAGCGGGGGCCCACACGAGCGAGTCCAACCCGAGGAACGAGAGGATCTCGCGGTCGTACTCTCCCGAGAGCGGATTGAAAGCCCCACTGGAAGCCGCGAGAGATTGCTCCTGCGCGAGCGCGCCGGTCAGGCGCCAGAGGGTCAGACCCGCGACCC
Source organism: Microbacterium sp. ACRRU (assembly GCF_022346945.1). GTDB lineage: Bacteria > Actinomycetota > Actinomycetes > Actinomycetales > Microbacteriaceae > Microbacterium > Microbacterium mcarthurae. The sequence continues at coordinate 60,219 of NZ_JAKRNI010000018.1, read as the reverse complement.
CCGTCCACGTGCCTCCGGTGCGGTGGCCGTTGCGCAACAGCCAGCCCAGCTTCGCGATGCTCGTCACGCTGCGGGGAGCACGTCCGGTGCGCCGGTATATTTCGTCGGCCCCGAAGTGCGCGATCACCTCATCGACGATGTCGGCGCCGCGCGCGTCATGCCAGGCCACGAGGGGCAGATCGCTCGGCCCGTCGGAGCGGATGATGGTGCCAGTCTCGCCCATGCTGGCGATGCCCACTCCCGCGACACGCGTCGCGAGGACGCCGAGGTCGACGATGGCGTCGCGGATCGCGGAGAACAGCGCGGCGGTGCTCATCTCGACGCCGTGCGGACCCGACTCGAACGGCGTGGGGGCGACGCCGAGGCCGATCGATCGTCCGTGGCGGTCGATCGCGTTCGCCTTGATCGACGACGTGCCCAGATCGATGCCGAGCAACAGCTCGTCTCGCATGGCGGCCTCCGCGTCCTCCGTCGGCCTCGTCGCCGTCGGTGTTCTGTCCAACGATGGACAAAGTAGCACGGCCCCCATAGCCTGTCTACCGTTGTCAGACACCGCCCGTCCCGACGGGCCGACGAAATGGAGGACGAGCCCGTGGCTCTCATCTCACTCACCGACGCGCTCGACGCCGCGCGCGCCGGATCGTACGGAGTCGGGGCGTTCAACGTCACCGACCTCGCACAAGCCGAAGCCGTGCTCGACGCCGCCGCCGAGACCGACTCCCCCGTGATCGTGCAGACCATCGCCGGAGCATCGACGCACGGACGCGACGAATTGTTCTGGGAGGCACTGGTCAACCTCATCGCGCACTACCCCGACGTGCCCGTCGTCCTGCACCTGGATCACGGCGCGTCATATGGCGACTGTGTCCGCGCCATCGGGGCGGGATTCACCAGCGTCATGATTGACGGGTCGATGCGCGACGATCATGTCACCCCGGCCTCCTTCGAGGAGAACGTCGCCGTTACCAAGAAGGTCGTGGACTACGCGCACGCGCACGGGGTATCCGTGGAGGGAGAACTCGGCACCATCGGCGGGTCCGAGGACGGCGGCGCCAGCAGCAAGGAGATCGTTCTGGCCGACCCCGACGAGGCCGAGCGCTTCGTGGCGGCAACCGGAGTCGACGCCCTCGCCGTCGCGATCGGCACCTCCCACGGCGCGTACAAGTTCACCAGCCCGCCCGATGGAACGGTGCTGCACATGGATCTGATCGAGCAGATCGCCGCGCGCGTGCCGAACACGCACCTGGTGATGCACGGCTCGTCCTCGCTGCCGGCAGATCTGCGCGAGACCATCAACGCCCACGGCGGGAAACTGCCCGAATCGTGGGGTGTACCGGAGTCCGAGAAGGCACGGTCGACGCAACTCGGCATCCGGAAGATCAATCAGGGCATGGACTCGCACATGGCCCACGCCGCGGCTGTGCGTACCTACCTCGACGAGGACGGCATCGGCTGCGACCCCGCGCTCTACGGCTCACGCGGCCGCGTCGCGATGCAGAGCATGGTGGCGGAGCGCATGCAGGTGTTCGGCCAGGCGGGCCAGTCCTACCGCCACCGCTGACGATCCCACCGTCTCGAACTCAGAGTGCCCCAGTGTCCAAGACACGCGGATGCCACGACGGGCCGTCCGCGTGTCTTGGACACTCAGTCGGGGAGAACCCCCAGGCGACGGGGAACGCGTCGCCTTACGGGGTGGGCATGCCGCCGTTGACGTTCAGCGTCTCGCCGATGACGTAGCTCGACTCCGCGGATGCCAGGTACACGTACGCCGGGGCGAGCTCGGCGGGCTGTCCCATGCGACCGAGGGGGGTCTCCTCGCCGAACTCGGCGACCTTCTCCTGGGGCTGCCCGTCCGACACCTGCAGGGGCGTCCAGATCGGACCCGGGGCGACCGCGTTCACGCGGATGCCCTTCGGGGCCAGCTGCTGGCCGAGCGCCTTGGTGAAGGCGTTGATGGTCGCCTTGGTCGAGGCGTAATCGACGAGGATGGCCGACGGCGAATACGCCTGGATCGACGTCGTGTTGATGATCGCGGAACCCGCCGGCAGGTGCGGCAGTGCTGCCTTCGTGATCCAGAACATCGCGTAGACGTTGGTCTTGAACGTCGCGTCGAACTGCTCGTCGGTCAGGGTGGTCAGGTCTTCGTTGAACAGCTGCTTGCCGCCGTTGTTCACGAGGATGTCGAGACCGCCGAGCTCTTCGACAGCCTGAGCCACGAGGGTGCGGCAGTACTCGGGATCGCGCAGGTCGCCGGGGATCTGCGCCACGGTCGCCCCGGCTTCGCGCAGGATGCCCGCGATGCGGTCGGCATCCTCTTTCTCTTCGGGCAGATACGACATCGCCACGGACGCGCCCTCGCGGGCGAAGGCGATCGCCGTGGCAGCCCCGATGCCGGAGTCGGCGCCCGTGATGAGGGCTTTGCGGCCCTCGAGGCGGCCGCTGCCGACATAGGTGTCCTCGCCGAGCGCGGCTTTCGGCGCCAGTTCGGCGTCCAGACCGGGTTCCGGCTGGTGCTGCTTCGACGGCTCGATGTCGGCGTAGAGCTTCGCCGGGTCGGTGAAGGTGTACTGCGAGGTCATGGCGAGTCCTTTCGTAGGGGGATACCGAGACGGACCGCCCCGGCGGGGAGGCTCAGCGGTCGCCGAGGTCGGATTCGTCGACCACGTCACGGATGACGAGGGCGGCGTTGATGAGCGCCAGGTGGCTGAGGGCCTGCGGCAGGTTGCCCCAGAACGCGCCGTCGTCCTCGGCGATCATCTCGGCGTAGATGCCGACGTCGTTGGCCTGGGCGACGAGAGCGTCCATCGCCTCGAGCGCTTCGGCGTGGCGGCCGACACAGGCCAGGGCCGTCGCGCGCCAGAACCCGCACGCGACGAAGGTGTGCTCCTCCTGGTCCATGCCGGTGTAGCGGTAGACGAGGTGGTTCTCCGTACCGAGACGCTCGGTGATGGCATCCAGTGTCTTCGACATCCGCTCGCCGCGATCGAAACCGGTCGGGGCGTGCAGGAGCACCGAGGCGTCGAGATCGTCGGTGCCGGGGCGCAGCGTGTACGCCTGCAGCGTCTCGGACCAGCAGTTCTCCTCGACCCAGACGTGGATGCGGTCGCGTTCGGCGCGCCACCGCTCACCGTTGTCGGGGATGTGTCCGCCGGAGGCGAGCCACTGAGCATCGTCGAGCGCTTTCCAGCAGCCCATCTTCGACGACGTGTAGTGCTCGAGCTGCGGGAGCTCCCACATGCCGGAGTCCTGGCGGCGCCACAGATCGCACGTCTTGTCGGCGACGTCGGCGAGGAGCCTCCCGGTCTGGGTATCGAGACGGTTGCCGGCCTCGACGTAGGTCCGGCAGATCGCGATGAGATCGCCGTACACACCGAGCTGCAGCTGGCCCTGTGCCGGATTTCCCGTGACGACGGGCTGGATGCCATTCCACCCGGGCACTTCGTGCTTCTCCAGGCCCACGTCGGTACCGCCGTCGAGCGTGTACATCACCCGCACCTCGGGACCGTGCTCACGGATGGTGCGGAGCATCCACGACAAGGCCGCGTGGGTCTCTTCGCGAAGACCGAATCCCACCCACGCGTGCGCCGTGTACGCCAGATCGCGCACCCACGCGAAGCGGTAGTCCCAGTTCTTGCCGCCGCGGGGGTTCTCGGGGAGCGATGTGGTGGCGGCGGCGGCGATCGCGCCGGTCGGACTGAACAGCAGGAGTTTCAGCGCCAGCGCGCTGCGCTGGACGTCCTCCGCCCACGGCCCGTCGTACGAGAACTCCTCGGACCACATCGACCATCCGTCGATGGTGCGGTCGATACCGCGGTCCACGTTCTTCGCGTCGGGGACCCGCAAGGGCTCGCCTTCTGTCGCCGCGATCACGAGCAGATGCCGCGAACCCCCTGCCGTGGTGAAGCTGCCGGAGATGCTCTCGCTTCGCTCGTCGGGCTCGCCGTGGATGCCATGCTCCGAGCCCACCACGGCGAGCGACACGTGCCCGACCCGCATGATGGAGAACCCGTCGATGCGTTCGGTCCACGGAGCTGCCGAACGCAGCATGGTGCCGGGCTGCACGCACCACGCGAACTCCACCTCGCCCGAGACGCCCTCGACTCTTCGAGCGAGCTCAGCCCACGGCAGCCGCCCGGCGATGCCCGTGACCATGGCATCCGTGAGCGTGGCCACGCCCGTGTCGGTCGTGAAGGTGGTCTCGAGCACGTTGGTGTGCGCGATGTAGCGACGCGTCACTTCGAACTCGCCCACGGGCGCCAGTTCGATGCAGCCGCCCGCCGACTCGTCGACGAGCCGTGCGAAGACCGGGCGGGAGTGGATGTTCGGCAACGGCAACCAGTCGACGGCTCCGTCGCGCGCGATCAGTGCCACCGTGCGGCCGTCGCCGATCGCCGCGTAGTCGCGCAGAGGGCGGGACGGTGAGGATGGTGTCGAGGGCACGTCCCCACGGTAAGAACCGGTCTCCGCCCGCCGCCGGGGGTTGTCGATCCGGGGGCAAGCGGCTACGGGCTCGGCGGTACCGCGGCACCGCCGCACTCGCAACCCCCGGCCCACCCGAGGTTCCACGGCCTAACGTCGACTCCGACCGCGAGTGAAAGGAACGCGCATGTCTTCCACCACGAAGGACTCCCCGACCAAGAACCGTCGTCGCCCGGCTCGCGGCGGCAGCGGCCCCGAGACCACCGAGGAGCAGAACGCCGAGAAGGGCTTCCAGGCTTCCGAGAAGCTCACCGAGAGCCTGCAGGCCGTTCTGGTCGACCTCATCGAGCTGTCGATCCAGGGCAAGCAGGCCCACTGGAACGTCGTCGGCAAGAACTTCCGCGACACGCACCTGCAGCTCGACGAGATCATCGAAGCCGCACGCGAGTTCAGCGACACCGTCGCCGAACGCATGCGTTCGCTGCACGCACTGCCGGACGGTCGCAGCGACACCATCGCCGAGACGACGACCCTGCCGGAGTTCCCGCAGGGCGAAGTCGACACGGCCGAGGTCGTCGACCTCATCACCGAGCGCATCGACGCGACCGTGGGCACCGTTCGCGACGTACACGACGACGTCGACGACGAGGACCCCACGAGCGCCGACATCCTGCACGGGATCCTCGAGCGTCTCGAGCAGCTGTCGTGGATGGTCAGCGCCGAAAACCGCGTCGCCCGGAAGTCGTAAGAGCGACGGAACACAGCGGATGCCGGGGCCTCGGGGCCTCGGCATCCGTCGTTCCGGCGTGAATTTCAGCCGCGCGCGATCAGGAAGGGCGGGTGAGGGCCCTCGAGCCGGGCGAGGGCGACCTTGACGTCTGACAGGGAGTCGTGCACACCCCGGATCTCCTCGTCGAGAGCGACGAGACGATGGTCGATCTGCTCGAAGCGCTTGTCGACCTGCTCGAAGCGCTTGTCGACCTGCTCGAACCGCTTGTCGACCTGCTCGAAGCGCTTGTCGACCTGCTCGAAGCGCTTGTCGACCTGCTCGAAGCGCTCGGCGAGGCGGCTCTCGGATCGAGCGAACCGCGCTTCCCACCGTTCTTCCGCACGGGCGAACCGCGCGTCCCATCGCGTTTCCGAGTCGACGAAGCGGCGATCCATGCGCTGTTCCATCCGCACGATCATCCACTTCGTCCCGCCGAGAATCAGGGAGGCGAACGTGACGAAGAGCGCGACGAGAGCGATGATCGCTTGCGCGGCGTCGACGGTCACGGTGCGTCCTTTCGAGCGGGGGTGCGGTCGAATGTACGACGTCTGTCTCCCGCTCGCGAGTCGACAGGCGCCCACCGTGGACAACTTCACCCTGCCGCCCGCTGGGGAGGGTGGTCAGAGCCGCAGCACCTCCGTGACACGCACGATCGCGGTGCCCTCGTCCTCGGAGGCCGCGAGGTCCACCCCGGCGCGGATGCGCCAATCGTGGTCGCCGGCCGGATCGTCGATCGTCTGCTCTACCCGCCACAGGCCATCCGACGCCGCGGACTCGTCGATCGCGACGTACGCCGACGACCGCGCCGCTCCCCCCGTACCGATCGCGTCATGCTCGTCGAAGTAGGCGTCGAGCGCCGCGGGCCAGTCCACGGCCGGGTCGAGCTCGACGAGTTCGTCGTCGCGCTGCAACGCGGCCAACTGCACGCGGCGGAACATCTCGTTGCGCACGAGGACGACGAACGCGCGGTGGTTGGTCAGGATCGACGGCGGCGCCGGCGGGACCACCGGAGCTGACGGGTCGTCGGCGGGATTGACGAGCTGCTCCCACTCGTCGACCAGGCTCGAGTCGACCTGCCGCACGACTTCGCCGAGCCACGCGATGAGGTCGAGCAGGTCGGGCGTCTGCGCATCGACCGGCACGGTCTGCCGGATCGCCCGGTACGCATCGCTCAGGTAGCGGAGGACGAGTCCTTCGCTGCGCGCGAGCTGGTATAGCGAGACGTACTCGCCGAACGAGCACGCCCGCTCGTACATGTCGCGAACGACGGACTTGGGCGACAGCTCGAAGTCACGGATCCACGGCTGGCTGGAGGCGAACACCTCGTACGCCTGTGCGAGCAGCTCGTCCAGGGGCTTCGGCCACGTGATCTCTTCGAGCAGCTCCATGCGCTCGTCGTACTCGATCCCCTCGCTCTTCATCGCCGCCACGGCCTCGCCCCGCGCACGGAACTGCTGCTGGGACAGCACCGGTCGCGGGTCGTCGAGCGTCGCCTCAATGACGCTGACGACATCGAGCGCGTAGTGCCCCGTGCCGACCGAGGACGCCGACGGTGCGGCATCCGCTCCCCTGCCGAGCTCCACGTCGGGGTCGAGCATCTCGATGGCGGCGAGCGCGAAGGGCGACAGCGGCTGGTTGAGCGCGAAGTTCGGTTGCAGGTCCACGGTGAGCCGGATGCGCGAGTCGCCAAGATTTGTCGCTTCGGGGCCGCCCGAAGCGACAGAATTTGGCGACTCGCGCGGGGCGGGGCCGGGGACTACCTCGACCACCCCTGCCTGCACCAGCGTGCGGAAGATGGCGATCGCGCGGCGGGCGAGCTCGTACTGGCGGGCGCGGGGCTCGTGATTGTCGAAGACGAGCGCGCGGACATTGCCGAAGACGTCGCCGCCCCGCGCGATGACGTTGATCAGCATGGCGGCGGTGAGCTTCATCTGCGGCTGCAGCGGCTCGGGCTCCGCCGCGACGAGGCGGTCGTAGCTCTGCTCGGTCCAATTGACGAAGCCCTGCGGCGCCTTCTTGCGGACGATCTTCTTCTGCTTCTTGATGTCGTCGCCGGCCTTGGCGATCTGCGCGGCATTCTCGATCTCATGGTCGGGGGCCATGACGACCACCGTCCCCGCCGTGTCATACCCCGCGCGGCCCGCGCGACCGGCGATCTGGTGGAACTCGCGGGCGGAGAGCTGCCGCATGCGCTGCCCGTCGTACTTCGTCAGCGCCGTCAGCAGCACCGTGCGGATCGGGACGTTGATGCCCACGCCGAGCGTGTCGGTACCACAGATGACACGCAAAAGGCCCCGCTGCGCGAGCGTCTCGACGAGGCGGCGGTACCGCGGCAGCATCCCGGCGTGGTGCACGCCGATCCCCGCGCGGACGTAACGGGAAAGCGTCTTGCCGAACCCCGTCGTGAAGCGGAAACCACCGATGGCCTCGGCGATCTCGTCGCGCTGCTCCCGCCCGATGATGCGGATCGACGACAGGGCCTGCGCGCGCTCCATCGCCGCCGCCTGCGAGAAATGGACGACGTAGACGGGAGCCTGCCGGGTGTCGAGGAGCTCCTGCACCGTCTCGTGCACGGGCGTCCGCGCGTACTCGAAGTGCAGCGGCACGGGTCGCTCGACGCCGGTCACCCGCGCCGTCGGCCGGCCAGTACGCCGCGAGAGGTCGTCGGCGATGTCGGTGACATCACCGAGGGTCGCCGACATGAGGACGAACTGCACTCGCGTCAGGAGCAGCAGCGGGACCTGCCACGCCCAGCCGCGATCGGGCTCGCCGTAGTAGTGGAACTCGTCCATGACGACCTGGTCGACGTCGGCATCCGCCCCCTGCCGCAGGGCGAGGTTGGCGAGGATCTCGGCCGTGCAGCAGATGATCGGGGCGTCGGAGTTCACCGACGAGTCGCCCGTGACCATGCCGACGTTCTCGGCACCGAAGACCTCGACGAGGGAGAAGAACTTCTCGCTCACGAGGGCCTTGATGGGGGCGGTGTAGTAGCTGCGACCACCCCGGGCGAGGGATGCCGCGTGCGCGGCGACAGCGACGAGGGACTTCCCCGTGCCGGTCGGGGTCGACAAGATCACGTTGGCGCCCGACACGATCTCGATCACCGCCTCGTCCTGGGCGGGGTAGAGGGTCAGTCCGCGACCGCTCGCCCACTCCACGAACCCGAGGTAGGCGGCATCCGGGTCGCTGCCTGCGGGCACGTGGTCGAGGAGGGAGGTCACCGTTCCAGCCTCTCATCCCGCCGCTGCGCGGCCGGTCGGATCGCTCACTCGGCGTCGGAGAAGACGCCGACGCGCTCCCCCTCCCGCACGAACTGCACCGCCGTGCCGACGGGGAATCGGTTGCGAAAATCCTCGGGCAGTTCAGGCGTGACGATGAATTCGACGGTCGCGGGGAAGCTGCCCGCCCCGCAGCCGCCGTAACGGAATCCGCCGCGGAACGAGTCCTCGTCGTCGTCCTCACCGGAGAGTTCGTTCGTGTCGACGAGCACGAGGCAGTCCGCCCGGTTGCCGGCGGAATCGATCTGGGTGGGCCCCGCGAAGGCGGTGAGACCGAGGTAGTCCGCATAACCCGTCAGCTGCGATGAGTCGATGCCGAGCGATGAGAGGGAATCGGTCCGCACCGACGGGTCCGGGAGCAGGCTGTCCACCTGTGCGACGCCGGCGGTACGCGCCACCGGAACGACGGTCACCGCGGCGATCGAGGCCGCGCTCGCGATCGCCGCGACAGCCGCAAGTGAGCCGGCCCAGAGCCAGAGAGTCCGCGGATTCTTCACTCGGGGTCGTCGGGACGCGGTCCGGTCGCCGCCGGCGTCCCGCTCTTCGGCGTCGTCGGCGACACCGGCGTCGGGCGGTTCGGTTTCGGCCGCGGCGAGACTCTCGGACGCTTCGGTCCTGCCCTGCCGGTCGTCCTCTTCCAGTTCACGCAACCGCGCCCACGCGTCCGGGTCGTCGGCGAGATCGGCATCCGGTCCGTAGGCCCGCGCCCGGAGCCTCTCGAGCTCGCTCCGCTCCTCGGCATCCATGCCCTGCATCGTTTCACAGCTGGCGGACGGCGGGGTCGGACGTTCATTCGACGGAATAGATTTCCGGATGCCGCGTTGCACAGGACATGCGCTCCTTCGGCACCCTCTCTTTCGGGCACTACGGCCCCCTCGGCGGCGGGCATCACCTCTCCGCCGGCGACTCCATGCTGCAGGCGATCGACCTCGCTCAGGGCATGGACGACCTCGGCGTGAACGGCATCTCGTTCCGCGTCCACCACTTCGCCCGACAGCAGTCGGCGCCCATGCCGCTCCTGGCCGCCATCGCCGCACGCACCTCGCGTATCGAGGTGGGGACGGGCGTCATCGACATGCGGTACGAGAACCCCCTCATGCTCGCCGAGGAGGCGGCATCCGTCGACCTCATCAGCGGAAACCGCCTCGCCCTCGGCGTGAGCCGCGGGTCACCCGAGACGGTGGTGCGCGGCTACGAGGCATTCGGCTACACCGGCTCGGAGGATCCGCGCGGTGCCGACATCGCCCGCGACCACTTCGACCTGTTCCTCCGCGCCATCGACGGCGAAGGCCTCGCCGAACGCGACCCCCTGAGCCCCTTCGGCGGCGGCACCGGGCGGCAGCGGATCGAACCGCACTCCCCCGGACTGCGTACGCGCATCTGGTGGGGCGCCGGCACCACGGCCACGGCCGAGTGGGCGGGGCGTATCGGCGTCAACCTCATGTCGTCGACGCTGCTGACCGAGGCCGACGGCACGCCGTTCGACATCCTGCAGGCGCGTCAGCTCGACGCCTTCCGCGCCGCGTGGCGTGAGGCCGGCCACCCCGGCGAGCCGCGCACCTCGGTGAGCCGCAGCATCTTCCCCATCGTCAGCGACGAGGATCACCTGTACTTCGGTGGCTCGGCGGGGTCCGACCAGATCGGCGTCATCGACGGCATGCGATCGACCTTCGGCAAGACGTACGCTGCCGAACCCGACGTCCTCGTCGAGCAGCTGCAGAACGACGCGGCCGTGATGAGCGCCGACACTCTGCTCCTGACGATCCCGTCCCAGATGGGTGTGGAGTTCAACCTGCGCCTGGTCGAGAACTTCGCCACGCACGTCGCGCCGGCGCTCGGGTGGGAGTCGACGCTCGCCACCGCGTGAGGCCGCACGAAAGGACAGCCCCGGATGCCATGGCATCCGGGGCTGCTTCCGTGCGAGCCTCAGCTTCCGACCAGACCGGGCCGCTCGGCCGGCACGGGGTCGGGGTGGATCGCGCGGAACGCCGCGATGTCGCGCACGTTCTTCTGCACCGCGACTACCGCGAAGAGGCTCATGGCGAAGCCGATGCCGTAGAAGCCCTTCTCCGACAGCAGGAGATCGGCGTTCCACAGGCCCACCGACATCAGCGTGAGCGACGCGAGCAGCATGCCCCAGGCGACACCCAAGTACGCCCCCGTCACGGGGACGTCCTCCGCGCGATCGCGCACCGCCTTCTGCACGGAGATGGCGGCGAACAGGCCGAGCAGGAAGATCGCGAGGAAGTACCCCTTCTCCGCGAGCTGCATCTGGGCATTCGCCAGGCCGATGAAGTAGACGGAAGCGCCGAGCCCCAGCGCCACCCATGAGGCCCCGACGAAGGCGGCGGTCGGCCGTCCGATCTCGAGGTGCGTCTGCTGATCCATCATTGGTCCCACCTTCCTCGGGCCTCGCGAACGAGGCATATGCGTTTCGAGGAAGGTAGCGACTCTCGCATGCGGCGAACGCCATATGCGCTTTCGCGAGCGCGAGAGCATAGCCACTGGCATGCCGTCCCTCAAGGGCGCGCGAAGACGGATGCCGCTGGCCTAGCGTTCCGGAGGCGCTTCACACAGCAGAAGCGCTGTGCCACCCGGCACCTCGCAGCAAGGAGTACAGCATGCTTTGGACGATCCTCGGCCTCATCCTGGTCGGTCTGATCGCAGGCTTCATCGCGCGCGCCGTCATCCCCGGCAAGCAGAGCATGAGCATCCTCATGACCATCATCCTCGGGATCGTCGGCTCGTTCGTCGGCGGATTCCTCGGTTTCCTCATCTTCGGCAGCGACCCCATGGGCGGCTTCCTGCAGCCGTCCGGGATCATCGGTTCGATCATCGGCGCCATCATCGTGCTCGGCATCTACGTCTTCGCCACGCGCGGCCGTAGCGCTCGCACGCGCTGAGCGCCCGCACGAGGCGACGCGCCCCCGCATCCTCCGGCTTCGGCCGAGGAGGCGGGGGCGTTCGTCGTTGCACACGCCGAGGGCGCTCGCTCCTGCTCGGGATCTTCCGTCGACGCTGACCACGCCGCGGTTACAGTCGAAGCATGCCCGCGTCCCCACCCGCCGACGCCGTCGCCGCTCTGGTCGCGCGCGTGGAGGCTGCGGCATCCGGATCCTCGCGCTTCCTCCTCGGGATCGCGGGCAGTCCGGGCAGCGGCAAGTCCACGCTCGCGGCTGCCGTCGTCGCCGAGCTGAACGCCCGCCGCGCAGGCTCGGCCGCGGTCCTGCCGATGGACGGCTTCCACCTCGCCAATGCCACCCTGGATCGCCTCGGCCGCCGCGACCGCAAAGGCGCGATCGACACTTTCGACGGCTGGGGATTCCTCGCACTGCTTCATCGCCTCCGCGCAGAGACGGGGCACACCGTGTTCGCGCCGAGTTTCCGTCGCGAGGTCGACGAAGGCGTCGCCGGTGAGATCGCCGTCGAGCCCCGTACGCGGATCGTGGTGGTCGAGGGAAACTACCTGCTGGTCGACGAGGGCCCGTGGGCACGCGTTCGTGACGCGCTCGATCAGACGTGGTTCTGTGCGACACCGGCAGCGCTGCGCGAGGAACGGCTCATCGAGCGACACCAGACCTACGGTCGAACGCGTGAGGCGGCGACCGCGTGGGCGCGCGAGGTCGACGGCGCCAACGCGGCCCTGATCGAGGTCACACGCGCGCGAGCCGACGTGACGGTTTCGGGACTGAGCGGGGCTATCGTCGGCTGACGATCTCCGGTCGGGCGTGGAGCCTCGTCCGCCACAGCGCGGATCGATCGTTCCTCCCCCGGTGGATGTGCGGCCGGCGATGTCGGAGGTCCGTGACAGCATGTCTGCATGCCGGATCGACCGCCCGTCTTCGACGATCGCGAGGACGCCGTCCTCACCGAGGTCGTCGGCGCGCTCGTCGAGAGCGAACGGGCTCTCGCCGAGCTCGAAGGCGTGCGCATCGTGCAGTTCGCCGCGGCGATGCGCGTCGCCCTGCGGCGGTCGGAGCACCGTCCGCGGGCGATCCAGGAGCGCGAGATGGCGCTGCGCTCGATCGCGGCGGAGATCGGCGTCGCGCTGCGATGGAACGACCGCACTGTCCAGCGGCGGCTCGGCGAGGCACTCCAGCTCGTCGACGACTTCCCGACCACGGTGCAGGCCCTCTCCGACGGCAGGATCAGCGCGCGCCACGCGGCCGTCATCCGCGATGTCGGGACCGAACTCGTTGATCCGACGCTGCGAGCGGCGTTCGAGGCCCGGGTCGTCACGCGGGCCGCGAGCGACACCGCGGCGGGAACACGGGCGTTCGCGCGCGCCCTGCTCGAAGAGCTGCACCCGGCCTCGATCACCGAGCGGTTCGAGAGTGCCGAGCAGCAGCGGCGCGTGTGGATGGAGGACGGCGTCGACGGCATGGCACGGCTGGGGGTGATCGACGGCGCGGCGAAGATCCGCGCGATGTACGACCGGTTGACGCAACAGGCACGTGCGATCCGCGTGGTCGCGCGTGCCGAGGCCGAGGTCGGTGACATCCATCCGGATGCCGTGCAAGACCGCCGCACCACGGACCAGACGCGCGCGGATCTCCTGTGCGACCTCGTCCTCGCCGGACAGCCCGCCGTCGACCCGACGGCCGGCACGCTTCCGGGCGGTCTCGGCGCGATCCGCGCGAACGTGTCGGTCATCGTTCCCGCGCTCACCGCCGCGGGAGCGACCGATCGGGACGCCTCCATCGACGGGCTCAGTCCCATCGACGCCGACACGGCTCGCCGCCTTCTGGCGGGTGCCCCCGCGTGGGACCGACTCGTCACGCACCCCGTCACGGGCAGCGTCCTGGCGGTCGATCGGTACCGCCCCTCCCCCGCCCTGCAACGGTTCGTCCGAGCCCGCGACGTGCACTGCCGGTTCCCTGGATGCCGTCAGCCCGCTCGCCGGTGCGACCTCGACCACAACCACGACCATGCGCGCGGCGGCCCCACCGCCCGGTGCAATCTGGCCTGCCTGTGCAAACGACATCACACGTTGAAGACCGAGACGCCATGGGTCGCTCGCCAGCTCCCCGACGGCAGCATCCAATGGACGAGTCCGCTCGGCCGCCGAGCAACCGACCGTCCGGAACGGTACGTGGCTTTCGTCCCCGAACCTGATCCGCCGTCGTTCTGACCGGTGGCGCACGTCCGGTTCCGCTCAACGTGCGCGCACGCTCACTTGACACGACAGCGAGACACCTCGTAGGTTCATTACTCAAGTAATGAACCCAAGGAGTGTGATGCTCGACGACGGCAAGCCGATCTTCCTTCAGATCGCCGAATCCATCGCCGACGGCGTGCTCGCCGGCGTGTACCCCGAGGGAACGCAGGTTCCCTCGACCAACGAGCTGGCTGCGTTCCACCGCATCAATCCGGCGACCGTCGGAAAAGGTCTCGGACTCCTCGTCGACCGCGGCATCCTTCACAAGCGTCGCGGTCTCGGCATGTTCGTCAGCGACGGCGCCCGACGTCAGCTGCGCGACGAACGCGCCACCGCCTTCCGTGCCGACTTCGTCGCCCCGCTCCTCAACGAGGCGGCCTCGCTCGGTCTCGATCTCTCCGACGTCCACCGCATCATCGACCAGGAAGGGGCACCGTCATGACGCAGCCCGCCGCCCACCTCTCGGGGGTGTCGCGACGCTTCCGGCGCACGCGAGCCCTCGACGACCTCACCCTCGACATCCCTGAGAACGCCATCACGGGCCTGCTCGGCCGCAACGGCGCCGGCAAGACGACGCTCATGTCGATCATCGCCGGTCACGACCGTCCCACGTCGGGCTCGGTCCGCGTCTTCGGCACCGACCCGTTCGAGAACGCCGCGACGATGTCCGCCATCAGCTTCGTCCGCGACAACCAGCGATACCCCGACGACTTCACACTGCGACAGGTGCTCGAAGTCGCCCCGCTCTTTCACACCGGATGGGATGCCGAGGTCGCCGACCATCTGGTCCGCGGCTTCCGCCTCCCCCACAAGACGGCGATCAAGAAGCTCTCCCGCGGTCAGTCCTCCTCGCTCGGAATCGTCCTGGGACTGGCGTCGCGGGCTCCCCTGACGATCTTCGACGAGCCCTACCTGGGCCTGGATGCCACGGCCCGCCGGTTTTTCTACGACACACTCATGCTGGACTACCTCGATCACCCCCGAACGATCGTGGTGTCCACGCATCTGATCGACGAGATGGAACCCCTCCTCGAGCACGTCGTCATCGTCGACGAAGGACGACTCGTCCGCTCCGCCGCGGCGGACGACCTGCGGGGAAGCGCGGTCACCCTGAGCGGGCTGACCACCGCCGTCGAGGATCTCGCTCGCGGGCTCCGAGTCCTCCAGCGCAGGACCATCGGCGGACTCACCTCCGTCGTCCTGGAGACGCACGCCGATGAGGACCTGCGAGCCCGCGTCGCCCGCGCCGGAGCGCAGCTCACCCCGGCCACACTGCAAGACCTCGTCGCCGCCTACGGCGTCGAGAGCGAATCCCTGGAAGGAACACCCGCATGACCGCACTGATCGCCGGCTCCCGCCGCGGGGCCGCTCCCTTCGACGTCCTCCGCCTGCACTTCTCGCAGCGCGCGTTGCTGCTGCGGACCCCGCCCGGGATCATGCTCGTGGTGTTCGCACTCACCGTGATCATCGCGATCATCTTCTGGCGGGCCGGTTCCGTTCCCGGAAGCGCCGAGTGGGTGCAGAACAGCCGGAACAACGCCGCGGTGTTCTGGGCGCTTCCCGGCTTCCTGGGATGGTTGGGTGTCCAGACCGTCTCGCTGACGTTCCCGCTCGCGCTGTCGTTGGGCTGCACGCGCCGGAGCTTCGTCGCCGGCACCGTGATCACTCACGTCGCACTCTCGCTCTACGTCACCGCGATGCTGCTCGTCCTCCTGGCCATCGAACTGGCCACGGGGCACTGGTTCTTCGACATCTATATGACGGACGTGACCATTCTGGGGTCGGGAAATCCCTTCCAGCTCGCCCTGACCACCTTCCTCAGCACCCTGTTCGTCCTGTCGATCGGCGGGGCTTTCGCTGCCGCGTGGGTGCGATTCGGGGCGCTGGGCCCGACGGCGCTCGGCGTGGTGCTCGTCCTCGCCCTCGGTATCGTCGCGATCCTCCTGGTCCCGCTGGCCTCCGCGTTTCAGCCGTGGTGGCTCGTCGTGGCCTCCACGACCATGATCGTCATGTCGATCGTGGGGCAGTACGTCCTGCTGCGCCGCGCATCGGTGCGGTGATCCTCGCCCGCCGCTGCGCGTCCTCGGCCCCGAGGTGTCCGAAGAGGGGTGCCTGAGGGCACCCCTCTCTCGCGTCACCGTCCGTGACGATCGGCCGCTGATCGCGGGGGCGCCGACGAGACGTCGAGCCGGTCCAGGCCTCGCAGCGACGTCCAGATCAGCTCCTCGCCCTTCGCGGCGTGCTGCGACGCGCGCACGGCACGCTCGTCGGCCCACGAGTTCAGCACGTGGCCGCTGTGTCCACGCACGTGTTCCAGCACGACATCCGGGAGCCCCGCCGCCCGGCGCGCGTCGCGCGCCGCAATGAGCGCTTCGAGGATGCCGCGGTTGGCCACAGGCTTCTTCGCCGAGGTCACCCAGCCGCGTCGGCGATGGCCGTCCATCCACGACGAGTACGTATCGATGGCGTACTTCGAGTCCGCCTGCACCACGAGGTCGCGCACCTCGGCATGATCGGTGATGGCGTGCAAGAGTCCGAGCAGTTCGCCGATGTTGTTCGTGCCCTCGGGGACGGACCCCGCGGCCCAGTGCCCGTCCTCTCCCACCCAGGCCCACCCCGCGGGTCCGGGGTTGCCCTTGCACGCGCCGTCGGTGGCGACGATGTAACGATCGGGGGAAGACTCGGCGGTGCTCATCTCTCTAGTCTCGCCGACGCCGGCCGGATGAACTCATGAGCGTCGAAGGGCGGTATTGCGTGCCGGTCGTCGCAGCGACGTCGACGGGCGTGGCACAGTCTCCCCATGCCTGAGCTCCGCACCCGACTGTCGATCGCTGCCCGCGTCGCCATCGCCGCGGCTGCCGTAATCATCGCCGGTGCCGTCGGCTTCCTCATCTGGTTCCTGAACACCCCCGAGGATCCGAACGAAGAAGCCACGCAGAGACTGCAGCAGTGGCAGCAACTCTTCGAGCAATACCGGGAGACGAACGGCGCGCTGCCCGCTCTCCCAGACGGCGGCTACTGCCTCGGGACCGGATTCCCCACGGGGAGCGGGGGCACGACCAACTGCCGCGACTACGACGCGAGCAACTACTACACCGAACAGGGCAGCGTCGAACTCATGGAGGCGCTCGCCTCCGTCGGAACCCTTCCCACGGGTGTCTCCGCTGCCGTGAACGGGACGATCGGCCCCTACGTGGAGTACCGCGGCGACGAGGTCGTACTGCTCACGGCGCAAGAGAGCGGCTGCGTCGCACCCGCCACCGACGTGTGGAACGACGGAGCCGCCCTCTTCATCTGCGCTATCTCGCTCGCTCGCTGACGCGATGGGTCACCCCTCGCTGCTGTCAGCCTTCTTCGCGCCCGCCTCGAGCACATCGCCCGCGGGGAGCTCCTGGTGTCCACCGAACTGCAACCGCATGGCTGACAGCACCTGGTTGGCGAAGTGGTCCTCGCCCCGTGAGGCGAATCGTTCGAACAGCGACGAGGCCAGGACGGGCACCGGCACGCCCATGTCGACGGCGGCCTTGACCGTCCATCGGCCCTCACCCGAATCCGATACACGACCGGCCAGTCCGTCGAGCGTCGGATTCTGCGCGAGAGCGGCGGCGGTGAGGTCGAGCAACCACGAGGAGATCACCGATCCGCGCCGCCACAGCTCGGCGACCTTCGCGGTGTCGATGTCGAACTGGTAGTACTCCGGCTCCTCCAGCGGCGCGACCTCGGCGGAGTGCTCCCCCTGACGCATCCCCGCGTCGGCGTTGTTCAGGACGTTGAGCCCCTCGGCGAGCGCCGCCATGATGCCGTACTCGATGCCGTTGTGCACCATCTTCACGAAGTGCCCGGCACCCGAGGGACCGCAGTGCAGGTAGCCGCGCTCCTCCGGCGTGTAGTCGCCCGTGCGGCCGGGTGTGCGTTCGACCTCACCCGGGCCGGGAGCGATCGTACGCAGGACGGGTTCCAGGTGCGCGACGGCCTCGTCGTGGCCGCCCACCATGAGGCAGTAGCCGCGTTCGAGACCGAAGACACCGCCGCTGGTGCCGATGTCGACATAGTGGATGCCAGTGTCCTGAAGCTTCGCTGCCCGCCGCACGTCGTCGCGATAGTTGGAGTTGCCGCCGTCGATGATGATGTCACCGGCGTCCAGCACCTGAGCGACCTCGTCGACGACACCGCCGGTGAGCCCCGCGGGGATCATGAGCCAGACCGCGCGCGGCTTCTCCAGCTTGGCGGCGAGGTCGGCGATGCTCGAAGCGCCGACGGCGCCCTCCGCGACCAGGGCCGAAACGGCATCCTGATTGACGTCGTAGACGACGCAGTCGTGGCCGTCCTTCATGAGTCTGCGGACGATGTTGGCGCCCATCCGTCCGAGTCCGACCATGGCGAGTTGCATCCGTACCCCGTTCGTCGTGGATCACCGCCGCGATCGACGGCTCTCACGCGAGTCTAGAAGCGTGGCGAGACGTCGCGGCCGGGTCAGCCCTGGAAGTCGTCGGGGTCGACGTCGTCGAGGAACTTCCGGAACTCCTCGACCCGGTCGTCGTCGCCCCTCGTGTCGAACTCGACCGCCCCTTCGGGCACGCCCGCCTCGGCCAGCACCGCCTCGGCGACCGCAATCGGCGCGTCGGTGCGGGCGGCGAGAGCGATGGCATCCGAGGGGCGCGCGTCGACGACGAACGGTCCCCGCGGCGTACGCACGTGGATCTCGGCGTAGAACGTGCCCTCGACCAACCGAGTCACCTCGACCCGGTCGACGGATGCCGAGAGGCCCTGGAGCATGACGACCATCAGGTCGTGCGAAAGCGGGCGTGGGGCGGCCGCGCCCTCGATCGCGACGAGGATCGACATCGCCTCCTGCGGGCCGATCCATATCGGGAGGACCACGGCATCTTCCCGCTCGGCGCCCGACAGCGGGGCCAGCAGGATGACGTGCTGTTGGGCGGAGTCGAGAGCCACGCCGAGCACGCGTACCGGGACCATGACGCCATGTTAGGGGCCGCAACCGAACGGATGAGCAGACGGGTGAATCACTGGGCGGCCCGGCTACTTCCTTCGCGGACCCGCGCGGCACACATCACTGGCTCACAGGTGTGCCTCATGTCTCCAAAAGCTTCGCTGCTACCTCTGGTTTTCGACCAGGAGGTACTCATGTCATTCCACCGCAACACTTTCGCCGTCCCCGCCGCCCTCGGTATCGTGCTGATTCTCGCCGGGTGCACGGCGTCATCCCCAGCAGACGACAGCACCGCAACAGGACAATCGCCCCTCACGCCCTACCTTTCTGCGCTCTTCGGCGCCGCCAGCGATCCCAACGCGGACAGTGCCGCGCTCCTGGAGCAAGAGAAGAAGCGGCAAGGAGTGATCGCCGAATGCATGAAAGAGCAGGGCTTCGATTACGTACCATACGTCGACGCCACGGCGTACAGCACCGTGTCCGCGGATGACTGGAAGCCCGACGACCGCTCGTGGGTCGCGCAGAACGGGTACGGGATGCTCCGATCATTCGAGCAGACCCCCGAGACGTCAGAACCAGACCCCAACACCAAGCACCTGGAATCGCTTCCCGAATCGCAGCAGCGCGCCTGGAATCGAGCACTGCTGGGCGACTACGCCGGAGAAGAGGCCCCGCAGGAGTGGATTCCCGCGAGGGCCGGATGCTCCGGCAAGGCCGACCAACAGACCTCCGCAGACTCGGACGAGTTCGCCGACCTCCGGCAGGCCCTGGGCACGCTCCAGGAGAAGGTCACGTCGTCGCCGGAGATCGCGCGGGCGGATAGTGAGTGGGCGGCCTGCATGACGGCGGCCGGATACAGCTTCACGAACCCGCAGGGCGCCATCACGAGCCTCAGTCAGCAGTGGATGGAGCTGCTGGGAGACGGGAGCACACAGCCCGACGCCTCCGCGAAGGAGAAGTTCAAGACGGAGGAGATCGAGACGGCACTGGCTGATCTGGACTGCCGCACGAAGACCGGCTACGACGAGCGGGTTGAGAAGGTTCAGTGGGCGGCCGAGGAGAAGTTCGTCGCCGACCACAGGTCGGAGCTCGATAAGGCCAAAGCGGCGGCCGAGCAGGGTAACTCGTGACGGGCGTGCGCACTCGGGTGGGCCATATGGTCGCGCCGGTCCGGGCGATCATCCGCCGCAACCGCCCGCTGTGGATCGTGTCCGCGGTCGCAGTGGCGTCGCTGGTGACCGGTCTCGTGGTGGGACGCTTCGTCGTGTCACCGACGGACGCCGCTGCTCTGGGGTCTCCCCCCGCGCCCGGCTACGTGACCGCCCCGGTGGAGTATGGGCCGCTCAGCAACGAGGTCACGATGCGAGCCGACTTCGGTTACGCCGATCCAGTCGACGTGAAGATCGATACGACCGACCTGCCCGGCCAACCCATCGTGACCGGACGGGTGCCGGAGGTCGGTACCCAGCTGAACCCGCTCTCCGTCGCTCTGGAAGTCGCGGGACGCCCCGTCATTGTGCTGCCCGGGGACCTTCCCGCGTACCGTTCGCTCCGCTTCGGCGTCTCCGGACCGGACGTGTCTCAGTTCAAGTCCGCGATGCGCTCCATCGGGTTGGACGCCGGCGACCCAGAGAACGCGGTCTTCGATGAGCAGGCCGCTTCAGCAGTGAAGGCACTGTACGCGCAGGCGGGCTACCCGGCTCCGGCAGTCTCTGAGGATGCCGAGGCGGCGGTTCGTTCGTCTCGGTCCGCCGTCGCCAGCGCCGAACGGGCCGTCGCAACCGCCTCGTCCGCTTACGACAAGGCGAGAGCCGGAGCGACGGCCGCGGAGAAGCAAGAGGCGGACAACGCTGTGGCGAGTGCACAACGGGCCTTGGATGCCGCTGTGGCCAGCGGCGAAACCGAGGCGCGCGTGGCCGATTTGCGGGACGCGCTCGCGTTGGCCAAAACCAAGCGCGCGCAGCTGGACGTCGCACCGGACGCGTCCTCCGCTCAGACGGACCTTCGTAGCGCCCAGGAGCAGCTCGATCAGGCACGCGAAGATCTCGCGCGGGCACAGGAGCGAGCACTCCCGTACCTCCCCGCCGGGGAGGTGCTCTACCTCTCGGCCCTTCCCCGTCGCGTCGACTC
The DNA here is from genome assembly GCF_022346945.1 of Microbacterium sp. ACRRU. Classification (GTDB taxonomy): domain Bacteria; phylum Actinomycetota; class Actinomycetes; order Actinomycetales; family Microbacteriaceae; genus Microbacterium; species Microbacterium mcarthurae. The sequence goes on along the minus strand of NZ_JAKRNI010000018.1, from coordinate 39,514 downwards.
GGTGGAGGCCCAGCGCGGAGCGGAACTCAAGGGCACGGCGATGACCGTGTCCGGTGCCGCGCTCTCGCTTTCCGGATCGGTTCCCGAGTCCGATGCCCGGCTCGTGAAGAAAGATGGCAAGGCAGTCGTCGACCTTCCCGACGGTTCGACGCTCGACGCCACGGTCACCAGCGTCACTCCTGGTCAGAAAGCGGGTGATCGATGGACGGTGACCCTCGCGCCGGCGGCCGTCACCGACCAGCAGCTGACGGAACTGCGCGGGCAGAATCTCCGTGTTCGCATCCCCGTCGCCGCCACCGATGGCGACGTCCTCCACGTCCCTCTCGCCGCCCTCACCGCGGGGCCCGGGGGCGAGGATCGGGTCGAGGTCGTCACCGGCGACCCCCGGGACGGACAGTCCGCATCGACGCGCCGCGTCGCGGTCGAGACGGGGCTGTCCGCCTCGGGAGCAGTAGAAGTACGTCCCGTCGATGGAGAGCTGTCCAAGGGCGACCTCGTGGTGGTGGGACGATGATCGCCCCGCTTCTCGAGTTACAGGAGGTGACGCGTTCCTTCCCGGGGCCGCCGGAAGTGCGGGCGCTGCGGGGAGTCGACCTCACGATCCACGAAGGCGACTACCTTGCCATCGTCGGTCCTAGTGGCTCAGGGAAATCCACGATGCTCAACATCCTGGGACTGCTCGACCGGCCCACCAGTGGCGAGTACCTGCTCGGGGGCGAACCGACCACGACGCTCGATGACGACGCACGCACGGCCCTGCGGGCTCGACAACTGGGATTCGTCTTCCAGGCGTTCCACTTGCTTCCGCGGCGATCGGTGGAGGAGAACGTCATGCTGCCTCTGATCTACAGCGACGCCCCCCGGGGCGACCGAGAATCGCGCGCGAGAGAAGCCCTCGAACGAGTGGGGCTGGGCCACCGCCTGGGCTTCAGGCCGGACGTCCTTTCGGGCGGCGAGCGCCAGCGTGTCGCGGTCGCGCGCGCTCTGGTGACGAGGCCGCGCCTGGTCCTCGCCGACGAGCCCACGGGGAACCTCGACGGAAGGACGACAGAGGAGATCATGACCCTTTTCGAAGCGCTGCATGAGGGAGGCATGACGCTGGTGATCATCACCCACGACACCACCGTGGCGAAGCGCGCCGACCGAGTGATTCGCATCAGCGACGGCCGCATGAGCGAGAGATCGTGAAGCGCCGCGTGCGAGCGAATCGCTTCGGTTGGAACGACCTCCTTGCCGAGGCGACGAGCGACATCGGTGTACGTCCGGGGCGCCTCGTGGCCACGATCGCCGGGGCCACGCTGGGCGTAGCCGCGCTCGTCGCCACGATCGGGCTGGCAGGGACCGCGTCGGCTCAGATCGAGCGTCAGTTCGACGCCGTCGCTTCGACACAGGTCGTCGCCTCGCCGGCCACCGCGAAGGACAAGGATGGCAAATCCGTCGCCACCGCCGCACTCCCCGAGGACGCCGCTGCGCGGGTCGCACGGCTGGCGGGAGTGGAGGCCTCCGCGACACTCAGCCCTCTGGATCTGCGCGGCGGGACGGTTTCCGCCGTGTCGATCACGGATCCTTCCGCGGCGGCCGCTGTGCCCCCGACGATCTACGCGACCTCCGAGGGCCTGCTCAGCACAGCCGGTGGGCACGTCGTCACGGGACGTTTCTTCGATGCCGGCCATGACCGCCGCGGCGATCGCGTGGCGGTTCTCGGGTCGGAGACCGCCAAGGCGCTGGGTATCACGCGAGTGGACTCACAGCCGTCGGTCTTCCTCGATGGGCGCGCCTACGCCGTGATCGGAATCATCAGCGGGACCGAGGCCATCGGCGATCTCGTCAATGCTCTCGTCATCCCCGACGGCGCGGCGCGACGGGATTTCGGTCTGCGCTCGCCAGCAACCGTGCGGGCGAAGATCGTCGTCGGCGCCGGGCCGCAATTGCGACAGCAGATCGCGCTCGCGCTGTTCCCCGACCAGCCCGACGATGTCACCGTCGGCGCGCCCCCCGCGTCCTCGACCGTGAGCTCAGGAGTTCAGAACGACCTCACGACCATCTTCGCCGCCGTCGGCCTCGTCGTCCTTCTCGTGGGCGGGCTGGGCATCGCGAACGTGACCATGCTCTCGGTGACCGAACGGACGAGCGAGATCGGCTTGCGACGCGCCCTCGGAGCCACGCGGCGTCAGGTCGCCGCTCAGTTCGTCGTGGAGTCGGTCGTCGTCGGCGGCCTCGGCGGCCTGATCGGCGCCGCACTAGGCGTCTTCACCGTCGTCGGGGTGGCGGTGGTGCAGAACTGGACGCCGGTGCTCGATCCGTTCATCGCCATCGGTGGCGCGCTGCTGGGCGCCCTCGTAGGTCTGATCGCCGGGGGTCTGCCGGCCCGCCGTGCGGCACGCGTCGAGCCCGTCGTGGCTCTGCGAGGATCATGAGGTCACCAGCCGAAGGTGTTGAACCACTCCCGCCGTCGATCGGCATCGGCTCGGGTGGGGTCGCCCCGCCACGTGTCGTGCGGCCTCAACGTCCCGTCGTCCTGCAACGGCACGAAGGCCCAGCAGGTGGGACAGAGGGATCGACCACCCGGGAATCCGTCGTCCAGGCGGGGAGCCGGTTCGGCCGGAGACCCCCCGGCGGGGCACTCGGGCGGGTCGGCCTGGAGGTCGTTCCACAGGAGCGCGCCGCCACGACGGTGATGGAGGCCGCGATGGCCCTTCTCACGCGTGCAGATCTCTCCTCTTCGGCGGCTCAGGCACAACCTTCGAGCCGCGCCCGGCAGGCGAGCCAGCGTCTGCGTCATCTTCTGATTCTCGTCGCTGCGATCGCACCGGGGGCAGATGCGCGATGCGAATGGGACGGTGGGGTCCGGTGGGGAAGGGATCGGCGGTCATCGTCGACCACCACCGGCGAGTCGGTAAAGCATGTCGACCTCCTGGTGATTCGACACTCCGTCAGCCCTCCCGCGACGCCGAGGGGGTTGACTCCGCGAACGGGCGTGCTACCCGGCGCCGTCAGCTCCCGGCGCGGCGCAGAACCGTGTCGACGGCGGCATGGAACGTCAGGTGTTGCGCGACCTCGACGGCGCGGTCGTAACGCGTTCCCCCCAGAGCCCCGAAAACGGCCCCGACCACCTCGACGTACCCCACGATGAGCCCGTCCCGTGCGACCTCGTACAGGTCCAGGTCGATCCGCGTCCAGGGGATCTCCGTGGTGGTGTCGAAGCGACCCGGACGGCGAAGGGGCATGTCCATGACCATGAGAGAACTCCTTGTTGATATCCGGGGTACTCTCAGGGTGCGCCGCGCGTCGGCGTGTCGTTTCGGGGTTGACGAATCGTGGATCTCGGGATACGGCCGCTCAGCCGGCGGCTCGCACCGGCCGGCCGCGGCGAGGACGTTCCGTCGAGAGGCCGAACGGGGTGGCATCGGCGGCCAGCCTCTCGACCTCGTCGAGGAAGCGGAGGTCGGCGTCCAGCCGCGCGCGGCGGGCGGCGAGGACGACCGCGCGCGCGACGGCATCCATCTGCTCGTCGTCGTCCGCCCTCGTTTCGGCCAGGGCCTCGCGAACCGCGGCCCGCTGGACGGCGATCATGCGCGCGACGTCCGCCCCGGGCAGAGTGAGCGCCAAGGCGATGCGCAGAGCGACCTCATCCCGCCGATCAGCGACCGATGCCTCGCCGAGCCACGCGCGGGCTTCCGCGCGACCCGCGGCGGTGGTCCCCCACAGCACGCGACCCTCTTCATCCACGCCCCGGTGCTCCACGAGACCGTCACGCTGAAGTCTCTCGAGGGTGGTGTACACCTGCCCGACATTGACCGCCGCACCCGTGCGGCGCAGGTACTCGGCGCGCAGTTGCGAGCCGTAGCAGTCGCCGCGATCGAGGATCGCTAGCAGGCTTTGGCGTACGGACATAGGGCCCTCCGACCCGTGAACAAATGGCTTTCCGAGTATATGGTTCGATGCCGAGTGATCGCTCTCCGCCGCACCATGACGCGGGAGTAGCCTGTGGTCAGACCACAGAGAAGGTCGTCGATCGGAGGCATCCCGTGGAGTGGCTCGACCCCCTCATCCTCGCTCGGTGGCAGTTCGGCCTGACCACCCTTTACCACTTCCTGTTCGTGCCCCTGACGCTCGGCATGTCGTTGGTCGTGGCCATCTTCCAGACCGTCTGGTACCGCACGGGCGACGTGAAGTGGCTGCACCTGACGCGCTTCTTCGGGAAGATCTTCCTGATCAACTTCGCGATGGGCGTCGTGACCGGCATCGTCCAGGAATTCCAGTTCGGCATGAACTGGTCGGCCTACTCGCGTTTCGTCGGTGACGTGTTCGGCGCTCCCCTGGCGTTCGAGGGGCTGTTGGCATTCTTCCTGGAAGCCACATTCATCGGGCTGTGGATCTTCGGTTGGGACAAGCTCCCCCGCCTCGCCCACCTCGCGAGCATCTGGATGGCCACGCTCGGGGCGACCTTCTCGGCGTACTTCATCATCGCCGCGAACGCGTTCATGCAGAACCCGGTCGGCTACCAGATGGCCGCCGACGGCAGCCGCGCCGAACTCGTCGATTTCTGGGCCATGCTCACCAACCCCGTCGCCCTCGCCGCGTTCCCCCACACGATCTTCTCGGGCTGGATGTTCGCCGCGATGGTCGTGGTCGCCGTGTCCGCGTGGCACCTCGCCCGCGGACGCAACGTCGAGATGATGCGCAAGCCGCTGCGCTTCGGCCTGTGGTCTGCGGTCGTCTCGTTCGTCCTCGTCGCGATCGCCGGTGACCAGCTCAGCCTCGTCATGGTCGCCACGCAGCCGATGAAGATGGCCGCCGCCGAAGCGACCTTCAACACCGTCTGCGGGGCGGATGCCTCGTTCTCGATCTTCACGCTCGGCACCCCGGACGGCACGAGCGAGCTGTTCTCCATCCGCGTGCCGTTCCTTCTCAGCATCCTGTCGACGCACTCGCTCGACGGCTGCGTCGAAGGCATCAACGACCTCAACACGATGTACGCGCAGGAGATGTTCCCCCAGTTCGCCGACCAGGTCGACGGCAACTTCGCCCCCGTACTGTGGGTCACCTACTGGTCGTTCCGGTGGATGATCGCGCTCGGCGGCCTCGCCGCCCTCATCAGCGTCGTGGGCCTGTGGGTCACCCGCAAGAAGGCGACACGCCCCGTGGCTCCCTGGATGTGGCGCGTGGCGATCTGGGCCGCTCCCCTGCCGCTGCTGGGCAGCCTGGTCGGCTGGGTCTTCACCGAGATGGGCCGACAGCCGTGGATCGTCTTCGGCCTCATGCTCACCGAGGACGGTGTCTCGCCCAGCGTGCCCGGCTGGAGCGTCTTGATCTCGCTCATCGCCTTCACCGCGATCTACGCCACCCTGGCCGTGGTCGAGTTCGGGCTGATCAAGAAGCACGCGCAGAAGGGGCCGGACCCGCTGCCCGACCCAGACGCGCCGCGCGAGCCCGACACCATCGAGAACACCCCGACGACCGTCTACTAGGAGCACAGTCATGGACCTCGCATATCTCTGGTTCTGGATCGTCGGATTCCTCTTCATCGGGTACTTCGTCCTCGACGGGTTCGACTTCGGCGTGGGCATGTCGCTGCCGTTCCTCGGCAAGGACGACATCGCCCGCCGTCAGATCATCAACACGATCGGCCCCGTGTGGGACCTCAACGAGACGTGGGTGATCGTCGCCGGCGCCGCGCTGTTCGCCTCGTTCCCCGAGTGGTACGCCACGCTCTTCAGCGGGTTCTACCTGCCGCTGCTCCTCATCCTGCTCGCGCTGATCGCCCGGGGAGTGTCGTTCGAGTACCGCCATCAGCGGGAGTCGTTGAAGTGGAAGCGCGGCTTCGACCGCATGATCGTCGTCGGGTCGGCCGTGCCCGCGCTGCTGTGGGGTGTCGCCTTCGCGAACATCGTGCAGGGAGTCCCCCTGGATGCCGACCACGAGTACGTCGGCACGCTCTTCACGCTCCTCAACCCCTACGGCCTGCTCGGCGGCGTCGTGACGCTCCTGCTGTTCTTCACCCACGGCGTCTACTTCGTCGCACTGAAGACCGACGGGCAGGTCCGCAGCGACGCCCGCGCGCTGGCGAAGACGTCCGGGCTGCTCACGATCGTGGCCGCCGCGGTGTTCCTCGCCTGGACGATCCTGCAGGCCGCGAACAACGAGGCCCCGCTGCTGCTGGGTGTGGTGGCGCTGTCCGGCATCGCCGCACTGACGCTCATCGGCTCGTGGGTGGCGAACCTCCGCGATCGCGAAGGCACCGCCTTCACCCTCGGCGCGGTCACCATCGTCACCGCCGTCGCGGCGCTGTTCTTCGCGCTGTTCCCCAACGTCATGCCGTCGACGCTGGAGGCCGGCTCGAGCCTCACCATCGAGAACGCCTCGAGCACCGACTACACCCTGACCATCATGAGCTGGGCGGCGTTGATCTTCCTGCCGGTCGTGCTCGCGTACCAGGGCTGGACGTACTGGGTGTTCCGCAAGCGCGTCACGCGCGCACGGATCGAGAAGGCCGCGCTGGTGGCGCATTGACCGACACGACACGGGTGCGCCCCGTCGACCCCCGACTGGTGCGGTACGCCACCGCCTCCCGCGGCTTCTTCGCGGTGAGTGCGGCGATCGTCCTCGCCCAGACGGGGGTCGTCGTCGGCTTCGCGTGGGCGCTCACCTCCGCTCTCGTGGGTGCGATCGATGGACGCCCCCTCGCAGAGCTCTCCGCAGCCATCGCCGCTGCGGCGGCGCTCGTGGTGCTGCGCGGTCTGCTCGTGGCGGCGTCCGAACGCGTCGCGGCTCGCGGCGCCGCCGCCGCCTCCCTGCAGCTGAGGGAACGGCTGCTGTCCGCCGTCGCCGCGCTCGGCCCCGGTTGGCTCGCGCGGCGCAACGCCGCCTCCCTATCGGTGACGGCCGGGCACGGCCTCGAGGCGCTCGACTCCTACTTCAGCCGCTACCTCCCGCAGCTGGTGGCGACCGCGGTGACGACGCCGATCCTGATCGGGGCGATCACCCTGGCCGATCCGCTGTCCGGGCTCATCGTCGTGCTGACCCTGCCACTCATCCCCGTGTTCATGGTGCTCATCGGACTCGCGACCCGCACCGTGCAGAAGAAGCAGTACGGCACACTCGGTCGCCTCGCGGCGCGTTTCGCCGACACCGTCGAGGGCCTGGGGACCCTCAAGGCCTTCGGACGCGAGCACCGCGCCGCCGACACGATCGAACGCGTCACCCGTGACTACAAGCGCGAGACGATGACGGTGCTGCGCGTGTCGTTCCTGTCGGGCTTCGCGCTGGAGTTCCTGGCATCCATCTCGGTCGCCATCATCGCCGTGACCATCGGGTTCCGGCTGCTCGCGGGAGACCTGAGCCTGCTCGTGGGGCTCTTCGTCCTGCTGCTCGCTCCCGAGGCGTACCTGCCCATCCGCCAGGTGGGCGTGCAGTTCCACGCCGCCGCCGAGGGCGTCGCCGCGACCGAGGAGATCTTCGACGCGCTGGATTCGGCGCGCACGGCCGAGCGGCCGCGGGCCGATGCGGGCGGTGCGGGCACGTCCCTCGAGCTCGACGATGTCCTCGTCGCGCGCGGGGCGCACCGGATGCCACGGATCTCGCTGTCGATCGGACCCGGTGACGTCGTGCTGCTGAGTGGTCCGAGCGGCGTCGGCAAGTCAAGCCTGGTCGCCGCGATCCTCGGCTACGCCGAACATGAGGGCGAAGTGCGCGTCGACGGCTGCCCGGTCGCGCACGCTCGCGAGGTCGTGGCGTGGGCGGGGCAGCGACCCGGCCTGGTGTCGGGCACCGTCGCCGAGAATATCGCTCTCGGCTCTCCCGCGGACGCCCGCGAGATCGCACAGGCATTGGCCGACGCCGGTGCCGCCGACCTCGACCCCGCCACGCCGCTCGGCGCGGGGGGCGCAGGCTTGTCCGGCGGGCAGGCGCAACGCGTCGCGGTCGCGCGTGCCCTGTACCGTTCACGCGTCGCGGGCGCCCGCATCCTCGTCCTCGACGAGCCCTCGAGCGCCCTGGATGCCGCAACCGAGGCTCACCTCTGGCGCACCCTGCGCGCCGAGGCCGACGGCGGTGCGGGCGTGCTCCTGGTGTCGCACCGGCTCTCCGCCCGCGAGATCGCCGACCGGGTCGTCGAGCTGGGAGCACGCGCGTGAACGCCCGGGTTCGCGGCATCCTGGCCTCCGCTATGCCGACGCGCCGGCGGTTCGCCCCCGCGGTGCTGTCGGGTTTCGGCACCGCGGCGAGCGCGGTGGCTCTGCTCGCGGCGAGCGCGTGGTTGATCGCACGCGCGGCCGAACAGCCCTTGGTGATGTATCTGTCCGCCGCGGTCGTGGGCGTGCGCGCCTTCGCGCTGTCGCGCGGCGTCTTCCGCTACCTCGAGCGACTCACCGGGCACGACGCCGCGCTCGAACGACTCGCGGTCGTGCGAGCCGACCTCGTGCGCGACCTGGTGCCCCTCGCACCAGACGGTCTCGGTCGCGCGCGACGCGGTGGGTTGCTGTCGAGCGTCGTCGACGACGTCGAGGAGCTGCAGAACCTCCCGTTGCGCGTCGTTCTCCCGCTGTCCGTCGCCGGGATCACCTCGCTCGCGGCCGTCGCGTTCACGGCCCTGGTGTCGTGGCCGGCCGCGCTGACGCTCCTGGCGTGCCTGGCCGGGGCGTTCGCGGTGTCGGTGGCGGTCGGATGGGCGGCGGGGGCGCGGGCCGAACGTGCCATCGCACCGCTCCGCGGCGCAGTCGCCGATGCGGTCCACGACCTGCTGACCAACCTCGACGTGTTGACCGCCTACGGAGCGCTCGACGCGGCGAAAGAACGCGTTCGCTCCGCCGACCGAGCGCTTCGACGCGCGGTCGTGCGCCGCGGTGCCGCCCAGGGTCTCACCTCCGGCACGGTTTCCGTACTCGCCGGCCTCGCTTCCCTCTTCGCCCTCGTCGTGGCCGCCCCGGCCGTCACCGGTGGCACGCTCTCGGGGCCGGGCCTGGCCGTGGTGGTCCTGCTGCCGATGGCGGTCTTCGAGGTGTTCGGACCGGTGCCGCTGGCCTTGGCGTCGTGGCGCCAGGTGCGGGCGGCAGCCGAGCGCATCGCGGACGCGGTGCCCGCCGAGATTCCCGACGGTCTCCCCCGTCACGAGCCCGCCGCGCGGGGCGAGGCACCCTTGCTGGGGGCCGGTCTTGAGCTGCGCGACGTCGCCGCGCATTGGCCCGCGCGCAGCGACGCGGATGCCGACGACCCGGGGCGCATCGCTGACGTCACCCTGCGCGTCGGACCCGGCGAACGCGTCCTCGTCACCGGTCCGAGTGGCGCCGGCAAGACCACGCTCGCGCACGTCCTGGTCCGCTTCCTCGACTACGACGGCTCGTACACGATCGGCGGCATCGAGGCGCGCTCCCTCGCGGGCGACGACCTGCGCCGCACCGTCGGCCTGGTCGAGCAGTCCCCGTATCTGTTCGACGAGTCGGTGCGCCAGAATCTGCTCTTCGCCCGTGACGACGCCACCGACGCCGACCTGCGCCGCGTCCTCGAGCGCGTCGGACTCGACACGTGGATCGGCGAGCGCGGGGGCCTGGACGCTCCCGTCGGCGACCGGGGCGCCCTCGTCTCGGGAGGCCAGGCCCAGCGCCTGGCCCTCGCGCGCGCCCTGCTGCGCGGATTCCCCGTGCTGGTGCTCGACGAGCCCACCGCGGGCGTGGACCCCGCGGCATCCGACGCCCTTCTGCGCGATCTGCTCGGCGCGGTCGACGACGCGCGTGCGGTCGTCCTGATCTCGCACGTCGAGGTGCCCGAGAACCTCGTGGACCGGACCGTGCGCCTGGAAGAGGGCCGGGTCGTGGCGAGCTGAACCGATCAGGATGCCGGGACGAACCGCACGCGATCCGGAGCGATCGAGAGCATCACGTCGTCATCGCGGCGAAGCCCGGTCGCGTCGACCGGCTCGACCTCGGCGGCTCCGCGCGAGGTGACGACCCGCACCCCCGACGGGGTCGGCTCCAGTCGTTCCACGCGCGCGGACCAGGCGTTGACCGCCGCCCCGCCGATGCGGACATCGGAGGCCCGGAACACCGCGGCCATCGAGCGCCCCTCGTTCGCGGCGAGCGAGCGGGAGGCGGCATCCGACGACTCCAGCCGCACGGCGTCGCTCGTCCAGCCGCCGCGCGCGGCACGACCGACGAGACGCTCCAGTCCGGCGATGCGCGCCGCGACATCGGTGGCCGGAGCGCGCAGCACGTCGGCCACCGCACCCCCCTGGGTGGCCCTGCCCTCTTCGATGATGAGCAGCCGGTCGGCGAGAGCGGCGGCGTCCACGGCGTCGTGCGTGACGGCGACCGCGGTGACGCCGCTCAGCGCCTCGCGCAGCATGGCCCGGATCTCGGCGGCGGTGACGGGGTCGAGGGCGACGAGGGGTTCGTCCAGCAGCACCGCACGCGGTCGGGCCGCGAGGGCGCGCGCGACCGCGACACGCTGCTGTTCCCCGCCGGAGAGGGTCGCCGGAGGACGCTCACCGGTCCCGGGCAGCCCTACGCGGGCGAGCCACTCCTCCGCCCGGTCCCGAGCGGTCCCACGGTCCACGCCGGCGGCGCGCGGACCGAAGGCCACGTTCTCGCGGACGGAGAGGTGCGGGAACAAGCGTGCGTCCTGGTCGAGGAGCACGATGCCCCGATGCATCGGGGCGGTACGCACGCGAGGAGCTGCGGCACGGTCCAGCACGCGGTCATCCAGCGACACCTCCCCCGCGTCGAGCGGCTGAAGCCCGGCGAGGACCTGGAGCAGCGTCGATTTCCCCGCGCCGCTGCGCCCCATGATCGCGAGCGTCTCACCGGGCGCCACGTCGAAGCCGACGTCGACGACGAAGGCGCGACGCCGCACGACGATGTGCGCCGAGAGCGCGGCGGTCACGACGCGCCCGCCGACGGGCGCCACCCGCGCACCAGCAGGAGGACGGCGATCGCCGTGACCAGCAGCAGCAGAGCGAGTGCCACCGCGGTGCCCTCGGCCACGCCGCCGCCGTTAAACGCGGTGTAGATCGCCAGCGGCATCGTCTGCGTCACACCGGGACGATTGCCGGCGAACAGGGCGGTCGCGCCGAACTCGCCGATCGCCCGGGCGAAGCACAGGACGACTCCGGCGACGATCCCGGGGGCGGCGAGCGGCAGCGTCACGCGCCGCAGGATCGTGCCGCGGCTCGCACCGAGCGACGCGGCGGCGCGCTCGAAGTCCACCCCGGTGCTGCGCAGCGCCCCCTCGACGGCGAGCACGAGGAACGGCAGGGCGACGAAGACCTGGGCGAGCACGACGGCCGTCGTGGTGAAGGCGAGCCCGAGGCCGCCCAGCCATCCGCTGCGGCCGAAGAGGTACAACAGCGCGACGCCGCCGACCATGGGCGGCAGCACGAGCGGCACGGTCACGAGCGCGCGCAACACCGCCGCAGTGCGACGGGAGCTGCGGGCGATGAGGACGGCGAGCGGGATGCCGACACCGGCGCACACCGCGGTGGCCGCGGCCCCCGTGGCCACCGACAGCAGCAGCGCCGAGCGGGCGGCATCCGAGGTCACATCCGCCCACAGGGTGCCCCACTCGACGCGCCCGATGAGCGCCGCGAGGGGGATGAGGAGGAATGCCAAGCCCGCCAGCGCCGGCACCACGAGCCAGCGCGGAACGTACCCGCCCCCGGTCATGGGGCGCGGAATCCCGCGTCGGCGAGGATGCCCTGCCCCTGCGGTGACAGCACGAACGCGGTGAACGCCTCCGCACCCCCGGGGTTGGCGGCATCGCGGAGCGCGGAGATCGGGTAGCGGTTGACCACGCCCTCGGCCCCCTCCGGGACGATGACCTCGACATCGCCGCGACCGGCGGCGTCGGTGGCGTAGACCAGGCCTGCCTGTGCGTCGCCCGCCTCGACCTTCGCGAGCACCGCGGTGACGTTCTGCTCCTCGCTCACCGGCGTCACCGACACGTCGGCCTGCGCCAGGAGCGTCGCCGACGCCGACCCGCACGGGACCGCGGCCGCGCAGAGCACCGTCGTCACGCGGGTCAGATCGGCGAGGCCGGTGACGCCGCCCGGATTGCCCGCCGGGACCGCGATGACGAGAGTGTTCGCCGCGAAGATCCGGGCATCCACGGCGAGATCGCCGATCCTGGCCATGGTGTCCTCGTCGGCGGATGCGAAGACGTCGGCCGGGGCGCCCTGGCCGATCTGGGTCGCCAGCGTGCTCGAGCCGTCGTATACGGAGACGACGTCCACCCCCGGGTGCGCGGCCTCGAACGCCGCGGCGATCTCGTCGAACGCTCTCTGCAGCGACGCCGCCGCGTACACCTGCACGACTCCGGTGGGCCCGTCGCCCGCGGCGGGGGGCACCGCCGAAGCGCACGCCGTCATCGACAGCACGGCCGCGAGGGGCAGTGCGAGACGGGCGAGACGCATGGCGGGACCTTTCCGCGGGCACGGGGCCGCGGCATCCATTGTTCCGCATCCGCGGACCAGATGGGCGATCAGATCCGCTCGCGCGGCGTTTCCACGGTCACGACGGTGGCCTTCACGGATGCCACGGCGAGCGCGCCCGGGACGAGCGCGAGTTCGCGTGCCGCCTCGGCCGACATGAGCGACACGATCCGGTGCGGCCCGCACTGCAGGTCGACCTGGGCCATCACGCCGTCGATACGTACGCGCGTGACGATCCCGACGAAGCGGTTGCGCGCGCTGGAGACGGCACCGGTGGGGTCCTCGGGTTCGTCGGCGAGGGCGACGGCGCGGGCGGCGAGCGCCTCACCGGGAATCTCCACGGGCGTCGCGCCCGTCGTGGGAAGCAGACCCTGGTCGACCCAGCGGCGCACGGTGTCGTCGCTGACCCCGAGCAGGCGTGCGGCCTGCGCGATGCGGAAGGTGTGCGGCATGGCACGACGGTATCGCCGCCGACGCGACGGCGGCGACCCCCGGCCCGCCGCCACTCGCCTAGGCTCGTCGCATGGATGCCGTGCGCGAGACCGGGGCGCCCCGCGAGGGCGGGTTGCTCGACCGGTTCGGGCGCGTCGCCCGCGACCTGCGCGTCTCCGTCATCGACAAGTGCAACCTGCGCTGCACGTACTGCATGCCTGCCGAGGGGCTGCCCTGGATGCCGCAGCAGCAGCTCATGACCGGCGAGGAGATCGCGCGCATCGTGCGGGTCGCCGTGCGCCAGCTCGGCGCCGAGGAGTTGCGCCTGACCGGCGGGGAACCGCTCGTCCGCAAAGACCTCGAGGACGTCATCGGCCGCATCCGCGCCGACCACCCCGACCTTCCGATCGCGATGACGACGAACGCGGTGGGGCTCGACCGTCGCGCGCAGGCCCTCAAGGATGCCGGTCTCACTCGACTGAACGCGTCGCTGGACACGCTGCACCCCGAAACCTTCGCCGAGCTGACCCGCCGCCCGCACCTCGACAAGGTCCTCGCGGGGCTCGACGCCGCCCAGGCCGCCGGCCTCGGCCCCATCAAGATCAACGCGGTGCTGCTGCGCGGCATCAACGACACCGAGGTCGTGCCGCTCGTGGACTGGGCGGTCACCCACGGCTACGAGATGCGGTTCATCGAGGACATGCCGCTCGACGGCGACCGCTCGTGGACCGAGACGCAGGTCGTCCCCGCGCGCGAGATCCGCGGCGCCCTCGAGGACGTGTTCGACCTGTCGCCCGACCCGCGCGGGCGCGGCGCCGCCCCCGCCGAGCGGTGGGAGGTGCGGCGCCGCGGCCACAGCACGCTGGCGGGCCACGTCGGGATCATCTCCTCGGTGACCGAGCCGTTCTGCGCCGCGTGCACGCGCACGCGGGTCACCGCCGACGGCCGCATCCGCTCGTGTCTGTTCTCGCACGAGGAGACCGATCTGCTCACCGCGCTGCGCGACGGCGCGAGCGACGAGGGTCTCGCGCAGATCTGGCGGGATGCCATGTGGCGAAAGCCCCGCGCGCACGGTTCCGACCGCGTCGGGCTGGCGCGCGCCGACTTCGTCCAGCCCGAGCGCACGATGAGCGCGATCGGCGGATGAAGCCGCTCGTCGACCCGGTGGCATCCCTCGCCCCCGAAGAACTCGTCCGCACCGCCCGGCACGCCGTGCTCGCCGGCATCGGCGAGGAAGGCCAGCGGCGCCTCGCCGCCGCGCGCGTCGCGGTGGTGGGGGCGGGGGGTCTGGGTTCGCCCGTGCTGCTGGCCCTCGCCGCCGCCGGCGTCGGCGAACTCACCGTGATCGACGACGACATCGTGGAGCGCACGAACCTGCAGCGGCAGCTGATGCACCGCGTCGACGACATCGGCGTCCCGAAGACGGCCTCGGCGGCGCGCGCGATCCGCGACCTCTCGCCCCTCACGCGCGTGCGCGAGGAAGCGGTGCGCCTCACCGCCGACAATGCGCGGCCGCTTCTCGCCGACGCGCACGTCGTGATCGACGGCAGCGACACCTTCGACACGCGCAGCGCCGTGGCATCCGCCACCGACGCCCTCGGAATGCCGCTGGTGTGGGGCGCGGTGCAGGAATGGTCGGCGCAGGCGACGGTGTTCTGGTCACGTCCGCCCGAGGGGCGCGCCCCCGTGACCCTGTCGGACGTGTTCCCCGCGGATTCCGTCGGCGAACCCCCCACGTGCGCGCAGGTCGGCGTGCTCGGTTCGCTGTGCGTGCAGGTGGGCGGCGTGCTCGCGACAGAGGCGATCAAGCTGATCACGGGCGCCGGGGAGCCGCTCCTCGGCCGCATGGCGATCATCGACGCGCTGCGCGCCCGCCACGACATCGTCCCGCTCGTCGGAAGGACCCCGCGTGCCTGATTTCCGCACCGTCGAGGAGCACCGCGCCCGCGTGCTCGAAGCCGTCACCATGCTGCCCGTCGAGACGGTCGGTCTCGCGGAGGCCGCGGGCCGCACGCTCGCGGCGGATGTGCGCGCCCGCCACGACCTCCCGGGAGACGACAATTCGTCGATGGACGGCTTCGCCGTGCGCTTCGCCGACGTCGCGGGCGCGGATGCCGGGACCCCGGTGGTCCTCCGGGTCGTGGCCGACCTCCCGGCGGGTTCCGCCGATGATCCCGCGTTCGGCCCGGGCGAGGCCGTGCGCATCATGACGGGGGCGCCGGTCCCGACGGGCGCCGACGCCGTCGTCCCGTTCGAGGACACCGCGGGCGGTCTCGCCGACTCGCTCGGCACCGTCCACGTGCATCGCGCTCCGGCCGGCGCGGGGGCGTTCATCCGACGCCGCGGCGGCGACGTCCGCGCGGGCGAGGTCGTGCTCACCGCGGGAGAGCGGCTCGGTCCCTTCGCACGGGCCGCTGCGGCGGCGGCGGGCGTCGACCGGGTCGAGGTGCGTCGCCGTCCGCGCGTCGCGGTCGTGTCCACCGGGAGCGAGCTGGTGCCGCCCGGCGTCGCACCGGGTCGCGGTCAGACGCCCGACTCGAACGCGACGCTGCTGGCCTCGCTCGTCGCCGATGCCGACGCCGACGTCGTGCTCGTGGCGCACGTGACCGACGAGGCCGGAGCAGTCGACGACGTGCTCGCACACGCGGCCGAGGTCGACGTCGTGGTCTTCAGCGGCGGCGTCAGCGCCGGAGCGTACGAACCGGTGCGCCAGGCACTGTCCGACCGCATCGCGTTCGAGAAGGTCGCGATGCAGCCGGGGAAGCCGCAGGCCTTCGGTCGACTCGACGACGGCCGGCTCGTCTTCGGGCTCCCCGGAAACCCCGTGAGCGTGGCCGTATCGTTCGAGGTGTTCGTGCGTCCCGCGCTGCTCCGCCTGCAGGGACGCGCGGTGATCGACCGCCGCAGGGCCCGGCTCACGGCATCCGAGACCTGGACGACACCCCCCGGTCGCCGCCAGTACCTCCCCGCTGTCGTCGACCTCGTCGCCGGCACCGTGCGCCCCGCCACCCCGGGAGGGTCGGGGTCGCACCTCGCCGCGTCGCTGGCGCGAGCCGAGGCGTTCGCGATCGTCCCCGCCGAGGTGGCCTCGGTCGCCGTCGGCGACCCCGTCGATGTCATGCTGATTCCATGACCTTCACCCATCTGGATGCCGCGGGTCACGCCCGCATGGTCGACGTCACCGCCAAGCAGCCCACCGTGCGCACCGCGACGGCGCGCGGCTTCGTCCGCTGCAGCCCCGAGGTGGTCGCAGCTCTCCGCGACGGCACCGCCCCCAAGGGCGATGTCCTGGCGGTGGCACGGATTTCCGGCATCCAGGCGGCGAAGTCCACGCCCGCGCTCCTCCCCCTCGCGCACGTCATCGGCGTGCACCGGGCCTCGGTCGACCTCGCGATCGTGGACGACGGCGTCGAGATCGAGGCCACCGTGGGCACCGCCGACCGCACCGGCGTCGAGATGGAGGCCCTGACCAGCGTGTCGGTGGCCGCCCTCGCGATCGTCGACATGGTGAAGGGCCTGGACAAGGGCACGTCCATCGAGAACGTGCGGATCGTCGCCAAGACGGGCGGCAAGTCCGGCGACTGGCACCGCCCGGGAGAGACCGCGTGAGCGTCCGGGTGCGCTACTTCGCCGCCGCGGCCGAGGCGGCGGGAACGGATGCCGAAGACCGCCACGAGCCGGGACTCGAGTCGCTGCGCGCGGCCGTCGTCGCCGACCACCCCGAGCTCGGCGGCATCCTGGACCGCTGCGCCGTCCTCGTCGACGGCGAGCGCCGCGACGACGACGCCCCCCTCGCCGGGGTCACGCACGTGGACGTGCTGCCCCCGTTCGCCGGCGGCTGAGCCGCGCCGCCCCACGCCTTCCGCGCCGTCCCGCCGTCGCGCCGTCGCGCCGTCCCGCCGTCCCGCCGTCGGCCCTCACGCATAAACGCTTTCCACGCGCAGAAACGCATGCACAGCGCGTTTATGCTCGCCGAACGCGTTTATGCGTGCTCGGATGCCAAGCGCTAGCCCCCGAGGCCCTTCCAGGCCGTGGTGCCGTCTGCCTCCACCTGACGCTTCCACACGGGCAGATCGGTCTTGATCGTCTCGATGACGGTGCGGCACACCTCGAATGCCGCGGCCCGGTGACCCGAAGCCACCGCGATGACGACCGCCGCCTCCCCCACGCCTAGGCGCCCCACACGGTGGCTCACCGCCACGATCGCATCGGTGCCCGCGGCAGCGTGCTCGGCGATGCGGTGGAGCGCGGCGGGCGCGTCGGGATGTGCGCTGTACTCCAGCGCGACGACGGCATCCGTGGCATCCGGGTCGGTGTTGCGAACGCGCCCGACGAACGTCGTGACCGCTCCTGAGGCGTCGTCTTCCACCGCACGCAGGTGCGCGTCGAGGTCGAGCGGTTCCTCGGACAGGCGGGCGATACGGACGGCGCTCATGCGTGGTCTCCTCCGGCGAGCTGATCGAGGACGTGCGGGGCCAGCTCGGCGATCACGGCGATTCCGGATGCCACGGCACGCGTGGATCCGGGAAGGTTCACGACGAGGGTCGCGGGGTCGGCGATGCCGGCGAGTCCGCGCGAGAGGACCGCGAGCGGCGTGTCGTCGAGTCCGCGGCGGCGGAGCTCCTCGGCGATCCCCGGGATCTGACGGTCGAGCACCGTCACGGTGCCCTCCGGCGTGCGGTCCGTGGGTGCGACACCGGTGCCGCCGGTCGTGACGACCAGACCCGCGCCCGCAGCGATCGCGGCGCGGAGAGCGCTCTCCACGCTGTCCGCACCATCGGGTACGACGACGGCGTCGGCGCACTCGAACCCCGCCTCGCGCAGGAGCGACACGGCGAGCGGACCGCCCCGGTCCTCGCGGAGCCCGGCGGCGGAGCGGTCGGAGACGGTGATCACGCGAGCGGTGTGCGGCACCGTCCCAGCCTAGGCGGGTGCGTCCGATGCGGCGGGGATCGTCTCCACCTCGGGCACCTCGGGGGCCATGCGCCCCGCCTTGGCCTTCGGCGCCAGGTCATCGCGCTGCACCGATTCGGCGGCGGCGGTGATGCGTCGTGCCATACCGCTGAAGATGAGTCCGTGGAACGGGAGGACGGCCAGCCAGTACAACCGCCCGGCGAGCCCCGTGGGGAAGAACAACGCCCGCTGGTCGAATCGCGCACCGTCGCCCTCGGGACTCGCGCGCAGCTCGAGCCACGCCCCACCAGGCACCTTCATCTCGGCACGCAGGCGCAGCAGACGGCCCGGCTCGATGGCCTCGACACGCCAGAAGTCCAGGGCGTCTCCGACCGTGACGACCGTACGGCTGCGCCGACCGCGCGCGAGGCCCACCCCGCCGACCAGACGGTCCATCCACCCCCGGATGGCCCAGAGCAGTGGTGACGAGTACCAGCCGTTCTCGCCGCCGATGCCTTCGATCACCGACCACAGTTGCGCGGGGCTCGCGCTCGTGCGCATCGTCCGCTCGTCGGTGTAGACCAGACGGCCCGCCCACTCGGGGTCGCTCGGCAGCGGGTCACTCGGCGCTCCCGAGACCTCGGAATCCTGCCAGCTGGTCTCGATGGCGTCGTCGTTCACCCGGCCGAGCGCTCGGCGCACGGCCTCACGGTAAGGCATCAGCCCGCCCTCGGGACGCGGGACGAGGTCGTCGATCGCACGGTCCTTCACGACGCAGTCGTTCTGCAGCGACTCCACCAGCGGACGGGCGATCGACTTCGGGATCGGGGTGACGAGATTGACCCAGTGCGAGGCCAGCCGCGGGGTGAGCACGGGGAGTGACGCGATCGCGCGCTGGGGAAGCCCCGCCTCGAGGGCGTAGCCGTTCATCATTTGCCCGTAGCGCAGCACGTCGGGACCGCCGATGTCGACGGCGCGGTTGACGTTGGGGGCGACACGCGCGGCCCCGAGCAGATAGTGCAGCACGTCGCGCACGGCGATCGGCTGGATGTGATTGCGCACCCACTTGGGCGCGGGCATGTACGGCAGGACGTCGGTGAGGTGCCGCACCATCTCGAACGACGCCGAGCCCGATCCGATCACCACACCGGCCTGCAGCACGAGCGTCGGCACTCCGCTGGCGAGCAGGATCTCGCCCACCTCGACGCGCGAGCGCAAATGCGCCGACAGCGGCGCGTCGTCGGGGTGGAGCCCGCCGAGGTAGATGATCCGAGACACGGATGCCTCTGCGGCGGCGTCGGCGACCGTTCGGGCCGCGCGACGATCGGTGTCCTCGAAGTCGCGCCCGCCGCCCATGGAGTGGATGAGGTAGTAGACCACGTCGACAGCCTCGACGGCACGGGCCACCGCCGCCTGATCGGTCGCGTCGCCCTCGATCGTCTCGACGTCATGGCCCCAGGGGAACGCTTCGACGCGCCGCGCGTCGCGGGCGAGCACGCGCACCCGATAGCCGGCCGACAGCAGGCGCGGCACCAGACGACCCCCGAGATAGCCGGTGGCCCCGAGGACGAGCGCGCGCGGAGGCGATCCGTCCGGTCGGGGCTGCGCGACGAGCGCGGGTTCACGGCCGGTGGGGGCGGACAGCTCGTTCATGCCGCCACCGTACGCCCGGCCGACAACACGGGCGGGGGCTTGACGCCGCTAGGGTGAGGCGCGTGGAGACCGCCGTCACCGTCACCGCGCCCGCCGGCACCTTCCGCGGCCGCGTGGACCGTTCCGTCCGCTCGTGGCGCGGCATCCGCTTCGCCCTCCCCCCGACGGGCGATCGCCGCTGGCGCGACCCCCTCCCCGCGCCGGACGCCGACGGCGTCGTGGATGCCACCGACTTCGGCCCCGTCTGCCCGCAGCCCACGAACCCGGCGATCCCGCTCGGAGAAGGAGCCGTCGAAGACGAGGACTGCCTGTCGCTGAATGTGTGGGCGCCGGAGGGGGAAAGCGCGTCCGCCCGCCCGGTGATGGTGTGGCTGCACGGCGGCGCCTACACGTTCGGGTCCTCGAGCCAACCGCTCTATGACGCGACGTCGATGGTGTCGGCCGGCGACGTGATCGTGGTCACGGTCAACTACCGCCTGGGCGCCCTCGGCTTTCTCGACCTCTCCCACGCCCTACCCGACGGGGGTTTCGACGGCAATCTCGCTCTCAAGGACGTCCTGCTCGCCCTGCGGTGGGTGCAGCGCAATGTTGCGGCCTTCGGCGGAGATCCGAGCCGCGTCACGGTGTTCGGCGAGTCCGCAGGGGGCGGCCTGGTCACCACGCTCCTTGCGACCCCGTCGGCGCGGGGTCTGTTCCACCGCGCGATCGCTCAATCGTCTCCGGCCTCCAGCGTCTACGGCAGCGCGCGCGCGATGAAGGTCGCCCGCCGCTTCCTCTCCGAATTGGGAATCGCCGCGGACGACCCCGCGGCTTCGACCGCGGTCGAGGCCGCCTCGGTCGACGCGATCGTCGCCGCCAGCCAGCGCGTCTACGCCGACGTCCCGACGAGCGACCCCGGCACGCTCGCGTTCGCTCCGGTCGTCGACGGCGACCTGCTCCCGGAGGCCCCCATCGCGGTGCTCCGGGAGGGCCGCGGCATCCCGGTCCCCCTCGTGATCGGCACGAACAAAGACGAAGCGTCACTGTTCTCGTTCATGAAGTCGCCGCTCATCCCCATCACGGGCGAACGCATCGATCAGATGTTCGCCGATATGGCGGCGGAGAGCCCCGGCGTCGAACTGCCGACGCGCGAACAGGTGCTGACCGCGTACGAGCACGTGCGTCATCGTGCGATCGGGCTGGGCGTGGCGCGCGATATCGGCTTCCGTCTCCCCACGCTGTGGGTGGCCGAAGGTCACTCGAAGGCCGCGCCGGTGTGGCTGTACCGCTTCGATCACGCCGCGCCCTTCCTCCGACTCATCGGCCTCGGGGCCACACACGCAACCGAGTTGCCGTACGTGTGGGGGAACCTCGTGAGCGGCCCGAAGGACCTGACCTTCCGGCTCGGCGGGCGCCGCATCGCCGACCTGATCTCCGCGCGAATGCTGGCGCGGTGGACTGCCTTCGCTCGGGGAGACGAGCCGACGGCATCCGGCACCCCCGCCTGGCCCCCATTCCGCACGGACGGGGACGACGCGCGGGCGACGCTCGTGATCGACCGCCACGACGCCGTCGTCAACGACCTCGACGGCGACCTCCGCCGCGCGTGGGGCGATACGATCCTGACATTCTCCTGACGCGCGGGGGGAAGTCTGCCGAGGGCGAGCGGCTCTGAGCGACCGACCGGGCTTCTCGCGGCGGGCGACGGGACCGGGCTAACACATCCGTTCCGCGCATCCCATCGACTGGAAAACGCACCGCGTTCGCGGTAGGGGTGGAGTATGAGCCAGCATTCTTCCGCGGCATCCGATCATCCCCGCCTCGAGGTCGATGACGTCATCGTCGTCGACAAGAAGCGCGTCCGCACGGCCATCGGCGGAACCGTCGTCGGCAACTTCATGGAGTGGTTCGACTTCGGCATCTATGGGTACCTCGCCGTCACCCTCGCGGTCGTCTTCACCTCCGACCTCCCCGAGCCGTGGGGCCTCCTCGTCACCCTGCTCGGCTTCGCGATCTCGTTCCTCGTCCGCCCGTTCGGTGGCTTCGTCCTGGGCCCCCTCGGCGACCGCATCGGACGCCAGAAGGTGCTGTTCCTGACCATGGCGATGATGGCCACCGCGACCGCCCTCATCGGCCTGCTGCCCGGGTCGGCCGCGATCGGTCTGTGGGCCATCGTGCCGCTGTACCTGCTGAAGATGGTCCAGGGGTTCTCCACGGGAGGCGAGTACGCCGGCGCGACGACGTACGTGTCGGAGTTCTCCCCCGACCGCAGCCGGGGGTTCTGGTCGTCGTGGCTCGATGTCGGCTCGTACGTCGGGTTCGCCGCCGGGGCCTCGGCGGTGGCGATCACGACGGCGATCACGACCTCCATCTCGGGCGAGAACGCGATGGTCGAGTACGGCTGGCGTATCCCGTTCCTGCTGGCGATCCCGCTGGGTATCGTCGCGATCTACTTCCGTCTGCGCATCCCCGAGACCCCCTCGTTCGAGCAGACCCATGCGGCCGAAGCCGCGCAGGAGATCGGCTCCGACGATCCCCTGGCTCGGCAGGGGCTCAGGGGCATCGTGCGTCATCACTGGCGTGCGCTGCTCATCGGCATCGCGCTCGTCGCGGCGACCAACACGGCCGGCTACGCGCTGACGAGCTACATGCCCACCTACCTCGAGACCGAGGTCGGCATCTCCAACCTCGGAGCCGCCGTCGCAACGGTTCCGGTCCTGCTGGTGATGTCGGCCACGCTCCCTCTGATCGGCAAGCTCAGTGACCGGATCGGCCGGAAGCCCGTGTACGCGATCGCCGCCGGATCGGCCGTCGTGCTCCTCGTCCCCGCCTTCCTCATCATGCAGATCGGCGAGCTGTGGGCGGTCATGATCGCCCTGTTCATGGCGGCGGTGCCGGTGGCGTTCTACGTCGCGATCTCGGCATCCGCGCTCCCCGCCCTCTTCCCCACCGCGTCACGTTTCGGTGCGATGGCCGTGGCGTACAACATCGCGGTGTCGCTGTTCGGCGGAACGACGCCGCTGTTCAGCCAGGCGCTGATCGAGTGGACCGGGAACACCCTCATGCCCGCTTTCTACATCATGTTCTTCGCGGCGCTCGGTCTCCTCGCGCTGCTGGCGATGCGCGAGACCGCGCGGCGACCCCTGCTGGGCTCGGTGCCCGCGGTCGAGACACCCGCGGAAGCGGAGGCCGTGGTCGCCCGCCAGGACGACGACCCCCTCATCGACACCTCCACGATGCCCCTCGAGATCCGCCGCCCCTGACCGCCCCGCCACGCGCGAGTCGCCAGGATTTGTCGCCGTCGGGTGCTCCGCGGCGACAAGTCTTGGCGACTCGCGCCGGGTTAACGGCGGCCGGTGCCGAACAGGCCCCGGATCACACCGTTCAGGATCGTCCGCGTGGAACCGCGGCCCAGAAGGTCGTCGAGCGGCGACGAGGGAGAGCTCGACCGAGGGGATGCCGTTCCCCTGAGCAGCCGGTCGTACTCGCGCTGCGCCTTCTTCTGCGCCTCGGCGTGGGCCTTGTCGATCGCCGCCTTCTGCCGCGCGTACTCCGCTTCATCGGCGGCGGCCTTCTTCGCCCGTTCGGCGGCCTCCCGCGCCTCGGTCGCCGCTTGCAGCCGCGCTGCGAGGATCTCACGCGCGGACTCGCGCTCCAGCGGTGAGCCGTATCGGGCGAACAGGGGGGATGCCGAGACGGCGGCGGCGAGGTCGCCCGCGGGGATCGGCGCCATCGACGCCCGTGGTGCGTACAGCCGCGTCCAGGCGACGGGCGTCGGCGTGCCACGTTCATCCATCACGGTGATGATCGCCTCGCCGGTCCCGAGCTCCTGCAGCACGCGCTCGAGGTCGTAACCGGAGGCCGGGTACGTGCGCACCGAGGCGCGCAGAGCCGCGGCGTCATCGGGAGTGAAGGCGCGCAGCGCGTGCTGGACGCGCGAACCGAGCTGCGCCAGCACGTCGGCCGGGACGTCCTTGGGTGTCTGTGTGACGAAGAAGACGCCGACGCCCTTCGACCGGATGAGGCGCACGGTTTGCGTGATCGCCGCGAGGAACGCCTTCGACGCGTCCCGGAACAGCAGGTGCGCCTCGTCGAAGAAGAACACCAGCTTCGGCTTGTCGAGATCGCCGACCTCGGGGAGCACCTCGTAGAGCTCCGCCAGCAGGTACATGAGAAACGTCGAGTACAGCTCGGGGCGTGCGGCGACGTTCGGCACCTCGAGCAAGCTCACCATGCCCTCGCCCTCGGCGGTGACGCGCAGGAAGTCCGTCACGTCCAGCTCCGGTTCGCCGAAGAAGCCGTCGGCGCCGGAGGCCGAGAAGGCAACGAGCTCGCGCAGGATGACACCGGCGGTCGCGCTCGACAGTCCCCCGACGTTCTTCAGCTCGGCTTTGCCTTCATCGCTGGTGAGGAACGTCAGCACCGCCCGGAGGTCGGAGAGATCGACGAGGGCGAGGCCTTTCTCGTCCGCGTAGTGGAACACGAGCGCCAGACTCGACTCCTGGGTGGCGTTGAGGCCGAGCACGCGGCTGAGCAGCAGGGGGCCGAATCCCGATACCGTCGCCCGCACCGGCACACCGGACGCGGAGTCGTCCCCGAGTGCGTAGAACTCCGTGGGGTACGCGCGCGGTGACCAGTCCTGTTCGAGGGAGCGGGTGCGCGCCCTGAGCTTCTCGCTCTCCGCGCCGGGAGCCGCGATACCGGACAGGTCGCCCTTGATGTCGGCCGCGAACACGGGAACGCCGCTGGCCGACAGCTGCTCGGCCAGGAGTTGCAGCGTGCGCGTCTTGCCCGTCCCGGTGGCCCCGGCGACAAGCCCGTGCCGGTTGGTCATGGCGAGCGGGATGCGCACGCGAACGGATGCCACCGGGCCGCCGTTGACGAGCACGCCGAGGTCGAGGGCCGCCGCGTCGCTCCCATACCCGGCCGCGATCTCGGCGACCTGGGCGGCGGTGAGAGGAGCTTCGGCGTCGGGGGCGGGCTGCCGCGTCGACGAGGTACGTGATGGCGCCGCTTCGCCCGCCGACGTCGTGGTTTCGACGTCCGGCCCCGCGGCGGCATCCGCGCGGGCACGAGCGGCAGCGGCCTCGGCGGACGCGAGCTCGGCGCGCGCCCGGGCCAGACGCAGTTCCGCCTCCGCAGCCTCTGCCGCCGCGCGCAGACGTGAGACCTCGGGATCGTCGGCGGGACGGGCGGCGGCACTGTCGCTCATAGCGGTCAGCCTAGGACGTGCGCGGGGACACGGCATCCGGGGCTCGGCCGGCGCGCCGGAGCGTCGCGCGGTCCGCGTCGCGTGCGCGCAGACGCGAGAACACCGCGGCCAGCACGAGAGCCGCGCCGGCGCCGACGAGGGCGCCGCCGATGGTGTCGGAGAGCCAGTGGGCGTGCAGGTATGTGCGGCTGAAAGCCATCAGCACGAGCCAGGCCGCACCGGCCAGCCGCACCCAGAGCGACGGGAAGAGGATTCCGGCCACCACCGCGATGGTCGCCGCGTTCGCGGTGTGCCCCGACGGGAAGGAGCCGTAATCGGAGAGCACGAGGATGTCTTCCGGACGCGCGCGTCCGAACGTGTGCTTCAGCACCTGCACGAGCAGAGCGCTGCCCGCCGAGGCCGCGAGGAAGTACAGCGCCGCCCACCGCTTGCCGAAGAGGAACAGCGCGAGCGCACCGCCGATCGGGACGATGAGGATGGCGGTGACGTAGCCGCCCAGCTCGTTCATCACGAGCGCGAACGACAGCAGCGGCTCCAGCGGCGCCGCGGCGAACAACTGGTTCCACCACACGTCGATCGCGAACGGGCTCGGCCCACGGAAGTACACCCACGCCCCCAGTCCGCAGGCGAGAGCGATCAGCACCAGGCCGACGATGCCCCACGCACGATCGGAGCGCACCGTCAGCGGCGCCACGGGCTCGGAATCGACGTTCATCGGCTAATGATGCCCGTCCGGGCGGCGCCGCGGAACCTCGGCACGCCCTCTGCTACTGTTCGCGCCGCGGCATCGGGTCACGGCGCGAGCCGCGCGACGGTGCGCGGGCGCACGAGCAGCCACAGGGCCAGGACGCCGAGCACCGCGCACCCCACCATGACGGATGCCATCGTCGTCGCGGTGATGCCGGAACCCGTGGCCAACAGACCGACCACGGGCGAGATCACTCCCGCGATGCCGAAGTTCGACGCGCCGATGATCGACTGCGCGGTTCCTGCCGCCTTGCCGTGGCGATCCAGGGCGAGCACCTGCGCGCACGGGAACGTGAATCCACAGGAGGTCATGAAGAAGAACAACGGGATCACCGTGCCCCACAGCCCGAGGCCGAGCTGATCGAACACGACGATCACGGTCGCCCACAACACCAGCGAGGCCGTCGAGAACGCCAAGACCCACTGGGGACCGAATCGCGCAGCCAGACGCGAGGCCACCTGCACGCCGATCACCAGACCGACGGAGTTGGCCGCGAACAGCACGCCGTACTGCTGGGCGTCGAAGCCGTAGCTCTGTTGGAAGAGGAACGACGACGCCGACAGGTAAGAGAAGAGACCGCTGAAGGTCATGGCGCCGATGACGAGCACACCGATGAAGACGCGGTCGCGGAACACACTCGCGTACCGCTGCCACACGGTCGTCGCGCCCTTGCCGCCGCGGCGAGCGGAGGGGAGCGTCTCGGGAACGAACACGATGGCAGACACGAGCATGACCGTGCCGTACGCGGCCAAGACCCAGAAGATGCCGCGCCACGGCATGACCGACAGCAGCAGCGAGCCGGCGAGGGGAGCCAGGACCGGAGCGACGCCGGACACCAGAGCCAGACGCGAGAGCATCACGACGAGGCGGCGCCCTCCGAAAAGGTCCCGGACGATCGCCGCGGCGACCACACCACCGGCCGCCGCACCGGCCCCCATGAGCACGCGCGCGATCGACAGCGTGCCGAGCGTCGGGGCCAGGGCCGCGAAGACGCTGGCCGCGACATGCAGAGCGGTGACCGACAGCAGCGGGATGCGGCGCCCGACCTTGTCGCTGAGGGGCCCCACGATGAGTTGCCCGAGGGCGAAGCCGATCATCGTCCCGGTCAGCGTCAGCTGGATCGCCGCCGCCGACGTCTGGAAGTCGGCCTCGAGCACCGGGAAGGCCGGCAGGTACAGGTCGATCGTGAAGGGCCCGAGGGCGGTGAGCGCCCCCAGCAGCACGACGTACAGCACACGACGCGATGCGGGGATGCTGTCGCCGGGATGCAACACGACCGGCGCGGTGGCGGGATTGCTGCCGAGCGCGCGGATGGCACCCGTCGCCGAGGTCTCGGGGCGGGCGGTCGAGGGGATCACGGGCTGGGAGGCGGTATCGAGCACGGCAGTCAGTTCGTTTCGCAACACGGATGGCCCGGACGGAGCCGGGCTGACAAAAGAGGGGGATCGCCGAACCTCGAAACGATTCGACACCGTAATACTATCGCGCGGCTCAGCTTCAGCACCATCCCCTCGCGGGTTCCTTTCAGGCCGACGCCGCATTCACCCGCATAGGCTGGGCGCATCGGCCCGCGCCGACGCCTCCCGCATAAGAGAGAGACAGCACAGACCGCATGAGCCCCTCCCCCGACAAGCGCAAGAGCGGCAACCCCGCCACGCAGGCCGATATCGACCTCACCGTCAAGCAGCAACGCGAGCAGAAGCGGCAGCAGAAGCTCCAGGAGTACCAGAAGCAGATCGCGCGTCGTAAGCGCAGCAAGCTCGTCTGGTGGGTGGTCGGATCCACCGCCGCCCTGGCCGTGATCGGTCTCGTGGTGGCATCCTTCGCCTTCGCCCCGGCGCCACCGCCCAGCTATCAGGCCGGCAACAGCACCGGGCGCGAGATCGAGGGCGTGGAGACGTTCGAGAACCGCACGGACCACGTCGAGGGAACCGTGACGTACGAGCAGACCCCGCCCGCCGGCGGTCCGCACAACCCGTACTGGTTGAACTGCGCCGTCTACACCGAGCCCCAGCAGAACGAGAACGCGGTGCACTCCCTCGAGCACGGCGCGATCTGGATCACCTACGATCCCGAGCGTGTCGACGAGGCCGGTGTCGAGGCGCTCGAGGCGGTCATGCCCTCGAGCTACGCCATCCTCTCGCCGTACCCCGGTATGGACACCCCCGTGGCTGTCAGCGCCTGGAACCACCAGCTGAAGCTCGACGACCCCACCGACCCGCGCATCGCGGAGTTCTTCACCGAGTACTGGCGCAGCCAGAACGTCCCCGAGCCGAACGCCACGTGCTCGGGTGCGATCGACGGCCCCGGCAAGGCGTGACGTGAACGACGACGCCCCGGTCGCGCGACCGGCGACGCGGTGGCTCGTCGTCGCCGTCGCCGCCGTGGCGCTGCTCGCGGTCGCCTTCTCCGTCGGGCGCTTCACCGCGTTCGGCGCGACCGCCGCGCCGGCGACGCCGTCGACCGCCTCGGCCGACGCCGGCTTCGCCCGCGACATGCAGGTTCATCACACGCAGGCCGTCCAGATGGCGATGGAGATCTACCGCAAGACCGCCGACCCCGAGCTGCGCACCCTGTCGTACGACATCGCCACGACCCAGTCCGGGCAGCGCGGCGAGATGTACGGCTGGCTCGTGCAGTGGGGGCTGCCGCAGGCGTCGTCCCAGCCGCTCATGCAGTGGATGGCCGCGTCCGGCGCGCACAGCCACGGCGACACGTCCGCCCTCTCGCAGGACGAGGTGCTCGCGCAGATGGGCATGGCCTCGGATGCCGAGCTCGATCGCCTCGCCACCCTCGACGGGCAGCCCGCCGACTGTCTGTTCCTCGACCTGATGATCCGGCACCACCAGGGAGCGATTCCCATGGCCGAGGCCGTCATCGAGTTGGGCGACGACGCTCGCGTGAAGGACGTGGCTGAGGCCATCGTCGCCGGCCAGTCGGCCGAGATCGACGCGATGCGCAGCATCCAGGCCCGCCTGTCCTGTTCCGGCTGACCCTTCGCACGACGAAGGGGCGTGGCGCCCTCGCGGATGCCACGCCCTCTCGTCGTCGTAAGGCGTCAGCCCTTCGTCGCGCCGGCGAGGAGACCCCGAACGAAGAAGCGCTGCAGCAGGAAGAACACGATCAGGGGAACCAGGATCGAGATGAACGTTCCCGCGGACTGCAGGAACCACTGGTCACCCCACGTTCCCGACAGCGAGTTCAACGATTGCGTCAACGGCAGCGATGACGACGGGGCGAAGATCGTCGCCACCAGCAGGTCGTTCCACACCCAGATGAACTCCAGCACCGCGAAGGATGCCAGGGCGGGAGCCGCGAGCGGCAGGATCAAACGGAAGAACACCTGTCCGTGCCCCGCGCCGTCCACGCGCGCCGCCTCGATCACCTCGTGCGGGATCTCCGCGATGAAGTTGTGCAGCAGGAAGATCGCCAACGGCATTGCGAAGATGACGTGGGCGATCCACACCGTGGCGAAGCTGTGCTCGATGCCCCGCAGCTCGAAGCCGGGGAAGATCGTCACGTCGTTGATCGTCAAGCCGCGCGAGAACAGGCTGAGCAGCGGCACGAGGGCCATCTGCAGCGGCACGATCTGCAACGCGAAGATGAAGATGAAGAAGAAGTTCCGCCCCTTGAAGTCGATCCACGCGAACGCGTACGCGATCAAGGAGGCGATCGCCAGCGCGAACACGACCACCGGGATCGTGATGGCGAGCGAGTTGAGGAACGATGCCGCCAGCGTCAGCGCGGTACCGCCCGACGTGAAGGCGAGACGGTAGTTCTCCAGAGTGAAGGACGGGTCCGTGAAGACCGTCCACCATCCGGTCGACTGCGTGTCGGAGCCCGGGCGGAACGAGGTGACGAACAGACCGAAGGTCGGGATCGTCCAGAAGAACGCGATCGCGATCGCCGCGATCGTGGCTCCCTTCGAGGTCAGGCGCTTGCGCGCCATCGCCTCGTGGCGACGGGTGTCCCGCGCGACCTGTCGTGCCGAACGGGTGTCTGACGTGGGCTCGAGCACCACGGTGGAGGTGGTCATCGCACTTCCCTCTGCTTCCGGATCTGGCGCACGTTGAAGATGATCAGCGGCAGGACGAACAGGAACAGCACGACGGCCAGCGCCGCGGAGTGCCCGTAGCTCTGGAACCGCTGCTGCTGGTTGACCATCTCGAAGGCGAGGACGGTGGAGTCGTTGCGACCACCGGTCATGACCGCGACGATGTCGTAGATCTTCAGAGCGCCGATTGCGATCGTGGTGAGCACCACGATGAGCGAAGAGCGGATGCCGGGGACCGTGACGTTGATGAAGCGCTCCCAGGCGTTCGCCCCGTCGAGCTCCGCGGCCTCCATCTGCTCCGGCGGGACCGCCTTGATCGCCGCCGACAGGATGACCATGGCGAGGCCCGTCTGGCTCCAGATGAACACCACGACAAGCAGGAGCGTGTTGATCAGCGGGGTGGCCGCGAGCCACGACACCGGCTGACCGCCGAACGCCGTGACGATCGCGTTCAGGATGCCAATCTGGTCGCCCTGGCGGAAGTCGTAGACGAACTTCCAGATGATGCCGGCGCCGACGAACGAGATCGCGAACGGCATGAAGATGAGGATCTTGAGGAACCGCTCCCCCGCGGCTCGGTCGATGAAGACGGCGTAGGCCAGGCCGATCGCGGTGGCGAAGGTCGGGGCGAGCAGCACCCAGATGAGGGTGTTGATGACCGACCAGAAGCCCTCGGGGTTCGTGAAGGTCCAGATGTAGTTCTCGAAACCGACGAAGTTCTCGCCGGTCTTGTCCATGAACGACTGCACGAGCGTGGACAGCGCGGGGTAGACCAGCCCCATGAGCAGCAGGATCGCGGCCGGGGCGGCGAACAGCACGAGCTGGAACAGGTAGCCCGCGCCCTGACGTGAGCGGTAGTCGGCGTAGAAAAGGATGCCACCGAGGATCACGGCGATGCCCAGGACGTAGATGACGGCGTTCTGGTACGGGCGCAGGAGCATGAAGGCCAGCACCGGGATGCCGAAGCACGCGACCAGCCGCAGCCAGAAGTACCCCTTACCCGATCGGGGCGCGTACTCGATGAGCAGGAGGAGCAGACCGACGACCGCGGCGAAGACCAGGATCACGAGCGGGATCTGGATCAGTGGGTTCATCTCGCCCAGCGTCCGGAAGAAGCTGTTCAGCGAGAAGCCGAGGGTCGTGGGCCTCGTCTCCGCGGGTGCCCGCGTGATCATGAACAGGAACAGTGCCACCGCGGCGATGAGCCCGATGACGACGACCAGGACGGTCGTCCGATGCCTCCGTGCGGGGCCCCGCGGGGCCGGATCGGCCTCCGCCCGCCCGCGTCGCGGAGATGCCTCCGGGGGCTTCTCCGCCTGCCTGATCTGGGTCATGACTTCCCTCCCGAACACGCCCTCGTGCTCATCGATGGACGGGCCGGCTCAGCGGCGCCGTGATGGGGGTACGGTACCGGTGGGCCGCCCGCCGAAGCGGACGGCCCACCGGTCTTGCGGGTCGGCTCAGTTGTCGTAGCCGGCCTGGATGTTCTGCAGCACCTCGTCGGTGGGCGTGCCGTCGATCCAGCTGACCATGCCCTTCCAGAACGACCCGGCACCGACCGTGGCCGGCATCAGGTCGGACGCGTCGAAGCGGAGCGTGGTGTCGGGGTTCTGAAGGACCTCCATGGCCTCCTTCAGGAACTCGCTGGAAGCGAGCGACGGGTCGGCGCCCTTGTTGGCCGAGATCACGCCGCCGAGCTCCACACGAGCGTCAGCGAATTCGGGGGTCGACATGAACTCGGCGACCTTCTGCACGTTCGGGTCGTCGGAGAACGTCGCGACGAACTCGCCGCCACCCTCGACCGACTGCTCACCCTCGGTGATGCCGGGGGTCAGGAACGCGTACACGTCACCATCGGGCGCGACGGTCACCTCGCCGCCCTCTGCGTTCGTGACGGTGAGGAAGTTCGACGACAGGAACGAAGCCTGGTGCGTCATCGGGCAGCTGCCGTCGGCGACCTTGGCCGCGACATCGGCGAAGGCGACCGAGTTGATGCTCTTGACGTCACCGAAGCCGGCGTTGACGTAGGCGGGGTTCAGCAGGATCTCACCGACCGCGTCGAAGGCCTGCTTGATCTCGGGGTCGGTGAACTTGACCTCGTTCGCGACCCACTGGTCGTAGACCTCGGGGCCGGACTGACGGAGGACGAGGTCCTCGATCCAGTCGGTGCCGGGCCAGCCCGACGCGTCGCCGGAGGCGAAGCCGGCGCACCACGGAGCGGCACCCGTCTTCTCCTGGATGGTCTGCGTGAGGGCGAGGAGCTCGTCGTAGGTCTTGGGGATCTCGACGCCCCACTCGGCGAACTTCGAGGGCGAGTACCAGATGTAGCCCTTGACGTTGGCGAGCATCGGGGCGGCGTAGAACTCTCCGTCCACGGTGCCGTAGGACTTCCAGTCCTCGCCCCAGTACTCGTCGACGTTCGAGGAGACGGTGTCCGTCGCCTTCTGAACCTCGCCCGTGCCCACGAGGGTCTGCAGAAGACCCGGCTGCGGGACGATGGCGATGTCAGGGGCGTCGCCACCGGTGACCTTCGTCACGATGTTTCCCTCGAAGCTCTTGTCGCCCGTGTACTCGACCTTGATGCCGGTGTCTTCGGTGAACTTCTCGAACGACTGGTTCAGCAGATCGGCCTCGCTACCGGTGATGCCGCCGGAGATCCGGACGGTCGCACCCTCGGTGCCACCGCTGGAGCCGCCCGAGTCGCCCTCCGCACAACCCGCGAGCGCGATCGCGCCGACCGCCAGCAGTCCGACGGGAGCCAGCAGGCGATACCGCTGTGACATGCCCATGTGATTTCTCCTCTTTGAGTTCAGTGGTGCACCGGCACCCATCGGGAACCGATTCCAGATCACCGTAGGCGACAAAGGCCCGCTACGCAACAATCTTTGATTACGACTCCGTAACTCGCGGAATCACGCGGGATTCCTGGCGGATATGTGCGCGGAACCGGTTCCAGTTTGTGCGGTTGTCGGATACTCTTCATGACGTCGACACGGACGTCGACGATCCTCGAGGAAGACGGCTCATGAGCGGAATCGCCGATGTGGCACGCCTGGCAGGCGTGTCGAAGTCGACGGCGAGTCGCGCGCTCACCGGCGGCGGCTACGTCTCGGACGACACGCGCCGTCGCGTCACCGACGCCGCGGCATCCCTCGGCTACGTGCCCTCCACCAGCGCCGTGAGCCTGGCGACCGGACGCACGCGCACCGTCGCCCTCATCGTCCCGAAGGTCAACCGATGGTACTTCGGCGCGATCATCGAGGGGGTCGAGCGTTCGCTCATCTCGCAGGGTTACGACGTCACTCTCTACGTCGCCGAACCCGGCTCCCGCGACCGGGAGAGTCTGTACTCGACCTACCTCGCACGCAAGAGATTCGACGGGATCATCGCCGTCGCTCTCGAACCGGGCGACACCGACCTGGAGCGGCTGCTCGCAATCGACAAACCCACCGTCTGCATCGGAAACCCCCTCCAGGGCATCCCGACCCTCGGCCTGGACAACATCGGCATCACCCGCATCATCACACAACACCTCATCGCGCTCGGCCACACGGACATCGCCTTCGTGGGCAGCACCCCGCCCACCGACGCGCCGGCGCGCGACGTGGACGAACGCTCCATCGGCTACCGCAACGCCATGAACGACAGCGGTCTCGCGGTAAGGATCCGTAGCGTCCCGTCGACACTGACCATCACCGACGCTTACGCCGCGGCGGCATCCTTCCTCGCCGACGCCGCCTCACGCCCCACCGGCGTCGTCGCGGCGTGCGACGAGGTCGCGATCGGCGTCGTCATCGCCGCCCGCCGCATGGGCATCGCCGTCCCCACGGAGCTGAGCGTCGTCGGGATCGACGGCCACGACTACGCCGAGATGTTCGCGCTCACGACGGTCGAGCAGTACCCCGAGGCCCAGGGCGTCGCGGCGACACGCCTGCTGCTGTCGATGATCGAGGGCGAGCAGCCACCGCCGCGCACCCTCGCCGAGACCCGTCTGGTCGTACGGGCCTCCACCGCTCCCCCGCGCACCGTCTGACACGAACGGGACCCCGGATGCCAGGCATCCGGGGTCCCGTCTCGTTTCGGCTCAGTCGGTCGAACGCACCGAGCGGCGGCGCAGGGCCACGCCCAGTCCGAGCAGCGCGATGGCGGAGAGCACCCCGGCGCCGATCCAGCCGCCTTCCGCACCGGTCACCGCGAGGTTCCCGCCGGCCTGCCCCGCGTTGCCGCGGCCGGGACCGTCCTGTCCGGTCCCGCCCGCACCGGTGCCGGAGTCGCTGGCTCCCGGGTCGGTCGTGCCCGGGGCGGCGACCCGCAACGGCACCGACACCGTGGTGCCGGTGGGCTGAGCCGTCAGCCGCAGCTCGAGCGTGTCGGTTGCCTCAGCGGGCACGGTCAGCGTGAGGGTCCCGACCCCTGCGGCCACGGGGACCGGGGTGAGGTCCGTCGTTCCGAGCGACGCCTGCAGCGACGTGTGCGCGGGAGCGCCGAGCGAGGTCAGGTCGAGACCCGAAACCGTCAGCGTCACCTCGGCACCGGGCTCGACCTGCGCCGGCAGACCCGTGACCTGCACGCCGCGGGCGGTGAAGTCGGGGGTGAGGCCCGGGTTCGCGCTCAGGTAGTCGATCCACGCGTCGCGGTCGATGAGACCGGAATCGCGCGTATCGGCGCCCTCGCGGAAGACCGAGAAGCTGTCACCGCCGCCGAGGAGGAAGCTGAACGAGCCCACGCGGTACTCGGCCGCCGGATCGACGGCGACGCCGTCGATCCAGATGCCCAGGATGCGCTGGCCCGCCGGGCGCGAGGCGTCGTAGGTGTAGCGCACGTTCTCGGACACGCCCAGCGCGAGGTTGGTCGTGCCGCGTCCCGCGGCGTCGCCCCACTGCTGCTCGAGCATCACGCGAAGCTGGTCTCCCGTGAGGGTCGTCGTCCACAGGTTGTTCACGAACGGCAGCACGGCGTTCGCCTCCGCACGCGTGATGATGCCGTCGCCGTCGTAGAGGAGTTCGGCGCGCAGACCGCCCGGGTTGACCACCGCCAGGTCGGCACCGCCACGGGCGGGCGCCTCGAGCGTCGTCAGCAGAGCGTCGGCGACGAGACCACCCAGGGCCGACGGCTTGGACCGGTCGTCGCGCTTGCCTCCGGTGTAGACGCCGTCGACGTAGGCGCCGCCGCTGAAGGCGGTGGTGATGTCGGCCGTGACCGAGCCGACCGGGACGCGGCCCACGACGTCCGCCTCGGCACGCGCGGCCGTGACGATGTCGTTGACCTCCTGAACCCGGGGGTAGGTCGCGATCAGACGCGCATCGAGCTCGGCGCTCGCGGCCGCGTCCGGCGCGGACAGGCGCGGCACGTTGCGGGCCGTGTAGTCCACGACGTCGCCGTCGCTGTCGACGTCGAGCACGATCTGACCAATGTTCTCGCCGTAGCTCCCGGTCTGCAGGATCGGGCGCGTGCCCTCACCGCCGGGGACCGGAGCGTCCCAGACGTACTCGGCGTGCGTGTGCCCGGTGAAGATGGCATCCACCGCCGGGTCCGTGTCGTTCACGATCGACGCGAACGCGCCGCCCTGGGCGAGGGCCTGCTCGAGCGTCGCGTCCGCGTCCCCGAGCTCGCTGCCCTCGTGATACTGGGCGACGATGACGTCGACCCGGTCATCGATCTCGGCGGCCACCCGGTTGACCTCGGCGACCGGCTCACGGAACTCGATGCCGCGGATGCCGCTCTCCGTGACGAGCTGGGGGGTCGTCTCGGTGACGGCGCCGATGACGCCGACGCGGACGCCGTCCACCTCGACGATCTCGTAACCGGGGAGGAGGGGCTGGCCGTCCTTGTAGACGTTGGCCGCGAGGTAGGGGAAGTCGGCCAGGTCGGACACGCGTCCGGTCAGGTCGTCGGCCCCCTTGTCGAACTCGTGGTTGCCCACGGCCGAGGCCGCCAGCTCGAGCGCGTTGAGCACGTCGATCGTGGGCTTGTCACCGAACTCCGACGAGGCGAACAGCGACGCGCCGATGTTGTCGCCGTTCGAGACGAACAGCGAGTTGTCGTCGCCGTACTCCGCGCGCAGCTGCTCGATCGTCCCGGCGAACTTCACCGTGTTGGCGTCGATGCGGCCGTGGAAGTCGTTGATGCCGAGCAGGTTGATCTCGGTCGTCGACGACAGGTCCAGGCCCACGATCACCGGATCGTGGTCGCTCGAGCGGTACGGCGAGGCCTCATAGAAATTCAGCGCGTTGTAGTTGTAGCGGCTGTACTCCAGGGCGAGGGCCTCGACGGCGTTGATGTTCCAGATGTCGGTACCGGTGACGAGCTCGCGCGCCGAGGGCGACGCCAGCACGTGGTCGAGCGACCCCGACTGTCCGCTGAAGGAGTACGAGTACTTGCCCGTTCCCGCCTCGAGCGGCTCGTAGCCGAACTCACGGAGCTTCTCGATCGGGTCTTCCTGCGAGTAGGCGTTGAAGTCGCCCAGGAGGAACACGTCGTCGGTGCCGATCGCGGCCGCACGCTCGTCCGCGAAGGCCGCAAGGGCCTCGGCCTGACGCACGCGGTCGCCGTTGAACGCACCCTGGATGCCATTGGCGTTGTCGCCGGTCGCCTTGGGGTCGCTGTCGCCCTTCGACTTGAAGTGGTTCACGATCGCGAGGATGGCGGCATCCTCGTCGCCCACGGGGGCGAATGCCTGCGCGAGCGGCTGACGCGCGTTCGCGAACGCAGGGTCGTCGAGGATGACGCTGTCACCGACCGGCGCCACGACGGCCTTCTTGTAGATGAAGGCGGTGCGGATGACGTCCTCCGACGCCGGCAGATCGGCCGGTGAGGGAACGAAGACCCACTGTTCCGAGCCGAGGGCGGCGTTGAGAGCGTCGACGAGGGTGGACAGGGCCGCGTCGCGGTCCTTGCCGAACTGCGCCGAGTTCTCGATCTCCTCGAGCGAGACCACGTCGGCGCCGAGGCCGTTGATCGCCGCGACGATCTTGGCCTGCTGGCGCTGGAGGTTCTCGTCGTTCGCGGCACCGCGCGGACCGTTGTCCGGGCAGCGGTTCGCCGTGATGGGGTTGCCCTCGCGGTCGTCGTAGGTCGAGGTGCAGCCGACGCTCTCGGCGGTCGTGGTGAAGTAGTTGAGCACGTTGAAGCTCGAGATCTTCACGTTGCCGCCGACGGGCTCTGGAGCCACCGTCCGGGTGTTCTCGAAGGTCGCCGGCTGCACGGCATCCGCGTTTTCCACCGTCAGCTGCTCGGTCGGCTGGAACTTCCAGGTGTTGTTGCGGAAGTCCAAGATCACCGGAGTCTCGAACGTCGCGCGAGCGCCGACGCGGACCGGCTCGGCGAGCGACACGTACGGCAGGGGAACGTTCTTCGCCGTGCTGAGGAAGTTCAGCGAAGCCCCGTCGTCGAGGACGATCGCGCGGGCCTTGTTGTCGGCGACGGCCGCGACGTACTCCGGGGTGTCGGGACGCGCGACATCGGTCGGGGTGCGCAGCGGCGTGGTGCCGGCCGCGAGGCCGACCTCGGCGTACTGGTTCGTCGTGTAGGTGTTGGTGACCGTGAAGTCACCCTGCGGGGCGAGCAGCATCCCCTCGAACCGCTCGCGCTCCTCGTCCGTCTTCGGCCACCCGATCTTCGCCGGCTCGACCGGTGCGGCCTGCTCGGTGAGCGACTGGACGCCGTCGGCGGCAGCGGTGATCTGGGTCTGGCCGTAGTACTCGCTCGCGGTGCCGCTGACCTCGACGTGGGCGCCGATCTGCACCTTCGCGGTGGCCGCGGAGCCGTAGACGAAGATCGCGTCCGATGCGGCGTGCGCGGCGAGGTCGATGTCGCCGCCCGTCCCCGGCGTCTGGATGTAGAAGCCGTTGTAGCCGCCGGTCGGGTACGCGGCGGTGACGATGCCGCGCGTGGTCACGGTGGCGCCGTCGAGCGGGGTCGTGGCACCGGTGCCCTGGATGTCGCGGATCGCGACGACCTCGCCGGGGGTGACGCTCGGCGTCGGCGCCGGGGTCGTGGGCGCCGTGGTCGGGGTGACGGTCGGCTCGGGGGCGGGGGTGCTGCCGCCGGAGTTCTGCGGCGTGACGGTCGCGGTATTGGTGAAGTCGGCGGAGTTGTCGTCGTTGTCGACGAATCCGCTGCGGATCAGCGCGTTCTGCGTGGCATTGGGGCCGTCGACCACCGCCGGGGCGGTCTCGAAGCTCACCCCGGCGCCGTAGCCGAGGAAGTCCACGACCCGGGGGTCGTCGACGTTGCCCGCGGGCAGAGCGAGCGACTCGGCGACATTCGCGAGGAAGAGCTGCCCCGTCGTCCCGGACGGGTTCAGACCCGTGCTCGTGACGTCGGGCGTCGGCAACGCGTTGGTGACGACGCCGTTGCCGGGGAGCGCGATGAGGTAGTAGCCGCCGGCGGCGATGGAACCCGTCAGGCGCAGGGTGTTGGCGCCGTTCGGCGCGCTCGTGCTCGAGGCCGAGCGGTACTGCAGCGACCACGAGCTGAGGTCCTGAGAGGTGTCGCCGGCGTTGTACAACTCGACGAACTTCTGCGTGTACGCGGCGGCGCCGCTACCGCCCTTCAGGTAGGCCTCGTTGATCACCACCCGGGGGCCGTCGGCCGCGAACGCGGGGGCGGGAGCGAGGGCGGAGCCGAGCAACGCCGCCCCCAGGACGGCGCTGAGGGTCGTGGTGAAGCGGCGCGCGGGCGCGCGGGAGGGTGCGTGATGCATGGGTCTCCAGAGAACGACGCGCGACGGAGCGACGCCGGTGGGGGGATCGACGGGGGGTCATCTCGACCGTAGACGAGACGCATACCGATTTCCCAGACTTCTTTGTTTCGAGTAGGTGAACATCCGCCGCCGCCCGCAGCGAGACCCGGAGCCGCGGGCGCGGAACGACGAAGGCCCGGATGCCAATGGCATCCGGGCCTTCGTGTACGCGAAGTGCGTGGAATTACTTGAGGGTCACCGTGGCGCCGGCAGCCTCGAGGGCCTCCTTCGCCTTGTCGGCGGTCTCCTTGTTCGCGCCCTCGAGCACGGCCTTGGGGGCACCGTCGACGACGGCCTTGGCCTCGCCGAGGCCGAGCGAGGTGAGCTCGCGGACGACCTTGATGACCTGGATCTTCTTGTCACCGGCGGCCTCGAGGACGACGTCGAACGAGTCCTTCTCCTCGGCCTCTTCGGCGGGGGCACCACCGGCGGGGGCGCCGGCAGCGGCCACGGCCACGGGGGCGGCGGCGGTGACGTCGAACGTCTCCTCGAACGCCTTCACGAACTCGGAGAGCTCGATGAGGGTGAGCTCCTTGAACGCGTCGAGCAGCTCTTCGGTGCTGAGCTTAGCCATTGTGTTTCTCCTTGATCGGGATTGTCATCCGGGCCGGGTCAGGCCGCGGTGTCCTGCTTCTCGCGCAACGCGTCGACCGTGCGAACGGCCTTCGACGGAAGCGCCTGGAAGACGTATGCCGCCTTGGTCATCGTCGCCTTCATCGCACCGGCGAGCTTCGCCAGCAGGACTTCACGGCTCTCGAGATCGGCGAGCTTGTTGACCTCATCCGCGGTCAGAGCGGCGCCATCGAAGTAGCCGCCCTTCACCACGAGCTGAGGGTTAGCCTTGGCGAAGGCACGCAGCCCCTTCGCGACGGCGACCGGGTCGCCGTGCACGAACGCGATGGCAGACGGGCCCTTGAGCTCGTCGTCCAGTCCCGTGACCCCCGCGTTGGCCGCGGCGATCTTGGTCAGCGTGTTCTTCACCACGGCGTACTCCGCGTCCTGACGGATGTCGTTGCGCAGCTGCTTGAGCTGGGCAACCGTCAGACCGCGGTACTCGGTCAGCAGAACGGCAGTCGAGTTCTCGAAGTGCTTCGTGAGCTCGGCGACCGATGCGTCCTTCTGCGCCATGGCCACTCCTTGTGTGTACGAGGCGCTCCGCGGAGGCGGGGCGCCGGCCAAGACACCGGGCGACGGCAAAAAAGAAGAGCTCCGGCGCAGGCGCACGGAGCTCGGATTCCCGATCGGGAGGAGTTCATGTCACCTGCGCAGGTCCTCTGCCTTTCGGCAGACGCTTCGATCTTCGTGCACGCACGACGATGACCGGCGGTCTTTGGCTTGGTCTCTACTGTACTCGGCATCCCCCGCCCCCGCCAAATCCGCCC
>NZ_JAKRNI010000017.1 GCF_022346945.1 Microbacterium sp. ACRRU | reverse complement strand
GGGCGGGGCGGGTCAGACGCGACCGGCGTGGACGGACTCCAGAGCCGC
This sequence comes from Microbacterium sp. ACRRU, assembly GCF_022346945.1. Classification (GTDB taxonomy): domain Bacteria; phylum Actinomycetota; class Actinomycetes; order Actinomycetales; family Microbacteriaceae; genus Microbacterium; species Microbacterium mcarthurae. Next base: position 65,326 of record NZ_JAKRNI010000017.1, on the reverse strand, counting down.
GGCATCCGCTTCGCGCATACCCTCGATCGGCTCGCCGTTCCAGACGATGTCGTCGCCGAGCGCGGCGAGCACCTCCTTGCGGTCGCCGTGCGAGATCTTGGCGCCGTGCACGAGGGTCGCCGGGCTCCACAGCATCGCCGCTCCGTCCCACCAGCCGGCGCCGACGTCGCGGACGTGCAGCAGGTCGTGCAACGTCGTGGGCAGGTGCTTGAGAGGCTCGGTGAAGGCGTCCGCGAGAACGGCGAGCGTGATCTGCCGTTCGGTGCCGGGGACGGCCACAACCGTCTGGTCCACCGCTCCCTCGATCGCGCGCGACACGTCCTCGGCCTCGAGCAGGATGACACCGTTCGTGGGCCGCGGGTTGCACTCGATGATCTTGTAGTCCGGCGTGACGTCGGTGCCGTGGTCGACGAAGTCGAACGAGATCTGCCCGGTGAAGCCGGGGTCGAGCGTGTCCACCAGCTGCTGCGTGTAGCGCAGCGTGTCGGTGCTGTCGACGGCGATGAACGCGATCGCGGTGCTGTGCGCCCACTGCTCCGCGGCCTTGTACGTCGTGTGGGCGGTGACCCGGCCATCGACGACGACGCTGTAGGTGCACACCATGGGACCGTCGACGAACGGCTGCACGAGCCAGGGCTGCTCCGGCGTCGGCACGCAGTCCTCGACCGGCACCTTCCCCGCGAGGGGCCCGGTGTTGGTCAACAGCCCGACGCCGCCGCGCGAGAACGCCGCGCGAGCGAAGTACCGGGGGAAGCCGTCGATCGCGGCGCGCAGCTCGTCGGGGGAGGTGACCACCACGGTCTCGGGGATGGGGACCCCGGCCTCCTGCGCCAGGCGCTGGAAGCTCGCCTTGTCGTGCAGGCGCGCGAGGTCGGCGAAGCTTCCCGCGTACAGCTCCACGCCGTCGGGCAGATCGGCGACGCGGGCGGCGAGATAGAACACCTCCTCGAAGGTGGGGAGGATGACATCGATGTCGTGAGCGCGCACGTAGTCGCTGACCGCGGCGATGAAGGCATCCGTCTCGAACCGGGGCGACGGCGTGACCAGGTGCCCGGCGAGGAAGCGCGAGTGGTTGCCGACCGCCCCGTCGTACGTATCGCTCGCGAAGACGGTGTGCCCGACGCTGCCGAGCTTGCGGATGAGGTCGAGAGCGAACGTGTTGCGGGAACTGGTGACGAGAACGCGCATGGGGCACCCTTGGTCGAGCCGGCTGATGTCGGCTCAGCCTAGCCACGGCGGTGCCCGCGCGGGGGAAACACCTCCGCAACACGGGCCTGGGTAGGCTCGGGGCATGGGTGACCTGTTCGACGGTTACGGCTCCACGTTGGCGCCGCGCAAGACCGCATCCGGCATCCCGGCCTACGACGAGATGTTCGGTGTCCCCGCCGCCCCCGGTGACGCCGCGCCCTCGCGGGAGGCGTATCGGGAGCTCTACCAGACGCTGGCGCAGATGACCCAGGAAGAGTTGCGCGGCCGTACCGACTCGCTCGCCAGCTCGTACCTCGCCCAGGGCGTCACGTTCGACTTCGCGGGCGAGGAGCGTCCTTTCCCTCTGGATGCCGTGCCCCGGGTCATCGCCTACGACGAGTGGTCGCGCATCGAAGCGGGTGTGAAGCAGCGGGTGCGGGCCCTGGAGGCGTTCCTCGACGACGCCTACGGCAATCAGCACTGCGTGCGCGATGGCATCCTTCCGGCGGGGCTCATCTCGTCGTCGCAGTACTTCTATCGTCAGGCCGCCGGCATCCGCAGCGCCAACGGGGTGCGGATCCAAGTGTCGGGTATCGACCTCATCCGCGACGAGCACGGTGAGATGCGCGTGCTCGAAGACAACGTGCGGGTGCCCTCGGGCGTGTCCTACGTCATCTCCAACCGGCGGGTCATGGCGCAGACACTGCCGGAGCTCTTCGTCTCGATGCGCGTGCGCCCGGTCGGCGACTACCCCAACAAGCTGCTCGCGGCGCTGCGCGCCTCGGCCCCGCCCGGCATCGACGACCCGAACATCGTCGTCCTCACCCCCGGTGTCTACAACTCCGCCTACTACGAGCACACGCTGCTCGCGCGGCTCATGGGCGTCGAGCTCGTCGAGGGCCGTGACCTGCTGTGCATCGGCGGGAAGGTGTTCATGCGCACGACCCGCGGTCCGCAGCGCGTCGACGTCATCTACCGCCGCGTCGACGACGATTTCCTCGATCCGCTGCAGTTCCGCGCCGACTCGATGCTCGGCGCGCCGGGTCTCATGCTCGCGGCGCGCCTGGGCAACGTGACCATCGCGAACGCCGTGGGCAACGGCGTCGCCGACGACAAGCTGCTGTACACCTACGTGCCCGATCTGATCCGGTACTACCTCGCCGAGGAGCCGATCCTGAAGAACGTCGACACGTGGCGGTTGGAGGATCCGGGGGCGCTCGAAGAGGTGCTCGACCGTCTCGACGAGCTCGTGGTCAAACCCGTCGACGGCTCGGGCGGCAAGGGGCTGGTCGTCGGGCCGGATGCCTCGCCGGCAGAGCTCGAGAAGCTGCGTCGGCGTCTGCTCGCGGACCCGCGCGGCTGGATCGCGCAGCCCGTCGTCATGCTCTCGACGATCCCCACCCTCGTCGAGGATGGGATGCGTCCCCGCCACGCCGACCTTCGGCCCTTCGCGGTCAACGATGGCGACGACATCTGGGTGCTGCCCGGCGGTCTCACTCGCGTCGCCCTTCCCGAGGGGCAGCTCGTGGTGAACTCGAGCCAGGGCGGCGGCTCGAAGGACACGTGGGTCGTGGGCGGGTCCGCCCCCTCCCACGTCGAGTACGGCCAGGGCAACGGGGTTTCCGGGCTCGTCGCAGATCAGGCGGCCGTGACCGAGGCGATCCCGATCGTCTACGACGGCCAGCCCGCCCCCGCGACGGCGCCGCGGGATCTGCGCGCCGACCGCGATCAGCAGGAGCAGCAGCAGCAGGCCGACGCCGGCGTGCAGCACGGGCCCCAGGCCGAGCAGCAACAGCAGCAGGGGGAGGTGTCGTCGTGCTGAGCCGCATCGCCGAATCGCTGTTCTGGATCGGCCGCTACATCGAGCGGTCCGACGGCACCGCGCGCATCCTCGACGTCCACCTCCAGCTCCTCCTCGAGGACCCCTGGATCGACGAGGACACCGCATGCCGGTCGCTGTTGAGCGTGATGGGGTCGGCCTTCCCCGAGAACGTCGACAGCGTGCGACGCGACGACGTGCTGGCGCGACTCGCGGTCGACCGCATGAACCCGTCGAGCATCGCGTACTCGCTCACCGCGGCACGAGAGAACGCCCGCCGCGCGCGCGAGATCGTCTCGACCGAGCTGTGGGAGATCCTCAACACGACGAACTCTCGGATGCCACGGCGCCTGCAGACCGACAAGGTGCACGAGTTCTTCCAGTGGGTGCGCGAGCGCGCGGCGCTCGCAATCGGCATCGTCGACTCGTCCACGAACCGCGACGAGGCATGGCAGTTCTTCACGCTCGGCCGCAGCATCGAGCGCACCGACATGACCGCCCGGTTGCTCGCGACCCGGTCGCTCACCGAGGTGTCGGGTCCGTCCTGGACGACGATCCTCCGCTCGTGCGGGGCGTACGAGGCATATCTGCGCACCTATCGGGGTATGCCGAGCGCCCGCAACGCCGCGGAGTTCCTGTTGCTGGACCGCCTCTTCCCCCGGTCGATCATCTATTCCATCCAGCGCGCCGAGGACTGCATGAGCGCCATCGATCCCCGTGCCGACCGCGTGGGCCACTCCAACACGGTGCTCCGGGCGCTGGGACAGATCCGCAACGATCTCGAGTACCGCCCGATCAGCGACATCCTCGCGGAACTCCCCGAGCACATGCAGCGCGTGCAGACCGTGACCCGAGAGGCATCCGAGGCCATCCGTTCGCGGTTCTTCCCCACGCAGGCCGAGCCCGCCTGGATCGGAGAGATCTCGTGAAGCGCCTGCGCATCGAGCACCAGACCGGGTTCACCTACCCGGGTGACGTCGTGGCCTCGTACAACGAGGCCCGCATGCTGCCGGTGTCCACGGACAGCCAGTTCGTGCTGAGCTCGTCGCTCGACATCGAGCCGTCGACGTCGGTGAACCAGTACGTCGACTACTTCGGCACGCGGGTCGCGGCCTTCGACGTGCTCTCGCCGCACTCGGGGCTGACGATCACGGCCCGCTCCCTGGTCGAGGTGCGCCCGCGCCCGATCGAGCACGCCGACATCACGTGGGAGGAGTTGCGAGAGCAGGCATCCAAGTCCATCGCCACGGTCGAACAGCTCACTCAGACACGACGGACGACGCCGCACCCCGAGGTGGCGGAGATGGCTCGCGCGGTCGCGGCCCGCCATGACCGTCCGGGGCCGGCCGCGCACGCGATCGCCGAGGCCGTGGGTGAAGCGATCGACTACATGCAGGGCGTCACGGGCGTGCACTCCACCGCCGTGGACGCGTGGGAGGCCCGGAAGGGCGTGTGTCAGGACATCGCGCACATCACCCTGGGGGCGCTGCGCGAAGTCGGCATTCCCGCGCGGTACGTGTCGGGCTACCTGCACCCCAAACCGTCCGCCGAGGTCGGCGAGGCCGTCACCGGCGAGTCGCACGCGTGGGTCGAGTGGTTCGCCGGTGACTGGCAGGGCTTCGACCCGACCAACAACATCGAGATCGGCGACCGGCACGTGCTCGTCGGACGTGGACGCGACTACAACGACGTCCCGCCGCTGCGCGGCGTCTACGCCGGGCCGGGGAAGAGTCAGCTCAAGGTCAGGGTCACGATCACTCGCGAGACCTGACCCGGGCCGTCCCCAGCGTCAGCGTCGAGGCCAGGCCGAGCGTGAGGAAGCCGGCCGCGGTGAAGGCGGCGCGCGTGCCGTCGCTGAAGGCGGCTCGCGCGTCCTCGGCGATGTCGCGTGTCTGCGGCGACTGCTCGAGCCCGAGGATCGCCCCACCCGCGCTGTCCACCACCTGCGACACCACCTGGTCCCGCTGCTCGGTCGGCAGCCCGCGGTTGTCGAGGGAGGCCGCGAGAACGCCGGACGTGGTCGAGAACAGGACCGTCCCGAGGATCGCCACCCCCAGTGCCGCCCCCAGTTGGCGCGACGTCGATTGCGTCCCGGACGCGGCTCCGCTCTCGCCCGCGGGGACCTCGGCCAATACGACCCCGGTGAGCTGCGCCGTGGCGAGGCCGACTCCGACGCCGTAGATGAACAGGAACGGGATGAGCGGGCCCCATGTGGCATCCGGTCCGATGGTCAGGGCGACCCCCGCCACCCCGATGATCTCGGCCGCGAGGCCCGCACGTACGATCCACACCGGCGCAGCGCGACCGCTCAACGCGCCCGCGATACCGCTCGCGACGAACGACCCGATGGCGAGCGAGAGCAGCAGGAGCCCCGTCTGCAGGGCGTCGAAGCCGACGACGAACTGCAGCCACAGGGGCAGGGCGAGGATGATGCCGAACTCGCCGAGGGAGACGACGGCAGCGGCGATGTTGCCGTTGCGGAAGGACGCGATGCGGAACAGGCCGAGAGCGAGCAGGGTCGAGCGCCCGGTGCGCTGGCGGTGGGCGCCCCACGCGACGAAGGCGACGAGCGAGACGGCGGCCAGCGCGAAAGCGATCGGCACGGGCGACAGGGGCAGCGACCATTCCCAGGGGCCGATCTGCGGCGTCTGCTCGACCGTCCACCAGCCGTAGGTGCGGCCCTCGATGAGTCCGAAGACGAGCGGGGCCATCGTCGTCACCGACAGCACGGCGCCGATGCCGTCGATCGACTCCCGCCTGTCGCTGCGCGACTCGGCCACCGTGAAGAGCACGCCGATGACGATGAGGATGCCGAGGGGGATGTTGATCCCGAAGGCCCAGCGCCAGGAGAAGGCGGTGGTCAGCCATCCGCCCAGCAGCGGTCCGACGGCGGCCATTCCGCCGATTGTCGACCCCCACACGGCGAACGCGATGCCGCGCTCGCGTCCGTGGAACGTGGCGTTGATGAGCGAGAGGGTCGTGGGGAGGATCATTGAGCCGCCGATGCCCTGGACCAGCCGGGCGAGGATGAGGAGCCCGCCGCTGGGGGTCACGGCGGCCGCGATCGAGGCGAGAGCGAACACGGTGACCCCGATGAGCATGAGGCGTCGTCGTCCGACCCGGTCCGCGAGGCTTCCGAACACCAGGAGCAGCGACGCGAAGACGAGGGTGTACGCCTCCTGCACCCACTGAACCTCGGTGGAGGAGATGCGGAGCTCCTCGACGATGGACGGTACGGCGACGTTGACGATCGTCGAATCCACGATGATCAGCGACACGGCGATGCTGATGAACACCAGTCCCGCCCACCGGCGGGGGATCTCTCCTTGACTCACATCGCTAGCTTATCTAGCGAAAAACACCGGAGGAAGGGGACGCCGCGACGCCGTGCGCTGCGCCCTGCACTTTCCGCATCGCCCTGCATCGCCCGGAACGATGACCGGACGAAACGTTGGGACGAATAGCGCAAGATGATGGCCTACCATCGCAGCGAGGGGAGCTCACCGTGGCTGAGGAGTCGACAGTCGAGAACGTCAAGGCCGCGGTCGACCGCGTCGTCCGCAGCGTGCTTCCCACAGCCCCGGCGCCGGCCATCGCCGATCTGCGCACTCTGGCCGACATCGAGGCCGGACCCGCTCCTCGTGTGTGGGTGGATGCCAGCGCGCATACGCTCGAAGCGTTGCTCATCGCCCGGTCCCGCTTGGACCACGTCGACGAGGCGTTGCAGCTCATCGACGCGCACTTCGCCAACGGGCGCCTGCGCGGACCGAGTCGCCTCGAGGCGACCACCCGCTCCACTCTCTTCTCCGCGGTGTCCGAGGCCTACGCCGCCGCGGGGTGGGTACAGCGCGCCGCCGAGTACGCCGCCTCCGCCATCGCGTATGCGAACGGTCCGGTGGCGCTGTACCGCGCCCACGCCGTCCGCGGTCTCACGGCCGCCATCAACGGGGAGTACCTCGTCGCCGCGGACAGCCTCCGCGAGTGCGAGGACGTGGCATCCCGGTCCGGCTGGGAGATCGTGCACCCCGACTACGACCTGCTCCTCGCCCGCATCCTCCTCGCCTCCGCCGACCTCGACGCGGCGGCTTTGGGTGTGCTCGCGGAAGAGCTGCGAACCGGGTCGCCCGGCGACCCGTTCTGGCTGTACTCCGCGCGCGCGGCCGAGGCGATGCGGGCTCTCATCCGTCGCGACTACGCCGAAGGGATGATGCTCGTCGCGACGCTGGCCGGTGGAACCGATGCGCACTCGGGCCACACGATGGTGCGGGGCTTCGCCCAGGGGGTGTACGCTGACCTGCTCCTGGCCCGGGGGGAGCCGAGGCGAGCGCTCGCGGTGCTCGAGGGGCGGCAGTCGCCGCCCGGGCACGCCCTGTGCTTCGACATGCAACGCGCCGCGGCGCTCATCGCGCTAGGGCGTGAGCGAGAGGTACTGGAGTCCACGGACCCGTGCATCCGGATGGGCACGGAGCACTGCGTCCGTACGCTGACGCCGCTGTTGCTGCGGCGTGCCGTCGCCCACGTCCGGCTGGGCAATCACGAGGCCGCCTACACGGTTTTCGCGGAGGGGTTCTCGCTCTCCGAGAGCCTGGGCGGCTCGCTCACCCCCTACCTGACCCTCCCGCAACCCGAAGTGCGCGCCCTGCTGGAGCGGCTGGCGACGCTTCACCCGGAATCGGCCGAAGCCGCGGCACGCGTCTGCGCGGCGCTGTCGTACGTGCCCGCGCGGGAGCCGCGTCCACCGCTCCCGGCGCTGAGCCCTCGCGAGGAGCGCCTGGCGCTGTTCCTGCGCGGGCCGCGCAGTCTTCCGCAGATCGCGGAAGCGCTCGAGGTGTCACCCAACACCGTGAAGTCTCAGCTGCGGTCCATCTACGCGAAGTTAGAGGTGTCCGGACGCGATGCCGCCGTGGCGGTGCTGGAGGCGCACGGCTTCTACGTGTAACGCGGTCCGCTCAGGCCGAGGGGCGCGGGTGCGGGTCGGGTCGCGTGCGGCCGGCGCCGCGGGGACGCTCCGTCGGCGGCAGCGGAATCGGTGTGGTTCCCGCGATCTCGTCGCTGAAGTCCTCCGGCTCGGCCGGGACGGTGGCCAGCGGGCGCGTCTCGTCGAGGGTCAGCCGGAACCGTTTGGTCTCGTGCCGGTGCAGGCGCCCCGACGCCAGCGTCCAGGTCACCCCGACCCCGCACGCGATGAAGGCGACGACGGCGGCGAGACCGATCGCCACGCGCGGCCCGAGCTCCTCGGCGACCGCTCCGACGATGGGAGCTCCGACCGGCGTCCCTCCGAGCAGGATCGCCATGTAGAGCGCGAGCACGCGACCGCGCAGCGCCGGATCGGTGGTGGTCTGGACGTAGCCGTTGGCCGTGGTGAGCATGGTCACGACGCAGAAGCCCGTGAGGACGAGGGTCGCCGCGTACGTCTCGTAGCTGGGCGCCACCACCGAGAGACCGGATGCCACGGCGAAGCCGCCGGCGCCCAGGATCACCACGCGCATGCGGGCGCGGTCCCGTCGTGCGGCCAGCAGGGCTCCCGCGAGCGAACCGATCGCGACGAACGAGCTGAGCAGCCCGAAGCCGTCGGCGCCCCGCCCGAATTCGAGCGCCATCGTGGACGCGAAGATGGGGAAGTTCATGCCGAACGCGCCGAGGAGGAAGACCATGGCGAAGATCACCACGAGGTCCGGACGTTTCGCGACGTAGCGGAAGCCGTCCGCCAGACGCGCGGGTCCGCCGCGGCGGTGGTGGACGACCAGCTCGTGAGGTCTCATGAGCAGGAGCGCCGCGATCATGCCGAGGAATGTCACGGCGTTGACCAAAAACACCCAGCCGGTTCCGACGACCACGATCATCAGGCCCGCCACGGCCGGCCCGATCAGCCGGGCCGTGTTGAAGGAGGCGGCGTTGAGGGCGACGGCATTCGAGGCGTTCTCGCGCGCGACGAGGTCGGAGACGAAGGCCTGTCGCGCGGGGTTGTCGAACGCCGTGATCAGACCCAGCGCGAGAGCGAAGACGAACATCAAGGGCAGCGTCATCACGCCCGTCACCAGCAGGATGCCGATCGTGACGGCCAGCAGCAGCATCGCGCCCTGCGTGCACATGATGAGCTTCCGGCGGTCGAAGCGGTCCGCGACCCACCCGGTCACCCCCACCAGCAGCAGCGGGGGAGCGAACTGCAGGGCCATCGTCACGCCCATGGCGGCGGCGTCGTTGGCGGTGAGCTCGGTCAGGACCACCCAGTTCTGCGCCGTCGCCTGCATCCACGCGCCGATATTGGACACGAGCGCACCGACGAACCAGACGCGGTAGTTGTAGACCGACAACGAGCGGAACATCGCACTCACGTGTCTGCCACCTTTCGCATGATCTCGGCCGCCGCCGCGAGCGTCTGCCGCTCATGGCCGGACAGGTCCGCCAGGGCCTGCTCGAGCCAGGCGTCCCGACGCCGAACGGTCTCGTCGACCACGAGGCGACCGGCATCCGTCAGGGCGATCGTGACCTTGCGGCGGTCGTCCTCGTCGGGGGTGCGCGAGACGTACCCCGCCTCTTCGAGCAGCGATACCGTGCGGTTCATCGACGGGGCCGTGACGCGCTCGCGCTCCGCGAGCTGGCCGAGGGTGTGCTCACCGTGCATCGTGAGCGCGGCGAGCACGGCGAACTGTCCGTCGCTCATGGTGTCGACCGCGCGTTGGGAGCGCAGGCGGCGGGCGAGTCGGAACGTCGCCATCCGCAGCTCGGAGGCTGCGGAACGGAGGGCGTCACGCGAGTCGGACCGGGGGGATTCGTCGACGCGGTCATTCATGGTTCTCGATAGTTAGCGTATCTGATTAGTCTTGCTAACGGTTCGTTTCGTCGTTTTCCGGCCGAGCGCCGCCCTTACGTCACTCGCGCCGAGCTCGAGCAGCGGCGATCGCTTTCGGAGCCGCCGGTGGAAATCACCCGCCGCAACGCGCTCGCATCTTGGGGCATCGACGTTCCCGAGGATGACGCTGCACCAACCCCCGAGGCCGATCCGAGGACCGGCATCCCGTCGACGTCGACGGGGAGAACGAACCGCACGAGCAGGAGACGACAGATGAGCACCAGGACCATCACCGGCAACCTCGCCGTCGTTATCAACTCAGGGTCTCGTGGGAGAGGATCGGTTAGCGCGTGCCGATGCGGCGCTCCAGAGGATCATGGAAGCGACGGCGAACAAGGTAGCCGAGCCCAATGCAGCGAAAGAGGACAGGGTTATCCAGGCACCGCGCGAGTGTGTAGCTGCATCGGGGTTGATCGCGATGACGACTCCCGTGATGGCTGCAACCCCTCCGACTGTGGTCGAGAAGAGCAAAGAAGGCATCGCGTCACGTTTCGACGAAGTGCGAACCCATCTGAGGATCGAAACCACCGCGATGACCGTTGCAATGGTGAGAGCCGTCACGCAGACGATCGTTGCGAACCACCCTAGGCCGCTGCGTAGCGCTCCAACGGGTTCGCATGCCACGACGAGAGGCGCGAAGGACCACTGGACCCCCTCTAGGCATGGCAGGCTCCAAAATAGCCGCACCGCGGCTATGGAAACAGCAAACGGGACGCTCAACCCCACGAACAAGCTGACCCAGCCGACGACAAGAATCGTCGGCCGGGTCGACCTGCTCTTCATGCGATCACCATCCACTGTTGCAATCCCAGAAGACGGGTGCATTGTTGCCATAGTTCAAGGACGTCCAGCACATTTCTAGAGCCCTCTCGTTGCGCCAGTCGCCAAGAACGGGACGGCTGCTGGCAGGCCCCGGACCGGGATAACTTCCGGGTGTGACCACCATATTTTGGCCGGCAGTAACCCAACCGTCCGGTACTTCCAGGCCACCGCTTCCAGGAACGCCCGGTCATCATGCCGACGACGACCACCGCTGATCCGATGCAGCGGCATCAGCGGCTCCACCACCGACCACGCCCGATCCGGAATCACATCCCGACTCATCTCACTGACAATCCCCGAACCCCACCCAAACCACCAAAGTCAACGCGCCCTAGACTCGCCGCATGCCCGAGTTCGTCGACGCCTACGGCATCCCGATCGTCTACGACGTGTACCCGGCGGAGTCGCCGCGGGCGATCGTGCAGCTGCTGCACGGGGTGGGGGAGCACGCGGGCCGGTACGAAAGGCTCATCGAGGCGCTCGTCGACGACGGCTACACCGTCTACGCCGACGACCACCGCGGACACGGTCGCACGGGCCTGCGCCAGTGGAACGGTGACCACCGCAAGCTCGGTCGGCTCGGCCCGGGAGGCCTCGGTGCCGCGCGCGACGCCGTGTGGACCCTGACGCAGATCATCCGCGAGGCCCACCCCGATCTCCCGCTGGTGCTCCTCGGGCACTCGTGGGGTTCGTTCCTCGCGCAGATGCTGGTGGACCGGCATCCGGATGCCTTCGACGCGGTCATCCTGAGCGGATCGGCCTTGCGCTGGCCCGGTGCCCTCAACGCGGGCGACTTGAACGCCCCGTGGAAGCACGTGCGCGGCTCGGGCATGGAGTGGCTCTCCAGCGACGAGCAGGTCGGGCGGGACTTCATCGCCGACCCTCTGACGACCTCGACCCCGCTCCTGCGGCTGTTCGGCCCGCTCGAGACCCTCAGGCTCTTCGGCCGCCCCCGGCGCGATCTCGGGCACGATGTGCCGATGCTGCTCATGGTCGGGCGCGACGACACCGTCGGGGGGCCGCGCAGCGTCCATCGGTTGGCGGACGCCTATCGCGCGCGTTCCGGACTCACCGACGTCACGACGCTGGTCTATCCCGGCGCGCGCCACGAGATCTTCGCCGAAGTGCAGCAGGCCGAGGTGCGTGCCGATCTGCTGGCCTGGCTCGACACCCGGTTCCCGGCGCGAGCCTGACCGGCCGCCGCCCCCCGTCCCGGTCCGCGGGTTCGCGAGGGTACCTCGTCACGCGTGCCCCCCACGCGGGACGCAGGGGGCACTCTGCGCGGCCTTGACTGCAATAGATGCCTGCAATTGTGGAGACTTTTGCTTGCCATTCTGCAAAAGCGCGAATAGTGTCGGTCGAGCCAGGGCTGCTCAGCGCAGAGAAGGGTCAGGCCGCAGGCGCCGTGTTCGTCCCCCCGCGGACACGTCGCACGCCATCGGGGCACCCGCCCCGCGCGTCGCTGACGCGCGCCTCGGCAGCTCACGTCCCTCGATGAAGAACGGATCTCCACGTGAACAGTTCTGACATTCCCGCATCGCCCGAGGTCGGCGCCTGGTTCATCGGCGCTCGCGGGTCGCTCGCCACGACGGCGATCGTCGGCCTGCACGCGGTCGCCGCCGGCCTGGTCGAGCCCATCGGATTGACGACCGAGACACCCGCCCTGAGGGACTCGGCCTTCCCCGGCCTCGCCGACATCGTCGTGGGCGGGCACGACATCACGACGACGCCGCTGGTCGACAGGGCGCGATCGCTCGCCGAGGGCGGCATGTTCCCGGCATCCCTCGTCGACCGCGTGAGCGAGCGTGTGGCCGCCACCGACCGGAACCTGCGCCAGGTTCCCACCGGGCTCACGACGCAGCAGGAGGAGATCGATCAGCTCACCGCGGACATCGTCGACTTCCGCGAACGCCATGGCCTGCGCGACGTCGTCGTGATCGACGTCTCCTCGACCGAGCCGTTGCCGCCGTACCACCCGGGATTCGACGACGACACGGCACTCACGGTCGCTCTGTCGACGCCCGGGGTGCGCATCCTTCCGCCGAGTTCCCGTGCCGCCGCCGCCGCGGTGGCCGCGGGCGCGGCGTACGCCGCGTTCACGCCCTCGGCTTCGCTGAACCTGCCCGCGCTGCGCGAACGCGCCGATCGCGCCGGGATCGCCTACGCCGGACAGGACGGGAAGACCGGCGAGACCCTGCTGCGCACCGTGTTGGCGCCCATGTTTACGGCACGCGGCCTCTCGGTCCGGTCGTGGGCCGGAACCAACCTCCTCGGCGGGGGTGACGGGGCGACGCTGTCCGACCCCGAGGCCGTCCGGTCCAAGCTCGTCTCGAAGAACCGGGGCCTGTACTCGCTCGTGGGAGACGACGTCGTCGCGCCCCTGCACATCGACAACGTGCCCGACCTCGGCGACGTCAAGACCGCCTGGGACCACGTGAGCGCGGTCGGATTCCTGGGCAGTCGCGTGACCCTGCAGACGACGTGGAGCGCCTACGACTCCGCCCTCGCGGCGCCCCTCGTCATCGACCTCGTCCGTGCCCTCGCGCTCGCCACGCGTGCGGGCCACCGGGGGGTCGTCGCCGACCTCGCGTGTTTCTTCAAGGACCCGTGGGGCAGCGACGTCCACGCGTTCGCCGAGCAGACCGCTCGATTCGTCGGATGGGCCCGCCGCTCGTCCGACGCCGTCGTCGCGGCCTCGGTCGCAGCATCGTGAGCCGTGTCTCGGACTACCTCGAGCTCGTTCGTGCGCCGGCCTCGCTGACCGTCATCGGCGACGCTCTCGTCGGAGCCGCCAGCGCGCGGGGTGGCGTCGGCGGGCGGAGCGTGGCTCTCGTGGGCGCGTCGGTATGCCTCTACAGCGCCGGGATGGCGCTCAACGACTACGCGGATGCCGACCTCGATGCGCGCGAGCGACCCGAACGCCCGATCCCCTCCGGGCGTGTGCCGCGGCCGCACGCTCTGGCAGCGGGGGTCGTCCTCACCGGTGCCGGGGTGGGCGCAGCGTTCCTTGGTGGCCGTGCCGCGGGCCTGGTCTCGCTCGCGTTGGCCGGGGCGCTGTGGTCCTACGACCTGGTGTTCTCCTCGACACCGGCCGGTCCCGTGGTCATGGCCGCGTGCCGCGGACTCGACGTGATGCTCGGCGGCGCCGGCCGCGGGTGGCGACGGGCCGTGCTCCCGGCCACGGCGGTCGCCGCGCACACCGCCGCGCTGACCGCGGTGTCCCGGGGTGAGGTCACGGGGACCACCGCCGCCACCGGGCGCGCGGCCGTCGCCACGAGCATCGCGGTCGCCGCTGCGGCCGTCGCGGCCCCGGGAGACCGCGCGGCGGGTCTCGTCGGGGGTGCGCGGTACCTCGCGGCGGTGCTTCCGGGCCACCGGGCCGTGGCCCGGCATCCGGGGGCGATCGAGGCGCGCGCGGCCACCCGGGGCGCCATCCTGGCCCTGGTTCCCCTGCAGATCGCGCTCGCCGCGCGGACGGGGTCGCTGCCGGTCGTCGCGGTGCTGCTGGCGGTGGAGACGGCCGGTCGGCTGCTGCGGCGCCGCCGCGCGAAGGGAGACATCACATGAGCGAGTACGCGTGGACGTGGGGCTACGGGACGAACGGGTTCGCCGACCATCCGCTCGATGCCGCTCTCGACGTCATGCAGGGATGCGGGTATGGGGCCGTCGCGCTCACGCTCGGGCATCCGCACCTCGACCCGTTCGCCCCGGACTGGCGCGCACGCACGGAGCACCTCGCCACCGACTTGGGCCGTCGCGGCCTCCGGTCCGTCGTCGAGACGGGCGCTCGGTATCTCCTCGATCCCTGGACCAAACACCGCCCGACGCTGGTCGACCGCGAGGCCGACGCGCGGATGGAGTTCTTGCGGCGCGCGATCGAGATCGCCGGGATCCTCGGGTCGGACTGCGTCTCGCTGTGGAGCGGTGTGCTTCCCGACGACGTCACCGCCGATGCTGCCCGTGTCCTCCTTGACGAACGGCTCGCTGCCCTGGTCGAATCCGCCGCCGATCGCGACGTCGTCTTGGCGCTCGAGCCGGAACCGGGCATGCTCGTCGAGACCGTCGAGGACGCGCTGGCCGTCCGGGCACGCCTCGGTCATCCTGCGAACCTCGGACTCACGGTCGACCTCGGCCACTGCGTCGTCGTCGAGCGGGCCGGTGTCGTCGGCGCCCTTCGCGCGGCCGGTTCCCTGCTGCGGAACGTGCAGGCCGACGACATGCGCGCGACCGCCCACGAGCACCTGCCCTTCGGGGAGGGGGATCTCGACCTCGAGGCGGCGCTGCGGACGCTGCGGGAGATCGACTACCGCGGCGTGGTCGCGGTCGAGCTGCCGCGTCATTCGCACGCGGCGCCGAAGCTCGCGCGCGAGAGCATCATTGCGCTGGAGGCTGCCGCGGGGTCGGCGATGCCCGGCGCGGCATCGGCCGTGCGCGACGACGCTCCGTCGCGCCGCGCGACGAGCGACCATCCGTGGACGGCGCGCGCGGTCGACGAAGTGCGCGCGGATGCCACGCGTGCGGCGCGGCGGTTCGCCGAGGCAGGGCGTGCGGTGGGGCGCGAACCGAGGGGAAAGACTCCGTTCGGTCCGACGGCGGATGACGAGGCCCGAGCCGCGATCGTGGCGGCGCTCGTCGACGGGGGTGCGGAGCCTGCCATCCTCGAGTCCCTCTACCGCCGCGGAGACGATGCGGAGCGTCGCGGCGTCCTCCGGGGCCTCGATCGGGTGAGTGCGAGCGTCGACGACCGGTGGCGCGAAACCGGCATCGAGATCGTGAACGATGCGCTGCGCACCAACGACGCGCGCCTGGTCGCCGCCGCCATGGGGCCGTTCGCGGGCCGCCACCTCGACGACCACGCGTGGCGCCACGGGGTCCTCAAGCTGGTGTTCCTCGGCATCCCGCTCTCGGTCGTCGACGCGCTGGCCGATCGCGCGGACGAGGAGCTCGCCGCCATGGCCGAGCGGTTCGCGGTCGAGCGGCGCGCGGCCGGCCGCCCCGTGCCCGACGACCTGACCCTCGTCCTTCCCACCTCCGAAAGGTTCTGACGTGCGCATCTTCGACCCCCACATCCACATGTCGGCGCGAACGACCGACGACTACGAGGCCATGTACGACGCGGGTGTGCGCGTCCTCGTGGAACCCGCGTTCTGGCTCGGTCAGCCGCGCACGAACGTCGGATCGTTCCTGGACTACTTCGACGCCCTGATCGGGTGGGAAAGGTTCCGTGCGGCGCAGTTCGGCATCCGTCACCACTGCACGATCGCGCTCAACCCCAAGGAGGCGAACGATCCCCGCTGCCGTGAGGTGATGGCGGAGCTCCCGCGCTATCTCGTCAAGGACGGTGTCGTCGCCGTGGGCGAGACAGGCTACGACTCGATGACCCCCGAGGAGGACGAGGTGCTGCGCCAGCACCTCGCGCTCGGGATCGAGTTCGAGCTCCCCGTCCTGGTGCACACCCCGCACCGGGAGAAGGCGGTCGGGACGCGCCGCACACTCGACGTGGTCGCCGAGTCCGGAATCGGGATGGAGCGCGTGCTGGTCGACCATCTCAATGAGACGTGCGTCGACGACGTCGCGGACAGCGGCGCGTGGATGGGCTTCTCGATCTACCCCGACACCAAGATGGACGAGACACGGGTCGTCGCGATCATGAAGCGTCTCGGCCTCGACCGCATCATCGTCAACTCCGCTGCGGATTGGGGCCGGTCCGATCCGCTCAAGACGGCCAAGACGGGTCTCGCCATGCTCGCCGCGGGCTTCACCGACGACGACGTCGATCGCGTCCTGTGGCGGAACCCCCTGGAGTTCTACGCCCAGAGCGGGCGGGTGATCGCCGATCCCGTA
Source organism: Microbacterium sp. ACRRU (assembly GCF_022346945.1). GTDB lineage: Bacteria > Actinomycetota > Actinomycetes > Actinomycetales > Microbacteriaceae > Microbacterium > Microbacterium mcarthurae. Next base: position 48,800 of record NZ_JAKRNI010000017.1, on the reverse strand, counting down.
CCGGGATTCGAGCCCGCCCACCAGGGCCCCGACACCTTCGAGGGCAATTCGGTGCTGCGGGGCGCCGTTTCGCGCGGCATCCCGTCTCCCGAGGGAGTCTGACGTGGACCTGTCGTACTGCACGAACGTCCACCCCGCCGAAGACCTCCCGGGGATCGTGCGGCAGCTCGACGAGCACGCCGGTCCCGTCCGCGTCGCGGCGGATCTCGACCGCCTGGGGGTCGGGCTGTGGCTGCCGGCCGACACCGCCGCACTCCTCGCAGCCGACGCCGCCGCGCGGACGCTGCTGGTCGCGGCCCTCGAGCGCAACGGACTCGAGCTCCGTACCGTCAACGCCTTCCCCTACCGGGGGTTCCACGACGGGATCGTGAAGCTCGCGGTCTATCGACCCGACTGGACCACGCCCGAGCGATTGCGGTACACGCTCGATTGCGCCCGCGTGCTCGCCGCCACCCTCCCGGAGGGGGTCGACGGAAGTATTTCCACGCTCCCCCTCGGATGGCGCGAGGGGTGGGATGCCGCGCACGACGAGGCGGCCGACGACGCCCTGAGGCGGCTGGTCGAGGGATTGCGCGCTCTCGAGCGGGAGACCGGGCGTACGGTGCGCGTGGCGATCGAGCCCGAACCCGGGTGCATCCTCGACGACGTCGCCGACGTGGTGCGATGGCTCGGCGCGCGGCCCCACCTCACCGAGGACGGCTTCGTGGGCCTCTGCCTGGACACCTGCCACCTGGCGGTGTCGTTCGCCGACCCCGCCGCGGCCGTCGCGGCCGTGACGGCCGCGGGTATCCGCATCGTCAAGGTCCAGGCCTCCGTCGCTCTCGAGGTCGCCGACCCCGCCGACCCGCGCACGCGCGCGGCCCTCGCTCCCTTCGCGGAGGAGCGTTACCTTCACCAGGCGCGGGCAGCCGGGGGGATCCGGGCCGCCGACGACCTGCCCGAGCTGTTCGCGGCCGACGAGCCGTGGCCGACGGATGTGCCCTGGCGGGTGCACGTGCACATCCCGTTGCACGCGCGCCCCGCGCCGCCGCTGCGCGGTACGGGCGGGGTGCTGACGGCCGCGGTGGATGCGGTCCTGTCCGCGCCCCACGGGGATGCGGCCCACCTCGACGTCGAGACCTACACGTGGTCGGTGCTGCCGGCATCTCTGCAGCCGGACAGCCTGATCGAGGGCATCGCCGCGGAGCTCCGGTGGGTTCGCGCAAACCTCGGCGCGGCCGTGGCATCCGCCGCCGTTGAAAGGAGGCCGTGATGAGCAAGGTGCTTCTGCTGGACGTCGTCGGGCTCACCCCGCGGGCTCTGGCGTCGATGCCCCGCCTCCGGGCGCTCGGCGAGGGAGGCCGTGCGGTCGGTCTCGACACCATCCTCCCGGCGGTCACCTGCAGTGTGCAGTCGACCATTCTGACGGGCCGGATGCCACGCGATCACGGGATCGTGGGCAACGGGTGGTACTTCCGCGGCCTGGGGGATCCGCTCCTCTGGCGCCAGCACAACGCTCTCGTGGAGGCGGAGAAGGTCTGGGAGACCGCTCGCCGACACCGCCCCGACCTGCGCACGGCCAACCTCGGCTGGTGGTTCGCCATGGGAGCCAGCACCGACGTCACCGTGACTCCGCGACCGATCTATCACGCCGACGGGCGCAAGAGCCCCGACGCCTACATCCGCCCCGCGGGGCTGCACGATCAGCTCACCGGTGCGTTGGGGGAGTTCCCGCTCTTCCAGTACTGGGGACCGACGGCGTCCCTTCACAGCACCTCGTGGCTCATCGAGGCCACCCGGGGCATCATCGGTGAACGTTGGGGGGCCGCTCCCGACCTGGCGATGGCATATCTGCCGCACCTCGACTACGACCTGCAGCGCTTCGGCCCGAACGGGCCCGAGGCCGACCGTGCCGCCCGCGAGCTCGATGACGCGCTCGCGCCGCTTCTGGAGGACGCCGCCGACCGGGAGTACACCGTCGTGGCGGTGTCGGAGTACGGCATCGAGCAGGCTTCGCGTCCGATCGACGTCAACCGCGCGCTGCGACGGGAGGGGCTGCTGGAGGTGTACGTGCAGGACGGCCGGGAGCAGCTGGACCCGTGGACCTCGCGCGCCTTCGCCGTGGCCGACCACCAGGTCGCCCACGTCTATGTGGCCGACGCCGCCGACGTCCCGCGCGTACGCGATGTGCTGCGCGCGCTGCCGGGGGTCGACGAGGTACTGGACCGCGCGGCGCAAGGGCGGTACGGACTCGACCATCCGCGTGCGGGTGAGCTGGTCGTGGTGGCCGACCCCGGCGCCTGGTTCACCTACTACTTCTGGCTCGACGACGACCGCGCGCCCGAGTACGCGCGCGGTGTCGACATCCACCGCAAGCCCGGCTACGACCCCGCCGAGCTGTTCTTCGATCCGGCCGACCGCCTCGCCAAAGCGAAGGCGGGTGCCAACCTGGTGAAGAAGAAGCTCGGCCTGCGCTACGCCATGAGCACGGTGCCGCTGGACCCGTCGTGCGTCCGCGGTACGCACGGGCGCCTCCCCGACTCTCGCGCCGACGCCCCGCTGCTGCTGACCTCGGACGCCGCGCTCGTGGCGGACGACACCGAGTCCGTGGCCGCGACCGCCGTCCGCGACCTCGTGCTGCGCGCTCTCGGGACGCCGGACTGAATCGACGCCGAACAGCGCGAGGGGCCGAGTGCGTGATGCACCCGGCCCCTCGCTCGTTACGGATCAGCGCTGGCTGAACGCCGCGTCGAACGCCGCACCCGACGGTTCGTACGACGACAGCTTGCGTACGAAGGCGAGCGCCTCGGGGGCCCCGACCATGCGGTCCATCCCGGCGTCCTCCCACTCCACCGAGAGGGGACCCTGGTACCCGATCGCGTTGAGCATGCGGAAGGCGTCCTCCCACGGCACATCGCCGTGGCCGGTCGAGATGAAGTCCCACCCGCGCCGAGGGTCGGCCCATGGAAGGTGGGAGCCCAGGCGTCCGTTGCGCCCGTCGGTGAGCCGCTTCTTCGTGTCCTTGCAGTGCACGTGGTAGATCCGGTCTTGGAAGTCCCAGAGGAACCCGACCGGGTCGATGTCCTGCCACACCATGTGCGAGGGGTCCCAGTTCAGGCCGAACGCTTCGCGGTGCCCGATGGCTTCCAGAGCGGCCTTGGTGGTCCAGTAGTCGTAGGCGATCTCCGATGGGTGCACCTCGTGCGCGAAGCGCACGCCGACCTCGTCGAACACGTCGAGGATGGGGTTCCATCGGTCGGCGAAGTCCCGGTACCCCGCGGCGACCATGTCGGCGGTGGCCGGCGGGAACATCGCGACGTACTTCCAGATCGAGGAGCCGGTGAAGCCCGTGACCGTCCTGACACCGAGCTTCGCCGCGAGCCGCGCAGTGTTCTTCAGCTCTTCCGCGGCGCGCTGCCGCACGCCCTCCGCTTCCCCGTCACCCCACACATGGTCCGACACGATGTCACGATGACGCTGATCGATCGGGTCGTCGCAGACGACCTGGCCCTTGAGGTGGTTGGAGATCGTGAAGACCTTCAGGCCGTTGCGCCCGAGCACGTCGAGCTTGCCCTGTACGTAGGCGTCGTCATCCCACCGCCACGGGTCGAGGTGGTCGCCCCAGCAGGCGATCTCGAGGCCGTCGTAGCCCCACTCGCCGGCGAGGCGGGCCACGTCCTCGAAGGGGAGGTCGGCCCACTGGCCGGTGAAGAGGGTGATCGGTCGCGTCATTGCGTGTCCTTTCGAAGAGGGATGCCGTGGGGGAGGTGGATCAGGAGACGGACACCCACGCGCTGTCGGCGGCGGAACTGCGCGCCACCGCGTCGAGCACGCTCTGCACGTGCAGGCCGTCGGCGAACGAGGGCCGTGGGTCACGGTCGCCGGCGACATCCTCGATGAAGTCCTTGGCCTGGTGCGCGAACCCGTGCTCGTAGCCGAGCATATGGCCGGTCGGCCACCAGCGACCGACGTACGGGTGGCCGGGCTCGGTCACCAGCACGCGCCGGAAGCCGAGTTCGGTCTCGGCATCCGTGGCGACGTAGAGGTCGAGCTCGTTGAGGCGTTCGAGGTCGAAGGCGAGAGCGCCGAGCGAACCGGACACCTCGATACGCAGCGCGTTCTTGCGGCCCGTGCGGAAGCGGGATGCCTCGAACGAGGCGAGGGCGCCGGACGAAAGCCGCCCCGTGAACAGCGCGACGTCGTCGACGGTCACCGCGCCGCGCTCCGTACCCGCGGAGCCCGACAGGCCCGACGATTCCGCCAGCACGGGGCGCTCGGACACGAGGGTCTCCAGCACACCGGAGACGCGTTCGACGCGTTGGCCCGTGATGTATTCGGCGAGATCGACGGCGTGGGCGCCGATGTCTCCGAGCGCGCCCGACCCAGCGCGCTCCTTCTGCAGCCGCCACGTGAGGGGGGCGTCGGCGTCGCTGAGCCAGTCCTGCAGGTACTCGGCCCGCACTTGACGGACCTCGCCGATACGACCCGAGGCGACGAGGTCCCGGGCGAAGGTGGTGGCGGGAACCCGCCGGTACGTGAAGCCCACCATCGAGCGGATGCCGTGACGCCGGGCCTGCTCGGCGGCGTCCGTCATGCGCTGAGCCTCCTCGACGGTGTTGGCCAGCGGCTTCTCGCACAGGACGTGCTTCCCCGCTTCCAGGGCGGCGATGGCGATCTCGGCATGCGAGTCGCCCGGGGTCACGATGTCGACCACATCGATGTCGTCGCGCGCGATCACCGCGCGCCAGTCCGTCGAGGATTCCGTCCAGCCCCAGTCCGCCGCGGACGAGCGTGTGCGCTCGGCGTCGCGACCGACGAGCACGCTCATTTCGGGTCGAGCGGGAAGGTCGAAGAAGCGGGGTGCCACGCGCCATCCCTGGGAATGCGCGGCGCCCATGAATCCGGCGCCGACCATGGCGATGCGGAGGGACTGGGTCACGATTGTCGTCTTTCTGTGGGGGGAGTGCGAGCGGGGGACGCCCACCGGGCGGGCGCCCCCCGGTCGGTCAGGAGTTGAACGCGAGGTCGATGTAGCTGGCGACGTTGTCCTTGGTCACGACCGGCGCGTCGAGCACGATCCGGTTGGGGACGCTCGGGGTGATCAGGTCGCCCGCGGTCTTGCCCTGGGCGATCAGTCGAGCCAGGGCGATGCCGTCGGCCGCCTGCGTCGAGGGGTAGATGACCGTTGCTTTCAGGGGCGTGTCGTCGGCCTCGATGGCCTCCATCGCGTTGCGGCTTCCGGCCCCACCGACCATGAAGAACTCGTCGCGACCGGCCGCGGTGATGGCGGCGAGCACGCCGATGCCCTGGTCGTCGTCGTGGTTCCAGATCGCGTCGATCTGCGGGTTGGCGGACAGGAGCTGCGAGGTCGCGGACTCCCCGCCCTGCACGGTGAAGTCGGCGCTGACCCGCGGGCCCACCGAGAGGCCGCAGTCCGACAGCGCGTCGGCGAAGCCAGCCGAGCGGTCCTGGGTCAGCGGCAGCGAGTCGATACCGGCGATCTCGGCCACGACGGCATCGCCGTTGCCCCCGAGCTGCTCGCAGATGTAGGTGCCGGCGCTGACGCCCATGCCGTAGTTGTCTCCGAGGACGGTCGTCCGGGCGGCGAACGGGCTCGAGAATTCGCGGTCGACGTTGATGACCGGGATGCCGGCCTCCATCGCGCGGATGGCGACCTCGGTGAGGGCGGCTCCGTCGCTGGGCAGCAGGACGATGGCGTCGACACCGTTGTTGATGAAGGTCTCGACCGCGGCGATCTGGGCGTTGACGTCGTTCGTGCCTTCGGCGACCTGCAGGTCGACGTCAGGGAAGCTCTCGGCGGCTGCGAGGGCGCCCGAGTTGATGGCGCCGAGCCAGCCGTGGTCGGCGGCAGGCCCGGAGAAGCCGATGGTGACGGTGTCGCCCGTGGCGGCGTTCTCCTCCGTCGTCGTCCCCTGGTCGACGATGTCTTCGCTGTCGCCACCCGAGCCGGTGCAGCCGGCGAGCAGGCCGACCGCGGCGATGACGGCGGCGCCGGTCAGGACCAGACGGGAGCGCGACTTCAGACGTGAGCGCATGTTCTTCCTCCTTGAATGTGATGCAGCTGGGGTGCCATCGGGGCCCCGGGCGTTCGGATTCACGGAGGTCCTCGTTGACGTGGCTCACGCTAGCAGAAGTGACGCTCGGGTAGTCAACTTTTGTTATCTGTCGGTTATAAGTCGGTGGCATCGACAGGATCGTGCCGCAGAAGGCCGCGGCGAGTGCGCGAGGGCCTTACATCTCCCGGAGCAGAATTCCCGCCGGATGGGGTCGCGCCGCGTTCTAGGGGCGTGTTATGTTCGGCCGGTGATCAAAGTTGACCATCCATCGTCATTACTCGACGTTCGCGGCGTGACGAAGTCGTTCGCCGGCGTGCGCGCCCTCCGCGGCGTTGATCTGGAGGTCCGCGCCGGCGAGGTGCACTGCGTGCTCGGTCAGAACGGAGCGGGGAAGTCCACGCTCATCAAGACCCTCGCCGGTGTTCACCGCCCGGACGGCGGACAGATCTCGTGGCTCGGAGAGGCCGTCGAAATCCCCACGCCGCAGGCCGCCATCGAGTTGGGCATCGCCACCATGTACCAAGAGCTCGACGTCGTCGACGGGCTCACGATCGCCGAGAACATCTTCCTCGGCCACGAACTGGCCAGCGGCGGCTTCACGAAGCGCTCCGAGGCCGCACGGCGCACAACCGAGCTGCTCCGACGCCTCGGGCATGCCAGCCTGTCCCCGCACACCGAGGTGGGGACGCTCAGCGCTGCGAACAAAGAGATCGTCAGCATGGCACGCGCGCTCTCACACGACATCAAGCTGATCATCATGGACGAGCCCTCCGCCGTCCTCGACAGCGAGGAGGTGAAGAACCTCTTCGCCGTCGTGCGCGAGCTCACGGCCGCGGGGATCGCCGTGGTCTACATCACCCACCGTCTGGAGGAGATCCGAGAGATCGGAGACCGCATCACCGTTCTGAAGGACGGGCGTACCACCGCGGTCGGGCTCCCCGCCTCCGACACCCCCACGGCGGAACTCATCCGGCTCATGACGGGCCGTGACGTCAGCAACGTGTTCCCCGAGCGGTCGCCGGTTGCCTCCGATGCCCCGGTGATCCTCGATGTCGAGGATCTTGCTCTGGACGGCGTCTTCTCCGACGTCTCGTTCCGTGTTCGCGCCGGCGAGGTGGTCGGACTTGCGGGACTCGTCGGCTCCGGTCGCTCCGAAATCCTCGAAACCGTCTACGGCGCCCGCCGGGCCACCGCCGGAAGAGTGCGCGTTCGCGACCGGGTACTCCCTCGGGGCTCGGTCACCGCTGCTGTTCGCGCGGGGGTGGGGCTGTCGCCCGAGGAGCGTAAGAGCCAGGGCCTCGTCCTCGACGAGCCGATCTACGTCAACGCCACCCTTGCCTCGATGTCGCGCTTCGCGCGCGGTGGTTTCCTCGACGACAAGGGCGCGCGCCGTGTCGCGGCCGAGCAGATCGAGGCGTTAGAACTCCGCCCCGCCGATCCCGACCGCGCCGCCCGCACCCTCTCCGGCGGCAACCAGCAGAAGATCCTCCTCGCGCGCTGGCTCATCCACGGCACGAGCGTGCTTCTGCTGGACGAGCCCACGCGCGGCGTCGACGTCGGCGCACGTGCCGAAATCTATGCCCTGATCCGTCGCCTGGCCGCGGCCGGTAACGCCGTGGTCGTGGTCTCGAGCGAGATCGAGGAGGTGCTCGGCCTCGCCGACATCGTCCTCGTCGTCGCCGACGGCCGTGTCCTCCGCACGCTTCCCTCCCACCAGATCGACGAGCACGGCGTGCTCGACCTCGTTATGAAAGGATCCGCCGCGTGAGCGAGCCGACCACCCCGACCCGTGCGCGGACCGTGCCGACCGAGACCGGCACCGCGCCTGTCACGACGGCCACGCCCGCGTGGCGCCGCCTCCTCTCCGGCCCCGCCGGACGCAATCTCGGCCTCGTCGTCGCGCTGTTGCTGATCGTGATCGTCGGCGCCGTCACGGCGCCGGGATCCTTTACGAGCCTCGACAACGTCCTCGTCATCCTGAGGCTCGCCTCGACGACCGGTGTCGTCGCCATCGCCATGACCTTCGTGATCATCGCCGGGGGGATCGACCTCTCGGTCGGTTCCGTCGTCGGTCTCGCCTCGGTGGCCGCCACCTTGGCGGCCGTCCAGGACCTCGCCGATTCTCTGCACTGGAGCGTGATGGTCGTCATCGCCCTCCTGGTGGGCGTGGGCGCGGGGCTCATCAACGGTCTCGTGATCGCCTACGGCAACGTCGTGGCCTTCATGGCGACGCTGGCCATGCTCGTCGGTGCCCGCGGTCTCGCCGAGATCCTCGCGGATCGTCGCACCCTCGTGGTGGAGGACCGCGGCTTCGTCACCGTGATGAACGCCGACTTCCTCGGTATCGACATCCTCATCTGGATCTTCGCGATCGTCGCGGCGCTGGGATGGGTCCTGCTCAACCGCACCACGTTCGGTCGCCGGACGGTCGCCATCGGTGGCAACCGCGAAGCGGCGCGACTGGCCGGCATCAACGTGCGGCGACACACGATGTGGCTCTACGGCTTGACGGGTCTGGCATCCGGCATCGCCGCGATCATGTTCCTCGGGCGAACCACCGCCGGAACCTCGACGCACGGTCTCCTGCTGGAGCTCGACGTGATCGCGGCCGTCGTCGTCGGCGGAACGCTGCTCGTGGGCGGGCGAGGCACCGTCACCGGAACGGTGTTCGGTGTGCTGATCTTCTCGACCCTGTCGAACGTGTTCGTCCAGAACAACCTGTCGTCGTCCTTCCAAGCGGTGGCGAAGGGCGTCATCATCGTCGTCGCCGTTCTGCTGCAGCAGCGCTTCGCGCGCTCGCCCGGACGTAACTGACGGACATGAACGCCGACGGCGGCCGCGGGGTTCCGCGTGGTCGCCGTCGGTGCGTGAACCGCACACAGACGAGCTAGTGGTGTACTGAGGGTGTGAAGAGAATGACCACGGATTCTGCGCAGCCGGTGACCGGCGTGAGCCAGCTGTTCCAGCTGCTCCGCGACGGGGTCCCGCGCACCCGGGCCGAGCTGGCCAAGTCGACGGGCCTGGCTCGTTCGACGGTCGCCGTCCGTGTCGACGAATTGATGCGCATGGGGCTCATCACCCCGGTGGCCGACGCGGTCTCCACGGGAGGTCGGCCGCCCTCGCAGTTCGCGATCAACCCTGCCGCCAAAGTGGTCATCGCCGTCGACATCGGCGCCTCCCACGCCACGGTCGCCGTCGCCGACCTCACGGGAAAAGTCCTGAACGAGAAGACCGGCGAGCTCGACATCGCCCTCGGCCCCGAACCGGTGCTCAGCTGGCTCGTCGACGGGGCCACGGAACTGCTCTCGGCGTCCGGCCGATCGGTGTCGGACGTCGCGGCCATGGGCATCGGTGTCCCCGGACCGGTCGAGCACTCCACCGGTCAGCCGGTGAATCCCCCGATCATGCCCGGTTGGGACCGTTTCGACATCCCCGGCTGGATCTACCAGCACATGCCGGTCCCTGTGCTCGTCGACAACGACGTCAACATCATGGCGCTCGGCGAGCGGAGCATCGCGTGGCCCAGCATCGACCACTTCATGTTCGTCAAGGTGGCCACGGGTATCGGCACGGGCATCATCTCCGGTGGTGAGCTCCAGCGCGGTGCGCAGGGCATCGCCGGCGACATCGGGCACGTCCAGGTCGCTCGCGGAGTCGACATCCCGTGCCAGTGCGGTAATCGTGGGTGCCTCGAGGCGTTGGCATCCGGTCCCGCCATCGCCCGGGCTCTGCGACGCGACGGCATCGAGGCCCACACCGGCTCGGACGTGGTCGACCTCGTCAAGCGCGGCAACATCGACGCGATCCAGGCCGTCCGCCAGGCCGGCCGTGACATCGGGGACGTCCTCACGACCTGCGTGAGCCTCATGAACCCTTCGGTGATCGCGATCGGCGGGTCGATGGCGCGCGTGGGCGAGCACTTGATCGCGGGTGTTCGCGAGGTCGTGTACACGCGCTCCACGCCGCTGGCCACCGAATACCTCTCCATCGTGCAGTCGCTCACGGCCGAGAAGGCCGGTGTGATCGGCGCGAGCATGCTCGCCGTCGAGCACGCCCTGTCGCCGGAGTCGTTGAGCACGGGCTTCCTGCGGGTCTGAGTCACACAGGGTCGCCGCCCCCGCCGGGGGCGGAGATTCGTTGCGCTCACGACGATGCCCGCCGCGCGGGGCGCGACGGGCATCGGGTGTAGCTCGCGGCGCGCAGTGTCCCTCCGCGCGCCGCGAGCGGTCTCACGGCGACCGCGGCGCGGCCGGCTCGGGTTCGGCGGCGGCGTCGGTCGTGTCCGTCGATGCTTCGGCGGGGGATCGGGACGTATCGGTGGGGAAGCCGGACGCGTCACGGTCGGCTGTGGCCGCGGCGACGGCGGCGGCGATCTCGCGCGCGTGCGCCGCGCGCCGCCGTCGGGCGGCGACGATCCGCCAGGCCACGAGGGCCGCCACCAGCGCGACGATCGCCAGCGTCGTCCATGGCATCGCTGCGGTGGCTGCGGAGCCGACCGTCACCAGCGGGTCGAACGTCGATGGCTCGGTTCCGGTCAGGGTACGCGAGACGACCTGCGAAGTTGCGGTCACATCGGCCGTGAGCAGACCGAGCGGGGCCACACCGGCGACCTCGACGGTGCGTTCCAGGCGACTGCCCGGAAGCAGCTCGGGCACGTCGTCGCTCGTCGAGACGGTCGCCCAGCCGAACGGTCCACCCAGCGCGACCTCGACGCCCGGGTCGAGTCGCGCGTTGCCGGTGTTCGCCACGGTGTAGGTCACCACGGCCGAGCCCGCCTCGACGGGGTTCAGGCCGCCGCGGTAATCGACCGCGACGTCCGTCAGCGTCAGGGCGGGTGCGATGTCTCCGAGCACGCGCACGTGCACGCGCGAACCGAGGCGACGCTCGGTGACCGTCCCCGTGTCGGCGGTGACGAGCATGGATGCCACGACCCCTGCCGCGTAGTCGCCGGGCGGCGCGTCGGCGGGAACAGCGATGCGGAAGGGCACATCGGTGCTCGCGCCGCTGTCGAGGGTGATCTGCGGACTGTCGATGTCGACCCAGCTGCCGAGCTCGGTGGATTCCTCGCCGCCGGCGAGGATGTCGAGCGCGCCGTCGGGGGTGAGGAAACCGTCCGCGGCGTAAACGCGCAGGGTGATCGGCGCCGGGCTGCGGTTGGTCACGGACAGCGCGTCGCCGACGGTGCCGCCGGGGGTGAGCTCGTACGCGTAGTTGGGGCGGTCGCTGCCCTGCGCGGTGTCGGCGGGCTTCACGCTCCACGTGACCGTGGTGTCGGGAGCGGGAGCGCTCGCGGCCTGGGCTCCGGCGGGGAGCGCCAGAGCGAGAGCGAGGCCGAGGATGACCGGGACGAGGGCACGCAAGGCGCCGCGAGGATGACGGGGTGAGGGGGACGGGATCGCCGGGGACATGGGCGGAGGCTTTCGGTCGAGGGGATCCGCCGGGACCGTGGGGGTGATGCCACGGCCCCGGCGGGCGGAACGTCAGCTGAGGGCGGTCAGCGTCACGGTCGCGGTGTAGGTGCCGCGGGGGGTCTCGAGCGGGAGCTTGAGATCCAGGTCGGCGCCCACGAGCGAGGATCCCCGCTCGTGGCCGTCGTTGGCCTGGGCGAGGGTGCGGGCGATCGACAGTCCCTGGCCCTCGTCGAAGCCCGAGGCGACCGGCGCACCGGCGACAGCGCCGCCCGCCGTCTCGAGCACCTCGGGCGTCCAGCCGAGGTATTTGCTCGAGACCGCCTCGCCACCGGCGAGGAAGTCCGACACCTGGGCGGTCAGCGACCACCCGGGGTTGCCGGCGCGGGTGTCCTGGATGCGGATCGGGACGATCTCGCCGGAGGCGTGGTAGTGGTCGAGCTCCTCCGACGCCACACCCAGATCGACGAGCGCCGATGTGCCCTCGATCGACCATGTGAGCTCGCCCGAGCCCTGATCGGGGACGGTCACGGCGATGGACTGGTCGCCCGCCGGGGGCGCTGCGGGTTCGTCGCCGGTGTAGTCCCCGGTCGTCGATCCTGCGCGTACCCCGCCGCCGAGTGCCGCGACGGGGGAGTTGCCGTCCAGCGTCAGCGCCCCGTACACGGTGGTGGCCGCGACCCGCAGGTTGGCGTTGTTGCCGGTCATGGACAGGCCGCCGCCGATGGTGTTGGCGAAGGCGTCGGCCTCCCCGTCGGCGGTGGCGCCCACGAGCACGTCGCGTGCGCTGTTGCTCACGGCGACATCGCCCTTGACGATGGCTCCGGTCAGGGACACCCCCCACCCCGAGCCGTCGACCGACACGTCGCCGTCGACCGACGTGCGGACGAGGTCGACGTAGTTCGCCTGCTGCGTGAGCAGGGAGCCGCTGATCGCGCTGTCGGTCACCTCGACGTCGATGCCGCCCGCCTCCACCGAGCCACCGACGCGCAGGTCCGTGACGTAGAGGAAGCCGACGGTGGTGTCGGCCGAGTAGGCGCTGATGTCGCCCGCGACGCTGGTGCCGTCCAGCGACACCCCGTACGCGTCGGTGGCGATGACATCCCCGGTCACGGTGACCGACGTGGCATCCAGCCAGCCGCCCGGTTCGATGATGATGTCGCCCTCGACGGTGGCGCCGCCCAGGACGCAGTCGGCGCCGCCGGGGACGACGAGCGAGCCGGAGACGGTCTGGCTCCCCAGGTCTTCGGTGCAGGACAGGTCGGCCGCGTACGCGGGAACGGCGACGACGCTGCCCCCGACGACGAGAAGGCCGACCGTGCTGAGTTTGCTGAGTCTGTTCATCTCTTCTTCCTGGTCTCAGCCGCGCAGAGCGGCGATCCGGTCGTAGCTGCGGTCGGCGTTGCCGAGCGAGTTCAGCGGGTTGCCGCCGACGGCCGAGGTGGCGGCGTTGTCCTGCTCGAACATGCCGTAGCGCTGGCCGCGATCGCGCAGCTGCGAAAGGAACGCGGTGTAGTCGATGTCGCCCGCGCCGAACTCGATGATGTCGTAGCCGTTGGCGCTCTCCGGGTTCACCTTTCCGTCCTTGAGGTGCAGGATCGGGAAGCGTCGCGGGTCACGGGTGATGTAGTCGATCGGCTCGAACCCGGGGTACAGGTGCTTGCCGACGTGGGCCCAGTACACGTCCATCTCGAAGAACACCAGCTCGCGGTCGAAGCCCTCCCACAGCAGGTCGTAGACGCGCTCCTGCGTATCGGTGGTGAAGCCGAACTCCTGGGCGTGGTTGTGCGAGTAGAGCTTGATCCCGGATGCCTTGGCTTTCGCTCCCATCTGGTTCCACACCTCGATCGCCGACACCCAGGCGTCGCGCGCGATGGGCCCGCCGTAACCGCCCGCGATCGGTCCTCCCTGCCCCAGGTGGGGGGTGCCGAGGATGTGCGCGATCTCGAGCTGTTGGTCGATGTTCTCCGGTGTGAGGTTGACGTGCGAGCCGGCGGCGCGCAGGCCGTTGTCGTCGAGCAGTTGCCGGATCTGCTGCGGCGTGATGGCGCCGACCTGGCCCTGCGTGTATCCGGCGAACTCGATCTCCGAGTAGCCGATGCTCGCCAGCTCTTCGAACACCGCGCGGAAGCCCAGCGAGCTGACCTTGTCGCGGATCGTGTAGAGCTGGATGCCGATGCGGTTGACGGGAACGAGCCGCTTGCCGGTGCCGACACCGGGTGCGGCGGCGCGTGCGCCGAGGCCCGTGGTCGCCGCAGCCGCCGGTCCTGCCGCGGCGCCGATGCCGATGGCGACCGACGAGGCGGCGAGGGCTTTCAAGAGCGTCCGTCGGCTCATCGGTTTCGCCGACACCGTCGGGTGCGCGTGGTCGTGGTGGTGACTCATGACTCTCCTTCGAGGTGGGTCCGCCCGGTGGGCCCGGGACGGCCGGAGGAGCGGGGGCCGCGCCGAGGCGCAGCCCCCGCCGGGGGGATTAACGCGTGACCGTCAAGCTCGTGATCGCGCTGCTCTTGGCCACGCCGGTGGATCCGACGTAAGCCGCCTGCACCTGGTAGCGGCCCGTGGTGCTGAGCTTGGGCAGCGTCACCGCGACGGTGCCGTCCGCGTCGAGCGTGCCGGTCAGGGTGGCGACGACCGCGTTGTTGCGACGCAGCGTCACCGTGACGTCTCCGGTCGGGGAGACGCCCGTCGAAGATGTCACCGTCACCGTGGCGGTCGCGGCCACCGCGGGCTTGACCGGGTCGGGCGACACGGCGACCGACGTGGTCGACCGCGCGGGGGACACCGTGAGGCGTCCGATACCGGCCGATCCGATGAAGGTTCCATCGGTGGTGTACGTGGCCCGCAAGGTGTGCGTGCCGACCGGCAGATCGACCGGGAGGGCGATGACGGCGCTGCCGTCGGCGTCCACCGTCGCGCGTCCGAGCTCCCGCTCACCCACCGTGAGCACGACCTCGCCGGTGGGAACCCCGTCCTCCCCGCGGACGGAGACCGTGACCTCGCCCGGGGCGCCGTAGGTGGCGCGCGGGGAGTCGAGCGTCACGAGCGTGCGCGTGGGAACGGTGGGCTCGTTCGGCGCGTCGAGGTCGACGGTGAAGGCGACCGATCCCAGCTCGGAGACGTTGCCTCCGGTGTCGGTGGCGCGGTAGCGGAGGTCGTACGTGCCGTTCTCGGAGAACGTCACGCCGTACTGCTCGTTCGCGGCGAGGTTCGTCCAGGTCTCGCCGTTGTCGCGCGAGTATTGAACGCTGGCGAGAGTGCCGTCGTCGGTGGCCTGCACCGAGAAACGGACCGGCTCGTTGAACACGCCGTCCACGCCCGTGGGGGTGGCGGGGTTCAGGGTGTGCGCCACCGTCGGCGGCGTCACGTCGCCCACGCCGTCGCCGACCATGGTCAGCGAGTCCAGAGCCAGGTCGTCGCCCGAGGTCACGTACAGTGCGCCCGTACCCACGGGGGCGTCGAACGCGATCTCCACGTCCTGCCAGCCCTCGCCCGCCGGGATCGTCGCCGTGGCGAACGGTTCGGCGTCCGTGGCGTTCCAGCGCAGCTGCACCTCACCGGCGCCGCTGGCGCGGACGACGGCCCCATCGATGCCGACGAAGCTCACGGGATCGAAGGCGAGCCAGTCGCCCTCGGCGAGACCGCGGACGGCGTTACCGCCGGAGGCCGTGGCATCCGCGTAGGACTCGACGCCCTCGCGACGGATGGCGTGCTCGGCCTGCTGCTCCTTGGGGTTGAGACGGACGGTCGCCTCGCCCGTCGCCGGCGGCAGGCCGTTGGCGCCCGCGTCGGTGTAGGTCACCACGACCGCGCCGTAGAGCAGGGCGCCGGGGCCGTGCTCGGGCGAGTTCGGGTCGGTGCGGAACACACCCGTGCATCCGGTGCCCGAGACCTCGGGGTGCGCGTGCTCGTCGTGACCGAGACCGTAGGTCCACGCGACGCGGGAGCATTCCGTGGCGTCACCGTCCTCGGCATCCGTCGTCGTCACCTGGAACGGGATCGCCTGACCCCAGTCGAAGAACGCGCCGTTCTCAGGGAACTCGACCGTCACCTCGGGGGCCTGATTCCCCACCGAGATCGTGCGCGAGGTCAGTCCGAAGCGTCCCGCCGGGTCGGACACCCGCAGCCGTGCGGTGTAGGTCCCCAGTTCGGTGTAGGTGAACGACGCGCCCACGCCGGTGGCGTCGAAGGTGCCGTTGCCGTCGAAGTCCCACTCGTACGTGAGCGCGTCTCCGTCGGGGTCCATCGACCCGGAGGCGTCGAACTCGACCGCGAGGGGAGCGGACGACGACGAGGTCGGCGTGGCGGTGAAGGCCGCCTGGGGCGACTTGTTCCCGGCGACGTAGTCGATGCGGTACAGCCCCGCATCGGGGTTCGCGCGGAAGAAGCCGTCGCCGTAGTCGAGCACATACATCGACCCGTCAGGACCGATCTCCATGTCCATGGGGTTGTCGTGCGTCGGCTGCGCGGCGGCGCTGAGTGCCGCGTTGGGCAGGAAGTCCTCGATGGCCGTCACCTCGAGGCTCTCCCAGTCCAGCGTGAAGGCGGCGATGTAGTCCTGCGAGAACTCGCCCATAAACGCCTTGCCGTCCCAGTGCCGGGGCAGCTTCGTGACCGACGGGTTCGATTCGTCGAAGTGGTAGACCGGTCCGCCCATGGGGCCCTGGCCGGAGCCGGCGCCGAAGTTCACCAGCTCGTCCCACGGCTGGTCGCCCGGGTTGTCGCCGTAGTAGAGGGTCGCGGCTCGTGCCGCCGGCAGCTCTGTCAGCCCGGTGTTCCATCGCGAGTCGTTCACGAGGTTCTCGGGGTCGAAGAAGTCCCCCGGGGCCGCGGTGGCGAAGTCCCAGTCGTTGTAGGCGAAGTTGTCGGCGTGCACGTACGGCCAGCCGGCGTTGTGCGGCTCGTCGAGGCGCACGATGTTCCACTCCACCAGGCCCATGGGGCCGCGGCCCGCCGTTTCGGCGACGGCCTTCGTGGCGTCCGGACCGTAGTCGGCCCACGAGAGCGTCTGCGTCACGGGATCGACCTCGATGCGGAACGGGTTGCGCACGCCCATCACGAAGATCTCGGGACGGGTGAGTTCGGTTCCCGGTGCGAAGAGATTGCCCTCGGGAATCGTGTACGAGCCGTCGTCCTCGACATGGATGCGAAGGATCTTGCCGCGAAGATCGTTGGTGTTGCCAGCCCCTCGGCGGGCATCGAACCCGGGGTTGAAGCCGGGGGCGTCGTTGTTCGGCGCGAAGCCGTTGGCGCCGGGGGTGGATGCCGGCGTGTTGTCGCCCGTGCTCAGGTACAGGTTGCCGTCACCGTCGAATCCGATGTCCGCGCCGACGTGGCAGCACTGTCCGCGCTGGACCTCGACGTCGAGGATGGCCTGTTCGGTGCTGAGGTCGAGCTCGGAGCCGGTCCACTGGAAGCGGGACAGGCGGTTCACGCCGACCCACTGATCCCAGTACGACTCATCCGCGCCCGCGGGCAACGTGTTGGGAGCGTTTCCCGAGGGTGTATCGGGCTGACCGTCGCCGTCCGCATCGAGCGGCGAGTAGACGAGGTAGACCCAGTTGTTGTTCTCGAAGTCGGGGTCCAGTGCGACCGTCTGCAGGCCGTCCTCGGAGTTGAGGTACACGGGGAGCGTATTGGTGACGGTCGTGACACCGGTGGCGGGATCGGTGAGCCGGACGTCGCCGTTGCGGGCCGTGTGCAGCACGCGCTTGTCCGGCAGGACGGCGAGGTCGATGGGCTCGCCCACATCTTTGGTGAGCAGGACGCGCTCGTAGTTCGACCAGTCGAGGTCGCCCTGCCCGTCGCCCGGATCGGGCTCGGGGGTTCCGGGATCGGTGGGGTCGCCGTGGTCTCCGCCGGGGTCGGTCCCGTGGTCCTGGCCGTCGTGAGCGACGGCCGGGAGAGAGGTGGCGCCGACGGCGGTGAGCCCCAGGGCGACCGCGGTGAAAACGGCGGTCAGTCGGGATCGCACGGCGGGATGCCGAGAAGTAGAGTTCATCGTGAAACAGCTCCTGTGAATGCGTTCGAGTTGTTTTCACCGGGTCGTCACCAGCCGGTCTCAACGGCTGAACGTGGCGACCCGGGCCCATCTGCGGCGGCGATCAGCCGCGCGTGTTCTCCTCCGCTCTTCGTCGAGTCCGGATGGGTCGCCGACGACGCCCGGGGGGTGAGCGTGAACGACGAGCCGTGGGGGGATCGAGCGACCCGCCGGTCTGCGGCGGACGGTCGCTCTGTGGTCATCCTGACCCAAGTTTGTCTACGCGTCAATCAAAAGTTGCGCAGTAGACCGTCAGGAAAGAACTAAGAGTCTGGAGCCTTGTATTTGTTACGCGTCGACGGTTAGCATCGCCGACGACCGACGCGCATCGCGTCCGATCCCCCTGTACGACCGACCCGCCGCGCGCAGACGCCGGCCCGCCCGAAGGAGGGCGCACATGCTTCACGGATTGACCGGATGGCACCTGCTGATCGTCCTGGCGGTCATCCTGCTCCTCTTCGGCGCGGCCAAACTGCCCGCGCTCGCGCAGAGCCTGGGACAGTCGGCCCGCGTGTTCAAGGGGGAGATGAAGGCCATGAAGGCTGACGAGACGCCCGCCGATCCGGGGCCTCCGCCCTCCTCGGGTCCCGCCGTCCCACCCGCCGGTCCGACATCCGCGCCCTGAGCTTGCCCGGCCCGGGGGTCTCGGCGCGCCGCTGGCCCCCGAGACGCGGAACGGGTCCCGCCATCGCATGAGTGCGATGACGGGACCCGTTTTTGCGTGAGCGCCCCCCCGGTGGTGCCGGCGACTCCTAGTCCTGCGATGCGCGCCTGTCTCGCAGCCGTGCGGTCATGAGGGCCACGGCGCCCGCGAGGAGCAGCGCCCCGGCCAGCACGGCCGAGACCGGCTCGCTTCCGGTCGCTGGCAGCGACGTCGGTGGCGTCGCGGGGGACTCGCCTCCGCAGCCGACGGTGCACTGGGTGTCCCGTGGCGTGATCTCCACCGTGACGCCGACGGTGCCTTCGCCTTCGACGCGGCCGAATGGCGTGACCCCTCCGGCGCTCACGGTGCCACCACCGACTCTCGTCGTCCCTCTTCGCGTGCGCGACGGAGGAGGTCGTCGAGACGGCGCCGCCGACGCCGCCGGTCTGCGAAGACGGCGACGAGGAGGAGGACGATGCCGACGACGGCGAGCAGGTGCAGCCACGGCACCGCCCAGACGACGAGCTCGTGGGCGACCGGCGCGGCCGACAGACTCGTGCCCGGCGCCGTCGCCATCACTTCCAGACCGAGGAACACCAGTCCCACCGGCCAGGCCGTCACCGGGTCGACCTCGACCCGTCGCGACTCGCCGGGTAGCAGCGTTCCCCGCGCCGACGGGGAGTCGCCGGTGCTGTCGGCGACGTCGAGCGCGGTGTTGCCGGAATTGGTGACCTCGTACGAGACGTCGACGCGACCCGGGGCGAACAGGCTCCCCGAGGCCACATAGTCGGCGTGGACGGCGCCCACCGTCAATGCGGGTGCCAGATCGCCCGTCACGCGGACCGACAATCGGTAGCCGACTCGACTGTCGACGCCCACGTGCGCGCCGGCCTCGTCGGTGCCCGCCGATCGAACGGATGCCGCGACGCCCGCGGCGTGGTCGCCGGGGGTGGCG
This sequence comes from Microbacterium sp. ACRRU, assembly GCF_022346945.1. GTDB lineage: Bacteria > Actinomycetota > Actinomycetes > Actinomycetales > Microbacteriaceae > Microbacterium > Microbacterium mcarthurae. The sequence continues at coordinate 29,698 of NZ_JAKRNI010000017.1, read as the reverse complement.
TTGGCCGGAACCGTGACGGTGAACGGCACGACCCGGGTCTCGTTGGGGGCGAGGGTGACACTCGGTTCGATCGACACCCAGGTTCCGGCATCCACGGACTTCTCGTTCTGCGGGAGCATCGTGAATCGTCCCGTCGCGGTGTAGTACCCGTCGGAAGCGCCGAGGGCGAACGTCGCCTCGCGCTCGCTGAGGTTCCGCACGGCGAGATGTTCCATCACGCTCTCGCCGGGGTCGAGGCTCAGATCGACGACGCGGCGCCCGTCGGGGCCGCTCTCGTCCGCCGGGGTGACCGCCCATGTCACGGGGCTGTCCTCCGCGGCGGTGGCGGAGACGGGTGCGGCGACGAACGCGGCGGCGAGGGCGGCGGCGAGGGCGACACCCCCTCGCAGGCGGCGGCGAGGTCGCTCACGGGGAGAAGGCACGATTCGCGCTCCCTGCTGTCTGCTCACCCCTCGAGAAGGGTGAGGGTGATCGTGGCGCCGTAGGTGCCGGGCGCGACGGTCGCCGGGGTGCGCAGCAACAGGTCGGCCGTCGCCGAGTAGGCGCCGCCGGCTGCTGCGTCGGCGCTGTCCGCGATGGAGAGCAGCTCGGCGTCGACGAAGCCGCCGGTGCCGGGGTCGACGTCGTCGCCGGGCGCGACGAGCTGGTCCTCGCCCTCGGGGTTGCCCGAGAGGATGGAGGGATACCAGCCGAAAGTGTCGGCGGAGACGATGTCCGGCTGGCCGGCGTCGCCGGTGAAGTCCGAGATCGCCCCCATCACGTACCAGAACGCGTCGTCGGCGACGTTCTCCGGCAGGCGGGTATCGGTCACGGTCACGGTGGGAAGGGTTCCGGTGAAGGTGCGGTCCGTACCGGCGTCTTCTCCTTCGGTCAGCGTCGCACTCCCCGAGGCGACCGTCAGGGCGAGGACGCCGGGTTCAGCGTCCGGCGCGATCTCGACCTGCACGTCGATGGTCTCCTCGTCGGCGGCGAAGGCGCTTCCGGCGCCGGCGACGGCAAGGGCACCGACTCCCAACGCGGCGATACCGATCCGCGCGGCGAGTCCCCGCGAACGAGAGGTGGTCGTGATCATGGCAAGCTCCGTTTCTGCGACGCCGTGGCGGCGCTGTCGCCACGGTCGGCGACTGCTCGAGGTGCGAAACGGCCGGCACGGGCCGACCGCTGAACGAGAGGCCGGAATCGGACGGCGCCACGTGTTGCCACGGGCTTCGTGGCGGCGCTGTCACGAGCGGGATCTCCGGGTTCGATGTGACAGTAGCCCTGCCAGCCTCGCCGGTCAAGCAAAAGTTGACAGACTCTTGATTAATGTGGTGACGGAAGAAAATACCAGACCAGAGTCCATTAAAGGGTCGGTTCTGAGCGTTGGTTCGCATCCCAGGGCACCCGATGGTGTCCTCCAGAGCTTTTCTTAACTGTGGTTTAGCAAGTTTTGTAGACGAATCGGCAAAAGCCACCTACGATGACCTCGGTCGAGGACGACGGCTGCCCGCACGGTCGGCGTCGGACTCCCGACACCGATCCGAAGGAGCAATGATGCCCACACCCGCTGTCTTGTCCGGCCCGCGCCGGCGCAGCACCCGAGCCATGAGGATCCTCATGGCCGGCGCCCTCGGCGGCGCGCTCGTGGCGACAGGAGCCGTCCTGCCCGCGGGCGCCGCCGTCGGCCCCGCCGTCAACACCCCGGCGGACCTCCCCCAGCAGGAACCGGGGGTGACCCTGCGGACCTACTCCACTCCGCCGCTGGCCGAGCTGTGCACGCTCAAGTCGGGGCAGACCCCCAATGTCGACAAACTCATGTCGACGATCGACTGGAGCACCGACCAGCAGTTCGGCGCGTCCGACAACTTCATCACTCACGCGCTGGCCAACCTCACCATCAGTCAGCCGGGCCAGTACACGTTCCGTCTCACCAGCGACGACGGCTCCCGCCTGACCCTGGACGGCACGCAGATCATCGACAACGACGGGCTGCACGGACCCGAGTCGGTCGAGGGCACCGTGACGCTCGACGTCGGCGTCCACGACCTCTTCGTGGAGATGTTCGAGGCCACCAACGGACAGCAGCTGACGGTCGAGTGGAAGACCCCCGGATCCTCGAGCTTCACGGTCATCCCCTCGAGCGTGCTCAGTACCGAGGCGGGGGTCGTGCGCGTCACCGCCCCCGGCACCAAGTACTGCGAGGGCAGCAGCGATTCCGCCGGTGATGGTCTTCGACTGGATGCCGTGAACCCCAACTACACGCTCGTGGACCTGCGGCCCGCGGGCTTCAACCCGAAGGTCGCGGGCCTCGACTTCACGGATGCCGGCGACCTCGCGGTCCTCACGACCGGATCGGTCAACTCCGGCGGGTGGGACACCAGCACCCCCGGTCAGATCTTCCTGCTGAAGAACGTCCAAGCCGCGGACGGGCCCGAAGACGTCACCGCCGTCGAGATCGCCGGCGGCCTCCAGAACCCCATGGGCATCGACGTCATCGGCGACAAGATCTACGTCTCCGAGCGCTACCAGCTGACCGAGCTCAGCGACCCCGACGGCGACGGCTTCTTCGACGCCAAGCGCAAAGTCGCTTCGTATCCGTCGGGCAACAACTTCCACGAGTTCGCCTTCGGCCTGATCCACGACGACGAGAACTTCTACGTCAACCTGTCGGTCGCGATCGACAACGGCGGTGCCACCACTAACCCGCAGCCCGCGGCGAACCGCGGCACGACCGTCAAGATCAACCGGTCCACGGGCGAGATCTCCTACGTCGCCGGGGGCCTGCGCACCCCGAACGGCATCGCCTTCGGCCCCGAGAACGAGCTGTTCGCCATGGACAACCAGGGGGCGTGGCTCCCCAGCTCCAAGCTCGTCCACGTCGAGCAGGACCGGTTCTTCAACCACTTCACCAACCCGGCCGGACCCTTCGACGACAAGCCCGTGACCCAGCCGGCCGTCTGGATCCCGCAGAACGAGATCGGCAACTCTCCGAGCACGCCGATCCTGCTCGAGAACGGTCCGTTCGCCGGTCAGATGATGTTCGGCGACGTCACCTACGGCGGCCTTCAGCGGGCGTTCCTCGAGAAGGTCGACGGCGAGTTCCAGGGCGCCGTGTTCCGCCACTCGGCGGGCTTCGAGGTCGGTGTTAACCGCGTCATCGAGGGCCCCGACAAGTCGCTGTACGTCGGTGGTACCGGTGAGGGCGGCAACTGGGGCGAGGCCGGCAAGCTGCCGTATGGTCTGCAGAAGCTCGTGCCGAACCAGAACAACACCTTCGACATCGTCTCGATGAAGGTCGTCGAGGGCGGCTTCGAGGTCACCTACACGCAGCCGCTGTCGGACGAGACCGTCGCGAACATCGACGAGGCCTACCGCGCACAGCAGTGGCGTTACCTGCCCACGTCGACGTACGGCGGTCCGAAGCTCGACGAAGAGGTGCTGAGCGTTTCCGATGCCCGCGTCTCCGAGGATCGGCGCACCGTCACCCTCTCGCTCGACGGTCTGAAGCAGGGACGCGTGGTGCACCTGCGTTCGCCGCAGCCGTTCGCCTCCGCCACGGGCGAGAAGCTGTGGAGCACCGAGGCGTGGTACACCCTCAACGCCCTGCCCGGCTACGTCTCGCCCGCCGACCGCGGATGGTACGAGGCCGAAGAGGCTCGCCTCACCGGCGGCGCCAAGGTCGACTGGGAGCACAGCGGCTACTCGGGCTCGGGCTTCGCCGGCGGAATGTGGAACGCGGGCGCCGCCTTCGAGTTCACCGTCGACGTCGACGCCGCGGGCACCTACCCCGTGAACGTGCGCTACGCCAACGGCCCCAACCCGGCGCCCGGCGCGAAGGACGTCAACCTCTACGTCAACGGCCAGAAGATCGGCCCGTGGGAGTTCCCCTCCACCACCGACTGGAAGACGTGGCGCACCATCACGCGCGACATGAACCTCGTCGAAGGGGCGAACACCATCACGCTGAAGTACGACACCGGCACGAAGGGCAATCTGAACGTCGATGTGCTGTCGATCGGCACCGCGGACATCTGCGCGCCGGCCGAGATCGAAGACGGCTACCGCTCGCTCTTCGACGGCACCCTCGCGAGCCTCGATGGGTGGCGCATGGCCGGCCCCGGCGGTTTCGGCCGTCAGAACGACTGCAGCATCCGTGGTGAGGGTGGCATGGGCCTGCTGTGGCACCGCGCCGCCGAGCTCAACGAGTACAGCCTCAAGCTGGACTGGAAGCTCGTGGCCGACCACAACGGTGGGGTCTTCGTCGGGTTCCCCGACCCGAAGAACGACCCGTGGATCGCGGTCAACCAGGGGTACGAGATCCAGATCGACGCCACGGACGCCGCGGACCGTACGACGGGCGCCGTCTACACGTTCCAGGGCGCGAACCCCGAAGCCGTCGCCGGCGCCCTGAAGCCGGTGGGGTCGTGGAACGCGTACGAGATCGTCGTGAAGGGGCAGAACATCAAGATCTTCCTCAACGGCACGCTGGTGAACGACTTCACCAGCACCGACCCCGCTCGTGACCTCTCGCAGGGCTTCATCGGCCTGCAGAACCACGGCGCAGGGGAGGCGGTCTCCTACCGCAACGTCCGCGTCATGGACATCGAAGAACCGGACCCGCTCGCGGTGACGGCCACCGCGGAGGTGCGCTGCCTCGCCAAGAAGGCCTCGCTCACGGTGCGCGCGACCAACACCGATTCGGTGCCGGTCGACGTGACCCTCGAGACGGCCTGGGGCGAGCGGACCATCACGGGCGTCCAGCCGGGCAAGACGGTGTTCCACACCTTCACCACCCGCGCGGCCTCGGTGCCGGCCGGCGAGGCGATCGTCTCGGCATCCGGCGACGGCCGCACCGGTGAGGCCTCCGCCGCCTACGCGGCCAAGGCCTGCGGCTGATCCCTGCACCTCCGGTGACGGGCCCCGTGCCCGTCACCGGAGGTGTCCCCCTTCACGGAGGAAGAACCTCATGCTCGTCTCCCTCGGCCGCCGGATGAGCCGGCACCGTCTCCTCGTCCTCGGCGCCTGGGCGCTGCTCCTCGTCGTCGGGGTCGCTCTGGCCGGTGGACTCTTCGACCGCACGGTGCCGGTCGACGACGCTCCCGCGGGCACCGAGTCGCTCCTGGGCCAGCAGCGCCTGGACGCGCTCGACCCCGAAGGCGAGATCGTCACCGCCGTCATCCGGGGCGAGGACTTCTTCAGCCCGACTCTCCGCGACAGCGCGACCGCCGTCATGGCTCAGGTGCGCGACGTGCCGGGCGTCGTCGAGGTGATCGACGCCTACACCGCCGGTGGGGCGATCGGCGACGATGGCCGCTCGTCGCTCGTGGTGGTCGAGCTCGCCCTCGGCCTCGATGACGATGTCGCGCTCGCCGCGGCGTCCCAGGTGGCCGACCTGCTGCATTCGATCGCCGCGCCCGAGGTGCTGGTGGGCGGTCCGCTGCTGGCCGAGCAGGCCTTCGTCGATCGCGCCATGGCGGATGCCGCCACCGGAGAGGGCATCGCCATCGTGGTTCTGGCGGTGCTGCTGACCGCGGTGCTGGGCTCCCTGCGCATCGCGCTCATCCCCGTGATTGCGGCACTGGCCGCCATCGTCCCGACCCTCGCCGTATTGGGCGAGGCGGCCCGCGTCACCGCCGTCAACGATTTCGCCGTGAACATCGTCACCATCCTCGGCCTCGGTCTCGCGGTGGACTACTGCCTCCTCGTCGTCCTGAGGTTGCGCGAGGAGCGCGCCGCCACCCCGGCGGCATCCATCGACGACCTGATGGCGCGGGCCGTCGGCTCCGCCGGGCGTGCCGTCCTGGTGTCGGGCCTCGCCGTGTGCGTCGCCCTCGCCGGCGTCTGGCTGCTGGGCGATCCGCTCCTTTCCGGAATGGCCCTCGGCGGCGCGATCGTCGTCGTCTTCGCCACGCTCGCCGGCCTCACCCTCGTCCCGGCGGCCCTCGCATACCTTCACCGGGCGCTTCCCGAGCGACACGTGCGCACGTGGGCGCGACCCTGGCTCGGGCGCCGCACCTCGCCGCGCGACGGGCTGCTGGTGCGCTCGACCCGTGCGGCTCAGCGTCGTCCGGTGCTGCTGACCGTCGCCTCCACCGCGGTTCTGCTCGCCCTGGCGGCGCCGCTCGCGGCGATCGCCGTCGACAGTTCCGACATCCGCTCGCTTCCCGTCGCCGCGGAGGAGCGACAATCGTACGAGGCCGCGACCACCGGCTTCACCGGTCTCGGTATCGAGCCGGTGACTGTCCTGATCGACGGACCGATTCAGGATGCGGCCGTCATCAGCGTCCTCGACCGCATCGCCGCGCTCCCCGAAGTCGCCGACGCGGACGTCGTGCAGAGCGCCCCGCCGGAGATCACCGTCGTGGAGTTCACCCCGGTCGGCGACAGCGCCACCGCATCCGCCGCTCAGCGCCTGGTCGAGCAGGCGCGGTCGATCGACACGTCGCTTCCGATGCAGGTCACCGGGCCCGCAGCATCCCTCATCGACACCCGGGACAGCATGCTGCAGCGTCTGCCCTGGGTGGCGGGGGTCGTGGCGGTGGCGAGCCTGCTCCTGCTGTTCGCGCTCACGCGCTCGCTGGTGGTGCCGGTGAAGGCGCTGATCCTCGCGGCGCTGACGATGGCGGCCACCCTCGGGGTGCTCGTGGCCGTCTTCCAATGGGGCTGGGGAAGCGCGCTGCTCGGTTTCGAGCCGGTCGGAGCCCTGGATGTCACGACGCCGCTGTTCATCGGGCTCCTCGCGTTCGGCTTGACCATGGACTACGAGGTGTTCCTCCTGGCCCGCATCGCCGAGCGCTGGCGCGGTCGCGACCTCGCCGCGGATCCGCGCGCGGCCAACGCTGAAGCGGTGCGGCACGGCATCGCGCGCACCGGGCCGGTGGTGACCCTCGCCGCGGCCGCGATCTGCGTGGTGTTCCTGGGTTTCGCGGTGGGCGAGCTGGTGGCGATGAAGGAGATCGGCATCGGCATGGTGGTCGCCGTCGTCATCGACGTGACCGTTGTGCGCGGACTTCTGCTGCCCGCTGTGATGACGCTCCTCGGTCGTGCGAACTGGTGGCCGGGTGCTCGACGGCGTCCCGCGCCATCCAGCCCCGCCGGCACGCTCGCGCCTCCCCTCGCGGTCGTAGGCTGAGGGGATGCACGGCGAGTACAAGGTCCCCGGCGGAAAGCTGGTCGTCGTCGACCTCGAGGAGAAGGACGGCCGCATCGCCGGCTTCCACCTCGCGGGCGACTTCTTCCTCGAGCCCGACGACGCCCTCGATGACATCGACGCGGCCGTCAACGGGCTGCCCGTGGAGTCCGACGTCCCGACCGTCGCCGCGGCGATCCGCGCCGCGCTGCCCGAGGGGGCGCAGCTGCTGGGGTTCACGCCCGAGGCCGTCGCCACGGCGATCCGCCGCGCTCTGGTCACCGCGCCGGGCTGGGGCGATTTCGAGTGGGAGGTCGTGCACGATACAGCGGTCTCTCCCCGCATGAACCTCGCCCTCGACGAGGTGCTCACCGCGCGGGTGGGGGCTGGCCTGCGCAAACCGACGCTGCGCCTGTGGGAGTGGAACGAGAACGCCGTCGTGATCGGCTCGTTCCAGTCGTTGCGCAACGAGGTGGACCCCGCCGGGGCCGCGAAGTTCGGCTTCGACGTCGTCCGTCGCATCTCCGGCGGCGGCGCCATGCTGATGGCCGCGGACTCCATCGTCACCTACTCGCTCTACGTCCCCGCCTCGCTCGTCGCGGGGATGACGTTCGCCGACTCGTACGCCTTCCTCGACGACTGGGTGCTGCAGGCTCTTCGCTCGCTCGGCATCGACGCGGTGTACCAGCCGCTCAACGACATCGCGGGCCCCCACGGCAAGATCGGGGGAGCGGCGCAGAAGCGCCTCGCCAACGGCGGGGTGCTCCACCACGCGACCCTCAGCTACGACATGGACGGTCAGATGCTCACCGAGGTGCTGCGCATCGGTCGCGAGAAGCTGAGCGACAAGGGCACCGTCTCGGCGGCGAAACGCGTCGACCCCCTGCGCAGTCAGACGGGTCTTCCGCGGGATGCCGTCATCCAGCGCTTCATCGACACCTTCACGACGCTCTACGGTGCGACCACGGGTCACATCACCGAAGAGGAGTACGCCGAGGCCGAGGCGCTCGTCGCGTCGAAGTTCGCCACCGACGCGTGGCTGCAGCGCGTTCCGTGAGCGGACAGACCCTGGCCGGTGGGCTCGACCACGGCACCGTCGAGATCCACCACGCCGACAACCTCGCCGTGACCCCGGCCCTCGCCGACGGCTCGTTCACCCTCGTGTACCTCGACCCGCCGTTCAACACCGGCCGCACCCGGTCGAAAGCGGTGGAGTCGGCCCGCCGGGCGCCGGCGGCGGACGAGACAGCGGAGGTCGAGGAGCCGCTCGTCCTGGCATCCGAACCTCCCCGTGACCCGGCGATGCTCGTCTTCCCCGGCGAAGAGGAACCCGCGCCCGCCCCCGTGATCCACCGCGGTTTCCACGGTCGTGAGTATTCGCGGCTGCGCGGCGACCTGCGGACGTACGACGACCGGTTCGACGACTACTGGGGGTTCCTCGAGCCGCGGCTCGAGGAGGCCTGGCGCCTCCTGGCCGATGACGGCACGCTCTACCTGCACCTGGATTACCGCGAGGTGCACTACGCCAAGGTCATGTGCGACGCGCTCTTCGGGCGCGAGCGTTTCCTCAACGAGCTCATCTGGGCCTACGACTACGGGGCGAAGACGCGCCGCCGGTGGCCGACGAAGCACGAGACGATCCTCGTGTACGTCAAGAACCCGTCGGCGTACTTCTTCGATTCGGATGCCGTCGACCGTGAGCCGTACATGGCGCCGGGGCTCGTGACCCCCGAGAAGGCGGCACGCGGCAAGCTCCCCACGGACGTGTGGTGGCACACGATCGTGCCGACCACGGGTCGTGAGAAGACGGGATACCCGACGCAGAAGCCCGAGGGGGTGCTGCGCCGCATGGTGCAGGCGTCCAGTCGCCCCGGCGACCGGGTGCTCGACATGTTCGCCGGCAGCGGCACGCTCGGCGCCGTCGCGGCGCCCCTCGGCCGGCACTCGGTGCTCATCGATGACAATGCCGACGCCGTCGCGGTGATGCGCAAGCGGCTGCCCGGGGCCGCGTTCCGCGGCTGACGGTCGCGCCCCGGAGGCGAAACGCGACGCGCACGCCGAAGACGGGCCTAGGGTGAAACGCATGGAATTCGGCATCTTCGTCCCGCAGGGTTGGCGCTTCGATCTGGTGGGCATCGACCCCGCCGAGCAGTGGCGCGCCATGAGCGCTCTCGCCCAGAGTGCCGACGAGGGCCCGTGGGCCTCGATCTGGGTCTACGACCACTTCCACACCACGCCGGTGCCGAGCGCGGAGGCCACGCACGAGGCATGGACGCTGATGGCCGCGTTCGCGGCGGTCACCGACCGCGTGCGGCTGGGGCAGATGTGCACGTGCATGGGATACCGCAACCCGGCGTACCTGGCCAAGGTCGCCGCGACGGTCGACCTCATCTCGGGCGGTCGCGCCGAGATGGGCATCGGCGGCGGCTGGTACGAGCACGAGTGGCGCGCGTACGGGTACGGATTCCCGCCCATCGCCGAGCGACTCGGGCGCCTCCGCGAGGGCGTCGAGATCATGCACCAGGCCTGGACCTCGGGCTCGGCGACCCTCGACGGGAAGTACTACCAGGTCGATGGCGCCATCGTTCAGCCGCAGCCGCTGCAGGCCGGTGGCATCCCCCTCTGGATCGCGGGCGGTGGCGAGAAGGTCACGCTCAAGGTGGCGGCGAGGTACGCCTCCTACACGAACTTCGGCGGTTCGCTCGAGGAGTTCGACCACAAGTCGGAGGTTCTGCGCGCCCACTGCGACACCCTCGGACGGGACTTCACCGAGATCACCCGCTCGACGAACTTCAACACGATCATCGCGCCCACCGAGTCCGAGGCCGACGAGCGCCTCGCCGCGGTCGTCGCGCGCCTGCGTCCCCACGTCGGTGATGAGCGGGCGGATGCCATCGAGGCCGACTACCGCTCCTCCGACACGTTCGGCACCCCCGAGCAGATCGTCGAGCGTCTGCGTGCGCGCGCCGAACACGGCCTCGGCTACGCCATCCAGTACTTCCCGGAGGCGGCCTACGACACCTCGGGCATCTCGCTGTTCGAGCGCGAGGTCGTCCCGAACCTGTAGGTCGCGTCCGGTCCTCCGGCGAACCGCCCCTGCCCCGGGAAACGCACACAGCGCGCGTTCCCCGGGGCAGGGGCGTTCACGGCGGGCAGCTCGCTGCGGGCGTCCTGCTCCGACCCGCTGACGTTTCGTAAACGTTTGCGTGGTTCGGGGTCGATTTTCTAGCGTCGAGCCCGCAAACGATTGTGTTCGCTGCCGGGCAGACCCAAGGGAGGGCTCATGACGACGATTCGTGATGTCGCCCGTGTCGCCGGCGTCTCGCCCGCCACCGTGTCGCGCGTCGTCAACGGACTGATCGGCTACTCCGCCGAGACGCAGCGCCGCGTCGAAGACGCGATCGCGCAACTCGGGTACGAGCCCGACACCTTGGCACGCGGACTCCGGACGAAGCAGACGGCGGTCATCGGCGTGCTCGCCCCGGTGGTGTCGGACGCCTTGGCATCCGAGATCATGAGCGGCGTCGAGGCTGCCGCCCGCGTGCGCGGCTACTCCGTGATGCTCGGCAGGACCGGCCCGGGATCGACGTTCGCCCCCGGCTACCTGCGCACCCTGCGCACGTATCGGGCAGCGGGTGTGATCCTCATCTCCGCCGCGATCACACCCGAGATGCGTCGCGCGCTCGGATCGGGCATCCCGCTCGTGTCGGTCGCCATCCGCGATGGGCAGCGCTTCCCCAGCCTCGCCATCGACGACGAGGTCGCCGCCTACGACGGCACGCGACACCTGATCGCCCTCGGACACCGACGCATCGGCCTTCTCGCCGGTGACCCCGACTCGGTGCTGGTGAACACCGCGCGCAAGCGCGGCTACCTGCGGGCGATGTCCGAAGCCGCTCTGGTGCCGGTGATCGCCCACGGCAACTCGCTGTACGACTCGGCTCCGCCCGCGCTCGCCGACCTCCTGGCGCGGGATGCCGGGCTCACCGCCGTCTTCGCGCTCAGCGACGAGATGGGGGCCGCTGTCGTCAACGAGCTGCAGCGGCGCGGCCGGCGGGTTCCGGACGACGTGTCCGTGCTGGGGTTCGACAACACCCGCACCTCTCAGCACGTCCACCCCGCCCTCAGCACGATCGCTCAGCCGCTCGAACGCATGGGTGAGCTGGCGGTCGAGCGGCTGCTCACCGACGGCCTGCCCTCCACCGGCCCGGTCCCTCGCATCCTGCCCCACCGGCTCATCGAGCGCGGCTCGACGGCGCCGATCCGACCCGCACGACCGAATCCCCCTCGCAACAAGGAGCAATCATGATGCAACGACGCCGTGATCGACGACTCGTCGGCCTCGCGCTCGCCGCCACCGCGGCGATCACCCTCACCGCCTGTTCGGCCTCCGACTCGGGAACGAGCGCGCCGGCAGAAGAGGCGGAACTGGAGGGTCGAGGTCCCATCCAGTACGTCTCGAGCCCCGACGCCTCCGGCGCCGCCCAGGCGACCATCGACGCCTGGAACGCCGACCACCCCGACGAGCAGGTGACCTGGGTCGAACTCCCGCTCGACGCCGACCAGCAGCGTCAGCAGATGGTCCAGAACGCCCAGGTCGAAGGCGACGCCTATTCGGTGCTGAACCTCGACGTGGTCTGGACGAGCGAGTTCGCCGCGAACCGGTGGATCACCGCCCTCCCGGAGGACGCGCTGCCGGTGGACGAGTTCGTCCCCGCCACCGTGGAGGCCGCCAGCTACCGCGACACGCTCTACGGCGCCCCGTACTACACGGACGGCGCGCTGCTGTATTCGCGCACCGATCTGCTCGCGGCCGCCGGAGTCACGGAGCCGCCGCGCACCTGGGCCGAGATGCAGTCCGCGTGCGACGCCGTCCTCGCCCTCCCCGACGCGGCCGGGATGTCGTGCTACGCCGGTCAGTTCGACAAGAACGAGGGGCTCACCGTCAACTTCAGCGAGGCGGTGGCCTCCGCCGGGGGGTCCCTGTTCGACGCCGAGGGTCAGCCCACGGTCGACACCCGTGAGGCGCGCGCGGCTCTGGACTTCCTCGTGGACGGATTCGCCTCCGGCATGATCCCCCGTGACGCCATCACCTTCCAGGAGGAGCAGGGTCGTCAAGCGTTCCAGGAGGGTGGGCTCGTCTTCCACCGCAACTGGCCCTACATCTACAAGTCGCTGTCCGCGGACGATGGATCATCCGCCGTCGCCGGGAAGTTCGGCGTCAGCGCGATCCCGGGCGAGAACGGACCCGGCGTCTCCACTCTCGGCGGCCGCAACATCGCCATCTCGAGCTTCGCGGAGAACAAGGCGACGGCCGTGGACTTCATCGCTTTCTTCACCAGCCGCGAGCAGGAGGAGGCGCGCCTCGCCCTCAGCTCGCGTGCACCTGTCTTCCCGGAGTTCTTCGAGGACCCGACCGTGACGACGACCTACCCCTACCTGCCGACGCTGCTCACCTCCCTGGAGAACGCCCAGCCGCGTCCGAAGGTCGTCGCCTACGGGGCCACCACCGCTGCCATCCAGGACGAGATCTACGCCGCCCTCACCGGCGACAAGGATCCGGAGACGGCGCTGGCCGACCTCCAGGATGCGCTCACCGCGATCGTGAACGGTTGAGCAGACGCCGATGACGACCACCATCGCCCCTCGGGCGACTCCCCCGGGGCCCGCCCGCCGGCCGACCTCCCCCCGCGCGCGGGTGCGCGGGCCCCGAGAGGGGGGAATGGCGAGCTTGCTGCTTTCGCCGACCTTCCTCGTGCTCGCCCTCGTGATCGCCTATCCGCTCATGTCGGCGGTGTACCAGTCGCTGTTCGCTGCGGAGTCCGGCCTGGATGCCGACGGCTTCGTCGTAGAGGGTGAGGCGTTCGTCGGGCTGGGCAACTACGTCGACATCTTCGCCGGCGCCGAGTCCGGTCGGTTCTACAACGCTCTGTGGAACACCACGCTGTTCACTTTCGTGACGGTCGCGCTGGAGACCGTCATCGGTGTCGCGTTCGCCGTCGCCATGAACCGCGCCTTCCGCGGACGCGGATTCCTCCGCGCCGCCATCCTGATTCCGTGGGCGATCCCCACGGCCGTCTCGGGCCTGCTGTGGCGATGGATCTTCCAGTCCAACGGCATCGCGAACGAACTCTTGAACACCCAGGTGCTGTGGACGGCCGAGGGCTTCGCCGCGCAGGCCGCGGTCATCATCGCCGAGGTGTGGAAGACCGCGCCGTTCATCGGGCTGCTCGTCCTGGCGGGAATGCAGCTCATCCCCGAGGAGGTGTACGAGGCGGCGAAACTGGACGGCGCGAACGCGTGGAAGCAGTTCACCACCATCACTCTGCCGCTCGTGCGGCCGGCGCTCCTCGTCGCCGTCCTGTTCCGGATGCTCGACGCCCTCCGGATGTTCGATCTGCCGTTCGTGCTGATCGGGCCGCGGAAGAGTTCCGTCGAGACGCTGTCGATCCTCGCGTGGGACGAGTCGAACCAGTTGCAGTACGGCACGGCTTCGGCGTTCGCGATCATCCTCCTCGTGTACGTCGCCGTCATCGCGTTCGTGTTCATCCGCGTGCTCGGGGCCGATGTCGTGGGCGACGCAGACAAGCAGGAACGGAAGGCGGCCCGCAAGCAGGCCGCACGAGCAGCCAAGGAGGCGTCACGATGACCGTGTTCGCGGAAGCACCCCCCGCCGCGAGCGCCGCGCGCAAGCGGCCACGTCGCGTCGGCGGCACGATCGCCCGAACGGCGGGCATCGCGGTCGTCGCCGTCTACTGCCTCGCGCCCTTCTACTGGATGCTGGTCTCCAGCTTCCGCACCACCAACGACATCTTCGACACCTCGTTGCTGCCCACCACCTGGTCTCTCGAGAGCTACGCGCAGGTGTTCGACGCGTCCAACGACTTCGGCCGGTCGCTGCTGAACAGTCTCGTCGTGGCCGGAACGACGACGGTCCTGGCGCTCGTGCTCGGGATCTTCGCCGCCTACGCCATCGCCCGGCTGAAGTTCCGGTTCAAGACGGGCATCCTCGCCGTCATCATCGCGACGTCGATGTTCCCGGGCATCGCGGTCGTCGTGCCTCTGCTCCGGCTGTTCACCGACATCGGCTGGATCAACACCTACCAGGCGATGATCGTGCCCAGCCTGTCGTTCGCGATCCCGCTCGCCGTCTGGAACCTGACCACCTTCATGCGGCAACTTCCGTACGATCTCGAGCAGGCGGCCATGATCGACGGCTGCACGAAGTGGCAGGCCTTCACCAAGATCCTCCTGCCGCTCGCCGCGCCGGGGGTGTTCACGACCGCGATCCTCACCTTCATCCACTCGTGGAACGAGTTCATCATCGCCCTCTCGATGGCCAACGACCCCGCGATCCAGACGGCGACCGTGGCGATCTCGAAGTTCACCGGCGCGAGCGACTTCCAGGCGCCCTTCGGTGCGCAGATGGCGGCCGGAGTGGTCGTGACCATCCCGCTGATGATCATGGTGCTCATCTTCCAGCGACGCATCGTCGACGGGCTCACCTCGGGCGCCAACAAGTGAGCGGGTGGTGGGACGACGCCGTCGTGTACGAGGTGTATCCCCGGTCGTTCGCCGATGCGGACGGCGACGGGGTGGGCGATCTACGCGGGATCATCGCGCGTTTGCCCTACTTGGCGTCGCTGGGTGTGGAGGGCCTCTGGCTGACCCCGTTCCAACGCTCGCCGCAGGAGGATCAGGGCTACGACATCAGCGACTACTGCGATGTCGACCCCCTGTTCGGCACTCTCGCCGACTTCGATGAGCTCCTGGCATCCGCGCACGCCCACGGACTGCGCGTCCTCGTGGACATCGTGCCCAACCACACGTCGGTCGAGAACCCGTTGTTCGAAGCGGCGGTCGCCGCGGGCCCGGGGTCGCCCGAGCGTGACCTGTTCGTGTTCCGGCGTGGCCGGGGCGAGGCATCCGAACTCCCGCCGAACAACTGGCTCAGCGTCTTCGGCGGCCCCGCGTGGCACCGTGCCGCCCCGGGTTCGCAGACGGATCCCGAGTGGTATCTGCACCTGTTCTCACCGGGGCAGCCCGAC
The DNA here is from genome assembly GCF_022346945.1 of Microbacterium sp. ACRRU. GTDB lineage: Bacteria > Actinomycetota > Actinomycetes > Actinomycetales > Microbacteriaceae > Microbacterium > Microbacterium mcarthurae. Next base: position 14,542 of record NZ_JAKRNI010000017.1, on the reverse strand, counting down.
TGGAACTGGGAGAACCCGCGCGTCGGCGACTACTTCGAACGGGTGCTGCGTTTCTGGTTCGACCGCGACGTCGACGGCATCCGTGTCGATGTCGCGCACGGCCTGTTCAAGGCCGAAGGGCTGCCCGACTCGCCGACCGTGCCGACCGTCATCGACGGGCTGCGGTCGAACCCGCTCGCCATGGACCAGGAACCGGTGCACGACGTCTACCGGCACTGGCGACGCGTGGCCGACTCGTATTCGCCGAGCCGGTTGCTCGTCGGGGAGGTGAATCTGCCTCCGGAGCGGTCGGCGCGCTACACCCGGCCGGACGAGCTCCACCAGACCTTCGCGTTCGCCTTCATCAAGCTCGGGTGGGATGCCGCGAGCTGGCAGGAGGTCGGCGCGCAGCTCGCGCGTGTGCGGGACGAGACGGGCTCATCGCCGAGCTGGGCGCTCGAGAACCATGACATCGTGCGGACCGCGACCCGGTTCGGAGGCGGAGCACGCGGCCGGCGCCGGGCGAGGGCTGCGCTGGCGGCTCTGCTCGGGCTTCCCGGCGCCGTGTACGTCTTTCAGGGACAGGAACTCGGCCTGCCCGAGGTCGACGTGCCGCTGGCGGATCGTGTCGATCCGATGTGGCACCACGGGGGCGTCAGCCGCGACGGCGCGCGCATTCCCCTGCCCTGGTCGGCCGACGCCGACGGTGCGCACGGTTTCTCCCCCTCCACGGGGGAGCGGTCGTGGTTGCCGACGCCCGAGGGGTGGGGGCGCTTCTCCGTCGAAACGCAGGAGGGCTCGGACGATTCGAGTCTGGCGCTGTTCCGCCGGGCCACGGCGCGACGGTCCGACCTGCACGCGTCCGGCAGATTCTCGACCGGCGAGGGGGTGTCGTGGAGAGCGGACGACGGCGGCACCGCGGCGAGAGACACCCCCGTGCGCCTCATCGCGCGACGCAGCGGTGGGGTGAGCGTCGTCGTGGCGATGGGGGACGGCCCGGTCGTGCTGCCACCCGGCGAGCTTCTGTTCTCGTCGGAGCCGCTGATCGAGGGGCTGCTTCCGCCCGACGCCACCGCCTGGGTCGGCTGACGCCGCCGCCCTCAACGCGTGAGTCGCCAGGATTTCGCCCGCGATGACTCGCCGGCGACAAATCCTGGCGACTCACGCACCGGGGGTGTCAGGCGTCGCGGCGGGCGCCCTCGGACGGCGTCACCGTGAACACGTTCGGGGCGCGGAAGCCGGATGCCGCGAACGCGGCGTGCACCGCCTCGGTCGCCGCGGGGACGAGCTCGGTGGGGATCAGCGCGATCGCGGCACCACCGAAGCCCCCGCCGGTCATGCGCGCCCCGAGCGCGCCGACGGACAGGGCCGTCTCGACGGCGAGGTCGAGCTCGGGCACCGAGATCTCGAAGTCGTCGCGCATCGAGGCGTGCGACGCCGTGAGCAGGTCGCCGATCGCGGTCGGCCCGTCGGCGTCGAGGGCCGCCACGGTGTCGAGGACGCGCTGATTCTCGGTGACGATGTGGCGCACACGGCGGAAGGTCACGTCGTCGAGGATCTCCGCGGCGCGGGGCAGATCGTCGACCGTGAGGTCGCGGAGGGCCGGGACGCCGAACGCCGCCGCACCCTGCTCGCACGAGGCGCGGCGTTCGCGGTAGCCGCCCGAGGAGTGCGCGTGCTCGACGAGGGTGTCGACGACGAGGATCGCGAGCCCGGCCTCGTCGAAGCCGAGGGCGACCGGCCGGGTCTCGAGCGTGCGGCAGTCCAGGAACGTCGCCGCGTCGGCCTCGCCCAGCATGGACGCCATCTGGTCCATGATCCCGGTGGGGGCTCCGACCGCGTCGTTCTCCGCCGTGCGGCCCACCCGCGCGAGCGCGATCTTGTCGAGCCCGGCGTTCCACACGTCGTTGAGGGCGGATGCCACGGCGCCCTCGATCGCGGCCGACGACGACAGCCCCGCGCCCACCGGCACCTCTGACGCGAGGGCGATGTCGACGCCGCGGGGGGCGGCATCCGGCGCCGCGGTGCGCAGCGCCCACGCCACGCCCAACGGGTACCCCGCCCAGTCGAGCCCGCCGGCGGCGATGCGGGCGTCGAGCTCGGCGAGCGACACCTCGACCGAGCCGGGGGCGAACGTCGAGCGCACACGGATGACGTCGTCGTCGCGGAGCGCGACGGCGGCGACCGTCCTCTGCGCGATCGCGAACGGCAGCACGAAGCCCTCGTTGTAGTCGGTGTGCTCGCCGATGAGGTTCGCGCGCCCGGGCGCGGACCACACCCCCACGGCGGGACGGGCGAGCAGGGCGCGGGCGTCGTCGACGGCGGTCATGCCGTCACCTCCGGAACGGTGTCGAGGGCGGCGCGCAGACGGTCGGCCTGCGCCTCGGGGGTGATGTCGCCGATCCACGCGCCCATGGCGGCCTCGGACCCGGCGAGGTACTTGAGCTTGTCGGCCGCGCGACGCGGCGACGTGATCTGCAGGTTCAGCCGCACGCTGTCGCGCGCACGCCCGACCGGAGCCTGGTGCCACGCGGCGATGTACGGCGTGGGGGTGTCGTACAGGGCGTCGATGCCGCGCAGCAGCCGCAGGTAGAACGGGGCGAGCTCGTCGCGCTCGGCATCCGTCGTCTCGGCGAGGTCGGCGACGTGCCGGTGCGGCAGCACGTGCACCTCGGTGGGCCACCTCGCCGCGAACGGAACGAACGCGGTCCAGTGCTCGCCGCGCAGCACGACGCGCGGACCGGATGCCTCGAACTCGAGGATGCGCTGGAACAGGTCGGGGGAGGTGCGCGCGACGGTGTCGAGCAGACGCTGCGTGCGCGGCGTGACGTACGGGTAGGCGTAGATCTGGCCGTGCGGGTGGGGGAGGGTGACGCCGATCTCCTGCCCACGGTTCTCGAACGGGAACACCTGCCGGATGCCGGGAAGCGCCGACAGCGCCGCCGTGCGGTCGGCCCACGCCTCGATGACGGTGCGGGCGCGGGTGCGGGAGAGCGTGCCGAACGAGCCCTCGTGCTCGGGGCTGAAGCACACGACTTCGCACCGCCCGACGGAGGTGCGGGTGCGGCCGAGGCCCAGGTGCTCGAGGTCGTCGTCGTCGCGGGGCGGATCGATCGCCGCGGGGGCGTCGCCGGTGGCGATGTCGAGCGCGGGGCCGAACGAGGGGGATTTGTTCTCGAAGACCGCCACGTCGTAGCGCGAGGGGATCTCGGACGGATTCGTCGGCGTCTGCGGCGCCAGCGGGTCGAGGTGCGCGGGAGGCAGGAAGGCACGGTTCTGACGATTGGATGCCACGGTGATCCAGTCGCCGGTGAGCACGTCCTGCCGCATGGTCGCCGTCGTGGGCCGGGGGTCGAGCGTGCGGGCGTCGACGGAGCGCTCGGCGCCGAGCGTGGTGTCGGCGTCGTCGAAGTAGATGAGCTCGCGACCATCGGCCAAGCGCGTGGGGCGCTTGACGACTCCGGCGCCGAGGGTCACCGGCAGGGGGTTGTCCGTGTTCACGATAACACGCTACAGACCGGGCGTGATATCGTCAACACGAGGGGGTGGAATGCGCGTATCGATGGCGGATGTGGCTGCTGCGGCCGGTGTGTCCGCGCAGACGGTCTCGCGCGTCGCGAACGGCAGTCCGCGCGTGGATCCCGCAACCCGTGCCCGCGTGGAGCGGGCCATGAGCGACCTCGGGTATCGCATGCACCGCGCGGCCCGCGCCTTGCGCACCGGGCAGACCTCCACCATCGGACTGGTTGTGTCGACCCTGGCATCCGTCGGCAACTCCCGCATGCTGCAGGCGATCTCCGAAGCCGCCGCGGCACGCGACTACGCGCTCGCGGTGGTCACGGTGGGGGAGCGCGGCATCCGCGAGGCCTTCGCCCGTCTGCGCTCGCAGGGCGTCGACGGAGCCGTCGTGCTCAACGAGGCGACCGAGCTCGCCCGCGACGTCGACCCGCCGGGCGACCTGCATCTCGTGGTTGTCGACTCGCCGCCCGACGAGCGGTTCTCGATCGTGCAGACCGACCACGCGTCCGGTGCGCGCGCGGCGGTCGAGCACCTGCTCGCGCTCGGCCACGGCACCGTGCACCACATCGCGGGTCCCGCGCGGTCCTTCGCCGCGACCGAACGCGAGCGGGGATGGCGCGCCGCGCTCGACGACGCGGGGCGGCCGGTGCCCGAGCCCGTGCGCGGCGATTGGACGTCGGCATCCGGTCATGCGGCCGTCGCCGCGCTCGCGGACGCGACGGCGGTGTTCGTCGCGAACGACCAGATGGCGCTCGGTGCGCTGCGGGCGTTCGCCGACACGGGGCGGCGCGTCCCGCACGACGTCGCGGTCGTCGGCTTCGACGACATCGTGGATGCCGCCGAGTTCCGGCCTCCGCTGACGACCGTGCGGCAGGACTTCGACGCCCTCGGCGCGCGGGCCGTGCAGGCGCTCGTCGCCGCGATCGAGGGCGGCGCGCACGCCAGCGAGACGGTCCCCGCGGCCCTCATCGTCCGCGACAGCACCCGCTGAACTCCCGTCGCCCCCGCGGCTTGCGCGCGTCCCCTCGGCGGCGGGGCGCAAATCGTGCACCGGGGCGGTCACCGAACGCCCCGGTGCACGGATCCCGCCCCGAACGCCCGGTGCACGGATCCCGCCCCGAACGCCCGGGTGCCTCCTCCTCGAGTGGTGCCGGGACCGGCGCACCGTCGGGCGGCCCCGTCGTTCGCGCTGCCGAGGGCTGGGGCGGCTGTCGAGTCCGTGGGCGGTCAGCGTCGCCGCGACGTCGGCAGATCGATCGGACCCGTGACTGCCAGCTCGTTCTCCCACACCTCGACGCCGCGAAGCCCGGGGAGCCGGGCCTGCGTGAAGACCGGGTCCAGGCCCTCCCGCCGCTGCTGCGTGTAGTCCTTCAGCAGCTTGAAGGCGACGCCCGAGAGCAGCGCGATGGCGACCAGGTTGACGATGGCCATGAAGCCCATCGCCCCGTCGGCGAAGTTCCAGACGACGTCCGCCGAGACGAGCGCCCCCACGAACACGGCCGCGATGGCGAACAGTCGGTAGCCCAGGAGCACGGACGGGTTCGAGGTGATGAACTCGATGTTGGTCTGGCCGTAGTAGTAGTTGCCGAGGATCGAGCTGAATGCCAGCAGGAAGATGATCACGACCAGGAGGACGTTGGACCAGCTGCCGAGCGCGTCGACCACGGCCCCCTGCGTCAGCCCGATGCCGCGTTCGGCGCCCGCGAGATCGGGAACCGAGACGAGGATGAGGAACGCGGTGATCGAGCACACCAGGAACGTGTCGAAGTAGACGCCCAGGGTCTGCACGAGGCCCTGCTTCACGGGGTGGGTCACCGCCGCGCTGGCGCCGGCGTTGGGGGCCGAGCCGAGCCCCGCCTCGTTCGAGAACATGCCTCGCTTGACGCCCGTGAGGATGATGTAGCCGAGGGCGGCGCCGACGACCTCGTTCGGCCCGAACGCCGAGGTGAAGATCAACGCCACGACGCCGGGCAGCCGATCGAGGTGGATGACGACGATCACGAGACCCAGGAGCAGGTACAGCAGCGCCATGACGGGCACGAGCGTCTGCGTGACCGAGGCGATGCGTCGGACGCCGCCGAAGACGACGAGCCCCATGAGGACCGCGAGCGACGCTCCGATGACCACCGGGAGCCACCCCGCGGCATCGCCGCCGAAGCTTCCGGAGATGGTCGCCTGGATGGTGTTCGCCTGCAGGGAGCTGAAGGCGATGGGGAAGCAGACGATCAGGATCACGGCGAACAGCACGCCCATCCAGCGCGCACCGAGCCCGCGCTGCATGTAGTACGCGGGGCCGCCCAGGAAGCCGTCCTTGTCGCGCGTCTTGTAGAGCTGGGCCAGCGTCGACTCGATGAAGGCGGAGGCGCCACCCACGAACGCCATCAGCCACATCCAGAAGATCGCACCGGGGCCGCCGATCGCGATGGCCGTGCCGACCCCCGCGATGTTGCCGACGCCGACCCGGGAGGCCGCCGAGATCGTGAACGCCTGGAAGGAGGAGATCGACTGCGGCTCTCCGGTGTCGGTGCGCGGAGTCCGATCCCGCAACGTGCGGAACATCTCGGGAATCAGCCGGAACTGCACGACGCCGGAGCGCACCGTGAAGTACACGCCGAGGACGACGACGATCGGAAGGACGATCCACGTCCACAGGTTGTCGCCCCAGGTCAGCAGCCAGGCGTTCACAGCATCCATCCGGACAGTCTGGTTGCCGCGGCCGTCATCCGCCACTTCGCCGACGGTCGCGGAACCGCTGCGCGGCGCGCATTCGCCGAGCCCGGCGGCATCCCTGTTGGCCGATCTCGCCCCTCGAGCGGCGAACCAGGGAAGGATGGAGAGGTTCGACATTCCCTCCGGTGAGGAGCCTCATGCACGTCAACGCCTACGCGGCGTCATCCGCGACATCCCCCCTTGAACCCACCACGATCGAGCGGCGGCCGGTCGGTCCCGCCGACGTCCTGATCGACATCGCCTACGCCGGCATCTGCCACTCCGACATCCACACCATCCGCGGCGAGTGGGGCGAGGTGCCCTACCCGCTGACCGTCGGCCACGAGATCGTCGGAACGGTCGCCGAGGTCGGCGCCGACGTGACGAAGTACTCCGTCGGCGACCGCGTCGGCGTCGGCTGCATGGTCAACTCCTGCCGCGAGTGCGACAACTGCCGCGCCGGCGAGGAGCAGTACTGCCTCAACGGCAACATCGGCACGTACGGCGCCGTCGACCGTGACGGCACCGTCACCCAGGGCGGCTACTCGCAGAAGATCGTCGTCGACCAGGACTTCGTGCTGCGCGTGCCGGAGTCCATCCCCTACGAGAAGGCCGCGCCCCTGCTGTGCGCCGGCATCACGACGTACTCGCCGCTGAACCACTGGAACGCCGGTCCCGGCAAGAAGGTCGCCGTCGTCGGCCTGGGCGGTCTCGGTCACATGGCGGTCAAGATCGCGCATGCCATGGGCGCCGAGGTCACGGTGCTGTCGCAGACGCTCAGCAAGAAGGACGACGGCCTCGCGATGGGCGCCGACCACTACTACGCGACCAAGGACGACGAGACCTTCACGACGCTGAAGAACCACTTCGACCTGATCGTCAACACCGTCAGCGCGCCGCTCGAGCTGAAGAAGTACCTGGGGCTGCTCACCCTGAACGGCACGATGGTCAACGTCGGCGCTCCGCCGGAGCCGCTGCCGATCCAGGTCTTCACGCTGTTCACCAACCGCCGCTCCTTCGCGGGGTCGTCGATCGGCGGCATCCGCGAGACCCAGGAGATGCTCGACTTCTGCGCCGAGAAGGGCATCGCGCCCGAGGTCGAGGTCATCTCGGCCGAGCAGATCAACGAGGCGTACGAGCGCGTGCTGAAGAGCGACGTGCGCTACCGCTTCGTGATCGACGCCGCGACCCTCGCCTGATCCCGGATGCCACGGCCCCGGCGTTCCACGGAGCGTCGGGGCCGCGGCATCCCGACGCCCGGCGCCGCCCGGGGCCGGGGCATTCCGTCGCCCCGGCTCACGCATAAACGCGATCTGCGTGCGTAAACGCGCTGTCCCCGTGTTTCTGTGCGTGGATGGCGTTTATGCGTGCCGTGCCCGTCGCCGAATGTGCGCCGGATCCGCGCTGTCCGGGGCCGGCGGGGCTGCGGCGGGGCTGCGGCGGGCCGGCGGCGCCGCGGCGGGCCGGGCCGCGGCATCCCGACGCCCCGGCTCACGCATAAACGCGATCTGCGTGCGTAAACGCGCTGTCCCCATGTTTCTGCGCGCGGATCGCGTTTATGCGTGCCGTGCCCATCGCGCGACATGTGCCGGATGCCGCACCGCCCGGGGCCGGCGTTCCACGGAGCTCCGGGCCGCCCGGGGCCGGCGGGCCGCGGCATCCGTACCGCCCGGGGCTGGCCATCCGCACCGCCCGACACGCATAAACGCGATCTGCGTGCGTAAACGCGCTGTCACCGTGTTTCTGCGCGCGGATGGCGTTTATGCGTGCCGTGCCCGTCGCGCGACATGCGCCGGATGCGCGTCGCCCGCGGCAGGCGGGGCCGCGGAGCGTCGGGGCCGTGGCATCCCGACGCCCCGACTCGCGTTTCTGCCTGCCGTGCCCCTCGCCGATGCGCGCGGATCGCGTTCATGCGTGCCGCGAAGAAGCGGCGCCGCTCCCGGGGGAACGGCGCCGCTTCACGGGATGCGTCAGGCCTGGCCGAGGGCGGCGGAGACGACCGCGCGGGCCTCCTCCTGCACGGCGCGCAGGTGCTCCTCGCCGCGGAGCGACTCGGCGTACAGCTTGTACACGTCCTCGGTGCCCGAGGGGCGAGCGGCGAACCACGCCGACTCGGTCTGCACCTTGAGGCCGCCGATCGCGGCGCCGTTGCCGGGCGCGTGCGAGAGCTTCGCGGTGATCGGCTCACCCGCCAGCTCGGTGGCGGTGACCGCCTCCGGCGACAGCTTCGACAGTGCCGACTTCTGCGCCGGCGAGGCGGGGGCGTCGACGCGCTGATAGGCCGACGCGCCGAACTCGGCCTCGAGCTCGGCGTACCGCTGCGACGGCGTCTTGCCGGTCACGGCCAGGATCTCGGCGGCGAGCAGGCACAGCAGGATGCCGTCCTTGTCGGTGGTCCAGACGGTGCCGTCCTTGCGGAGGAACGACGCTCCCGCCGACTCCTCCCCGCCGAACGCGACCGAGCCGTCGAGCAGGCCCGGCACGAACCACTTGAACCCGACCGGTACCTCCAGCAGCGTCTTCCCGAGAGCGGATGCCACGCGGTCGATGATCATCGACGAGACCAGGGTCTTGCCGACCGCGGCATCCGTCGGCCATCCCTCGCGGTGCGAGAAGAGGTAGTCGATCGCGACCGCGAGGTAGTGGTTGGGGTTCATCAGGCCCGCGTCGGGGGTGACGATGCCGTGCCGGTCGGCGTCGGCGTCGTTGCCGGTGAGGATGTCGTAGTCGGCGCGGGCGGCGACGAGCGAGGCCATGGCCGACGGCGACGAGGGATCCATGCGGATCTTCTCGTCCCAGTCGAGCGTCATGAACTTCCACGTCGGGTCGACCTCGGGGTTCACGACGGTGAGGTCGAGGTCGTAGACCTCGGCGATGAGCGCCCAGTACTCCACCGACGCCCCGCCGAGGGGGTCGGCGCCGATGCGGACGCCGGCGTTGCGGATCGCGTCGACGTCGATGATGGATGCCAGATCGCGCACGTACGCGTCACGGAAGTCGTACTGGCCGAGGCCGTCGAGGTCGATGTCGGCGTGGCGGGTGCGCTGCACGCCCGTCAGTCCCGCGGCGATGAGCTCGTTCGCACGGTCGGCGATCCAGCCGGTGGCGTCGGTGTCGGCGGGGCCGCCGTGCGGCGGGTTGTACTTGAAGCCGCCGTCGCGGGGCGGGTTGTGGGAGGGCGTGACGACGATGCCGTCGGCGCGGCCCGGGTCATCGATCGAGCGGCCGCGGTTGTAGGTGAGGATCGCGTGGCTGAGCGCCGGGGTGGGCACCCACGAGTCGCGGGAGTCGACGCGCACGTCGACGCCGTTCGCGACGAGCACCTCGATGGCGCTGCGCTCCGCCGGCAGCGACAGGCCGTGCGTGTCGCGCCCGAGGAAGAGCGGTCCGGTGATGCCCTGCGACGCGCGATAGTCGACGATCGCCTGGGTGGTGGCGAGGATGTGGTCCTCGTTGAAGCTCGTGCTCAGCGACGACCCGCGGTGGCCGCTCGTGCCGAACGCGACGCGCTGCTCGGGCACCGCGGCATCCGGTTTGCGGTCGTAGTAGGCGGCGATCAGTTCGTCGATGTCGATGAGATCGGATGCCTCGGCGGGCTGTCCTGCGCGACTGCTCATGCCCACAGTCTGCCCGCTGCGGAGCCCCGGCGCACACGCGCCGGCCCATTCGCGGCGCAGAACATCCCGGGAATGTGCCCAGACCCGGTTCGGGGTGGAGCCGGCGGTGGGCCGCGGGTTCCTCGGGCCCCGGCCGGGGCGGGCCGTGGACGGGGGCGATCCCGAGGCATCCGCGGCACCACCCCCGGTCTAGGCTGTACGCCGTGCTGCCCGACACCGACACCCCGCTCGCCCGCCGTACCTACAGCTACCTGGGCCCGGCGGGGACGTTCACCGAGGCGGCCCTGGCGCAGGTACCCGAGGCGCGGGACCAGATCTGGCGACCCGTGCGCAACGTCGGAGAAGCGCTCGCCGACGTCGTCGAAGGACGCTCGGATGCCGCGATGATCGCAATCGAGAACTCGGTGGACGGCGGCGTCTCGACGGCGCAGGACGCTCTGGCCACCGTGCCCGGCCTGCGGATCGTCGGCGAATACCTCGTACCGGTCAACTTCGTGCTGGTCGGGCGTCCCGGGATGACGCTCGCCGACGTCTCGCTCGTCGCCGCGCACCCCGTCGCCTACGGCCAGTGCCTCGGATGGCTCCGCGATCACGTTCCGGCCCACGCTCACCTGCCCGCGGCGAGCAATGTCGCCAGCGCGCTGGGCGTTCTCGACGGGTCGAGCGGGGCGGATGCCGCGATCGCCGCGCCCGGGATCGTCGCGCATCACGAGCTCGAGGTGCTCGCGGAGGAGATCGGCGACAACCCGAACGCCGTGACGCGATTCGTGCTCGTCAGCCGCACGGTGGCCCCCGCGCCCCCCACGGGCGCCGACAAGACCTCGCTCATCGTGGAACTCCCCGAGGACCACCCCGGTGCGCTTCTCGAACTCCTCGAGCAGTTCGCCACGCGGGGGATCAACCTGAGCCTGTTGGCATCCCGCCCCATCGGCGATGCGCTCGGTCGCTACCGCTTCGTGATCGACGCGGACGGGCACGTGCACGACGAGCGCATGGCCGACGCTCTGCTCGGCCTCCGTCGCTTCAGCCCGAAGGTGATCTTCCTCGGCTCCTACGCGCGCGCCGACCGCGCAATCGTGCGCTATCCGCAGCGGTACTCCGACGACGTCTTCGTCGAGGCTCGGGATTGGCTGCGGGGTCTGCTCAGCGGCGAGCCGGAGTCCTAGCGAGACCCCCGGGCGGGATCCCGCGCGGCCAGCCCGAGGAAGCGGCGCTCTGACACGCCGGGCACTGACCCGGTGGCGAGAAACGGTCGGCGGCGCCGTGGGGCCGCCCGTCTCAGGCGGCGGTGACGGCGGACGGGGACGCCACGAGCTCGAGCGTCTGCGTCCGAGCCTCAGAGGTCTCCAGCGACTCGCCGTCGTACGCCCCGGCGACGGGAGACAGCATAATCTCGTCGACACCGTGTTGGGCTGCGAACGCCGCGAGCTGCGACCGCACGTCGTCGCCCGTTCCGACGAACCACTTCTGACGGGTGGATGCCATGATCGACTCGGCCATCGCGTCCAACGGATCGGCCTTCGCCTGCTCGACGGTCTCGAGCGGAACGAGCGGACGGTTCGTGCGCAGCCGCGCCATCATGCGCAGCTGCGGGAGAGCACGCTCCTCGGCCTCCTCGGCGGTAGGGGCGGCGACGACGTTGGCCGTGACGAAGGTGCGGGGCCCCTCACCCGACTCGTTCGGCTGGAACTGGTCGCGGTAGAGGCGCAGGGCGCGGTCGAGCCCTTCGCCGGCGAAGTGGTTCGCGAAGACATACGGCAGGCCGAAGCTCGCCGCGAGCTGCGCGGAGTAGTCGCTCGACCCCAGCAGCCACACCTGTGGCATCCCGGATGCCAGGGGTGTCGCCTTCACCTGGTACTCGGTGCCGGAGGTGAAGCGCACCGTGGCGCCCTCGGGGGAGGTCAGCGCGAGGATGTCGGTGACGTGGTCCGGGAAGCGTGAGACGTCGCTCGTCGTGCCCGAGCGGTGCAGCAGCTGAGTGATGACGGGGTCGCTACCGGGCGCGCGACCGATACCGAGGTCGATACGGCCCGGGGCGAGAGCCTCGAGCGCGGCGAACTGCTCGGCCACGATGAGCGGGGAGTGGTTCGGCAGCATGACCCCGCCCGACCCCACCCGGATGCGCGACGTGCGGGCGGCCGCCGCGGCGATCAGGACGGGCGGCGCCGTCGACGCGACCGCGGGCATGTTGTGATGCTCGGCGAACCAGTAGCGGCGATACCCGAGCCGGTCGGCGCGCTCCACCAGATCGAGAGAGGCGGCCACGGCCTGTGCGCTGCTCTGGTCCGAGCGCACGGGGACGAGGTCCAGGACGGAGAGGGAGGGGATCGCGTCGGTCACTCCGGAGTCAACCCTTCCGCGATGCCGGGTATTCCGATCGTGCACCCACCGCAACCCCCTCACGGCCCTTTCCCGCACGGCCCTACCGTCACGCCCATGAGTGGGGCACAGACCATGGTTCGAACCCAGATGGCCGTCAACGACGCCGTCTTCGCGCTGGCCCAGGGCCAGGACCTCGACGATTTGAGGAGGAGGATCGAAACCGCCGTGGACCTCGGCGGGCGGTTCGTCTCGTTCATCGCCGTTGGCAACCGGCAGGTGAGCATTCTTTTCTCCCCCGGCACAAAAGTGGCGCTCTCGGTCGAGACCGTCATGTACGACGAGCGTGACGACGGCAACCTGGATGTGCCGTTCGGGGGATTCTTCGACGAGTAAGGGCCGCCCGGCGACGCTCAGGAATCTCTCAGTCGAGAACGCGTGACGAACCACAGGCCCGGCACGTCTCCACTGTGACTTCGCGGAACATCCGGTTCCGCAGATCACGGAAGGAAGCGCAATGGCTCAGAACACCACCGCCACCACCACCCCCGTCACGCCCACGAAGGACGGCGGCTCGACCGTCATCGTGGACGCCGTCGTCGCCAAGGTCGCCGGGATCGCCGCGGCCGAGGTTCCCGGCGTGCACGCCCTCGGCGGCGGCGCGGCGCGCGTGATCGGAAACATCCGACAGGCCGTGGGCTCCAAGGACTACGCGCAGGGCGTCTCCGTCGAGGTGGGCGAGACCGAGGTCGCCGCTGACATCGCGATCCAGGTCGACTACCCGGAGCAGCTGCAGCGCGTGGCCTCGAACGTCCGCGCCGCCGTGCACCAGGCCATCACCGAGCTCGTGGGCATGAAGGTCGCCGAGATCAACGTCACCGTCGTCGACGTCTTCATCCCCGGTGACGATGACGAGGACGACGCGGCGGACTCCCGCGTCAACTGACGAATCCCGTGACAAGGGGCGCCGCCTTCGGGTGGCGCCCCTTTCCGCGTGCGGGTGATCAGCCGCCGTGGCGCACCCGGTCGTACGCGTCGAGGGCGCGCTGTCGTGTCTGCTTCAGGTCGACCATGGGCTCGGGGGCTCCGCCGTCGAGATGCTCGGGCGCCCATCGCCGGATGTACTCGTCGTGCGGGTCGAACTTCTCGCGCTGAGTCTCCGGGTTGAACACCCGGAAGTACGGCGCGGCATCCGCCCCGGACCCCGCGACCCACTGCCAGTTGAACGGGTTGCTGGCGGCATCCGCGTCCACGAGGCAGTCCCAGAACCATTGCTCGCCGAGGCGCCAGTCGATCAGCAGGTTCTTGGTGAGGAAGGATGCCGTGACCATGCGCACCCGGTTGTGCATGACCCCGGTGTGCCACAGCTGCTTCATCCCGGCATCCACGACCGCGATCCCGGTCTCGCCGCGCTGCCATTTCTCCAGGTGCGCGCGGTTCAGCCGAGGCCAGGGGAAGTCGTCGTACTGGCGGCGCCAGTTGACGGTCGCGAGATCGGGGGAGTGGAAGAGCACGTGCCACGCGAACTCGCGCCAGATGATCTCGGACAGGAAGCCGGTCGCCGACTCGGCGTGCTTCCCCGACCCGCGGTGCTCGAGCGTCGCGTGCCAGATCTGGTACGGGCTGACCTCTCCCCACCGCAGTCGCGGCGACAGGTTCGATGTCGCTCCGCCGGCGAACGCATCGCGCGAGAAGGCGTAGTCGCCGAGGTCGTCGTCGAGGAACTCGCGGAGCCGCGCGAGCGCTGCGGGCTCGCCGGGCTCCCACGTCTCCCGGAGACCACCCGCCCAGTCCGGTGTGGTGGGCAGAAGCGCCCACGCGTCCAGGTCGTCGGAGTCCGGCGTGCTCGACGGCCCCGGGATCTTCCGCGCCTCGGGGAGCGGCGCGCGCGGCGCGGGCATCTTCTCCACCGCCCGGCGGAACGGCGAGTACACGCCGTACGGCTTGTCGGCGCCGGTGCGGACGGTCCACGGCTCGAACAGCAGGTTCGCCGCGAACGACGCGACCGTGACGTCGTCGTCGCGCAGTCTCTCCTTGATGCCCTGGTCGATCTCGCGCTCGGCCCCGCCGTAGCGGCGGTTCCAGAACACCGCACCCGCTCCGGTCTCGTCGACCACCGCGGGGAGCACGTCGGACGCGCGCCCTCGTCGCAGCACCAGGGTGGAACCCCGGTCGCCGAGGCGTTCGGCGAGGGATGCCAGCGAGTGGTGCAACCACCACTTCGCCGCCCCGCCGAGGGGACGCACCCCGTCGGACTCGTCGTCGAGGACGTACAGCCCGATGATCGGTTCGCCCCGATCGAGGGCCGCCCGCAGTGCCGGGTGATCGGTGAGCCGCAGGTCGTCGCGGAACCACACAATAGACGGTGAACCCATCCCCCGACGCTATCCAGCCACCCC
>NZ_JAKRNI010000016.1 GCF_022346945.1 Microbacterium sp. ACRRU | reverse complement strand
GGGGCTACGGGGGGAAGAATCGGATGCCGATGGGGTAGGGAATAGATCGCGCGGCCGAACGTTCTCCTAGGTATATTCAGGTGCATAGAAACAGGAGGGGCATCGTGAACGAGACGAACAACTGGCCCGGGATGCAGTTCGGTGTCATGACGGTGAGCGACATCACCCAGGACCCGACCACCGGCAAGACCCCGAGCGAAGCCCAGCGCATTAAGGACACGCTCACGATCGCGAAGCACACCGAAGAGGTGGGTCTCGACGTCTTCGCTCTCGGCGAGCACCACAACCCGCCGTTCTGGTCGTCGTCGCCCACCACCACACTCGCGTACATCGCCGCCCAGACCGAGCGGCTTATCCTCACGACGTCCACGACCCTCATCACCACGAACGACCCGGTCAAGATCGCCGAAGACTTCGCGATGCTGCAGCACGTGTCGGGCGGACGCGCCGACCTCATGCTCGGCCGCGGCAACACCGGTCCCGTCTACCCGTGGTTCGGCAAGGACATCCGCCAGGGGCTGCCGCTGACCATCGAGAACTACGACCTTCTGCACAAGCTGTGGCGCGAGGACGTCGTCGACTGGGAGGGGAAGTTCCGCACGCCCCTCCAGGGCTTCACCTCGACTCCGCGGCCGCTGGACGGTGTTCCGCCGTTCGTGTGGCACGGTTCCATCCGCACCCCCGAGATCGCCGAGCAGGCGGCGTACTACGGCAACGGCTTCTTCGCCAACAACATCTTCTGGCCCAAGGAGCACTACCAGCGCCTCATCACGCTGTACCGCGAGCGCTTCGCCCACTACGGCCACGGCACGCCCCAGCAGGCGATCGTCGGGCTCGGCGGCCAGGTGTTCATGCGGGCCAACTCGCAGGACGCGGTGCGCGAGTTCCGTCCCTACTTCGACAACGCTCCGGTCTACGGCCACGGCCCGAGCCTCGAGGACTTCAGTGAGATGACCCCGCTGACCGTCGGCTCGCCGCAGCAGATCATCGACCGGTACGCCGCCATGCGCGAGACGTTCGGCGACTACCAGCGTCAGCTGTTCCTCATCGACCACGCGGGACTCCCGACCAAGACGGTGCTCGAGCAGCTCGACATCCTCGGTGGCGAAGTCGTGCCGGTGCTCCGCAAGGAGCTGCAGAAGAACCGTCCGGCCGAGGTGCCCGACGCCCCGACGCACGCGAACCTCGTCGAGAAGATCTACGCCGGCGCCGCTCCGCGCCAGGCCGTGCCCGGCGCGAACCGCGGCGACAACATGGTTGCGGGAAGCCCCTACCAGGACGCCCCGGCGAAGGCCGGCAGCGCCTTCGGCGCGGCCGCGACGCGCGTGGGGGCCTGACATGGCCGCCCGCCGTATCGCGGTCGTGACCGCGGGACTGTCCACCCCCTCCTCGACGCGGATGCTCGGTGACCGGTTGGCGCACGCCGCGCTGGCGGAGCTGCGCGAACGCGGGATCGAGGCCACCAGCGACGTCTTCGAGCTGCGCGACTACGCCCACGAACTGACCGACAACCTGTTGACGGGGTTCGCGCCGCCCGCTCTCGAGCAGATGATCAACACCGTGGTCTCGTCCGACGGTGTCATCGCGGTGACGCCGATCTTCTCGACCAGCTACTCGGGACTGTTCAAGTCGTTCATCGACGTGCTCGACCCGCAGGCCCTCAGCGGTACCCCGGTGCTCATCGGGGCGAACGCGGGGACTGCGCGCCACTCGCTCGCGATCGACTACGCCATCCGGCCGTTGTTCACCTACCTGCACGCCAATCCCGTGCCGACCGGGGTGTTCGCGGCATCCAGCGACTGGGGAGCCAACGCCGACGAGGTCGCCCCGCTCGGTGCGCGTGTCGACCGCGCCGCGCGGGAGTTCGCCGATGCGATCGCCGCGCGAGAACCGGTGCAGGATGCCGACCCGTACGACCCGTCGTCCTACCTCGGCGCCGGGAAGTCGTTCGGCCACCTGCTCGGCGGCCTGTCGGGCGAGTGATCCGCACAAAGCCCCGCCCTCCTCAGGAGGGCGGGGCTTCGTGCCGCCCGGGCCGCCGGCTCTAGGGTGAGGGCATGGATGCCGCGCAGTGGGACGAGCGATACCGCGCCTCCGCGGGCGGGGTGTGGGCGAGCCAGCCGCCCGCCGTGGTCCGCGACATCGCGCGGGCGCTTCGTCCGGGCACGGCGGTGGACGTCGCCACGGGCGACGGGCGCACGGCCCGCTGGCTGGCGGAGCGCGGTTGGGCCGTCACCGGCGTCGACTTCTCGGCGGAGGCGCTGGCCATCGCCGCGGCTCGAAGCGGCGGTGACGCCGTGTCGTGGGTGCGCGCCGACGTGCACGACTGGAAGCCGGCGGCATCCGCCGATCTCGTCGTCGCGTGCTACCTCCACCTTCCGGACAACGCGTCGGCCATCGCCCGTATCTCCGAGTGGGTCGCGGTAGGCGGGACGCTCGTCGTGGTCGGTCACGACGTCGACAACATCGCCGCCGGCGGGCACGGACCGTCCGATCCCGCGATCCTCTTCACGCCGGAGCTCCTCCGCGGGGCACTCGACGAGCGTTTCCGCGTCGAGCGGTGCGAGCGCGTCACTCGCGGCACGGCGGACGCCGAGCTGCGCGAGGGGCACGCCCACCCGGCCGTCGATACGGTGCTGCACGCCGTGCGCGTGCACTGAGCGGACCGGGCGTCGAAACGCCGCCGCGGTGGTCAGAGCACGATGTCGGACGGCGCCCCCACCTCGCGGGCGCCGGTCGCTCGTGCGCCGGCGCGAGCGAGCACGTCGGCGCCGGCGAGGTCTCCCATGTCGATGCGCGCCTCAGCCGCGATCTCTCGAATCGGCACCTGGAACGTGCGGAAGGCGCCGAGCGGGGCCACCGTCAGCCCCTCCCGGGTGTCGACGAGGGCGGTCTGATCGAGCACGAACCCCGCGGCGGCGAGGCCCTCGGGCGAACGCCAGGCCGCGACCTTCCAGAACCGCAAAGGCACTCGGATTCCGCGGTAGGGCGGATCGGCGTCGTCGAGCACGGGCGCCGTGAACACCGCGAGGCGCTGGTCGGTGCTGTCGGCGTAGGCGAGCACGTGGTCCTCGAGCCCGAGCCAGAGCTCTTTCGACTGGTTGAAGCCCGCCGCCTGCGGAGCGGCGTTGGTGTAGAAGAACGTGGCGGCCGTGGCATCCCGAGCCTCCGACACCGTGCCCCATCCGGGATCACGTCGGCGCACCAGGTGGCCCCGGTCGAGGTCGTTGCGGCTGTAGACGTCGGGGCCGGCCTGGGACTCGGGTGCCCGCGGATCGAGCCGCCACTCGCCCGACCGCGGCACGTCGCGCAGGGTCGCCCCGTCGATGACGACCGCCGTGAGAGCGGCGAAGCGCCGCACCGGATCGAGCAGGACCGAGAAGCGCGGGTAATCGAGCCGGATCGTTTCGACCTCGGGTGAGGGCAGGCGCAGGGGGATGCCGAGGAAATCGGGGTCGTAGCCGTCGCTCATGGTCCCATCGTGCCCGCGCCCTCCGACATCGCGACAGACTGGACCGATGGAACGGCTGGTGAAGACACGGCACGACGCGCCCGAGGACTTCTTCGCGGCGGAGGCGGCCGGGCTGCGCTGGCTCGCCGACGCGGGCGGCGCCCGCGTGGTCCAGGTGCTCGAGGCCGGTCCGACGCGCATCGCGCTCGAGCGGATCGAAGCCGTACGTCCGACCGCGGCGGCGGCAGAGGAGTTCGGCGCTGCGCTCGCCGCCACCCACGACGCGGGTGCTGCGGCGTTCGGTGCGCCGCCACCCGGTTGGGCGGGGGACATCTTCATCGGGCGCCGCGCGCAGCCGGCGCGACCCGAGCCGACGTGGGGGCGCTTCTACGCCGCACAGCGCGTGGAGCCCTTCCTCGACCCCGCCGTCGCCGCGGGCAACCTCTCGGACGCCGGGGCGCGGACGGTCCGGCGGGCCTGCGCGCTCATCGCGGCCGGCGCCTTCGATGACGACGACGCACCCGCCCGCCTGCATGGCGACCTGTGGGCGGGGAACGTGCTGTGGTCGGACCGGGGCGTCGTGCTCATCGACCCGGCGGCGCACGGTGGCCACCGCGAAACCGACCTCGCGATGCTCGCGCTGTTCGGCTGCCCGTTCCTCGACCGGATCCTCGCGGCCTATGACCGTCGGCATCCCCTCCGCGCGGGGTGGCAGCAGAGGGTGCCCGTCCACCAGTTGCATCCGCTCGCCGTCCATGCGGCGGGGCACGGGCCGGCGTACGGCGATGAGCTCGAGGATGCCGCCGAACGCACGCTCGCGCTCGGCTGAAGCCCGCCGGGAGCCATCCGCGCTCGCGACATCGACATCGGCGCCCCGGAGGGCCGGTCCCGACGACTACGCCGACCCCTCCCGCGCGGCACGCCGTCGAGCGCGCCGCGCGAGCAGGACGTCGATGCCGACCCCGATCCCGACCGCAACGACGACCGACACGACGACCGCCACCACCGGCCCGCCCGGTACGAGAGCGGCGACGACCGCGCCGATGACCGCCTGATACGTCGCCCACGCCAGGGCCGCGACCGCGGCGATGCCCAGGAAGCGTGGCGGGTGCACGCGGGCGGCGCCGGCGGCGAGGTTCACCGCGAGCCGCGCGAACGGCACGAAGCGCGCGGTGAACAGCACCACCGCGGCGTTGCGTTCCAGCCGTGCACGCGCCCATTCCAGTGCCGCACGGACCCGTGGTCCGCGCATCCATGCCCAGCGTTGCGTTCCCACCGCCCGCCCGACGAGGTAGCAGCACAGGTCGCCGCCGAACGCCGCTGCCCCCGCGACCGCGATGACCGCCGCCAGCGGAGGGGCGCCGTGGGCCACGGCGAGGGCGCCGAAGGCGGTGACGGCCGCCTCTCCCGGAACGACCACGAGGAACGCATCCGCCAGCACCAGGACGGCCATCGCGGGCAGCGCCCACGGGCTCGCCGCGATCGCCTCGAGCCCTGCGTCGATCCCGTCCACCCCGTCACTCTCGGTCGTCGATCGAGACGCGGCGCCCACGCGGTGGTGACGCGACGCGGAGCATCCGGTGAACATCGCGAACGTCGGGCCGTGATCGACACCACGACGTGTCGCGGGGTCCCACCCTGGAGGCGTGAGAGTCGCGCTGCTGGCCGAGTCCTTCCTCCCGCACATGAACGGGGTCACCGGTTCCGTTCTCCATGTCCTGCGCCATCTGGCGGAGGCGGGCCACGAGACGCTCGTGATCGCCCCCAAATCCGGCGACGTCACCGCCGACCTGCACGGCGCCCGCACCGAACTGCTCCGGTCGGTGCCGCTGCCGTCCTACCCCGAGGTCCGCGTGGTGTTCGCGCGCGCGGCACGCCTGGGTGCCCTGCTGCGCGAGTTCCGCCCCGACGTCGTGCACCTGGCATCCCCGTTCGTCCTCGGCTGGCAGGGCCTCGCCGCCGC
Organism: Microbacterium sp. ACRRU; assembly: GCF_022346945.1. Classification (GTDB taxonomy): domain Bacteria; phylum Actinomycetota; class Actinomycetes; order Actinomycetales; family Microbacteriaceae; genus Microbacterium; species Microbacterium mcarthurae. Next base: position 60,587 of record NZ_JAKRNI010000016.1, on the reverse strand, counting down.
CGATGCGCTGAAGATCCCCTCCGTCGCGGTCTACCAGACCGATGTCATCGCGTACGCCCAGAAGTACGGACTCCCGCAGGCGACCGCTCTCGTTGCGGGGCACGTCACGCGGCTGCACCGCCGCGCGACGCTCACGCTCGCGCCGTCGTCGGCGTCGATGCGGCAGCTCGAAGGGCTGGGCGTGGACCGCGTGCGCCGGTGGGGCAGGGGAGTGGATGCCATCCGCTTCGCCCCCGAGCACCGCGACGAGGCCTGGCGCGCCGCCGTCGCCCCGTCCGGGGAACGCATCGTGGGATACGTGGGGCGACTCGCCCCCGAGAAGCAGGTCGACGATCTGCGCGCGCTCGCCGACCTCCCGGGCACGCGTCTGGTGATCGTGGGCGACGGACCCTCCCGCCCCGCGCTGGAGCGGGCGATCCCGGATGCCGTCTTCACCGGACACCTCTCAGGGGAGGCGCTGGCGTCGACGATGGCCGGGTTCGACGTGTTCGTCCATCCGGGGGAGAGCGAGACGTTCGGACAGACGATCCAGGAAGCCCTCGCCAGCGGCGTGCCCGTCGTGGCGACGGGCGTCGGCGGGCCGCTGGACCTCGTGCGCTCGAGCGTCGACGGCTGGCTCTACCGTCCGGGTGACCTCGAGGATCTGCGGGCCCGGGTCGCCGACCTCGTCGGCGACGAGTCCAAGCGCCGAGCGTTCGCGCGCGCGGCGCGGGACGCCGTTGCCGGACGCACGTGGGAGGCGCTGACGGGCGACCTGGTGGGGCACTACCGCGAGGCGGCGGCGCTGCGCTCCATGGACGACGGGATGCTGGTGCGTTCGGGAGCGCGCCCCGAAGTGCCCGCCCCCCGGTCGCGCGGTCGTTGGACGCGCTTCGTCGCGCTCGGGGACTCCCTCACCGAGGGGCTGTGCGACGCCTCGCGCATGCCCACCGGGCAATTCCGCGGCTGGGCGGACCGTCTCGCCGAGCTCTTGGCGCACACGAGCGACGAGGGCCCCTTCCGGTACGCGAACTTCGCGGTGCGCAGCCGCCGCGTGCGGCACCTCATCGACGAGCAGATCCCCGCGGCCCTCGCGCTCGAGCCGGATCTCGTGTCGATCCTCATCGGGGCGAATGACCTCGTCGGGCCCGCGCCGGTGATCCCCGCCCTCGTGGCCGAGGTCGAGTCGGCCGTCCGGGCCGTTCGCCGCACCGGTGCCGACGTGCTCCTGGCCACCACGTTCCTGCCCCGACGCGCGGCGGCGCGCATCTTCGCCCGTCGCTTCGCGGCGTACAACGTCGAGCTGCGGCGCATCGCCCGCGCGCACGGCGCGATCCTGCTCGACCTCGAGGCGGTCGCCGAGATCGGCGACCTTCCGCTGTGGGCCGACGACCTCGTCCACCTGCGCTCGCGCGGGCATCGTCTGGTGGCCTACCGCGCCGCGGAGGCCCTCGGGGTGCCGGACGCGGGGGAGCTGTCCGGCCTCGACGAGGCGCTCCACGCCGACGACGACGTGCCGCAGCCCGGCTGGCTCACGCGTGACGCCCTGCCGTGGGTGTGGCGGCGCGTCCGTGGACGGACCGCGGGTGATGGCATCCTTCCCAAGCACACCGGCTACGTCGAGTTGCCCACGCGCGGCGACCGACAGCGGCAGCGCGCCTCGTCGTGATCGCCGGGCGCGTCAGTACCAGCCGGTGGACTCGGAGTGGGCCCACGCGGCGCAGGGGGAGCCGTAACGAGACGTGATGTACGACAGGCCCCACGCGATCTGGGTCGCGGCGTTCGTGCGCCAATCCGGACCGGCCGCGGCCATCTTGTCTCCCGGGAGTGCCTGCGGGATGCCATAGGCGCCGCTCCACGGGTTGTAGGCGTCGGCGCGCCACCCCGACTCCCGGTTCCACAGTGAGACGAGGCAGGAGAACTGATCGTCTCCCCAGCCGTAGCCGCCGAGGGCGCCACGGGCGTGGTCGCGGGCCTGCGCGGGAGTCATGGTGGATCCCGGCGGTGCGGTGGTTCCCCCCGACCCGGAGCCGGATCCACCGGAAGTCGACCCGCCGGAGCCCGATCCTCCCGTCGAGCCGGACCCGCCGGCACCCGTTCCGCCGGACGAGCCGGACGAGCCGGGCGAACCCGACCCGCCGGACGGGCCTGAACCCGAACCGCCGCCGTTTCCGACGGCGGACCCGCCGCCCGCCGGCGCACCGCTCTGACCCCCGGTCGCCCCACCCGGTGCGGCCGCTTGCGCCGCGGTCTGCTGGGCCAGACGCGCGGCGCGTTCCTGCGCGACCGAAGTCGCGCGCAGCGCGGCCAACCGGCCGAAAAGGTCGTCGAGCTCGGTCCGGGTCTGCGCGACCGTGGTCGCCTCGGCATCCGCCCGTGCCCGCGCTTCGGCGGCGGTCGTCTCCGCTGCGCTCGCCAGGCGGGCGGCCTCGACCCGTGCGGCGTCCGCCTGTGCGCGCAGCGACGCGGCGACGTCGGCGGCGCTGCGGGCCTCGCCCGCCGTGCGAGCCGTCACCGTCGTCACCCGATCCAGGATGCCGAGGCGCTGCAGCAGCGACTCCGGGTCGGCCGTGGTCAGCAATTGCGCGACGAGCGGTCCGCCGGCCGTCGTGCGGTAGAGGCGGGACGCGCTCGCGCCCGCGCGCGCGCTCGCCGCCGCCCCCGCCGCGTCGGCGGCGATGCTCTGGGCGGTCAGCGCCTCCGCTCGCTCCGCAGTGCTCTCGGCTAGAAGCCGCGTGCGTTCGGCGATCGCCGAGGCGTCGAGCGCGTCGCGCGACGCGGCCGACGCCGCTGCCTCCGCGGCATCGAGCTGGCTCTGGATCTCCCGCACGGCGGCATCCCCGTCCTCCGCCGCGACGAGGCGAGAAGGCGTCGCGGTGGCGACGGTCGCGGGTGCGGCGATGGCAGCGCCGCACGCCAGGGCACACGCCAGAACCATGTGACGCGTGTGACGTCTGAGGCCCATGAGGCGAGGGTACGGCACGCCTCGCCGCAGAACCACCGGCGGATGCCCCGCCCTGATAGGCTCTCGGAGGGTGCCGCCATGGCATCCGCTCAACTCAAGATGAGCTCACGGAGCAGGCCGGCAGACGCTGGTCCCCTGTGGTGGACTCCCCGTCATGACGCCGGGTGGTCGTCTACTGGTGGCCAGTCGCCGGGATTTCCGGGTCGACGTGTCGGCGCGCCCTTTCTGCCTGTTCCTGCTCCTTCGCATGTCTGCTCGTCGCCCACACGGGGCGGCGAGCCTAAACAAAGAAGGAGGGACCTCTTGGAAGGTCCGGAAATTACCGCCGCAGAGGCCGTTCTCGACAACGGCCGTTTCGGTACCCGCACGGTTCGCTTCGAAACCGGTCGTCTCGCGCAGCAGGCGCAGGGCTCGGTCGCCGCGTACCTCGACGAAGAGACCATGCTTCTCTCGGCCACCAGCGCCGGCAAGCACCCGCGTGAAGGCTTCGACTTCTTCCCGCTCACCGTCGACGTCGAGGAGCGCTCGTACGCCGCCGGCAAGATCCCCGGCTCGTTCTTCCGCCGCGAGGGTCGCCCGTCCACCGAGGCCATCCTCGTGTGCCGTCTCATCGACCGTCCGCTGCGCCCGTCGTTCGTCGACGGCCTCCGCAACGAGGTGCAGATCGTCGTGACCGTGCTCTCGATCGCGCCGGGCGAGTTCTACGACGCCCTCGCGATCAACGCCGCGTCGCTGTCGACCCAGATCTCGGGTCTGCCGTTCTCGGGCCCCATCGCGGGTGTGCGCCTCGCGCTCATCCCCGGTCACGGCGAGCATGCCGACCAGTGGGTCGCGTTCCCCACCGCCGCGCAGCTCGAGGACGCCGTTTTCGACCTGATCGTCGCCGGTCGCGTCCTGGAGGACGGCGACGTCGCGATCATGATGGTCGAGGCCGAGGCCACCGAGGGCAGCTGGAGCCTCATCAAGGGCGGCGCCACCAAGCCGAACGAGCAGGTCGTGGCCGAGGGCCTCGAGGCCTCGAAGCCCTTCATCCGCGAGCTCGTCGCCGCGCAGAACGTCGTGGCGAACACTGCCGCCAAGGAGATCCAGCCCTACCCGGTCTTCCCCGCGTACAGCTCCGAGGTCTACGACTTCGTCGCCGGCCGCGCGTACGACGACCTCGTCGGCGTCTACCAGATCGCCGACAAGCAGGAGCGGCAGAACGCCGACGACGCCGTCAAGGACCGCGTCAAGGCCGATCTTATCTCCGCGGTCGAGGCGGGCGAGCTTCCCGCGGGCGCGCCGCTGGAGTTCTCCGCGGCGTACAAGTCGGTCACCAAGAAGATCGTGCGCGGTCGCATCCTCACCGAGGGTGTGCGCATCGACGGTCGTGGCCTCGCCGACATCCGCCCGCTCGACGCCGAGGTGCAGGTCATCCCGCGCGTCCACGGCTCGGCGATCTTCCAGCGCGGAGAGACCCAGATCCTGGGCGTCACCACGCTGAACATGCTCAAGATGGAGCAGCAGATCGACTCGCTCTCGCCCACGACGAGCAAGCGCTACATGCACCACTACAACTTCCCGCCCTACTCGACCGGTGAGACCGGGCGCGTGGGCTCGCCGAAGCGTCGCGAGATCGGGCACGGCTTCCTCGCCGAGCGCGCTCTCGTCCCGGTGCTCCCCGGCCGCGAGGAGTTCCCGTACGCCATCCGTCAGGTCTCCGAGGCGCTGGGGTCCAACGGCTCCACCTCGATGGGTTCGGTCTGCGCCTCGACCCTCTCGCTGCTGAACGCGGGTGTGCCGCTGCGCGCCCCCGTCGCCGGCATCGCGATGGGTCTGGTCTCCGACGAGGTCGACGGTCAGACGCGCTACGCCGCGCTGACCGACATCCTCGGCGCCGAAGACGCCCTCGGCGACATGGACTTCAAGGTCGCGGGTACGAGCGAGTTCGTCACGGCGATCCAGCTCGACACCAAGCTCGACGGCATCCCGTCGTCGGTGCTCACCGCGGCGCTGCAGCAGGCCCGCGAGGCGCGCCTCACGATCCTCGGTGTGCTCAACGCGGCGATCGACGCGCCCGACGAGATGGCGCCCACCGCGCCCCGCGTCATCAGCGTGCAGATCCCGGTCGACAAGATCGGTGAGCTGATCGGCCCCAAGGGCAAGACGATCAACGCGATCCAGGACGAGACCGGCGCCGACATCTCCATCGAGGAGGACGGCACCGTCTACATCGGCGCGACCGACGGCCCCTCGGCCGAGGCTGCCCGTGCGCAGGTCAACGCGATCGCGAACCCGACCAACCCCGAGGTCGGCGAGCAGTTCCTGGGTACGGTCGTGAAGATCGCGACGTTCGGCGCGTTCATCTCGCTCCTGCCCGGCAAGGACGGCCTGCTGCACGTCAGCGAGGTCCGCAAGCTCGCCGGCGGCAAGCGCGTCGAGAACGTCGAAGACGTCCTGTCGGTCGGCCGCAAGATCCTGGTGCGCATCACCAAGATCGACGACCGCGGCAAGCTGTCGCTCGAGCCCGTGCTCGACGAGGCAGCCACCACCCCGGAGCCTGCCGACACGCAGAGCTCCGCGGCCGCCAGCGAAGGCCCCGAGGCTCCCGCCGAGGGCTGATCCCGCGTCACCGGATGCCCGTCCCGCTTCGTGCGGGGCGGGCATCCGTGCATTCTGCCGCTCCGCGTGCGTGCGATGCGCGTGACACCAAGCGTTATGCAATGTTTACCGCCGAGCCGGGAGAATCGGCAGCCACCGGCCGGCCAGGCCCTACCCTCGAAATACGCGTCGGGGGGCGAAGCGGGCGCCGCCGGCGTCCGGTCTCCGGCGCACGAGGAGAAGCCGATGAGCGGCTCGGGCGTCGACGAGACGGCGCCGCCGCCCCTGCGTCGGAATCGTGTGCCGCACCCGTCCGCACCGGTGACTCTTCAGGGGCCCGGCCTCGGCTCCCACGTGCGCGTTCCCCTCGGTGAGACGGGCTTCGATGTCTTCCCGCTGTTCCTGGGCGGGGGCGAGTTCGGGTGGAACGTCGACGCGAAGGTGAGTCACGACATCCTCGACACCTACGTCGAGCTCGGCGGGAACGCCGTCCACACCGCCGACAGCTACGCCGCCGGTCGCAGCGAGTACATCATCGGTTCCTGGATGCAATCGCGCCGGACGCGCGAGGACACCGTCCTGACGGTGCGGGTGGGGCGACACCCCGACAACCCCGGACTCGGTGCCGTCAACCTCGTTCGGGCCGTCGAGGGGTCGCTGAGTCGCCTGGGCACCGATCGCATCGACGTGCTGTCGCTGGACTCCGTGCGCGGTGATCCGGCGGTGCTCGAAGACACCCTCGCCACGTGCGAGTGGCTCGTCGACAGCGGCAAGGTGCGCGCGATCGGGGCCCACGGCTACACCGCGGCGCAGCTGGTGGAAGCGCGCATCCTCTCCTCGGCCGGCTACCCGCGGGTCACGGTGCTCGACGTGCCCTACAACGTCCTGCGGCGCGACGAGTTCGACGGCGACCTTCGCCTCATCGCCTCCGCGCAGGGCATCGCGGTGACACCCTCGCACCCCCTCGCGCACGGCTTCCTCGCGGGCGAGACTCGGACGCGCGGGCAGCAGACGAGCTCGGTGCGCGGCTCGCAGCTGGCCGCGAATCTGAATCGCCGCGGCTCGCGGGTGCTGCGGGCGCTCGACGCGATCGGCGAAGAGCTGGGGATTCCGGATGCCGCTGTCGCGGTGGCCTGGTTGCTCGCGCAGAAAGTGGTCACGGCTCCGATCGTGAACGCTTTCGCGCCGCGCCACGTCGTGGAATGCATGCGCGCGGTCGGCGTGCGTCTGAGCCGGGCACACTTGTCGGACATCGCCCGCGCCGCGGACTGACCGGCCGCGTGTCGGGGGTGTGACGTAGGCTGGAAGTGTTTTGCGGGGGGCCCGCACACTGACGACGAGGTGAGTTGACGTGACGCACTACATCTACCTGGTGCGCCATGGCGAGCACCAGGATGCCGAGCACGGACTCACCGACGGGCCACTGTCTCCGCGCGGTCAGCGTCAGGCCGGGCTGCTGGCCGACCGCCTGTCCGGGCTGCCGTTGGATGCCGTGTGGCACTCGCCTCTCGAGCGCGCCGCGCAGACGGCCCGTGCGGTCGCCGAACGCCTGCCGTCGGTGTCGCCCGAGGCATCCGCTCTGCTCTTCGACTGCGTGCCGACGGGGATGACGCCCGAGACCCCGGCCGCGTACGAGCCGTTCTTCGGCGCCGTGACCGAGGCGGAGGTGGAGGCGGGGCGCGCGCAGATGGCCGACGCGACCGCGGAGTTCCTCGCTCGGAAGACGGGGGAGGTGCATGAGCTCCTCATCACGCACAACTTCGTGATCGCGTGGTTCGTCCGCGAAGTGCTGCAGGCCCCCGACTGGCGGTGGATGACGATCAACCAGGCCTACTGCGGCCTGACCGTCATCGCGCAGAAGAAGGGCCGACCTTGGACTCTGCTGTCGCACAACGACCTGTCGCACCTGCCGGTCGAGCTGCGCACCGGGCTGGTCGACCCGCTGCCGGTCTAGAACGCGCGCGGCGCTTCGACGACCGCGCGACTCACAGCGACTTGCCGTACCAGCGTGTCGCGTTCGTGTTGTCGTTGTACGCGGGGATCGCGTGGAAGCCCGATCGTGCGTAAAGCCCTCCGGCGGCATCCAGGGTGTGATGGGTGTCGAGCACGAGTTCGGCGGCGCCGCGCTCGCGCGCACGGCGCTCGAGATCCTCGAGGATGAGGCGTCCCCACCCGCGCCCGCGGCCGGTGTCGCGGACGAAGAGGTGCTTCACCTCATCGCGGGGGCCGTCCGGTCCATCGGCGATGCGTCGGATTCCGCCGCACCCGACGGGCCGTCCCTCGTCGTCGTCGAGGACGACGAAGACACCGGCGGGCTCGACGAACGTCGCGGGGAGCGGGAAGACCGTCCGGTAGGCGCCGGGACCACCGGGGAAGATCGAGGCGCGGAGGGCGAAGTACTCCACGAGCAGTGCGTGGGCGTCCGGAGCATCGACGGGGGAGGTGCGAATCGAGACCACCCTCCGATGCTAGGCGAGGGCCGGCTCGGCGCGTCTGTGGACAGGACCGGCCCGCTCACCGTGCCGCCACTTAGGCTGGCAGCATGACCACACGCGTTGCCATCGTGGGCGGAACCGGGAAGCTCGGCGGAGTCATCCGTGACGTCGTCGAGGCCGAAGAGGGGTACGAGGTCTCGGCGGTGCTCGGCTCGGGCTCAGACCTCGCCGAGCTCGACGGCGCCGACCTGGTGATCGACGCGTCCACCCCCGCGGTCTCGATCGACGTGGTGCGTGCGGCCATCGAGCGCGGCATCAACGTGCTCGTGGGAACCTCCGGCTGGTCGAATGAGCGCATCGCCCTCGTGCGACCGCTCGTGGATGCCAGCGGCACCGGTGTCGTGTTCATCCCGAACTTCTCGCTCGGGTCCGTCGTGGGCAGTGCGCTCGCGGCCGCCGCGGCCCCTTTCTTCCCCTCGATCGAGATCGTCGAGGCCCATCGCGAGACGAAGGTCGATTCCCCCAGCGGAACCGCGGTGCGGACGGCCGAACTCATCGCCGCTGCCCGCGAGAAGGTGGGGCCGGTGCAGTCGCCGCACGTGGATCAACGCGCCCGCGGTCAGCAGGTCGCCTCGGTTCCGATCCATTCGCTGCGGCGGCCCGGTGTCATCGCCCGGCAGGAGACCGTCCTCTCGGGGGCGGGGGAGTCGCTGACGATCGTGCACGACACCATCGATCCGGCGACGGCCTACGCTCCCGGCATCCGGATCGCGATGGCGGCCGCTCGTGAGGCCCGCGGCGTGGTGATCGGACTCGACAGCTTCATCGACATCGGGGTGCGCACGCGCCCCGCGCGTCCGGAAGCGCCGGTCGCGGATCAAGACGTGTCGGGTCAGGTCGCCGGCGTCACCAGCGCATGAGGACGCGTGTCGCCGTCGCCGTCATGACGGCGTTGCTGTTGCTCTATGTCGTTCTGGCCGGTCAGCGTGCGATCGTGCTTCTGACCAGTGGCGACGGCGTCGGCGTCGCGATGGGCGTCGCCCTCCTCGTGCTGCCGCTCCTGGCGCTATGGGCGATCGGCCGTGAACTGTGGTTCGGCGTCCGCGCGCAGAAGCTCGGCGAGACGCTGGATGCCGAGGGCGCGCTGCCGCACGAGGAGATCGAGGTGCGGCCGAGCGGGAGGGCGACGCGCGACGACGCCGATCTGCTCTTCCCCGCCTACCGCGCCGACGTCGAGGCTCACCCCGGCGACTGGCGCGCCTGGTATCGGCTGGGGTTGGCGTACGACGCCGCGGGGGACCGCCGCCGCGCCCGCCAAGCGGTCCGCAAAGCCATTTCGCTCGACGCGGCCGACCGCAAGCGCTGAGCGGTCCGCCGTCCGGCTAGACGGGTCGCGGCGCTATCGCGTGGCCGGTACGGCGGAGGCCACGGCGTCCTCGACCGTCGTGTGCGTGAACGTGAAGCCGCTGTTCTCCAGCACGGCCGGCCGCACGTCGGCGTCGGATGTCAGCAGCGCTTCGGTCGCGTCGCGGCCGAGCGCGAGCTTCATCCCCCAGACCGGTGCCCGCAGGGCGTAGGGACGGTTCATGCGGCGCGCCAGCGCGAAGCCGAGGTCATTCGCCGTCGCGCGGGTCGGACCGCACAGGTTGACCGCTCCGTCCAGATCGGAGTCGATGACGTGGCGGATGGCTCGCACCTCGTCGTCGAGCGTGATCCAGGGCCAGACCTGCGTCCCCCGGCCGATGGGGCCGGACACGCCCAGTTTGGTCAACAGAAGCAGGGGCTTGAGGACACCGCGCTCGTGGATGAGGGGCGCCGTCCTCAGCATCGCCACGCGGGCGCGCGGTCCGGCGGCTCGTGCCGCGTTCTCCCATTCGCCGCAGATGTCGGCGAGGAAGCCCTCGCCGCGCCGCGCGTCCTCGGTGAGGACGGCGCCGGGCTGAGAACCGTAGTAGCCGGTCGCGGAGGCGTTCACGAGTGCCGGAGCGTCGTCTCCCAGCTCGCGGATGGCGGTGGCGAGCGTGCGCGTCGGGGTGATCCGCGACCACAGCAGCGTGCTCTTGTACGACGCGGTCCACGGGAACCGGCCGATCGTGGCCCCGTTCAAGCAGACGACCGCGTCCGCGCCCGCGAGAACACCCGGGTCGAGCGGAGAGGCGTCCTCGAGCCACTGGACTTCGTGCGCGCCGGTCGGCTCTCGACGGACGAGGGAGACGACCTCCACGCCGTCCGCGCGCAGGGAATCAGCGAGGGCGGACCCGATCAGGCCCGACGCGCCGGCGAGGACGACGCGTCGGGCCGAGGACTCAGGCAAGCGTGGCCTCGAGCGTGATGTCGATGCCGGCGAGGGCCTGCGAGACGGGGCAGTTCGCCTTGGCATCGTTGGCGATCTTCTCGAACGTCGCGGCGTCGATGCCGGGGACGACGGCGTTGACGTTCAGGTGGCTGCCCGTGATGCCGGTTCCGGGCTTGAAGGTCACCGAGGCGGTCGCGTCGATCGACTCGGGCGGGGTGCCGTTGTCAGCGAGGGCATTGGACAGCGCCATGCTGAAGCACGACGAGTGGGCGCCGGCGAGCAGCTCCTCGGGCGTGGTCACCGAGCTGGAGCCTTCGCTCCGCGCCTTCCAGTTCACGTCGAACGTGCCGATTCCCGACGAGGTGAAAGTGACCTCTCCGGACCCCTCGAACAGGCTGCCCTTCCAGGCGGTGCTGGCTTCGCTCGTGACGGTCATACGAACCTCCGGGTTTCCGCGCAGCCCCATGCGGCTGCGGCGATCGCCAGCGTAGTCCGCGCATCCGCGCGTTCGGAGGTCTTGACAGGTGAGACCGAGCGCGGCGTCAGGCGGGCGAGGGCCGGCGTCGGCCGATGAGCCCCGCGCGCTGCAGAACGAGGTAGAGCTGGCATCCGAGGCACAGTCCGAACGCGGCGTTCAGGAACGCTGCGACGAAAGCCATCGCCGCCGCGATCGGCAGAGCCCACGGCACACCCGCAAGGTGAAGGACGAGCCCGACGACCGTGACGAACAGACCGACGCCCTGGGCGAACCGCGGTGGGCGCGGGTCCTCGAACTCGGCGGGCGGCGCGAGGCGCGGCTGGACGACGCGACGGAACAGGACGCCCCACGGCGCGGTGCGGGGCGAGCCCACGCCCCACGCGAAGAGAACGGCCACGACCAGGAGTAGGAGGAAGCCGGGGTCGGCGATGCGGGCGACCAGCGGTGCGACCGACACCGCCCAGGTGTCGGGGGCGTACCTCTCGCCCGAGAGCGGTTGGTAGGCGAACCACCCGACGTCGGCGCGGGCGGTGGAGATGCCGATGAGCGACAGGAAGGTCGCCACGAGCAGGAGGACGGCGGTGATGGATGCCGCGAACCGCGGCCCCCGGACGTCGATGCGCGGTGTCTCAGGCACGGGCGGACTCCTCCTGCAGGCGGCTCAGTTCGAGCTCGACGACGGCACGTCCCGGCGTACCGCCGAAACGCGTCCGGATCGCACCGTGGCGGTCGAGGACGAGGGTGGTCGGCGTCTGCAGCACGCGGAAGTGCTGCGCGATGTCGGGGCGGTGGGTGAGGTCGACGTCGAGGTGGCGGACGCCGTCGCGATCGCCCGCGATCTCCGACAGCATGCGGTGGACGCCCGGGCAGCGCGAGCACATCTCGGTGCTGAACTGCAGCAGGGTCGCCTGCTCGCCGAGGGCGTCGGCGCCCAGGCGGCGCGGGTCGACGATCTCGGTGGAGTCCACCGTGCGAGCTCGGCCCTGCGAGCGGCGGAGGACGATACCGGCGCCCACGGCCGCGACGATGAGCGCGGCGGTCGCGAGAAGAGCGAAAGTCAGGTCCACGACCGACAACGCTAACGCGCGCACCGCGGGCGAGGGCCCATGCGTCGCAGAATGACGCTTTCGCCCGGGGTTTGTCCAGCGGACGCCCAGGCGGAACCCTTCTCCTCAAACGCTCCACGGCATCCCGGCTGTCGACGTGCACGCCCCGAGCCGGGGAGGGCCCGAGTATCGTGACAGCCGTGACCGCCGACATCCCCACGCCGTATGAAGACCTTCTCCGCGACGTCCTCGAGACGGGCGTGCACAAGTCCGATCGCACCGGGACCGGCACGACGAGCGTGTTCGGACGGCAGATCCGATTCGACCTCGCCGACGGCTTCCCGCTCATCACGACCAAGCGAGTGCACATGAAGTCGATCGTGTACGAGCTGCTCTGGTTCCTCCGCGGCGAGTCCAACGTGGGCTGGCTGCAGCAAAACGGTGTGACGATCTGGGACGAGTGGGCGGATGCCGAGGGGGAACTCGGCCCCGTGTACGGCGTGCAGTGGCGGTCGTGGCCGACGGCCGACGGGGGCGAGATCGATCAGATCGCGCAGGTGATCGAGCAGATCCGCCGCGACCCCGATTCGAGGCGTCTGATCGTCTCCGCGTGGAATCCGGCCGCTATCCCCGACATGGCGCTCGCGCCGTGCCACGCGCTGTTCCAGTTCTACGTCGCCGACGGCAAGCTCTCCTGCCAGCTGTACCAGCGCAGCGCCGACATGTTCCTCGGCGTGCCGTTCAACATCGCGTCCTACGCGCTGCTCACGCTCATGGTCGCGCAGCAGACCGGACTCGAGCCGGGGGAGTTCGTCTGGACGGGCGGGGACTGCCACGTGTACGACAACCACCGCGCCCAGGTGATCGAACAGCTCTCGCGCGATCCGTACCCCGCGCCGACCCTCCGGTTCGCGCGGACGCCCGAGTCGATCTTCGAGTACACCTACGACGACATCGTTCTCGAGGGCTATCAGCACCACCCGGCGATCCGCGCGGCTGTCGCCGTATGACGCGGGTCGGTCTCGTCTGGGCGCAGGCGCATCGAGGCGTCATCGGCGCCCGCGGGGGGATGCCCTGGCACATGCCCGAAGACCTGGCGCACTTCCGCCGCGTGACGGGGGAGTCCGACGTCATCATGGGTCGTCGGACGTGGGAGTCGCTCCCGCCGCGATTCCGTCCTCTCCCGGGACGCCGCAACATCGTGGTCTCGCGGTCGGACGACTGGTCGGACGACGGAGCGGAGCGCGCCGGCTCTCTCGCGGCTGCGCTGGATCTGTCGACCACCGCCGACGTGTGGGTGATCGGCGGCGGCCGGCTCTACGCCGACGCCATCCCGCGCGCCGATGTGCTCGAGGTCACCAGACTGGATCTCGACGTCGATGGCGACACGTTCGCCCCCGCGCTGGACGGATGGGCCCGCACGGGGGCCGACCCCGAGGAGGGCTGGCACCTCTCGCGGACCGGCATCCGGTATCGCTTCGAGACCTACGTCCCGGCGGGGCGCCCATGACGCGCACGGCGCTCATCACGGGCGCCAGCTCCGGTCTGGGCGCGGAGTTCGCGCGGCAGCTCGCCCACCGCGGCGCGGGTGTCGTGCTCGTCGGCCGCGACCACGACGCGTTGTCCCGGGTGGCCGATGAGATCCGCTCCCGGTCGCGCGGGCACGTCGAGATCCTCCGCGCCGACCTCCTCGACGACAACGACCTCGCCGCGGTCGAGGCCCGCCTGGCCGCCGGTGTGGACATCCTGGTCAACAACGCCGGTTTCGGTCTCGATCTCGCCTTCGAGAAGAACGCCGTCACCGACGAGGTGCGCCACCTCCGTCTCCACGTGGAGGTCGCGCTCCGCCTCACCCACGCGGCCATCCCGGTGATGCTCGGGCGAGGCGGTGGACGCATCGTGAACGTCGCGTCGGTGGCGGGCTTCATCCCGCGCGGCACGTACGGCGCGGCCAAGGGCTGGCTCATCTCCTTCAGCCGGTGGGCGAATGCGGCCTACGGTCCGCGCGGTGTCACCGTCACCGCCGTGTGCCCCGGCTTCGTGCACACGAACTTCCACGAACGCCTCGGTCTCCCGCCGGGACAGGAGGGCGTCCCGCCGGGCATGTGGCTCGACGCCGGCGCTGTCGTGCGTGAAGGCCTGCGCGACGCAGCGCGCGGACGTGCGGTGTCCGTGCCGTCGCTGCGGTACAAGCTGCTCGTCCTGGCATCCCGCGTCCTGCCCGACCGTGTCGTCGTCCGCGCCGCGGCGCGAGGCCGGTGAGGTCGGCGGCCCGCACGGCGAACGGGCCTCAGCGGAAGCGGTGCAACCGGATGCCGGCGAATGCCAGGGCCGCGATCGTCTCGCCGTCCGAGATCGTCCCGTCGGCTACGAGGTCGAGCGCATCGGCGAACGGCACCCAGCGGACCGCCTCGATGCCCTCTTCCCGCTGGGACACCGCGGCATCCGTGATGCGCAGGTCGCGCGCGAGGAACACGTGCTCCGGAGCGACCGCGATGCCGTTGAGCGCGTTCATCCGGCCGAGGTGCTCCCACCGTGCCGCCGTCACGCCCGTCTCCTCGTGCAGTTCCCTCTGCGCCGCGACGAGGGGGTCCTCGCCGTCGCTGCCGCCTGCCGGTACCTCGAGCGAACGCCCCGTGGTGTAGCGCTCCAGCTCGACCAGGCACACGCGCTCGCGGTCGTCGAGAGCGATGACGAAGACAGCCGGCTGCTGCATCTGGACGACGCCGTAGATGCCCTCGCCGTCCGGCCCGGTGACCTCATCTTCGTGTACCCGGATCCAGCGGTTCTCGTAGACGGTGCGCGATGAGCGGGTGGTCCAGGCCATGCGGTCAGCCTAGGGCGCGGACGATCCGTCGCCGTCGGTCGCGCGAGGAACGTCTCCACGCACGGGCTCGACCGGGGCGCGGGCAGGTCGAACCGATAACCTGAGACCATGACGCACTCCGGCAACCCCTTCGGTCAGGTGCTCGTCGCGCTCGTCACCCCGATGACGGCCGACGGCGAGGTCGATTGGCCCGCCGTCGAAAAGCACATCGACGACGTCGTCAGCGCGGGCGCCGACGGTGTCGTCGTCACCGGGACCACGGGCGAGACCTCGACTCTCACCGACCCCGAGAAGCTCCGCCTCGTCGAGGTCGGCAAAGACGTCGCCGCCGGACGCGCGAAGATCATCACGGGTGGCGGCTCCAACGAGACCGCGCACGCGATCGAGCTCTACAAGGCCAGCGAGAAGGCCGGCGCCGACGGCATCATGATCGTCACGCCGTACTACAACAAGCCCACGCAGGCCGGCATCCTGACGCACTTCCGTCTCGTCGCCGACGCGACCGACCTCCCGGTGATCCTCTACGACATCCCGGGACGCACGGGCGTGGAGATCAAGTACGAGACGATCCTGCGCCTGGCCAAGCACCCGAACATCCTCGCCGTGAAGGATGCCAAGGGCGACTTCAGCGAGGTCAGCCGCGTGCTCAATCAGACCGACCTGATGTACTTCTCGGGCGACGACGCCAATGTCCTGCCGCACCTGTCGATCGGCGCATCCGGCCTCATCGGGGTCACCGCCAACATCGCCGCGGCGCCGTACCGGACGATCGTGGATGCCGTGAACCGGGGCGACCTGGCCACGGCGACCGCCGCGCACCAGCGTCTGGAGCCGCTCGTGCGTGCGGTCATGACGCACGTGCCGGGCACGGTCGCGGCGAAGTACATCCTGCACGGCCTGGGCCGCATCGGCAGCCCGCGCGTGCGCCTGCCCCTGGTCGGACCCGAGGAATGGGAAGCCGCCGCCATCGAGGACGAGCTCGCTCTCGTGCGCGACGTGCCCGGCGCGGACTTCTCCAACTTCCGCCCCGACCGCAACGCGGCCGCCGGCGGCGCACTGCCCAAGGTGCACGGCACCACCAGATAAGCATCGGCGTCCGCCGAACCGCGGCCTGGGACGCCACACGAAGGGATGCCGCGCGGCGGCATCCGAGGAGGCACCGAATGCCCACGACCGTCTACGATCCCCCCGCACTCGCCCCGGGCACGCTGCGGGTCGTCCCGCTCGGCGGCCTCGGCGAGGTCGGACGCAACATGACCGTCTTCGAGTACGAGGGCAAACTCCTCGTCGTCGACTGCGGCGTCCTCTTCCCCGAAGAGCACCAGCCCGGTGTCGACCTGATCCTGCCCGACTTCGAGCCCATCCGGCACCGCCTCGACGACATCGTCGGCGTCGTCCTGACCCACGGTCACGAGGACCACATCGGCGCCGTGCCGTACCTGCTGAAGCTCAAGTCGGACATCCCCCTCATCGGCTCCGGGCTCACGCTCGCCCTCATCGAGGCGAAGCTCAAGGAGCACCGCATCCGCCCGTACACCCTCACCGTGAAGGAGGGGCAGCGCGAGCAGGTCGGCCCCTTCGACCTCGAGTTCATCGCGGTGAACCACTCGATCCCGGATGCCTTGGCGGTGGCGATCCGCACGCCCGCGGGGCTCGTGCTGGCCACGGGCGACTTCAAGATGGACCAGCTCCCGCTCGACGGTCGCATCACGGATCTTCGTGCGTTCGCCCGCCTGGGGGAGGAAGGCGTCGACCTCTTCCTCGTCGACTCCACCAACGCCGACGTCCCCGGCTTCACGCCCACCGAACGCGCCATCGGCCCCGTGCTCGATCAGGTGATCGCCAGAGCTCCGCGCCGCGTCGTCGTCGCCAGCTTCTCCAGCCACGTCCACCGCGTCCAGCAGGTCCTCGACGCCGCGCACGCGCACGGACGGCGCGTGGCGCTGCTGGGACGCAGCATGGTGCGCAACATGGGCATCGCGGCGGACCTCGGCTACCTGAACGTGCCCGAGGGCGTCCTCATCGACTACAAGAAGGCGCGCGACCTGCCCGACGATCGGATCGTCTACATGTCGACCGGTTCGCAGGGCGAGCCGATGGCGGTGCTCAGCCGTATGGCCAACCTCGACCACGCGATCGAGCCGGGCGAGGGCGACACGGTGATCCTGGCATCCAGCCTCATCCCCGGCAACGAGAACGCCGTCTACCGCGTGATCGACGGGCTCACCAAGCTCGGCGCCACGGTGGTCCACAAGGGCAACGCGAAGGTGCACGTCTCGGGGCACGCCGCGGCGGGCGAGCTGTTGTACTGCTACAACATCCTCCAGCCCAAGAACGTGCTCCCCGTGCACGGCGAGTACCGCCACCTGATGGCCAACGCCAAGCTCGCGCAGGAGACGGGCATCCCCGCGGAGAACACGATCCTCGGCGAGAACGGCACGGTCGTCGACCTGCGCGACGGGCGCGCCGAGGTCGTCGGACAGCTCGACCTCGGCTTCGTCTACGTCGACGGATCGTCGGTGGGCGAGATCACCGACGCCGACCTCAAGGACCGTCGGATCCTCGGCGAAGAGGGCTTCATCTCGGTGATCGTCGTCGTGGACCGGCAGACGGGCAAGATCATCTCGGGTCCCGAGGTGCACGCGCGCGGGTTCGCGGAGGACTCCGCGGTGTTCGAAAGCGTCAAGCCCAAGATCGCCGCGGCGCTCGCCGAGGCGGCGCAGTCGGGTGTGCGCGACACCCACGCGTTGTCCCAGGTCGTCCGCCGCACGATCGGCCGCTGGGTCAACCAGTCGCTGCGACGCCGGCCCATGATCGTGCCCCTCGTCATCGAAGCGTGAGGTCCGTCCCCTCTCTCGCCGCGGCGGAAGGGGGGACCGGCCGCGGTGCCCTCGTCGGCATCGGTATCATGCGGGCATGCCCGCCATCCCGATCCGCGCGGCACTCCCGTCCGACGGCGTGTTCCTGGCCGACATGACGGTCGAGGCCGCCAACTGGCGCGCCGGGAGCGCCCGGCCGCGATACGAGGTGCTCAGCAACCCCGACCATCAGCGCTACGTCGCGGGGTGGCAACGACCGGGCGACGCCGGATTCGTCGCTCAGTCACCCGCCGGTGAGGCGATCGGCGCGGCCTGGTACCGCCTCTTTCCGCGGGGCGAGCCGGGCTTCGGGTGGGTGGGAACCGGCGTTCCCGAGCTCATCATCGGGGTGCGGCCGGTGTGGCGGGCGCACGGCGTGGGGCGCGCGCTGCTGCAGCGCCTGGTCGCCCACGCCCGCGACCAGGGCTACTCCCGGATCAGTCTGAGCGTCGAGAGGGACAACTTCGCCCGGACCTTCTACCGGAGCGAGGGCTTTGCGGTCACACGGGCCGGCCAGGGGCGCGACGTGATGGTCAAGACGCTGCGCTGAACCGCTGCCGCGTATCGGTCCTGTCTCGAACCCCGCGTCGGTCCGCGCGAATGTCGGACACCCCGCCTACCGTGGAGGAATGCCCCGCAGTACGTCCACGTCCGGCGGTCGCGCACCCGCGAAGGGACAGGCGCGATCGAAAGCGTCCGCGCCCGCGCCCAAGCGGTACGTCGACGAGCCCGAGAAGCCGCCGGTCGCCGTCCGCGCCTGGACCGGGCTGGCCCACGGGGTCGGGGGGATGTTCCGCGTCTTCGGTCCCGAGACCCTCGAGCGCGACCAGCGGCGTGACGGGTTCCCCTTCTTCCTCGTCGTCCTCGCCGTGCTGGGCGCGGTGGTCGAGTGGTTCTTCATCGGCACCGACGTCGCCGCCACCATCAGCGCCTACAGCTTCGGAGGCGCGATCGGTCGAGTGGCCTTCGTCTTCCCGGTGCTGCTCCTGCTCCTGGCGGGGTGGCTGTTCCGGCATCCGTCCTCCGTCCACGACAACGGGCGCATCGGCATCGGTTTCGCGCTCTTCGTCATCTCGATGGCCGGGTTCTGTCACGTCGCCGGGGGGCGGCCGGCGCCCAGCGAGGGCCTGCCGACGCTGAGCCTGTCCGGCGGGCTGGGGGGCTGGTTGATCGGTGAGCCGCTTGCTCTCGTCCTCACCGATGTCGGTGCGTACATCGCTCTGTCGGTGCTGACGATCCTTAGTGTCCTGATCCTCACGAAGACCCCGCCGAATCGCATCGGCCAGCGCCTGGGCGATCTCTACGCGTGGATGTTCGGTGCCGAGCGAGTCGAGAAAGACGCGACGACCGCGGTCCTCCCCGTCGACGCCGACGACGAGACGCCCGCCGAGAAGTCGTTGCCGTGGTGGCGGCGGAACAAGTCCGGACGCGAAGAGGACGCGGATGGCGACCTCGGATCCGACGATTTGACGACGCTGCTCACACCGGGGGCGCCTCAGGGCGGCTTCGAGTCGCCGGTCGTGTCTCCCGCGGCCCCCGCCGCTCCGCCCGCGCGCCCGCCGTTGCCGCCGGCGCCCGACGCCATGACCGAGGTCATCGACCCCTCCGCGCTGGCGGGGGTCACCACGGGACGCGGCCTGCAGGACGATTCCCCGAACGTCGACACCGACGATGATCTCCCGGGCATATCGGGGCTCGGAGGCGACAACGCCGGCGTCCCGCCGTCCGCCAACTACCGCCTGCCCTCGGTCACCGCCCTCGCCGCCGGGACGCCCCCGAAGGAGCGGTCCGCAGCCAACGACGCGGTCGTGCGCGCCATCGAGAGCGTCATGGAGCAGTTCAAGGTCGATGCGCGGGTCACGGGATTCTCCCGCGGCCCGACGGTGACCCAGTACGAGATCGAGGTCGGACCCGGGGTGAAGGTCGAGCGCATCACGGCGCTGACAAACAACATCGCGTACGCGGTCGCCTCCAACGAAGTGCGCATCCTCGCCCCGATCCCGGGGAAGAGCGCGATCGGCGTCGAGATCCCGAACACCGATCGGGAGATCGTCACGCTCGGCGACATCCTGCGGTCGGATGCCGCGGCATCCTCGACCCACCCCATGACGATCGGTGTGGGCAAAGACGTGGGCGGCGGGTTCGTCGTGGCGAACCTCGCGAAGATGCCCCACCTCCTGGTGGCCGGCTCCACCGGCTCCGGGAAGTCGAGCTTCGTCAACTCCATGATCACGAGCCTGCTCATGCGGGCGAAGCCGTCCGATGTGCGGATGGTGTTGATCGACCCCAAGCGCGTCGAGCTCACCTCGTATGCGGGCGTGCCGCACCTCATCACGCCCATCATCACGAATCCCAAGAAGGCCGCCGAGGCGTTGCAGTGGGTCGTGAAAGAGATGGACATGCGCTACGACGACCTCGCGTCGTTCGGCTTCCGTCACATCGACGATTTCAACAAGGCGGTCGTGGCCGGTGAGATCCAGCTGCCCGCCGGAAGCGAGAGGGTGCTCAAGCCCTACCCGTACCTGCTCGTGGTGGTCGATGAGCTCGCCGACCTCATGATGGTCGCCCCGCGCGACGTCGAGGACTCGATCGTGCGCATCACGCAGCTGGCTCGCGCGAGCGGCATCCACCTGGTGCTCGCGACCCAGCGTCCGTCCGTCGACGTGGTCACGGGCCTCATCAAGGCGAACGTGCCTTCTCGTCTCGCATTCGCCGTCACCAGCGTGACGGACTCGCGCGTCATCCTCGACCAGCCCGGTGCCGACCGGCTCATCGGCCAGGGAGACGGGCTTTTCCTCCCCATGGGTGCGTCCAAAGCGGTCCGTGTCCAGGGGGCGTGGGTCAGCGAACAGGAGATCGAGCGCGTCGTCGCCCACGTCACCCAGCAGGCGCGGCCCGAGTACCGGGCCGACGTCCAGGCGGCCGCCGAGAAGAAAGAGATCGACGCCGACATCGGTGACGACCTCGAGCTCCTGCTGGCCGCGGCCGAGCTCGTGGTCTCGACGCAGTTCGGTTCGACGTCGATGCTGCAGCGCAAACTCCGAGTCGGGTTCGCCAAGGCGGGGCGCCTCATGGACCTGCTCGAGTCGCGCGAGATCGTCGGTCCGTCCGAGGGTTCGAAGGCCCGCGACGTGCTCGTGACGAACGAACAGCTGCCCGCGGTGCTCGCCCGGTTGCGCGGCGAGGAGCCTCCCGCCGGCGCCGACGACGACCCGTACGGCGGGGATCCGGTCGAAGCGCAGTTCGATGGCATCCCGACCGTCGAGGACGATGAGGGATCGGAAGACGCCTGGCAGCTGACGGGGCGCGACTGATGGCCGTTCACCCGCAGCTGCCCAACGCCATCACCATCGTGCGCATTCTGTGCGCCCCGATCTTCCTCTGGATGCTGCTGGTCGACGGCGGTACCGGGGGAGGGCTCCGCTGGGCCGCGGCGATCCTGTTCATCGTGGCGATCGCCACGGACGGCGTCGACGGGTACATCGCACGGCGCTATGAGATCGTGAGCGACCTCGGCAAGCTTCTCGACCCGATCGCCGACAAGGCCCTGACCGGGGTGGCGTTCGTCGGCCTGTCGATCCTGGGCGAACTGCCGTGGTGGGTCACCGTCGTGGTGCTCATCCGCGAGATCGGTATCACCGTCTACCGCTTCATGGTCGTCAGCGACCACGTCCTCGCCGCCGCGTGGATGGGCAAACTCAAGACAGTGGCGCAAGCCGTCGCGCTTTCCATCGCGCTCCTCCCCTTCGCCTCGTTGTCGGATGCCGCGGTGTGGCAGTCCACCGTGTGGTGGGCGGGAACGGTGACCATGACGATCGCGGTCGTTCTCACGATCGCCTCGGGTATCGACTACGTGGTGTCCGAGGTGCGAGGCGCCCGGGCGAAGCGGAACCGCCGATGATCGACGGCGTCCCCGACGACCTCGACGAGACACTCGTGCGAGAACCCCGCGAGACGGCGGCCGTGCTGCTGGACCGCCTCGTCGAACTCGGCTGGACGGTGGCGGTCGCGGAGTCCCTCACCGGCGGAATGGTGGTCTCGTCTCTCGTCGACGTGGCGGGAGCCTCGCGTGCCGTCAGGGGCGGGATCGTGGCGTATGCCACCGACCTCAAGCGCAGCGTCCTCGGCGTTGACCCCGCTCTTCTGGAGGCCCACGGCGCGGTACACCCGCGCGTGGCGCGACAGATGGCACGAGGCGTCCGTGACGTCCTGGGCCGGGACGGAAGCCCGGCCGACGTCGGCATCGCCACGACCGGCGTCGCCGGTCCAGAGATGCAGGACGGGCAGCCGGTAGGAACGGTGCATATCGCCGTGTCAACGCCCCTCGGCACGCGGGTCGATTCGCTGGTGATTTCCGGCGACCGTGACCGGGTGCGGCGCGAGGCGACGCACATCGCCCTTCGGCGGGCTCTCGCCGCGCTCTGACGACTTCTCGATAGGCGGCGAGCGGGGGAACAAATCATGGCACAAGCCCGTTGTTGTCAGCGATTCCCATCCAGTGCCCAGCGCGCGGCATTAGGGTGACCGGAAAGGTGTTGTACCGTTGACCACCCGGGCAGCGGGGGAATCGGCAGTGAGGAGGGGTTCACATGATCCTGGTCCGTCAAGAGATCGGCGAGGTCCTGCGTGAGCTCCGCCAGCAGAAGGGGCGCACCCTTCGCCAGGTTGCCAGCCGCGCCAGTGTCGCTCTGGGGTACCTGAGCGAAGTCGAACGTGGCCAGAAGGAAGCGTCGAGCGAGATCCTCGCGTCAGTCGCCGAGGCCCTCGACGTCCCCATCTCGACCATCATGCGCGAGGTCGGCGATCGGCTCTCCGTGCTGGAAGGCCTGCAGACCTTCCCGGATGTGGTTCCCGATGACCTGGTGGCAGCGGTCGAGCCCGAGTTGTCGCTGCACTGACGTCGCGGGATGCGTCGTAGCGAATTCGATCGCGCGGTGGCCGACGAGTTCGGCCCGCGTGGGGGCTCTCTCCTGACCGATCTCGTCCTATCGTCCGTCGGGGGAAGGACGAGCGTCGACGCATTGGCCGCCGGCGTTGATCCGCGCGACGTGTGGCTCGCACTTTGCGAGGAGACCGACGTGCCGGCCGAGCGTCGCTACGGGGTCGGCCGGCTGGATCCTCGTCGTCGCTGAACCGTGATGCCGGTGGGGGTCGGTCGGCCAGGGAGCGTTGAAATCTCCCCAGGGCGAGGATTCGGTAGTCGAGGTCGATTCACCGGCGTGTCATCGAATCTTCGTTCGATTCGAGCGTAGGCTCCTTCACATCGGAGTTTCGGACGCTTTCGTCCACCGAAGGCGGGCATTCCTGCGCTGATGTCGGAGGCCCTCTCTAACGTGGACGACGTCGAACGACACTCTGAACGCCTTGTCGGGCATCCCCATCGTCGGTGGGGAGCGCGACAGCCTATAGGCGACGGAACGCGAGAAGAAAGAAGACGTCATGCCCTCACCCGCAGAGCGCGAGAAGGCCCTCGAGTCGGCCCTCGCCCAGATCGACCGGCAGTTCGGAAAGGGCTCGGTCATGCGACTGGGCAGTGACGAGCGCGCGCCGATCGAGACCATCTCCACCGGCTCCGTCGCCCTCGACGTGGCCCTCGGCATCGGCGGCCTTCCTCGTGGCCGCATCATCGAGATCTACGGGCCCGAGTCGTCGGGAAAGACCACGCTGACCCTGCACGCGATCGCGAACGCGCAGCGCGCCGGCGGCATCGCGGCGTTCATCGACGCCGAGCACGCGCTCGACCCCGAGTACGCCAAGAAGCTCGGCGTCGACATCGACGCGCTGCTGGTGTCGCAGCCCGATACGGGTGAGCAGGCGCTCGAGATCGCCGACATGCTGATCCGTTCCGGAGCCATCGATCTCGTCGTGATCGACTCGGTGGCCGCTCTCGTGCCCGAGGCCGAGATCAAGGGCGAGATGGGCGATTCGCACGTGGGTCTGCAGGCGCGACTGATGTCGCAGGCGTTGCGCAAGCTCACCGGTGGTCTGAACACCACGAAGACCACCGCCATCTTCATCAACCAGTTGCGAGAGAAGATCGGCGTGTTCTTCGGATCCCCCGAGACCACCGCGGGTGGAAAGGCGCTGAAGTTCTACGCGTCGGTCCGCCTCGACATCCGCCGCATCGAGACCCTGAAGGACGGCACCGAGGCGGTGGGTAACCGCACGCGCGTGAAGGTCGTCAAGAACAAGATGGCCCCGCCGTTCAAGCAGGCGGAGTTCGACATCCTCTACGGTGTCGGCATCTCGCGCGAAGGCAGCCTCATCGACTTCGGTGTCGAGCACGGCATCGTGAAGAAGTCGGGCGCGTGGTACACCTACGATGGCGAACAGCTGGGCCAGGGCAAAGAGAACGCACGTAACTTCCTCATCAAGAACCCCGACGTCGCGGCCGAGATCGAGTCGAAGATCAAGGGCAAGCTCGGCATCGGTGCCCCTGCCGCTTCGGCACCGACCACGGACGAGCTGGCCGCCCGACGTCCCGCCTGATGATCGACGAAACGCGCCGTCCGGGCCGTGACTCCGACGTGTCGGAGCGCGGCCTGGACGGCTCGGGTGGCGCGACTGTTCCGACCGCCGCAGGCGCGGTGACCGGCGACGACACCCTCGCGCCGGTGATTCCGTTGTTCGGTCCGCGCGTGCACCGCGAAGCGCCGTCGTCCGGCGCTTCGCTGGACGAGAAGGTGCCGCGATCTGCAGCGGATGCCGGTTCCTCGTGGGCCCGCCCGGGGGCGGCATTCGACGATGTGGCGGCGGCCGAATCGCCGGACGACGTTCGCGATCGTGCAGAGGCGCTCCTGCTCCGAAAGCTTCGCGGACGCTCTCTCTCGCTGGCCGAGGCTCGTACGGCGCTGAACAGCGTCGAGGGCATAGAGGCCTCCGTTGTCGACGAGGTCGTGGAGAAGTTCGTCGACCTCGGTTACCTCGACGACGAGGCATTCGCCGAGCAGCTCGCACTGTCGGCGACCGAGCGTCGCGGGCAGGGACGCAGGGCCGTCGCGCAGACCTTGCGCAAGCGGGGTATCCCTCGCGAGGTGGTCGACGCCGCCCTCGCCGAGCTCCCCGACGACGATGCCGAGCGTGCGCTCGAGTTCGCTCGGTCGAAGGCGCGCGGCGTCGGCGGGAAGGATTACGACGCCAGTCTCCGACGTCTCGCGGGGCAGTTGGCCCGACGCGGATACCCGTCATCGGTGTCTCTCGACGCCGCCCGACAGGCACTCTCCGAGGCGGGAATTCGGCGGACTCCGCCCTCGCGACCCACAGCGCCCTCGACCGTCCGCTTCACGCCCGACGACTGACGTGCGCCGCGCGGCCGCCGACCTCTTCGGCGTCCGCGGTCTGCCCCGTCACCTGCGCGGGCGGCGCTTAGAATGGCACGCATCATGACGACCCCCGTATCCACACCGACGCTCATCGCGCCCTCCGCAGCCGCCCTCACGGCCGACGGGCGGGCACGCACCTACGAGGTGCGGACGTTCGGGTGCCAGATGAACGTCCACGACTCGGAGCGCCTGTCGGGCTCGCTCGAGAGCGCCGGCTATGTCCGCGCAGAAGCGGGCACCGACGCCGATGTCGTCGTGATCAACACGTGCGCCGTTCGAGACAACGCCGCGGGCAAGCTCTACGGCACCCTCGGACACCTGAAGTCCCGCAAGGACGCACACGACGGCATGCAGATCGCCGTGGGCGGATGCCTCGCGCAGATGGACAAGGACGCGGTGCAGCAGAAGGCGCCGTGGGTCGACGTCGTCTTCGGGACCCACAACATGGGTTCGCTGCCGGGAATGCTCGAACGAGCCCGCCACAACGGCGAGGCCGAGCTCGAGATCCTCGAAGCGCTCGAGATCTTCCCCTCCACGCTGCCCACCAAACGCGACTCCGTGCACAGCGGGTGGGTGTCGATCTCGGTCGGATGCAACAACACCTGCACGTTCTGCATCGTGCCGAGCCTTCGCGGCAAGGAGAAGGACCGCCGACCCGGTGACATCCTGAACGAGATTCGGCTCCTCGTCGACGACGGTGCCATCGAGGTCACGCTGCTCGGGCAGAACGTCAATTCGTACGGCGTCGAGTTCGGCGACCGCCTTGCCTTCGGAAAGCTGCTCCGCGCCGCGGGCGAGATCGACGGGCTGGAACGCATCCGCTTCACGAGCCCGCATCCCGCCGCCTTCACCGACGATGTCATCGCCGCCATGGCCGAGACCCCCTCGGTGATGCCGCAGCTTCACATGCCGCTGCAGTCGGGGTCCGACCGTGTCCTGAAGGCGATGCGCCGCTCCTACCGTAGTGACCGCTTCCTCGGCATCCTCGAGCGCGTGCGTGACCGCATTCCTCACGCGGCCATCACCACGGACATCATCGTCGGGTTCCCCGGCGAGACCGATGCCGACTTCGAAGAGACGATGCGGGTCGTCGAAGCGTCCCGGTTCGCCAGCGCGTTCACGTTCCAGTACTCCATCCGCGAGGGCACGCCGGCCGCGACGATGGAGGACCAGGTCCCGAAGGCCGTGGTTCAAGAGCGCTACGAGCGTCTCACCGCGCTGCAGGAGCGCATCTCCCTCGAAGAGAACCAGAAGCAGGTCGGCCGGGCGCTGGACGTCCTCGTCTCGGCCGGGGAAGGCAAGAAGGATGCCGCGACCCGACGCCTCACGGGTCGGGCCGAAGACAACCGCCTCGTCCACTTCGAGGCACCGTCCGGGTCCGCCACTCCGCGCCCCGGCGATGTCGTCACGGTCGAAGTGACCCGCGCGGCGCCCTTCTATCTGCTGGCCGACGCTCCCGCCGACTCGCCGTTGCAGATCCGCCGGACCCGTGCCGGCGACGCGTGGGATCGGTCGCAGGCCGAATCCTGCGGTGTGCCCGCACCCGCGACGGACGTCGCAGGAAGCCGCGCCGTCTCCCTCGGTCTCCCGACGCTGCGCATCGGCGGGTGACCGGCGACGCCGCTGCCCCTCGCCGGCTCTGGGCGATCGTCGGGGCGACGGGGACGGGGAAGACCGGTCTTTCCCTGTCGCTGGCCGAGACCCTGCGTCACCGTGGCCGCGCGGTGGAGATCGTCAACGCGGATGCCATGCAGCTGTATCGCGGCATGGATATCGGCACCGCGAAGCTCCCGGTCTCGGAGCGTCGTGGCATCCCGCATCACCTGTTCGACGCTCTCGCCGTGACCGAGGAAGCGGCCGTCGCCTGGTACCAGCGTGCCGCCCGCGAAGCGATCATCGAGGCGCACGATCGCGGCGCCGATGCGATCCTCGTGGGCGGTTCCGGGCTGTACGTCTCGAGCGTGCTGTGGGACTTCCGCTTCCCGCCACGCGACGCCGCACTCCGCGCCGAGCTGGAGGCGGAGCTCGAGCGTCGGGGGCCCGGTGCGCTGTTCGAGCGGCTGCGTGCGGCCGACCCGCGGGCCGCGGAGCGGATCGACCCCCGCAACGGGCGCCGTGTCGTGCGGGCCCTGGAGGTGCTCGCCCAGGGCGAGAAGACCCACGGGGGCGTCCTTCCCGCGGCGCCCGAGCTGTGGCATCCGCGGACCTCGATCCTCGGCACCGCCCTCGAACGCGACGTCCTGGTTCCGCTGCTGGATGAGCGGGTCGAGCAGATGTGGGAGCGCGGGCTGGTCGACGAGGTCGCCACCTTGCGCGCCGAGGGCATCGAGCGCGGAGTCACGGCGGCGCGCGCGATCGGGTACGCGCAGGCACTGGCGCAACTGCGAGGCGAGATGACGCGGGCGGAAGCGGTCGCCGAAACCCAGGCTCTCACTCGGCGTTACGCGCGACGCCAAGTGTCGTGGTTCCGCCGGTACGACGGGGTGCGCTGGGTCGACGCGCGGACCGAGCGCGCCGACGCGCTCCTGGACGAGGGGGAGACATGAGCGTGCACATCCGTCCCTTCGACCTCCGGGACGAAGACACCGTCGTCGCGCTGTGGGAGTCCGCGGGCCTGACGCGGCCCTGGAACGACCCCCGCGCCGACATCCGCCGGAAGCTCACCGTGCAGCCCGAGCTGTTCCTCGTCGCGGTCGACGGCGACGACCTCGTCGGAACCGTCATGGCCGGGTACGACGGCCACCGCGGGTGGCTGTACTACCTCGCCTCGGCCGAGACGCACCGGGGGCGAGGCATCGGCCGCGCGCTCGTCGCCGAGGCCGAACGGCTGCTCGAGGCACTCGGCTGCCCGAAGGTGCAGTTGATGGTGCGGCCCGACAATGCCGCGGCGCGAGGGTTCTACGAGGCGCTGGGGTACGAACCGTTCGACACATGGGCCACGGGGCGGCGGCTGATCGTCGACGGTCCGGGTTGTGCGGTCGAGCCGCCGACGGGACGCTGACCGGCCAGGAGCCGTCCCTCACCCGCAGCGGGGGCGCCGCGCGTGCGTCGCGGCGGTCCCTAGACTGAATGCCATGGCGACTCTCGCGTTCACCAAGGGCCACGGCACGGGCAACGACTTCGTCGTGGTTTCGGATCCTGACGGCGAGCTCGACCTCTCCGGCGATCAGGTGGCGATCCTGTGCGATCGGCACTTCGGGATCGGCGCCGACGGCCTTCTCCGTGTCGTGCGTTCGGCGGCGATCCCCGAGGGGGCGGAGGCGGCCGCGTCGGGTGCGGAGTGGTTCATGGACTATCGAAACGCCGACGGCTCGAAGGCGGAGATGTGCGGCAACGGGACGCGGGTGTTCGCCCGCTACCTGACCGACACCGGGCTCGCCGACATCTCCCGCGGCCTGCGGATCGGTACGCGCGCGGGCGTCAAGACGCTCACGCGCAGCGAACGAGGCTTCGAAGTCGACCTGGGGGAGTACCGCATCGAGAACGGTGACGTGCTCGTGCGCGCGAAGGGTCTGCCCGTGCCGAGACCGGGCGTCGGGATCGATGTGGGGAATCCGCACGTCGTCGTCGCGCTGTCGTCGGACGCCGAGCTGGAAGACCTCGATCTCGCGTACCAGCCCGTGCTCGACCCGGTGCCGGCGCACGGCGCCAACGTCGAGTTCGTGGTCCCCGCCGATCCGCTCGTCCGCGACGGCGTCGGCGCCATCCGCATGCGCGTGTTCGAGCGCGGCGTCGGTGAGACGCTCAGCTGCGGCACGGGTGTGGCCGCCGCCGCTCTGGCGGTCCGGCACTGGGCGGGTTCGGCGGCTCCGGACGTGTGGGCGGTCGACACGACGGGCGGAACCCTCGGGGTGCGCATCGCCGACGGACGCGTTTACCTCTCGGGCCCGGCATCCCTCGTCTTCACGGGCGAGGTCGCTCTCGCGTGAAGCAGGCGCGGCGCGGTCGCGCGAGAGCGCGTGGGCACTCAGCCGTACATGACCCCGCGGGGCGTCGGCACCTGCGGGTGAACCCCCTGAGGTGAAAGCGGGGGTGCCCGCTCAGGCGATGACGTCGATCGGCTCGCTCGGTGGTGATCCGTGGCGACGGACGCGCAGGACCCGGTAACCCCGTCCGGTCGCGGCACGGTGGACGGAGAACCCCGTCGTGAAGGTGGCGGCCAGCCACCGTTGCAGAGAGTCCGAGCCGAGGTTGCGCTGCACGACGAACCAGCCGTCGGAGCGTTCGGCGAGCCGGGGGATCCAGTGTTCCAGCATCCCGTGCAGCTCGTTCTTTCCGACGCGGATGGGCGGGTTGGATCGGATGGTGCGGAACGAGATGCCGTCGGGAACATCCTCGGGTCGCACGGCGTTGACGTTATCGAGGCCCAGACGTTCCGCGTTCTGTCTCACCAGGTCGAGCGCCCGCTCGTTGACGTCGACCGCCCAGACGGTCGCGTGCGGCGCGTCCAGGGCCAGGCTCAACGTGATCGGACCCCACCCGCTTCCCAGGTCGAGGAAGTTCCCGCCGGCGGGCGGGGTCGGTGTGTTCGCCAGAAGAACCGATGTTCCGGCATCCAGGCGATCGGGGCTGAACACTCCGCCCGCGGTCACGACCTCGAGCTCGCGCCCGGCAAGCGTGACTCGGAGGCGGCGGAACTGTTCGGGACTCGATGGCGACGCGCTGAAATAGTGCTCGCTCCCCATGCCGGAAGCGTAGCGGACCGGAGCCCCCGGCGTGGGGGCGACTAAAGTGCGAGCATGCCGCGGCATCGCTCGCGGACGAAAGGAACACATGACCGAACAGACCACACCCTCAAGCACGGACACGTCGCCGGTGGACCCGGTCGACCGCGTGCTCTCGCGCACCGAGGCGCATCGAGGGGTCCGGGTCTTCGGTGCGGCGCAAGCCCTGCAGGATGCCACCACCGCCTCCGGGGGATCCACGGACGGCGATCAGTGGGACCGCGAGGAGCGAGCGGCTCTGCGCCGCGTCCCGGGACTGTCCACCGAGCTGGAGGACGTCACCGAGGTCGAGTACCGACAGTTGCGGCTCGAGAACGTCGTGCTCGTCGGTGTTCACCCCCAGGGGGAGCAGGCGGATGCCGAGAACTCGCTCCGCGAACTCGCGGCCCTCGCAGAGACGGCGGGTGCCGTCGTGCTCGACGGTGTGCTGCAGCGTCGGCCGCACCCCGACCCCGCGACCTACGTCGGACGCGGCAAGGCCGAAGAGCTCCGCGACATCGTCGCGGCGGTCGGCGCCGACACCGTGATCGCCGACACCGAGCTGGCGCCGAGCCAGCGGCGAGCGTTGGAAGACGTCGTCAAGGTGAAGGTGATCGACCGCACGACGGTGATCCTCGACATCTTCAGCCAGCACGCCAAGAGCCGCGAGGGCAAGGCGCAGGTCGAGCTCGCGCAGCTCGAGTACCTGCTGCCGCGCCTCCGCGGGTGGGGTGACTCGATGTCACGTCAGGCCGGTGGACAGGTCGGTGCGGGCGGTGCGGGCATGGGCTCTCGCGGTCCGGGTGAGACCAAGATCGAACTCGACCGTCGTCGCATCCGTACGCGCATGGCCCAGCTGCGCAAGCAGCTGAGGGACTTCGCGCCCGCGCGTGAAGCCAAGCGAGCCGAGCGCAAGCGCCACACGATCCCGTCCGTCGCTATCGCGGGGTACACCAACGCCGGCAAGTCGAGTCTGCTCAATCGCCTGACCAGCGCCGGCGTCCTCGTCGAGAACGCGCTGTTCGCGACCCTGGATGCCACCGTCCGCCGCTCCGAGACGTCGGACGGCCGCGTCTACACGCTGACCGACACCGTGGGCTTCGTGCGCAATCTGCCGCACCAGCTCGTGGAGGCGTTCCGTTCCACGCTCGAGGAGGTCGGTGACGCCGACGTCATCCTCCATGTCGTGGACGCGTCGCATCCCGATCCGGCAGCGCAGCTGTCGACGGTGCGCGACGTGATGGGCGACGTGGATGCCGACTTCGGTCACGAGATCGTCGTCTTTAACAAAGCGGACCTGCTCGGCCCCGACGACCGTCTCGTGCTGCGCGGTCTCGCGCCGTCGGCGCTGTTCGTCTCGTCGCGCACCGGAGAGGGCATCTCCGAGCTGCGTGCGGCGATCGAGGAGGCGCTCCCACTGCCAGCGGTTGAGGTGCAGGCCGTCGTGCCGTACGACCGCGGTGACCTCGTGTCGGCGGTGCACGAGACCGGCCTGATCGTTGCGCAGGAGCACCGCGAGCACGGAACGTTCCTGCACGCCCACGTCGGTGCGCGCCTCGCCGCCGAGCTCGCGCCCTTCGCGGCCTGACCGTGCTCGACGACGCCCCGCCGACCGGCGGGGCGTCGTCGTCTGGCGGCGTTCAGTCGAGCGAGAGCGGCGGGATCCCGGGTGCGTCGAACCCGAACACCGCACCCAGGAAGCCCAGCTCCCGCCGCAGCGAGTCGACGACCGTCTCGGCGCGACGGAACCCGTGCCCTTCGCCCTCGTACAGCACGTAGGCGTGCGGCACGCGGTGGGCCGCGAGCGCGTCGCGGATCGCCTCCGCCTGGGAGGGCGGGACGACATGATCTTCTGCGCCCTGCAAGATCAGCAGCGGAACGCGGAAGCGCTCGGGATGCGAGAGGGGCGAGCGCGCGACGTAGACGTCCTCGGCGTCGGGGAGCGGGCCGATCAGACCGTCGAGGTAACGCGCCTCGAAGTCGTGCGTGTCTTCAGCGAGTGCGCGGGCGTCGCCGACGCCGTACCGTGAGATGCCAGCGGCGAAGACGTCGGTGCGGGTGACGGCGGCAAGCACCGTCCAGCCGCCCGCTGAACCTCCCGCGATCGCGATCCGGTCGGGGTCGGCGAGGCCCGCGGCGGCGAGAGCGGATGCCGCGGCCGCGACGTCGTCGACGTCGACCACGCCCCACTGGCCGAGAAGCCGTTCGCGGTAGGCGCGCCCGTAGCCGGTCGACCCGCCGTAGTTGACGTCGAGCACTCCGATACCGCGGCTCGTGAAGAACGCCGTCTTCGCCGACGGCGCGGGCCCGACATGCGAGGTGGGCCCCCCGTGCACCAGGACGACGTACGGTGGCTGCTCACCCTCGGGGGCCACCACGTCGGGGTTCGTGGGCGGGTAGGCGAAAGCGTGGACCGGGCCGTGCGGACCGTTCGCGGTGACCGCGCGAGCCGTCGGCATCCATTCGGCTCCGGGATGGTCGCCACCCGTGACGAGTTCGACATCGCGGGTGTCGAGGTTGACCGCCCACAGTCCCGATCGTCCCGACGCGTCCGTGCCCGACACGAGGGCGCGAGATCCGCGGATGTCCTCGATCGACGCCCCCGCGACGACCGGAACGTCGAGGGGACGCACGCCGCTCGGGGCGATCTCGATGATCTCGTCGCCGCCGTTCGTGCGCACGGCCACGATGCGACCGTCCTCGGTCGCGCCGAACCAGCGCGTCCCCAGGACCCAGATCGGCCCCCCGGTGTCCGCGTCCGCCGGCGCGACCGCCTGCGCATCGTCGCCGACCCGCTCGCGGAAGAGATTCCATCGTCCGTCGGGGTCATCGGCGAAAAGGATCTCGTCGTCGGCCATCCAGACCGGTTGCAGTGGTGCGCGGCGGGACCCACCGGCGATCTCGCGGACCGTGCCCGTCGTCAGCTCGCGGACGCGAACGGACGACGCGTCCCACGGCATGTCGGGGTGATCCCAGGCGGTCCACGCCAATCGACGCCCGTCGGGGGAGAGAGCGGGATGCACGAGGAAGTCGCTCCCGTCGGCGAGCGTGTCCGAACCGGAGCCGTCTGTCGCGATACGCACGATCGAGCGTGCGGGCACCTGCTGTGCCCCGTGGACCTCTCGCACGGCGAGGAGAGCGCCGTGCTGCCACGACAGGCCGCCATGACGCACGTCGTCCGCGGCCAGGGTGAGGGGCCGGGCCTCGCCGCCGGGGACGAGCGCGTACACGCGCTGATCGGTCTTCTCGACGTAGAACAGCTCACCGTCGTCCGACGTCGTCCAGGCGCCACCGCCGTACTCGTGCACGGTCGAGCGGGCGTTCGCGGGCGCCGGCAGCAACATCTCGACGGTGCCGTCTCGACGTCGACGCCGGACCGCCACGCGGCCGCCCTCGCTCGGGACCGACTCACCCCACCAGACCTCGTCGCCGACGATGCGTGCCCCATCGATCCGCGGCGATGCCGCGGCGAGGCGCTCGGGGGAGAGAGGCGACGGCCAGGAACCGTATGCGAGGGTGTCTGCCATGTCCCCAGCCTAGGGAGGGGTGGGGACACCCCGGATGCCGAGGCGGGACGCGCGCGGCGAGCACCCATCGAGGCTCGCCGATCTCGGAGAATCGTCAGACGGTGCGGAGAACCGCCACCACTCGACCGAGGACGACGGCTTCGTCGCCCAGGATCGGTTCGAAGGCCGTGTTGCGCGGGAGCAGCCACGTGTGGCCGTCACGGCGGCGGAACGTCTTCACCGTCGCCTCACCGTCGAGCATCGCCGCGACGATCTCGCCGTTCTCGGCGCTGGACTGCGCTCGGACGACGACCCAGTCGCCATCGCAGATGGCCGCGTCGATCATCGAATCGCCGACGACCTTGAGCATGAACAGTTCGCCCTTGCCGACGAGCTGACGGGGAAGCGGGAAGATCTCCTCGACCTGTTGGTCAGCGGTGATCGGGACGCCCGCGGCGATGCGGCCGACCAGCGGGACGAGCGCGGCGTCGCCCACGGCGGGCGCGGTCTCGGCGGGATTCTCGGCGGCGGTGCCGGGCAAGTCGATGAGGACTTCCATCGCCCGGGTCTTCCCGGGATCGCGCCGCAGATACCCGCTGAGCTCGAGCTGGTTCAGCTGGTGCGTGACGCTGGAGAGCGACTTCAGCCCGACGGCGTCGCCGATCTCGCGCATGCTCGGCGGGTATCCGTGCCGAGCGATCGAGCGCTGGATCACTTCGAGGATCGCCAACTGCTTGTCGCTGAGGCTCTTCCGCCGCCGGGTCTGCGGCCGTTCACGGCCGCCCGCGGTCGTCGCGTCGGTCATCTGTGCTCCCCTCGCGCCGCGCGATCGATGCGGCGGAAATTCGAATGTCGGAGGTCCGTGATGGGGTCTCCTCGTCGAAACCGTATCCGGTGAACGGGTCGAACGGGACGGAGCCTCCCGCGTGTCGCGTTCGATTGTCCTCCGAGTGACCCGGTGTTGACACCCCGCCAGTATCGAAGATAGATTCGGAATACAGATTCGCACTCCCGCCCTCCCGGCCGAGGGTGGGGTGCGAATCTCTCCCTACTGAGGAGCACACCATGAGCAGCATCGCCATCGCCCCCACGACCCGTCTGCGTCTCACGACGCGTGGACGCCGCGTGTTCGCCTTCCTCGCCGCCCTCCCGATCGTGGTCGTGCTGTCGATCGCCGTCGTCGGCGGGGGCGCTGCGCTGGCGTCGAGCGACAACGGCGCCGCGTCGGGTGCCTTCACCGAGATCACCGTCATGAGCGGGGAGACGCTGTGGTCGATTGCGGAAGACGTCGCCCCCGGGTCCGACCCGCGCGACGTCGTCGCCGAGATCACCCGGCTGAATGCTCTGGAGAACGGCTCGGTCGCGGCCGGGCAGCGCATTGCACTCCCCGCGGCCTACGCCTCCGGCCGGTGAATCCGCGGGTCATCGCCGCCTACGATGGGTGAGGTGACCGTACGCCTCGACGATTTGCCTCTTCGCGACGATCTGCGGGGGATGACCCCGTATGGAGCCCCGCAAGCCGCGCTCCCCGTCGCGCTGAACGTGAACGAGAACACGCATCCCGTTCCGTCGGAGGTCGCCGACGACATCCTGGATGCGATCGCCCGGGCCCTGCGCGATGTCAATCGCTACCCCGATCGTGAATTCACCGGTCTCCGCGAGGCTTTCGCCGAGTATCTGGGCCACGGTCTCGTCCGCGAGCAGATCTGGGCGGCGAACGGATCGAACGAGGTCTTGCAGCACCTGCTTCAGGCCTTCGGCGGCCCCGGGCGTCGGGCCATGGGGTTCGCGCCGACGTACTCGATGTATCCGATCCTCACGCGCGCCACGGGTGCGGAATGGATCGCGGGGGAGCGGGAGCACGACTTCGGACTGAGCCCCGCGTTCGCGGCCGAGCAGGTATCCCGCGAGAACCCCGACATCGTGTTCCTGTGTGCGCCCAACAACCCCACGGGAACCCCTCTCGGCCTCGATGTCATCGAGGCCGTCTACGCGGTGACCGACGGCATCGTCATCGTGGATGAGGCGTACCAGGAGTTCGCCCCGCACGACGAGCCGTCGGCGGTGACCCTTCTTCCGGGCCGCCCGCGCCTCGTGGTTTCGCGCACGATGAGCAAGGCCTTCGCCTTCGCCGGTGCCCGCGTCGGCTATCTCGCCGCCGATCCCGCGGTCATCGATGCGCTCCGTCTCGTGCGTCTCCCGTACCACCTGAGCACCCTCACCCAGGCGGCCGCAACGGCGGCGCTCGGGCACGCCGACACGATGCTGTCGATGGTGGACGAGATCGTCGCCCAGCGCGACCGCATCTCGGCCACGGTGGCAGCCCTCGGGTACACGGCTCACGAGTCGTGGACGAACTTCGTGCTGTTCGGGGGAGTCGACGACCCCGCGGCCACATGGAAGGCGCTCTACGACCGCGGGGTCTTGATCCGCGACGTCGGGATCGCCCACCACCTCCGCGTCACGGCGGGGACGGCCGACGAGACGACGGCGTTCCTCGACGCCCTCGCGTCGGTAGGATCGCGAGCATGACCGGCCCCGCCACGCCCCGCACCGCCTCGATCCTTCGCGAGACGAGCGAGTCGCGCGTCGAGCTCAGTCTCGACCTCGACGGCACCGGCGCGAGCGAGATCTCGACGAGCGTGCCGTTCTTCGACCACATGCTGACGGCGTTCGCGAAGCACTCCCTCACCGATCTGCGCGTGACCTCCGTCGGCGACACGCACATCGACGCGCACCACACGGTGGAGGACACCTCGATCGTGCTCGGACAAGCGATCCGGCAGGCGCTCGGCGACAAGTCCGGTATCGCGCGGTACGGCGACGCGCTCGTCCCGCTGGACGAAGCGCTCGCCCAGGCCGTTGTCGACATCAGCGGCCGACCGTATCTCGTTCACACGGGCGAGCCCGCCGGTTTCGAGCATCACCTGATCGGCGGGCACTTCACCGGCTCGCTTGTGCGCCACTCGTTCGAGGCGATCTCCATCCACGCCGGGCTGACGGTGCACGTGCGCGTCCTCGGCGGTCGCGACCCGCACCACATCGCCGAGGCCGAGTACAAGGCTCTCGCCCGCGCATTCCGCCAGGCGAAGGCGCTCGACCCGTTCGTCGACGGCATCCCGAGCACGAAGGGCGCGCTGTGAGCAAGCCCCTCGTCGCCGTGCTGGACTACGGCTCGGGCAATGTCCACTCCGCGGTCAACTCTCTGAGCGAGGCGGGTGCGGATGCGCGTCTCACCTCCGACCGATCGCTGCTGCTCGACGCCGACGGTCTCCTGGTCCCCGGTGTGGGCGCCTTCAGCGCCGTGATGAGCGCGCTGAACGCCAGTCGTGGCGGAGAGATCATCGACCGTCGTCTCGCAGGTGGCCGTCCCGTGCTGGGCATCTGCGTGGGCATGCAGGTGCTGTTCGGGCGGGGCGTCGAGCGCGGCGCCGACACCGAGGGACTCGGGGAGTGGCCGGGAACGGTGTCGGAACTCGCCGCTCCCGTTCTGCCCCACATGGGCTGGAACACTGTCTCGCCCGGGGACGGGTCGCGCCTGTTCGACGGCATCCGCGACGAGCGGTTCTACTTCGTGCACTCGTACGCGGCCCAGGAGTGGGAACTCGAGGTCACGCCGCCCTTCCCGGAACCCGTGCTGACGTGGTGCACGTACGGTGCGCCGTTCCTCGCGGCCGTCGAGAACGGTCCGCTCGCGGCGACCCAGTTCCACC
The DNA here is from genome assembly GCF_022346945.1 of Microbacterium sp. ACRRU. Classification (GTDB taxonomy): domain Bacteria; phylum Actinomycetota; class Actinomycetes; order Actinomycetales; family Microbacteriaceae; genus Microbacterium; species Microbacterium mcarthurae. The sequence goes on along the minus strand of NZ_JAKRNI010000016.1, from coordinate 23,879 downwards.
CCGAGAAGTCGGGGGAGGCCGGCATCCGGCTTCTCGCGAATTGGATCGACGGCCTGCGCACGACTACTGTGTGACCTCGTGCCCGGGGCCGGCGAGACGCGTCGGTGGGCACGAGGAGCCATGAACGATTTCGCGTCCACACCCGAGCTTGTCCTGCTGCCCGCGGTCGATGTCGCCGACGGCAAGGCCGTCCGACTGACCCAGGGAGAGGCCGGCACCGAGACCAGTTACGGCGATCCGGTGGATGCCGCTCTGGACTTCGCTCGTCAGGGCGCGGCCTGGATCCACCTCGTCGACCTGGATGCCGCCTTCGGGCGCGGCAACAACACCGCGGTGATGCGCAAGGTCATCAAGCAGGTGAAGGGCGTGCAGGTCGAGCTCTCGGGCGGCATCCGCGATGACCGGTCCCTCGAGGCGGCCCTGGAGAGCGGCGCGAGCCGTATCAACCTCGGCACAGCGGCGCTGGAGAACCCCGAGTGGGCTGCAGACGTCATCAACCGCTACGGCGAGGCGATCGCGGTCGGGCTCGACGTGCGCGGCACGACCCTCGCGGCCCGGGGCTGGACCCGCGACGGCGGCGATCTCTGGACGGTGCTGGAGCGACTCGAGGATGCCGGGTGCAGCCGTTACGTCGTCACCGACGTCACGAAGGACGGCACTCTGCGCGGCCCCAACCTGGAGCTGCTGCGCGAGCTCACCCAGCGCACACCGAAGCCGATCGTCGCCTCGGGCGGCGTTTCGAGCCTCGACGACATCGTCGCGCTGCGCGAACTGGTGCCGCTGGGCGTCGAAGGGGCGATCGTGGGCAAGGCCCTGTATGCGGGCCAGTTCACGCTCGCTGAGGCGCTGGATGTCGCCGGACACTGACGGTCGCGCCGACTCGGCGGGTGTGCCCTGGGAGGGCCGCCGTTTCGAGTCGAACCCTCATTCCGGCGACGACGGTTCCGCGGATCCCGCGCTGCTTGCTGCGCTCCGGGCGTTCGCGGACGGAACGCGTGATGGCTCGGCGATCGTCGAGGCGTACCGCACCGCGCGTCTCCTCATCCCCCTCGTGGCGGAGAAGGGCGATCACGGTGTCGGGCCGCACGGCCTCGAGGTCGACAAGACGCAGGAGCTGTCGATCGTGACGGTCGCGGCACCGGACGGGCGGAAGGTGCTCCCCGTCTTCAGCTCGGTGGACGCGATGCAGCGGTGGGATGCGAAGGCTCGTCCTGTTCCCGCGGACGGACGCCGCACGGCGGTGGCCGCAGCGTCTGAGGACACGGAGCTGATCGTGATCGATCCCGCCTCCGAGACCGAGTTCGTCCTCCGTCGTCCCGCCGTGTGGGCGATCGCGCAGGGCGAGCCGTGGGAGCCGGCGCACGTGTCGCCCGCGGTGTTCACCGGGCTGCAGGAGAGCATCTCGGGCGAACTGGCGGTTCTCGATCTCGCGGTCCAACCGGGCGACCCGACCGGGCGTCTGCGCGGTCCCGAGCTCGTCGTGCACCTCCGGCTCATGGCCGGACTCGCTCAGGAGGAGCTGGATGCCGTCCTGGCGCGGCTCGCGCGCCGGTGGGCGGCCGACGACCGCGTGGCGGTCCTGGTGGATTCGCTGACGGTCAGGCTCCATCGGCCCACCGACATCTGACCATTCGCGGCCGGCATCACTACTGACCGCGGAGTCGGCATCCCCGCGCGAGCGATTAGGTGACGGGACCCGTCCACTTCTCGCCCGGTCCCTTGCCGATGGGGTCGGGGATGACGGATGCCTCGCGGAAGGCGAGTTGGAGAGAACGCAGGCCGTCACGGAGCGACCGGGCGTGCATGTCGCTGATCTCGGGCGCCCCGGCGGTGATGAGTCCGGCGAGGGCGTTGATGAGTTTGCGAGCCTCGTCGAGGTCGATCTGTCGTTGCGGATCGTCGGCGAGCCCGACCTTCACGGCGGCCGCGCTCATGAGGTGCACGGCGGTCGTCGTGATGACCTCGACGGCGGGGACGTCGGCGATGTCGCGGGAGGCGGAGGCGGAGACGCGCTCCTGCTCCTCCCACCGCGCGAGGCGCTCGGCATCCTGTGCGGCTCGGGCGTCGTCGGGGGAAGTCGTGTCCACGTGGTTCTCTCTGCTAGACTGTGGCGGGCTTCGGAGCGTTCTGCTCCGTACGAAAGAGGATCACATCCCACCCGCGCTTGCCGCTCCAGGCTACCGGGTTCCCGCACTCCGCTCCGTTTCGCACGGGGTTGCTCGGGTGCAGAAGCCGGTGCTGATGGCACCGAGCCGGGTGGCATGTTCTCCTCTTCGCCCGCGATTCGCCAGGATCGCGGCGGCCGCCATCCGTAGACAAGAGGAGTTCCGCATCAGCGATCCCCGCACCAACGAGCGCATCCGAGTCCCGGAAGTCCGCCTCGTCGGACCCAACGGCGAGCAGGTCGGCATCGTCCGCATCGAAGCTGCGCTACGTCTGGCCCAGGAAGCGGACCTCGACCTGGTCGAGGTCGCGCCGAACTCGCGGCCGCCCGTGGTCAAGATCATGGACTACGGCAAGTTCAAGTACGAAGCCGCTCAGAAGGCCAAGGAAGCGCGTCGTAACCAGGCGAACACCGTCCTGAAAGAGGTCCGGTTCCGTCTGAAGATCGAGGCGCACGACTACATCACCAAGCTCAAGCGCGCCGAGGGATTCCTCCAGGCGGGCGACAAGGTCAAGGCGATGATCCTGTTCCGCGGTCGTGAGCAGTCCCGTCCCGAGCAGGGTGTGCGCCTGCTCCGTAAGTTCGCCGAGGACGTCGCCGAGTTCGGCACGGTCGAGTCGAACCCCACGATCGACGGTCGCAACATGGTCATGGTGATCGCGCCGCACAAGAACAAGTCCGAGGTCAAGACCGAGCAGAACGCGCAGCGCGCGGCCAACCGCGAAGCGGCCCGCAGCGCCGCGCGCGGCGACTCGGCTCCCGCGGAACAGCCCACCTCGGCACCGGCCGAGTAAGGCCCCCCGACTCCCGCCCGGCGGGAAACACAACGAAGGAAGAGACATGCCGAAGCAGAAGACCCACTCGGGTGCCAAGAAGCGCTTCAAGGTCACCGGCAGCGGAAAGATCAAGAAGCAGCAGGCGAACCTCCGCCACAACTTCGAGGGCAAGCCCACCAAGCGCACCCGTCGTCTGTCGGCGGACAAGATCCTCGCGCCCGGTGACGCCAAGGTCGCCAAGAAGCTGCTCGGCATCTGAGCGTCCGCGAGATTTAAGGAAGAACAGTCATGGCTAGAGTCAAGCGGGCCGTCAACGCCCACAAGAAGCGTCGCGTCATCCTCGAGCGTGCCTCCGGTTACCGGGGTCAGCGTTCGCGCCTGTACCGCAAGGCGAAGGAGCAGGTCACCCACTCGCTCGTCTACGCGTACCGCGACCGTCGCAAGCGCAAGGGCGACTTCCGTCGCCTGTGGATCCAGCGCATCAACGCTGCGAGCCGACAGAACGGCCTCACGTACAACCGCTTCATCCAGGGCCTCGGTCTCGCGGGTGTGCAGGTCGACCGTCGTATGCTCGCCGAGCTCGCGGTGAACGAGCCCGCCGTCTTCGCCTCGCTCGTCGCGACGGCCAAGGCTGCGCTGCCCAGCGACGTCAACGCTGCCAAGTCCGCGTAACCCGCGTTCCACGAACGGGCGTCCTCTTCGGAGGGCGCCCGTTCTGCGTTCTCCGGCGAGAGCCGGGGCTCATGCCGGCACCGTCATACACTGGGGGCGTGCTGGAAAACCCTCGTTCGCCCCGGGTGCGCGCCGTGGCCAAGCTGAGCAAACGCGCCGCTCGGCAAGAGACCGGCCTGTTCCTTCTGGAAGGGCCGCAGGCCGCGCGCGAGGCGCTGGCGTGGGCGCCCGAGACCGTTCTCGAGCTCTACGCGACGCCGACGGCCCTGGAGAAGCACACCGATGTGCGCGATGCCGCCGTCGATGCGGGCGTCGACCTGCAGTACACGACCGAGGCGGTCCTGGACGCGATGGCGGACACGGTCACGCCACAGGGGATCGTCGCGGTGGCGCGGCAGTCTCCGACGGCTCTGAAGGACGTGCTGTCCGCCGGTCCGCGGCTCCTCGCCATCTGCGAAGAGGTGCGCGATCCGGGGAATCTCGGGACAATCATCCGCGCGGCCGACGCCGCGGGAGCGGACGCCGTGATCCTGACCGGGCGCACGGTCGACCTGTACAACCCGAAGGTGGTGCGCTCCACCACCGGTTCCCTGTTCCATCTCCCCGTGGCGGTAGACCTCGAGCTGGCCGATGTCATCGAGCGTGTGCACGAGGCGGGGCTCCGGGTCGTGGCGGCCGATGTCGCGGGTGAGGACTTCGTCGCCTCCCGTGCACTGCTGTCGGAACCGACGGCCTGGCTGTTCGGGAACGAAGCCCGCGGACTCGACGAAGTCGCGCTGTCGCAGGCTGACCTCGCCCTGCGTCTGCCCATTTACGGCCGCGCCGAGTCCCTGAATCTCGCCACCGCCGCGAGCGTCTGCCTCTACGAAACGGCCTTCGCCCAGCGAGCGGGCTGATTCACCCGCTGTTACGGATCGGTTAAGGCGCCCGCATCGGTGTGGTTGGCGCCCCGGTCGTCTCATAGGGTGGGGGAATGGCATCCGTTCCCCCGGCGGGCTCTGCGCCCCTCGTCGTCCTGTCTGACGTACAGAAGCACTACGGCCAGTTCCAGGCGCTGAAGGACATCGACCTCTCTGTGGACCGCGGCGAGGTCGTCGTCGTCATCGGACCGTCCGGCTCGGGCAAGTCGACTCTCTGTCGTACGATCAACCGCCTCGAGACGATCACGAGCGGCTCGATCACCATCGACGGCAAAGAGCTGCCGAAAGAGGGGAAGGGGCTTGCCGAGCTGCGCGCCGATGTCGGCATGGTCTTCCAGTCCTTCAACCTGTTCGCCCACCTCACGATCCTCGAGAACGTCACACTCGGGCCGATCAAGGTTCGCAAGATGAAGAAGGCGGATGCCGAGAAAGAAGCGCGCGCACTCCTGGATCGGGTGGGCGTCGGCCATCAGGCCGACAAGCTCCCCGCTCAGCTCTCGGGGGGTCAGCAGCAGCGCGTGGCCATCGCTCGCGCGCTCGCCATGAAGCCCAAGGTCATGCTGTTCGACGAGCCCACCTCGGCCCTCGACCCCGAGATGATCAACGAGGTCCTCGACGTCATGGTCGGCCTCGCGAAAGACGGCATGACGATGATCGTCGTCACGCACGAGATGGGATTCGCGCGCAAGGCCGCGAATCGCGTGGTCTTCATGGCCGACGGCCAGATCGTCGAGCAGGCGACGCCGGAGCAGTTCTTCACGCGACCGGAGTCCGATCGGGCCAAGGACTTCCTCTCGAAGCTCATCACCCACTGACCCCACGGAACGACGACGTTCCGCGGCTCTCACTCCCGGCCGACGCGCCGCACCCTCTGTATCCCCTCCGCACAGCACACGTAATCAAGGAGACATCACATGCGCAAGACACGTCTGCTCGCCGGCGCGAGCATCGTCGCCGCGGGCCTGCTCGCCCTCACGGCCTGCAACAGCGGAAGCCCGGGCACCGCGCCCGGGGCGGACGGTGCCGAGGGCGGCTCGGACTCCTCGCAGCTGTGGGAGGTCGCCTCGGACGTCTCCCTCGACGGCAGCCCCACGTACGAGCGCATGGTCGCCGCTGACAAGGTCGTCGTCGGTGTCAAGGAGGACCAGCCCGGTCTCGGATTCAAGGACCCCATCACGGACGAGCGTGGGGGCTTCGACGTGGAGATCGCGCAGTGGATCGCCGCCTCCCTCGGATTCGATGCCGAGAAGATCGAATACAAGACGATCCCGTCGGCCAACCGCGAGCAGGAGCTCGTCAACGGCAACATCGACTACTACGTCGGCACCTACTCGATCACCGACAAGCGCAAAGAGTCGATCGACTTCGCCGGCCCCTACCTCATCACCGGTCAGGGTCTGCTGGTCGCCGCGGACGACGACAGCATCCAGAGCCCTGACGACCTCGCGGGCAAGATCGTCTGCTCGGTGACCGGCTCGACGCCGCTGCAGCGTATCCGCGACGAGTACGCCCCCGGCGACACCGTCGAGTACGACACCTACACGCAGTGCCTCGAGCAGCTTCGTGCCGGGTCGGTCGACGCGGTCACCACCGACCAGGCCATCCTGGCCGGCTACGTCGCGCAGGAGCCGGAAACCTTCAAGATCGCCGGTGACACCTTCAGCGAGGAGCGCTACGGCGTCGGCGTGCCGAAGGGCGACACGGTTCTGAAGGACCACATCAACACCCTGTTCAACGACGGCGGTGACGTGTGGACGGCGCTGTTCGAGAAGAACCTCGCCCCCGCCGGCATCGAGGGCGAGCAGCCCACCGCCGACGAGTGACCCGTTCGGGGGCGGCGAGGCCGCCCCCGAACTCCTCCCGAGACAAGGACCACGCATGGGTGTCATCACCGACAACCTCGACATCTGGAGCGAAGCGCTCGTCGGCACGCTCGTGCTCTTCTTCGCCGGGGGCGCTCTCGCCCTCGTCCTCGGCATCATCGTGGGCGCGATGCGCGTCTCTCCGGTGCCGATCGCCCGCGGCGTCGGCACGTTCTACGTGAGCGCTATTCGCAACACCCCCCTGACGCTGGTGTTCTTCGCGTTCGTTTTCGCGCTGCCCCCGCTCCTCGGTCTGCGTTTGACCGGTGACGTCTCCCTGACTCTCGGGATTTGCGCGCTGGGCATCTACACGGCCACCTACGTCGCGGAGGCCATCCGATCCGGCGTCAACACCGTCCCCATCGGACAAGCGGAGGCCGCGCGTGCGCTCGGACTGACGTTCGGTCAGGTCATGTCCCTCATCGTCCTCCCCCAGGCATTCCGTTCCGTTATCCCCCCGATGATGAGCGTCTTCATCGCCCTGCTGAAGAACACCACGGTGGCCGCCGGCTTCTCCATCGTCAACCTCGGCTCGGTCCGCAACTACCTGAGCGAGCGCGGGGAGAACGCGTTCGTCGTCATCCTGTGGGTGATGGTCATCTTCGTAGCGCTCGTCCTGCTCCTGTCCTGGCTGCAACGATCGCTCGAGAACCGATGGAGGGTCGCCCGATGAGCAGCGTTCTGTATGACGTCCCCGGTCCCAAGGCGGTCGTTCGCAATCGGATCCTCGGGGTCTTGACGGTCCTGATCGTGTTGGCGATCATCGGCTTCTTCGTGTGGCGCTTGGCCGATACGGGGCAGTTCACCGCGAAGAAGTGGTCGGCGTTCACCTACACGAACGTGTGGGTAAGCATCCTCGACGCCACGCTGGCCACGCTCGCCGCCTTCGGCGCTGCCGCTGTCGGCGCGCTCGCACTCGGGTTCATCCTGGCCATCGGGCGCCTGTCCGACCACGCGTGGGTACGTCGTCCCTTCACGGCCGTCATCGAGGTGTTCCGCGCGATCCCGGTCCTGGTGTTCATGTTCCTGCTGTACTACGGGTTCCCCGTCATCGGCATCCGGATGGAGCCCTACTGGGCCGTCGTCATCGCGCTCGTCTGCTACAACGGTTCGGTGCTCGCGGAGGTCATCCGTGCCGGTGTCGAGTCGCTGCCCAGCGGGCAGTCCGAGGCCGGTTACGCGATCGGTCTCCGCAAGGCCGGGGTCATGCGGCTCATCCTTCTGCCGCAGGCCATCCGGGCCATGATGCCCGTCATCATCGCGCAACTCGTGGTGACCCTGAAGGACACGGCGCTGGGGTTCATCATCACGTATCCGGAGCTGCTGTTCTACGCCAAGTACATCGGTGCGCAGCCGGTGGTGGGGTCGCCGATTGTCCCGGCGACCATCGTGGTCGGTGCGATCTACATCGCCCTGTGCCTTCTGCTGTCCTTCGTCGCGACCCTGGTCGAGAAGCGGCTGCGTCGCTCGCCCCGTGTCACCGGCGTGGCTCCGGCTGCTCCGGTCGCGCAGCAGGGCGGCACCGACACCGCGCTGATCGTCGCTCAGCGCGGCGCACTCGGACGGGATTGAGCCGAGCGACGGGCGGGGGAGTGTCCTCGCCCGTCGGTAGACTCGGGTCTCGTGTCTGACGCACCCGAGATCACCCCTGAGGCCGTCGCCTCCGCCGTCGATGCCGCTCTCGCGGCCGTCGCCGCCGCCGCGACCACGGCCGACCTGAAGGCCGCCCGTACGGCCCACGCCGGAGAGCAGTCGCCGCTGGCGCGGCTCAACGCCCAATTGCGAAACGTCGCCCCCGAGAACAAGGCCGCTTTCGGCAAGCTCGTGGGGCAGGCACGCGGTCGCGTGAACCAGGCGTTCGCCGCCCGCGAGGGCGAGCTGGCCGAGGCCGAGACCGCGGCGCGGCTGGAGGCCGAGCGCGTCGACGTCACGGCGCTGCCCCAGCGCGCGCGTGTGGGTGCCCGGCATCCGATCTCTCTGCTGCAGGAGCAGGTGTCCGACATCTTCGTCGGCATGGGATGGGAGATCGCCGAGGGCCCCGAGCTCGAGCACGAGTGGTTCAACTTCGATGCGCTCAACTTCGACGTCGACCACCCGGCGCGGCAGATGCAGGACACCTTCTTCGTCGACCCGGTCGCCCGCCATCTGGTGATGCGCACGCACACGAGTCCCGTGCAGGTGCGCTCGATGCTCGAGCGCGACCTGCCGATCTACGTCCTGTGTCCGGGGCGTGTGTACCGGACCGACGAGTTCGACGCGACGCACCTCCCGGTCTTCACGCAGTTCGAGGGTCTCGTCGTCGACAAGGGCATCACGATGGCCCACCTCAAGGGCACGCTCGACCACGCCGCGAAGGTCCTGTTCGGGCCCGAGGCCAAGACGCGGTTCCGCGCCAACTTCTTCCCCTTCACTGAGCCAAGCGCCGAGCTCGACCTGTGGCATCCCACGTTCAAGGGCGGGGCGCGCTGGATCGAGTGGGGCGGCTGCGGAATGGTGAATCCCAATGTGCTGCGCGCCGCGGGCATCGACCCCGAGGAGTACTCGGGCTTCGCCTTCGGGATGGGCATCGAGCGCACGCTCATGTTCCGCAGCGATGTGCAAGACATGCGCGACATGGCCGAGGGCGATGTCCGCTTCAGCGAGCAGTTCGGAATGGTGGTCTGATGCGCGTCCCGCTCTCCTGGTTGCGCGAGTACGTCGACGTGCCGGCGGATGCCACGCCCGACGACGTCCTGGCGGCCCTGGTGTCCGTCGGCTTCGAAGAGGAGGACGTGCACCGCTTCGAGCTCACCGGTCCGATCGTGGTCGGCGAGGTGAAGGAATTCACCCCCGAGCCGCAGTCCAACGGCAAGACGATCCGGTGGTGCCAGGTCGACGTCGGCGAGGAGCACGGCGGTGTCCGCGGCATCGTGTGCGGTGCCGCGAACTTCTTCGAAGGCGACAAGGTCGTCGTGACGCTGCCCGGGTCGGTGCTGCCCGGCCCGTTTCCGATCGCCGCCCGCAAGACGTACGGACACGTGTCCGACGGCATGATCGCCTCGGCGAAGGAACTCGGCCTCGGCAACGAGCACTCCGGCATCCTGCGCCTGGTCGATCTCGGCATCGACGCCCCCGTGGGAGCCGATGCGATCGCCCTCCTCGGCCTCGACGACATCGCCGTGGAGATCAACGTCACGCCTGACCGTGGCTACGCCCTGTCGCTGCGGGGCGTGGCGCGCGAGTACGCCCACGCCACGGGAGCGGACTTCCGCGACCCCGGCGCCGGCCATGACGCCGCACGAGAGCGTACGCCCCAGGGTTTCCCGATCACGGTCGACGACGCGGCGCCGATTCGCGGTCGCGTCGGTGCCCGTCAGTTCGTGGTGCGCGTCGTTCGCGACGTGGATGCCTCGCGCCCGACGCCGCCCTGGATGATCACGCGCTTGGCGCTCGCAGGCATCCGCTCCCTCGGTGTCCTCGTTGACATCACGAACTACGTCATGCTCGAGCTCGGGCAGCCCATCCACGGCTACGACCTCGACCGGCTGCAGGGCGGCATCACCGTGCGGCGCGCGACGTCGGGCGAGAAGCTGGAGACCCTCGACGGTCAGCTCCGCACGCTGCACGAGGAAGACCTGCTCATCACCGACGAGTCCGGCCCCATCGGCCTCGCCGGCGTCATGGGTGGCGGCCCGACCGAGATGAGCGCGGAGACGCGTAACGTGCTCATCGAGGCGGCGACCTTCGACCAGGTCTCGATCGCCCGCACCGCCCGTCGGCACAAGCTGCCGTCCGAGGCGTCCCGGCGTTTCGAGCGGGGGGTCGACCCGCTCGTCGCCTTCGTCGCGGCGGAGCGGGTGGCTTCGCTGATGGTCGAGCTCGCCGGAGGCACCCTCGACACCGCGGTGGGAGGATCCCTCGCAGACGCCTATACGCGCGAGGCGGTCACGCTGCCCGCCGGCTTCGTGCCCGGGCTGATCGGCGTGGACTACACCGACTCCGAGGTCGAGGACGCGCTGCGCCTGATCGGCTGCACGGTCGAGACGAACGAGAGCGGCTGGTCGGTCATTGCCCCGTCGTGGCGTCCCGACCTCACCGACAAGTGGACGCTCGCCGAAGAGGTGGCGCGTATCGAGGGGTACGACCGCATCCCGTCGGTGCTCCCCACTCCGCCCTCGGGCCGAGGGCTCACGTCGGCGCAGCAGGGTCGGCGGCGCGTGAGCAACGCGCTGGCCGCCGCAGGATTCGTCGAAACCCCGTCGTTCCCCTTCACCACGGCGGAGCAGAACAACCTCCACGGCTCGCCCTCCGGTGAGTCTTTGCCGAGCGTCAAGCTCGCCAACCCGCTCGACGGGCTCGCGCCCTTCCTGCGCCGCTCGCTCGTCCCGGGTCTGCTCCAGGTCGCCCACCGCAACGTGTCCCGCGGCATCGTCGACCTCGCGGTGTTCGAGACGGGCACCGTGTTCCTCCCGAAGCCCGGTGTGCAGTACGGCACGGCCTCGGTGCCGCCGCTCGCGGTGCGGCCGGATGCCGCCACGCTGACGGCCCTGGATGCCTCGATCCCGCCGCAGCGTCGGCACGTGGCCGTTCTGCTGACGGGCCACCTCGTGCCCAAGCAGCCGGGGCAGGCGGCCGTGGCCGCCGACCTGGCCGACGCGGTGGACGCGGTCCGCGTGCTCGCCGGTGCGGCCGGTGTCGACGTCGCTCTCGTGCAGGCGCAGCGCGCGGCGCTGCATCCCGGACGAACGGCTCGTGTGCTCGTCGGCGGCGCCGATGTCGGTTACGTCGGCGAACTCCTGCCGACCGTCGCCGCCGCGGCCGACCTGCCGGGACGAGTCCTCGTGGCCGAGCTCGACCTCGACGCGATCCTCGAGCGTGCCGAGGCGCGTGTGGTCGCGGCATCCCTGTCGGGATTCCCGGCGGCGACGCAGGATGTGTCGGTCGTGGTTCCGGTAGGGGTGGCGGCGGGCGATGTGCGCGCGGCGCTCCTCGAGGGCGCGGCGCCCCTCGTCGAAGGAGCCCGACTCGTCGACGATTATCGCGGACCCGGTGTGGACGAGGGGGCGAAGAGCCTCACGTTCGCGCTGCGCTTCCGTGCGCCCGACCGCACGCTGACCGCCGCGGAGGCATCGGATGCCAAGCGGGCCGGCGTTGCGGTGGCATCCGAGCGATTCGGTGCGGTGCTGCGCGACGGCGAGCACTCCGCAAGCGAGTAGGTCCAGGCAGGGGCAGGCGCTCGTCGACGGACATGCGCCTGCCCTCATCGCCGGCGAGGGGGCAGTCGGAAGTGGCCGGAGATGAGGGCAGGTGCGAACAGCATACCCCCACTTTGTCCCCCAAATGGGGGACAGGCTGAAAGAACACTTTGAGGCTTGCCGCGCCGGCGTCGTCCGCGCGCAACCGCGCGTCGGATTTGCTCCCGTCCACGCCGGGCCGATACTCTCGCGGAATGTCGTCGATCGTCGTTCGCAACGAGGAGCTCTCCGTGAGCACCGTTGCCGTGCGTCGACGTCGGGTCGCACGCCGAGTTTCGGCGACCTCGTAACCCGCCGTCGGTCGGGCATGCGGGCGTCGCCGCCCCGGTTCGCGCTGATTCCAGCCACAGCCCCGACTCCTAAGGTGGATCCATGACCCTCTCGGTCGCCGTCTCCGGCGCCTCCGGCTATGCGGGCGGCGAGATCCTTCGCCTGCTCGCCGACCATCCCGACGTCGAGATCCGCACCGTCACCGCGCACTCCAGCGCCGGACAGTCGCTGATCTCTCACCAGCCGCACCTGCGCTCGCTCGCTCACCTCGAGCTGCAGCCGACCACTCCGGAGGTGCTGGCCGGCCACGACGTGGTGTTCCTCGCGCTGCCGCACGGACAGTCGGCGGCGTACACCGAGGCGCTGGGTGACGCGCCGCTCGTCATCGACGCGGGCGCAGATCACCGGCTCGTCTCGTCCGCGGATTGGGCGGCGTTCTACGGTGGAGACCACGCCGAGCCGTGGGCCTACGGCGTCCCGGAGCTCCCCGTGGGGACAGGGAAGCAGCGCGACATTCTTCGGGCGGCGACCCGCATCGCCGCCCCGGGCTGCAACGCCTCGACGGTGTCGCTCTCGTTCGCGCCGGGTGTGGCGGCAGGGGTGATCGACCCGGGCGACATCGTCTCGGTGCTCGCGGTGGGTCCGAGCGGTGCGGGCAAGGCAGCGAAGACCAACCTTCTCGCGAGTGAGATCCTCGGCACCGCCAATCCGTACGCCGTGGGCGGCACCCACCGGCATATCCCCGAGATCCGGCAGGCGCTCGCCGCCGCCGGGGCACCGGTCGACGGCATCCGGATCTCCTTCACCCCCGTGCTCGTTCCCATGGCGCGCGGCATCCTCGCGACCTCGTCTGCGCCCATCCGGGACGGGGCCACGGATGCCGAGATCCGCGCCGCGTGGGAGAGCGCGTATGCCGGCGAACCCTTCGTGGAACTGCTCCCCGCGGGGGTGTTCCCCCGCACGGCCGATGTGCTGGGTGCGAACGTGGCGTCCCTCGGGCTGGCGATCGACCGCGCGGCGAACCGCGTCGTGGTCGTCGCGGCCGTCGACAATCTGGTGAAGGGCACCGCGGGCGCTGCGGTGCAGTCCATGAACATCGCGCGGGGCATCCCCGAGACGACCGCGCTTCCGATGAACGGAGTCGCCCCGTGAGCGTGACCGTCCCCGCAGGTTTCGAAGCGGCCGGCGTCGCCGTCGGACTGAAGTCCACCGGCGCCCGCGATGTCGCCGTCGTGGTCAATCGTGGTCCGCTCAAGGTCGGAGCCGCCGTCTTCACCTCCAACCGCGCGAAGGCGAATCCCATCCTGTGGTCGGAGCAGGTCGTCCGCGACGGCGTGGTCGAGGCGGTCGTCCTCAACTCCGGTGGGGCGAACTGCTTCACCGGATCGTTCGGATTCCAGACCACGCACCAGACCGCCGAACGTGCGGCGGAACTCCTCGGCGTGGGGGCGGGCGATGTCGTCGTCTGCTCGACGGGGTTGATCGGCACGGGCGATGAGGTCTTCCGCGCCAAGGTGCTCGACGGCGTGGAGAAGGGTGTCGCGGCGCTCTCCGCGGACGGTGGTGACGACGCTTCGCTGGCGATCATGACCACCGATTCCCGCCCGAAGCGCGCCGAGCACCGCGGTGAGGGGTGGAGCATCGGCGGAATGGCCAAGGGTGCCGGGATGCTCGCGCCCGGCCTGGCGACGATGCTCGTCGTCCTCACCACCGACGCGGTCCTCGACGCTGCCGCGGCCGATGCGGCCCTCCGTGCCGCGACGCGGGTGAGCTTCGATCGCCTCGACTCCGACGGCTGCATGTCGACGAACGACCAGGTGACACTGATGGCCAGCGGCGCCAGCGGCATCCGCGTGGATGCCGACGACTTCACCGCCGCGCTGACCGCGGTGTGCGACGACCTTGCCGCGCAGTTGCAGGGCGACGCCGAGGGCGCGAGCCACGACATCACGATCCGCGTCGTGGGGGCGGCGTCCGAGGATGACGCCGTCGAGGTGGGGCGGTCGATCGCCCGGAACAACCTCTTCAAGGCGGCCATCTTCGGCAATGACCCGAACTGGGGTCGCGTCCTCGCGGCGATCGGTACGACGGATGCCGCCTTCGACCCCTACGACGTCGACGTGTGGATGAACGGCGTGCGCGTGTGCACCGCGGGCGGTCCGGACCGTCCCCGCGAGGAGGTCGACCTGTCCCCTCGCGCCACCGACCTCGTCGTCGACCTGCGCGTCGGCGAGGCCACAGCCACCATCCGCACGAACGACCTCACGCACGACTACGTCCACGAGAACAGCGCCTACTCCTCATGAGCGATATCGACATCCAGGACACCGATCCAGCCGCCGCAAGCGAACGGGCGGTGACTCTCGTCGAGTCGCTGCCGTGGGTGCGCAAGTACCGCGACCAGGTGGTGGTGGTGAAGTACGGCGGAAACGCGATGGTCAGCGACGAACTGCAGGACGCATTCGCCGCCGACATCGCCTACCTGCGCTACGTCGGCGTCAAGCCCGTCGTGGTTCACGGTGGCGGGCCGCAGATCTCGTCGATGCTCAACCGGCTCGACATCCCGAGCGAGTTCCGCGGCGGGTATCGCGTCACCTCCACCGAGGCGATCGGGGTGGTCCGCATGGTGCTGACGGGACAGATCAACCCTCAGTTGGTCGCCAAGGTCAACGCCCACGGACCTCTCGCGACCGGCTTGAGCGGAGAGGACGCCGGACTGTTCGGCGGGCGTCGTCGCGGGGTCGTCGTCGACGGCGTCGAGCACGACCTGGGGCGCGTGGGAGACGTCGTCACCGTCGACCCGCAGCCGGTGCTCGACCATCTCGCTGCCGGGCGCGTGCCGATCGTCTCGAGCATCGCACCCGACCTCGACCATCCGGGTGCCTCGCTGAATGTCAACGCGGATGCCGCGGCGGCGGCGCTCGCGATCGCCCTCAAGGCGGCGAAGCTCGTGGTCCTCACCGATGTGCCAGGGCTCTACGCCGACTGGCCCAACCGTGACTCGCTCGTGTCGCACCTGACGTCGACGGAGCTGCGCGCGATGGTTCCGCGACTGGAATCGGGGATGATTCCCAAGATGCAGGCCTGCCTCGACGCCGTCGACGGGGGAGTGCCCACCGCAGCCATCATCGACGGTCGCGTACCGCACTCGGTGCTCGTCGAACTGTTCACCAGCAAGGGAATCGGAACGGAGGTGGTCGCGTGAACGCGGACACGACTCAAGAGACGGTCGGTACGCGCGCGCCCGCGTGGCAGGAGGACGCGGGGCGCGACCTCGTGCGCAGCTTCGGCGACCGGATGGCCCTGTTCGTGCGCGGCGAGGGCGCGTACGTGTGGGACGACGGCGGCAAGAAGTATCTGGACTTCCTCGCCGGGATCGCCGTCGACGCGCTCGGCCACGCCCACCCGACGTTCGTCGAGGCGGTGTCCGCGCAAGCGGCGACGCTGGTGCACGTCTCGAACTACTTCGCCACTCCTCCGCAGCTGGCACTCGCCGCACGGCTGAAGCGGCTGGCCGGTACCGGCGAGTCCGGGCGCGTGTACTTCGCCAACTCCGGCGCCGAGGCGAACGAGGCGGCCTTCAAGCTCGCGCGTCTCCACGGGCGCGGCACGGAACGCACTCGCATCCTGGCTCTCAAGGGCGGTTTCCACGGTCGGACGATGGGCGCTCTCGCGCTCACGGGCAAGCCGGCGCTGCAGGCCGACTTCCTCCCGATGATTCCCGGGGTCGAGCACATCGACGCCACGATCGAGGCGCTCGAGGCCGCCGTCGACGGCACGGTCGCGGCGTTCATCGTCGAGCCGATCCAGGGCGAGGCGGGTGTGGTCGAGCTTCCCGCGGGTTATCTCGAGGCGGCGCGCGAGATCACGGCACGTCACGGTGCGCTGCTCATCGTCGACGAGATCCAGACCGGCGCCGGGCGAACGGGCGAGTGGTTCGCGTTCCAGCACGCCGGCATCGTCCCGGATGCCATCACCGTCGCCAAGGGCATCGGAGGTGGGTTCCCGATCGGTGCTCTCATCACCTTCGGTGCCGCCAGCGAGCTCTTCTTCCCGGGCACGCACGGGTCGACCTTCGGGGGCAACGCTCTGGGGACGGCGGTCGCCGGTGCCGTGCTGCAGGAGATCGAGTCGGCGGGACTCGTCGGCAACGCTGCCCGCCGGGAAGCGCAGCTGCGCGAGGGCATCGCGTCCCTCGGTTCCTCGCTCGTGCAGGGTGTCCGCGGCCGTGGGCTGCTGCTGGGCGTCGAGCTCACGCACCCCGTGGCGAAGGCTGTGGTGGCTGCCGCGCAGCAGCACGGTCTCATCGTCAACGCGGCCAACGACGAGACCATCCGTCTGGCCCCGCCCCTGACCATCGGGGATGCCGAGGTGGCCGAGTTCCTCGCGTTGCTCGGCGCGGCTCTGGCTACCGTGTCAGATGCGCTCGTCATCGACGAGCCCGCCACCGTGACCGAGGGACTGCCCGCATGACCCGCCACCTGTTGCGCGACGACGATCTCACCCCCGCCGAGCAGGCCGAGATCCTCGACCTCGCCCTCGAGCTCAAGAAGGACCGGTGGGCGCAGAAGCCGTTGGCCGGTCCGCAGACGGTGGCCGTCATCTTCGACAAGTCGTCGACGCGCACGCGCGTGTCTTTCGCGGTCGGCATCGCCGATCTCGGCGGTTCGCCGTTGATCATCTCGACGGCCAACAGCCAGCTCGGTGGTAAAGAGACCCCGTCCGACACCGCGCGCGTCCTCGAGCGGCAAGTCGCCGCGATCGTCTGGCGCACCTACGCACAGGCCGGTCTCGAAGAGATGGCCCGCGGCACCCGCGTTCCCGTCGTCAACGCCCTGAGCGATGACTTCCACCCGTGCCAGTTGCTCGCCGACCTGCTCACCATCCGCGAGCACAAGGGCGACTTGGCCGGTCTCACGCTGTCGTTCTTCGGTGACGGCCAGAGCAACATGGCGCATTCGTACGTCCTGGCCGGAGTCACCGCGGGAATGCACGTGCGCGTCGCCTCCCCGGCCGACTACGCGCCCCGCGCCGACGTCATCGCGGATGCCGAGCGCATTGCGGCGGAGACGGGTGGGTCGGTGACGTTGACGACCGACCCGGAGGCCGCGGCATCCGGTGCGGACGTCGTCGTCACCGACACGTGGGTCTCGATGGGCAAGGAAGAGGAGAAGATCGCTCGTATCCGTGATCTCGGCGGTTTCAAGGTGACCACCGACCTCATGGCGCGCGCGGACGAGAAGGCGATCTTCATCCACTGCCTCCCGGCGGATCGTGGCTACGAAGTGGACGCCGAGGTCATCGACGGCCCACAGAGCGTGGTGTGGGACGAGGCCGAGAACCGGCTGCACGCCCAGAAGGCGCTGCTGGTGTGGCTGTTGCGACAGGACTGATCGCGCGGGCGCGGCGGGCCTGGAACCGCTTCGACGGTCCCGGGCGGCTTGCGGGCGTCGACCTGGCTCGAGGGCTCGCCGTGCTGGGGATGCTGGCCGCGCATCTGGTGACCATCGACCCGTTCCTCGCCGACGACCCCGCGACGTGGCTCGACGTGGTCAATGGTCGCTCGTCGATCCTGTTCGCCACGCTGGCCGGCCTGTCGATCGCGCTCGTGAACGGCGGCGTCGTCCCCTTGGCCCGACGGGCGCGGCCACGCGCGGCCGCGCGTCTTGCGATGCGGGGGGCCTTGCTGTGGGTCATCGGCGTGCTGCTGGTGATGACGGGCGTGCCGGTCTACGTCATCCTGCCGGCGTACGCGGTGCTGTTCGTTCTTTCTCTGCCGTTCCTCGGCATGCGCGCGCGCGGACTTCTCGTCTCGGCGGCGATCGCGGCCGCGGTCATGCCGTGGACGTTCCCGTTGCTCGACGAAGCGCCGGTCTGGAGCGGACTCGGGGGAGAGGAGCTGCAGGCGCTCGTCGGCTGGGCGTACCCCTTTCCGGTGTGGATCGCGTTCCTGTTGGCCGGAATGGGCCTCGGCCGGCTCGATTTGCGTCGCCTACCGGTGCAGCTGGGCACGACTGCCGCAGGCGCCGCGCTGTGCACCTTCGGGTACGGAGTCGCGATCGTCAGCGGCCCCGCGGTCGCCGCGCAGAGCCCGTATCTCGCCGCGGTGTGGACCGCAGAGGCGCATTCGTCCGGACTGTGGGAGGTCGTCGGCTCCGGGGGCTTCGCGGTTGCGGTCATCGGTCTGAGCCTGCTGCTGTGCCGGACACCTCTGCGGTGGGTCGTCATCCCGATCCGCGCCGTGGGCTCCCTGCCTCTCACGGCGTACGTGGTGCAGATTCTGGTGTGGGCGGTGTTCGCCGCGATCGTGCTCGGCGACACCTCCGATCTCTACGGCGTCCGCGACACCGGGTTGTTCCTTCCGTTGACGCTCGGACTCGTCATCGGTTGCACGGTCTGGGCGCTGCTGATCGGCCGCGGGCCGCTGGAACGGGCGATCGACGGCGTCGTACGCCGGGTCGTGGGCGCGGGCGATCCCTCGGATGCCACGCCCCGAGGAGGGCCGGACCGCCCCGGTGGTGTCGGCCGCCCTCGCTAGGCTGGACCCATGAGCAGCGACACCACCGCGGGTACGAACGAGGGCGCCTTGTGGGGCGCCCGATTCTCGGGTGGTCCCTCGCCCGAGCTGGCGGCGCTGAGTCGCTCGACGCACTTCGACTGGGACCTCGCGCTGTACGACATCGCCGGCTCGCACGCGCACGCTGCGGCGCTGGAGTCGGCGGGCTACCTCTCCGCCGACGAGGCGCGCGACATGCACGTCGGGCTCGACGAGGTGGCCGATCGTGTGCGTGCCGGCACTCTGGTCGCGGCTCCGAGTGATGAGGACGTGCACGGCGCCCTCGAGCGCGTCCTCATCGAAACGGTCGGTCCCGCTCTCGGCGGCAAGCTCCGGGCCGGACGCAGTCGCAACGACCAGATCGCGACCCTCGTGCGCCTGTACCTGCTGGATCATTCGCGCACCATCACGCGAGAGCTGCTGCGTCTGATCGACGCGCTGGTGTCGCAAGCGGCCGCCCATGACTCGGCCATCATGCCCGGCCGCACGCATCTGCAGCACGCGCAGCCCGTCCTGCTCGCCCACCACCTGCAGGCCTATGGATGGGCGCTCGTGCGGGGGATCGAGCGACTGCGGGACTGGTCTGCGCGCGCGTCCGTCTCGCCCTACGGCGGCGGTGCGCTCGCCGGGGCGACGCTCGGACTCGATCCCCAGCTCGTCGCCGACCGCCTCGGTCTCGCGCGTCCCGCGGAGAACTCCCTCGACGGCACGGCGTCTCGCGACGTGGTGGCCGAGTTCGCTTTCGTCGCGGCCATGATCGGTGTGGATCTCTCCCGGCTCGCAGAAGACATCATCCTGTGGAACACGCGCGAGTTCGGGTTCGTCACGCTCGACGACGCCTACTCGACGGGTTCGAGCATCATGCCGCAGAAGAAGAACCCCGACATCGCCGAGTTGGCTCGGGGCAAGGCGGGCCGCTTGATCGGCAACCTCTCGGGGCTTCTGGCGACGCTCAAGGGGCTTCCGCTCGCGTACAACCGTGACCTCCAAGAAGACAAAGAGCCGGTCTTCGACTCGGTGCGCACCCTCGAGGTCGTCCTGCCGGCATTCTCGGGCATGATCTCCACGCTGCAGTTCCACACCGATCGCATGGCCGACCTGGCTCCGCAGGGCTTCTCTCTTGCGACGGATGTTGCGGAGTGGCTGGTGCGCCAGGGGGTGCCGTTCCGCGATGCTCATGAGATCTCCGGCGCCCTCGTCCGGGCGTGCGAGGAGCGGGGGATCGGCCTCGAGCAGGCTGATGACGGGCTGCTGGCATCCATCGATCCGGCGCTGACTCCTCAGGTGCGTGAGGTCCTGACGATCCAGGGCTCCGTGGGAAGCCGGACGGGTGTGGGAGGGACGGCGCCGGAACGCGTATCCGAGCAGCGATCTGAGCTGATCGCGCGTGCTCAGTCCGCCGCGCACGCCGTCGGCCTCAAATAAGCTAAACGCTTATAATTTGACTCGCATAAGTCATACACTGATCGCATGGTCGCCGTCGTCATCGCCGATATCGTCCGCTCGCGCGAGCTGGACGACCGTGCGGGAGCGCAGCGCGCCATCGCGTCGGCGATCACCCGCGTCGAACGCGACGCGCCCTTGGCGATCGTGCCGCTGACGGCCGTCGTCGGCGACGAGCTCCAAGCCGAATACGACAGCATGGCGGACGCGGCGGCGTCGATCCTGCTCATCCGCCTGGCTCTGCCCGACGGCGTCGACTGCCGGTTCGGGGTGGGCGTCGGCGAGGTCCGACCGGTCGAGCTGGGTGACCGGGTGATTCCCGAGGGGCCCGGGTGGTGGGCGGCGAGAGCAGCGATCGAGCGAGTGGAGACGATGCAGCAGCGGATCGCCCCGCTGGCACGGACATGGTTCGAGAGCGCCCCGACCGCCGATGCGTCGACGAGGCAGAGCATCGCTCTCGCGAACGCCTATGCGCTGGCGCGTGATCAGCTGGTGTCGTCGATGAGCGAGCGGACGCGTCGCCTGACGTACGGGCGATGCGTCGGTCGATCGCAGCGCGATCTGGCCGCCGACGAGGGCGTCACGCAATCCGCGGTGTCTCAGGCCTTGGCATCCGCCGGTTCCGCCGCCGTGGTCGAGGGGTTCTTCGCCCTCCGAGCGGGAGCCACCCCGTGATCGCGGCGGGCCTGCTTCTGCTGGCCGTCGGCGGGGTCGACCTCGTGCGTCGCCTGATCCTCCGCCGCCGCGCGGTCGCCTTCGCGGTGGCGGGCATCGCGCTCGTGGCGCTGTCGATCGGAGCGGATGCCGTCGTCGCCGGCATCCTCGCGGTCGCCGTCGCGGCGATCTGGACGTGGCTGGTGCCGGAGGCCGGCTCGGCGCGGACGGGGCTCTGGCCGGTCGGCCTGCTCGGAGCGGCCGTCGCCGCATGCGTGGTCGCCGCGCCGGCACGCGCGCGACCGGGCATCCTGGGCGCGGTGTGGGACGCCTACGGCCCCCGCGCGGAGGTGTCTCTCGACGTCGTTCTGCTGGTCGCCGGCTGCGTGCTGTTCCTTCTGGAATCCGGTAACGCCGTCGTCCGGATCGCTCTGAGGGCCGAGATGGGGGAGCGAGTTCTCCCGACGTCGGGTGACGCACCGACCACCCTGAAGGGCGGACGGCTCATCGGCCCTCTCGAACGCATCCTCGTGTTCGCCCTGACCCTGGCGGGCGCGTACACGCTTCTGGCCGCGGTGCTCGCGGCGAAAGGGATCGTCCGCTTTCCCGAGATCTCGCGTGACGGCGAAGGCGGCGATCGAGCCGAGTACTTCCTCATCGGCAGTCTCGTCAGCTGGGTGACAGCACTGGCCGCGGCATTCGTCGTCTGGTGGGGAGTGCAGGGCGGGTGAACAGCCCTCGGCATCCGGGCTCACCCGCCGCCGCTGATAGCCTGAGAAGGTGTCCACGCCCATCGACGATGCCTCCGTTCGTGCCCTCGATCCCGTGAACGATCCGACGTTCGCGTCGGTGTGGGACGAGCTGGTCTGGCGCGGACTGATTCACGTCTCGACCGATCAGGACGAGCTGCGCGACCTGTTGTCAGGGCCGCCGATCGTCTTCTACTGCGGCTTCGACCCGACGGCGCCGAGCTTGCACCTCGGGAACCTGGTCCAGTTGCTGACGATGCGTCGGCTCCAGCTGGCCGGTCATCGGCCGCTCGGCCTCGTCGGAGGTTCCACGGGCCTGATCGGTGACCCGCGTCCGACCGCCGAGCGCACGCTCAACACTCCCGAGACCGTGGCGGCGTGGGTCGACCGCCTCCGCGCGCAGGTGGAGCGGTTCCTGACCTTCGAGGGCGACAATGCCGCGCGGATGGTCAACAATCTCGACTGGACCGCGCCGCTGAGCGCCATCGACTTCCTCCGCGAGATCGGCAAGCATTTCCGCGTCGGCACGATGCTGAAGAAGGATGCCGTCAGCGCGCGCCTGAACTCCGAGGCGGGCATCAGTTACACCGAGTTCAGCTACCAGATCCTCCAGGGCATGGACTACCTCGAGCTGTACCGCGCCTACGGGTGCGTGCTGCAGACCGGGGGGAGCGACCAGTGGGGCAACCTCACCAGCGGCACCGATCTGGTGCGCCGCGTCGAGGGCGTCTCGGTGCATGCCATCGGCACGCCGTTGATCACGAACAGCGACGGGACGAAGTTCGGCAAGAGCGAGGGCAACGCGATCTGGCTGGATGCCGAGATGTGCAGCCCGTGGACGATGTACCAGTTCTGGCTCAACACCGACGACCGCGATGTCATCGACCGGCTGAAGGTGTTCACGTTCCTCACGCGGGCAGAGATCGACGAGTACTCCCGACGGGTTGCCGAGGAACCCTTCCGGCGGGCCGCGCAGAAGAGGCTGGCGCGCGAGGTGGTGACCACCGTCCACGGCTCTGAGGCCACCGAGGCCGTCATCGCCGCCACGGAGGCGCTGTTCGGGCAGGGTGATCTGACGGCCCTTGATGCCGCGGTCCTGCGCAGCGCGCTCGACGAACTGCCGCACGCCGCTGTGGCTCCCGGCGCGACGGTGGTGGAGGCGCTGACGGCGACGGGCCTCGTCAGCAGTTCGAGCGAAGCCCGGCGAGCGATTGCCCAGGGGGGAGTGTCCCTCGACGGCGCCAAGGTGACCGCCGACGACACGGTCGTGCGAGGGTCGCTGCCCGGAGGCGTCTCCGTCCTCCGGCGGGGCAAGAAGACGCTCGCCGGAGTGTTCCTCGGCTGATGCCCTTCACGCCAAGCCATGCCGTCGTCGCACTTCCCTTCGTGCGCACGCGGCTGGTGCCGGCGGCCGTCGCCGTGGGGGCGATGACCCCCGACCTGCCTCTCTTCGTTCGCGGCATGGTTCCCGATTACACGATGACGCACAACCCGATGTGGCTTCCGGTGACGACGATCGTGGCCTTCGGGTTGCTGCTGGTGTGGCGGTGTGCCCTCCGCCCCGCGGCGCGCGAGCTCGCCCCGCTCCCCGTCGCGGCGCGTCTGCCGGAGCAGTGGGATGCCGGCGCCTCGGCTGCGTTGCGGGAAACGATTGGGGCGGGAGCCTCCGCCCGTGTGTGGCTTGTGGTGTCCCTCGTTCTCGGTGTGGCCACGCACATCGCCTGGGATCTCCTCACGCACGAGGGGCGAGCGGGCGTCCGACTCTTTCCTGTCCTCGAACAATCGTGGGGACCGCTCCCGGCGGTGAAGTGGCTGCAGCACGCGTCGAGCGCCTTCGGGCTGCTGGTGATCTTCGTGTTCGCGGTGGTGTGGCTGGTCCGACGATCGCCGACGCCGATCGTGCGGTCCGTGCCGGGTGTCGTGCGGGTGGTGTGGTGGATCTCGCTGCCCTGTGCGCTTCTGCTGGCCAGCGGCCTCGCTCTCGCGGTGAGTGGCGGGTTCGACGCGGACTTCACCCCCACCCACGTGATCTACGGAGTCCTGACCAAGGTCGCGACCGCCTGGGCCGTCGCCACCGTCGCGCTCGCCCTCGTCATTCAGGTGCGCCGTCGACGCTAGTTCCGCGTGTTTCCGCGGGTGGGGGTGTGCGACACGCCCGGGGTGTGGGGTGGATTGGACGGATGGGTGGGATCCGCGTAACTTATTACTTGTTCGCCCCACAGGGGAGAGCGGAGCGGCCGGAAGGCCCCGCGTCCTCTCAAGCGGTGAACCACCCCGATCAGAACTTGTGAGCTTCGGCTTCCTGGTCTACGATAGGGATTCGCCACTCGGCACTTGTCCTCCATGACTGAACCTCTGGTTCGCTGTGTTTGGGACGTGTTCGTGTGGCCATAAGGTAGTGAAGTTGCCTCATGGGTACGGTCTTTTGGGCTGGTTCTGTGGGTGCGTCCGTTCCTTGAGAACTCAACAGCGTGCACTTGTCAAATGCCAATTTTTTCCTCGTCGGGCCTTCGGGTCTGGTGAGAATTCCTTTGGATCAAAGTCCAACCCTTTTGGGGTTGGCATCTGGATAGTCAGTT
>NZ_JAKRNI010000015.1 GCF_022346945.1 Microbacterium sp. ACRRU | reverse complement strand
GTGGTGCGGTTTTGCAGGAGTTGTGCCGGCCTGGTGCGGTTTCGCCGGAGTTGTGCCGGTTGCCGGAGCGGTGCGGGCCGGGTCGGCGCGGGCCGGGTCGGCGCGGGTGCATATCTCCTGCGGGATGGCCGGTGTTGAGGTGGTGGATGCCGGGGTGGTGCGGTTTCGCCGGAGTTGTGCAGGCCGCACGGGGCAGTGCCGGCCGCGCGGCGGGGGCCGGCCGTGCGAGCCCCAGCGCACGGGGAGAGCCCGCCCCGCGCGGGCGGGGTGGGCGGATGCCGAGGACTAGGCGCGGGCGAGGCGGCGCAGGCCCTCGTCGATCGAGACGGCGGGGGTCCAGCGCAGGTCGCGGCGGATCTCGGTCTGATCGAACCAGTGCGCGGTGGAGAGCTGCTCGGCGAGGAAGCGCGTCATGGGCGGTTCGTCCTGGCCGGGCCGGACGGCCCAGACGCGCTCGACGAGCGCGCCCGCGGCCACGGCGACACGCGCGGGCACACTGAACCGGGGCGGGCGCACGCCCGAGGCGCGGCAGATCCCGGCCAGCAGATCGCCGACGGGCCGGGGCTCACCGTTGGTCAGGACGTAGGCGCGTCCGCTGACGTCGTCGACGCGCGCGAGGGCCGCGGCGATGCCGCTCGCGGCGTTGTCGACGTAGGTGGAGTCGATGAGCGCCGTCCCGCCGTTGAGGAGGGGCAGGCGCCCGCGACGCGCACGGTCGAGCACGCGCGCGATGAGCTGCGTGTCACCGGGCCCCCACACCAGGTGGGGGCGAATGACCACGAGGGATGCCGCGTCACCCGCGCGACCGAGGGCGATCAGCTCCGCTTCGGCCTTGGCGCGGGCGTACTCGCCGCGCGCTCCGGCGGGGTCGGCGGGCTCGGCGCCCACTCCCTGCAGCGCGTGCCCGGCGTGGGCGACCGAGGGAGACGAGACGTGCACGATGCGGGTCACGCCCGCGGCGGTCGCCGCGTCCAGGAGCGTGCGCGTGCCTTCGACGTTGACGGCGTGGAACTCCGCCGGGTCTCCCGCGAGTGAGACCTTCGCCGCCATGTGCACGACGGCGTCGACCCCTTCGACCGCCGCGGCCGTGGCATCCGGGTCCGTCACCGAACCAAGGTGATCCTCGGCTCCGGCGACGCCGGACGGACGTCGCTGCAGCGTTCGCACGTCGTGCCCCGCCTGCTGCAGCGCACGCACGACCGCGCGCCCCAGGAACCCGGATGCTCCGGTCGCGAGAACCTTCACGGTGCCGTCGGCCTTTCGCCGGCGAGCATGCGCTCGGCCCAGGCGGCCAGCCGCGACCGGTCGATCTTGGAGTTGTGGCGGATGTCGGTGGGCAGGGCCGGGACGACGAGCACCGCCGCGAGCGTCTGTGCGGTCGCGGCGCGCGCGACCTCCGTCAGCCCGGGGGATGCCACCGCCGCGCGCCGCACGCCGGGCTCGCGTTCGACCACGGCCACGACGACCTGGCGTCCGACCGGGCCGACGCCGACGGCTGCGGCGCGGACCACACCGGGTACGGCCTCGAGATCCTGCTCGACGCCGACGGGGGTGACCGGACCGTCGGCCGTCGTGATGACGTGCGGGAGACGTCCCTCGATCCACAGGCGTCCGTCCGCGTCGAGGTGGCCGACATCTCCCGTGCGGTGCCAGCGTCCCTCGAAGGCGTCGAGGTCGCGGCGGGCCTCGCGGTCGGTGAGGAAGAGCCGGAAGTACCCGCGCTTGAGGTGCGGTGCGCTGATCACGACCTCACCGGTGATCCCGGCCTGTGTCGTGGGGGCACCCGTGGCCCGGCCCTCGGAGTCCAGCGCCGAGATGCGCACGCCGCCCTGCCCGATCGGGGTGCCGACGCACACGCCACGATCGTCGGATGCCGCGGCATCCTGGATCCCGGGGAGGGTGACGTCGGCGACGAGCAGGCACTCGGTCATGCCGTACGGGGTGTGGGCGGTGGCGTTCGGCATGAGTTCCTGCGCTCGGCGCAGGAGCGGCGTCCCCACCGGGGCGCCGGTCGACAGGAACGTGCGCACGCCCTCGAGGGCCGTCCGGTCGGCGGCCGTGAGGGCGCCCGCGGTGGCCACGACGTTGCGGACCGCCGCGGGGGAGAGGAAGACGATGCGCGCGTCGGACGCGCGCACGGCCGCAGCGACCGCCGCGGCCGTGAGGGTACGCGGAGCCGACACGTCCATGTCGGGGGTCGCCGACCGGGTACCGAGCGCGGGGCCCAGAAGCGCGAACGGCGCGAACCCGGTGACGAGTCCCGTGTCGGGGCCCACCGCGAAGTGCGCGGCGAGAGCGTCGCGAAGCGACGAGAGCTGCCGGTGCGTGTACACCACGCCCTTGGCCGGACCCGTGGAGCCCGAGGTGAAGAGCACGGCGGCGTCGGCGTCGACGGGCGGTGGGGCGGGGAGGGCGCGGCCGCGGCCGGCGCGGGCCACCTCGGCAAGACTCGCCTCGACGCCGAGGGCGCGCCCGGTCGCGGCGGGGAGCGACGCCGCCGAGATGCGGCGTCCCGGCCAGCCCAGGGTCCGTGCGGCCGCGAGGCCGGCGACCTCGCCGATCACCACGTCGGGCACAGCGCCGCGCACCGCGCGGGACAGTCCCCGGATGCCGAGCCCCCGGTCGGCCACGACGACGATCGCGCCGATGCGCAGACACGCGTAGAGCACGGCCGTGAGGGTGGGACCGGGAGGGACGAGCAGCGACACCCGGTCGCCGGCGCGGACGCCCAGGGTGTCGAGACCGGCGGCGATCTCCTCGACGCGGGTGGCGAGCTGTCGCCAGCTGACGCGCAGCGGGGCGCCGTCGACGCGCGTGGCCATGTCGATCACGGCCACGTCGTCATCGTCGCGACGGGCCGACAGCGCCTCCCACAGGGGAGCCGGGGCAGGTCCGTCAGGGGCGTCGTCGGCGGCGGAGCCTGCGGGAGCGGCACCCGCGACGACGTTCTCGGCCAGCCAGTCCAGGACCGCGTCGGCGTAGGGGCGTTCCTCGGCCACGAGATGACCCGCGCCCTCGAAGCGGTGCACGTCGGCGTGGGGGAGGCGTGCGACGAGATCGTCGAGGTGTTCCTCGCCGAACACGGGGTCTTTTGGCCCGCGCAGCAGCAGCGCCGGAACGTCGAGGGTGCGCAGGCCCTCGGCCATGCTCCGCAGCGCCGGCGTGCTCTCGTCGGCGGCCGTGGCGGGGATGTCCGCGACGAATCCGCCGATCCCGCGCCGCCGTCCGGCCGTCGCGTACGGCGCCCGGAAGGCCGCACGCACCGCGGGGTCGAGATCGGCGAGGGCGAGCGTGGTGTCGAGGAACGCGGTCGTGCCCGTGGTCCCGGCGGCGAGCATGCCCCGGGCCGTGGCCACACGCAACGCGAAAGGCAGCGGCGCCCCCTCGGCATGGTGCACGGCGGTGTTGAGGGCGATCACCGCGGCCAGGCGCTCGCGGTGCTGCACCGCCCAGCCGAGCGAGACCGGGCCGCCCCAGTCGTGCCCGATCGTCACGATGGGCGTGCGGATGCCGAGTGCGTCGACGAGACCGGCGAGATCGGCGATCCGCTGCGCGAGCGTCCGTCGCACCTCGGTGCGCTCGGAGAAGCCCATCTCGAGCTGGTCGACGGCGACGACGCGCCACGCGGCACCGTCGGACTCCGCACGCGCGACCGAGGCGCCGACCAGCGCGCGCCAGAGATACGACCATGTCGGGTTGCCGTGCACGGCGACGATCGTGCCGGCCGGCGTGATGCCCCGCTCGGCGAGGGCCGGCCCGGTGTCGAGCACGTGCCACGTGCGTCTCCGGCCGGCATCCATGCCCGTTCCGTCGACGTCGACGAGGCGCGACAGCGACGGGTCGAGGCCGGGAAGCCCGGCGGGAGGCAGCGTCGCGGACAGACCGGTGACGCTCACCAGGCCAGCTCCAGCATCCCGGTGTTCAGCCCGGAGCCCACTCCCATCAGCAGGACACGGTCGCCGCGGCGCAGGGTCTTCTGCTCGTCGACCAGGGTGATCGGAATGGAGGCGGGGCCGACGTTGCCCAGGTGCGGGTAGGTGACCGGCACGCGGCCGCGATCCAGCTTCGCGGCGCGGACGATCGCCGAGGTGTGCACCGACGACACCTGGTGGGTGATGTACCGGTCCATGCCGGTCCAGGAGAACTCTCCCTTGGCTTCCTTCCACGCCGAGACGACGAGGTCGAGGCCGCCCTAGACGAGCTAAATTGCGTAGGTTATCTTGCATTCGACGCTGCAGTCGCACAGGTCGTAGAACTGCGTGGCCGCGCGGGTGACCCCGCCGACGATGCGATGCCCCTCGGGATGGTCGCTCGCGCGACCCAGCACCGCGGCGGCGGCTCCCGACCCCAGCGTGAGGGAGGCGAACTCCTGCATGAACGCATCACGGTCGAGGTCTTCGCGCACGAGTCGGTTGATCGTGTTCACCTGGATCTCATCGGCATCCTCGCCGTTGACGATCAGCGCGTAGCGCACCTGCCCGGACTGGATCATGCCGGCAGCGAGGCTCATGCCGTTGATGAAGCCGAGGCACGCGTTGGCGACGTCGAAGTTGATCGCCGAGCTGGGCAGGCCCAGGCCGTGATGGAGGCGCACCGCCACGGACGGCTCGAGGTGCTTGCGCGTGACGGAGGTGTTGATGATGAGCCCGACCTCGCTCGGGTCGACACCCGCTTCGGCGAGGGCCTGCTTGCCGGCGGCGATCGTCGCCTCGTCGGAGGACTCGCCCTCGGCCCAGTTGCGTCGTTCGACGACACCGGCCACGCGGCGCAGGAGTCCGGGCTTCAGACGCAGACGCGACAGCGCGGGGGCCAGCCGCTCCTCGATGTCGTCGCTGGTGGTCACGCGGCTGGGCAGCACGCTCGCCACCGACACGAGGGCCACGTCGTCGAAGCGGGTGGTGGCGTTTCCTGGCAAGAGAGCTCCCGCATCCTGTGCGTAGACGGCTCAGCCGCGCGCAAAGGGACACATCGGCGGCTGGAGGGTATCCCCCAGAATAAGCCGCGTCGTATGCGACCGGGTGCATAGGGGAGGTGTGCTAGACCGCCGGATGCCGGGACGGGGCGTCAGAGGCGGCCGGCGGCCTTGAGCGCGAGGTAGCGGTCGGCCACGACGGGCGGGAGGTCGTCGGCCGAGGCGGTCACCGCGTCGCCGCCGGCGCGGACGATGGCTCCGCGCACGCGATCGGCATCCGAGCGCGCTCGCTCGATCGCCGCCGCCGCGTAGACCGCGGTGGCGTCGTCGCGGGCGGGAGCCTCGCCGGGCCCGTCGGTCGCGGTGGCGACCAGCAGTCGTGAGCGCGCCGCCACCGCGGGCAGGGACGCGAGGAAGGCCCGGGCGGCCTCCGGATCGTCGGCCGCGGTGAGGAGCACGACCAGTGCGGGGCGCTGCGTCAGGCCGCGCACCTGCGCGAACGCGGCATCCCAGTCGGTGTCGATGAGCTGCGGTTCGACGGGGGCCATCGCGTCGACGAGTGCCGGCAGCAGCTGTGCCCCGTCGACGCGGGTGACGCGGGCGCGGGTGACGCGGTCGAACATCAGCAGATGAACGTGGTCTCCGGCGCGGGCGGCGAGCGCCGCGAGCAGGAGCGCGGACTCCATCGCGGCGTCGAGGCGAGCGCCGTCGCCGACCCGGGCGGCGGCGGTGCGACCGGTGTCGATCACGATCACGACGTGCCGGTCGCGCTCGGGTCGCCACGTGCGCAGCATTGTCGTGCCCGCGCGCGCGGTCGCTCGCCAGTCGATCGAGCGCACGTCGTCGCCGCGGACGTACTCGCGCAGACTGTCGAACTCGGTGCCGGCACCGCGAATCTGGAGCGTCGTGTTGCCGTCGAGTTCGCGTAGGCGCGCGAGCCGCGAGGGCAGGTGCCGTCGTGCGGTGAAGGGGGGAAGTACGCGCAGCCGGGCGGGGACGGGGAGCGTGGCTTGCCGTCCGGCCAATCGCAGCGGCCCCTCGGAGCGCACGACGACGAACTCGCTGCGCAGTTCGCCCCTCCGGCGGGGCAGCAGCGTCAGAGCGGCGCCGCGGCGCTCGCCGGGCGGCACGATGACCCCGAGGCGCTCGGGGGACGCTCCCGCGGTCGGCTGCCACGCGTCGCGCACCCGGGCGCGGAGCGTGCGGCGGCCGCCGTTGCGTACGCGCAGCTCACCCGCGACCGGCTGATCGCGCAGGGCTCGCTCGGGGAGCGTGCGGGTGATCTCGAGTGCGCGCGGGTCGGCCGCCAGGAGCGCGTCGGCCGCGGCGAGGAGGGCGCACAGCACGGCCCATCCCGCCATGACTGCCCACGCGGACGCCCCCGCGGTCGAGAGCAGCACGACCGGGACGACACCGAGCGCAACGAGCAAGGCCAGCCGGCCCGTGACGTACATCAGAGCGGGACGCGGGTCTGCTGCAGAACCGAGGTGAGCACGGAGTCGACCGTGACGCCCTCGATCTCGGCTTCCGGGCGCAGACGGATGCGGTGCCGCCATACCGGGACGAGCATCGTCTGGACGTGGTCCGGGGTGATCGCGGGGTATCCGCCGAGCCACGCCCAGGCCTTCGCCGCCGCGAGTAGGCCCGTCGACCCGCGCGGGCTCACGCCGAGCAGGACGGAGGGGCTCTGCCGTGTGGCGCGCGCGAGGTCCACCACGTATCCCAGGACGTCGTCCGCGACCACGACGGAGGCCGCCGCGCGCTGCGCCGCGAGAATCTCGGTCGGCGTGACGACGGCATCCAGTCCCGCCTCGCGGAGGCGTCGCGGGTCGAACCCTCCGGCGTGCCGGCGCAGCACGTCGACCTCGGCGTCCCGGCCCGGCAGGTCGACGACGAGCTTGAGCAGGAACCGGTCGAGCTGAGCCTCGGGGAGGGTGTACGTGCCCTCGTGCTCGACGGGGTTCTGCGTCGCCGCCACCAGGAACGGATCGGGAAGCGGTCGGCTCAGCCCGTCGGACGAGACCTGGCGCTCCTCCATCGCCTCCAGCAGTGCCGCCTGCGTCTTCGGGGGCGTCCGGTTGATCTCGTCCGCCAGCAGCACGTGCGTGAAGACCGGTCCGGCGCGGAACTCGAACTCTCCGGAGCGGGCGTCGTAGACGAGCGAGCCCGTGACGTCGCCCGGCATGAGGTCGGGAGTGAACTGCACGCGCCGGGTGTCCAGGCCCAGCGCTTGGCTGAACGATCGGACGAGGAGGGTCTTGGCGACGCCCGGAACGCCCTCGAGCAGCACGTGGCCGCGGGCGAGAAGGGCGATGAGCAGCCCGGTCACCGTGCCGTCTTGACCGACGACGGCCTTGCCGACCTCGGTGCGCACCCGGTGCATCGCCTGGCGCAGATCGGCGTCGCCCCCGTTCGCGGAGTGCGGTGCAGCACCGGGGGCGTCAGCGGGCGGATCGCCGGGGTCGGGGGAGCCGAGAGGACTGTCGGTCATCGGGGGGTCCTTTCCGTTCGGAGGGTCGCGCGCACGCTGGTCTCGAGATCGCGGAGGCGATCGCTCGCCGCGACGAGGTCGCGGTCCGTGCGGGGGAGGTCGTCGATCAGGATGCCGCGCACCACCGCGCGTTCGGCGCTCACGCGCTCCGCGACGGCATCCGCGAGCTGCTCGGCGGGGACGCGGGGCGAGAGCCCGAGGAGCCCCGCCAGGCGTCGTCGGGTCGCGTGCCGCAGCTCCGCCAGGGCGTGCGCGGCGTCGCCCGAGGCCGCGTACAGACGTGCCCGGCCCTCGGTGGTCTCGCTCGCGCGCACGGTGACGGGGAGGCGTTCCACGACGAGCGGTCCGAATCGGCGCCCCTGCCAGAGGGCAGCGGCAAGCCCCGCGATCAGCAGCAGCACCAGGGCGGGCGACACCCACGGAGGCGTGAGGTCGCCGATGGTCGGCGCGGCGGCGCCGGTGTCGGCGTCCTCGGGGGACGGGACGTACCAGACGAGGGAGGATGATCGCCCGAGCAGACCCACAGCGAGTGCGGCGTTGCCGTCGCGCGGGAGCGCGCGGTTGGTGAGCACGGTCACACCGTCGACGGCGGCGACGGAGGAACCGTCTCCGCCGGCGACGAGGACGCCGAATCCGTCATCGGCGGGGTAGCACCCCGTGACGCCGTCGCCCGGCAGATACAACTCTCCGACGCGGGCGGGACCCGCCGCCTCCGCTGCCGCGACGTCGCACGCCGGATCGACGGTGCGCTCGTCCACCACGCCGGCCAGCGCGGAGCCGCCGAGCAGGACGTCCAGGCTGCGCGAGCGCGGTTCGACCAGCACGACGTCGCGGGCGCGGGCGGTGAGGCTGCGCAGCGCGTCGTCGGACAGCTCGGGGGCGTCCCGCATCACGAGGGTTCCGGGGGATGCGGTGAGCGCCCGCTCGGCGGCGGCGAGATCGCGCGCGACCGTCACCGTCACGCCCTGCGCCTCGAGCACGCGCACGAGGGCGCGGGTGCCGTCGGGCGCGGGGGATTCGGGGTCGAACGCGTCGCGCTGCGTCCACCCGCCGTACACGATCGTCGTCCCGAACAGTCCGATGACCACGAGGGCCGCGACGAGGACGATCCAGCCCACGGCAGCGCGACTGCGCCGGCGCACCGGCGCCGGAGCGAGCGTGTCGGCGCTCATCGGTTGCCTGCCCGCGTGTCGGTGGCGGCCATGCGGCTCGCCATGGCTGCCTCGTCGAGACGGGTGACCAGCGCGTAGGTCTCGGCGGTCCCCGCGCGCCCGAGGTAGCGCACGTCGTCGAAGGCGCCGGCGCCGTCGGCGGCGGGCGCGGCGAGAGCGGGAAGGGTCTCGCCGACGGATCGGGAGAAGGCGCGCGCCGTGGCGCCGGGCGGCGGATCCA
Organism: Microbacterium sp. ACRRU; assembly: GCF_022346945.1. Classification (GTDB taxonomy): domain Bacteria; phylum Actinomycetota; class Actinomycetes; order Actinomycetales; family Microbacteriaceae; genus Microbacterium; species Microbacterium mcarthurae. The sequence goes on along the minus strand of NZ_JAKRNI010000015.1, from coordinate 59,065 downwards.
CGATGCCGCGTTCGATGAGTCCGCGGGCGAACGCGCGGAACCGCAGGACCACGGCGTCGTCCCACTCGCGTCGCTCGGCTGCCGCTTCGGCATCGGCGCGCAACTGGTCGGCGGAGCGCGCGTCGTCGTGGTCGAACAGAGCCAGGGCGGGCGGCCGCTCCCGCGTGATCGGACGGGGGCGACCCCAGATCAGCACGCCGGTGACGATGGCGGCGACCACCAGGACGGCCAGGACGACGAAGGCCCACGGGCCCCAGTCGCCCGAGACGGGGGCCGTGAACAGCGCTTCAATGGCATCCCGGACCGCGCGGGCCAGACGATCGAACGCCGTCGGCTCGGCAGCCCGGTAGACGGGGTCGGCGAGTTCGCGTTCCGCCCACTCCCGCGCCTCGTCGGGGCCGGGGAGGAGAGGGACGACGGTCGGCCTCGACCAGAGCCCGCTGCTCACGATGCGGACGGGGGGCTGCCGGGCGCGGTCCACGCGGTGGGCTCGGGCGGTGCGGCGGGCACCGGCGGCACGCTCGGGGCGGGCCACGCCGGTGCGGCCCACGTCCCCGCGCGGGGAGCGGCCTCGGCCGCGGGGCTGCCCGGCATCGCGGCCGCGCGAGGATCGACCGCGCGACCGGCACCCACCCGGTACGGGTCGGGGAGGTCGGACGCTCCCGCGTCGCGCGCCTCGACGTAGACCGCGAGATCGTGGTCGAGTCCCTCCACGCGCATGCGGGCGTCCACGTACACCAGCACGGCGGAGGTCGCCTGCACGACGACGGCGACGCACTGGACGAGCAGGATGCCGACCTGCCCGATGAGCTGCACGACGATGAACGCGATCAGGGCGCCGGTGTCGTCGGCGCCGGTCGGGGACACGATCGTCGAGATCCCGCCGGACAGCAGACCCAGAGGCAGGGAGATCACCTGCCCGATCGCGCCGAACGCGAGCGAGATGATGACGATGACCCCGAGCGTGGGCCAGAAGCGACGGCGGGTCAGCACCCAGGACCGCACGATGGCCCGACGGATGCCGATGCCCTCGAGGATCATCGCCGAGGGGACGAGGAAGAGCTTCGTCGCGAGCCACAGGTACAGCGGGATGAGCCCGAGGGCGAACAGCACACCCGTCAGGATTCCGAGCGGAAGCAGCACGAGACCGAGGAGCACGGCGATCCCGCCGAGCACGGCCAGCACCACCGTCGCGGCGAGAAGGGTCAGCAGCGCGTAGCCGATGAGCCGGAGGAACACCGGCCGCACCCGGCGCCACGCGTCGCGCAGCGTGGGCTTCTCGGCGACGACGGCCGAGGCGACCTCGGCGACGACCACGCCCTGGACGAGGACGCTCAGGGTCCCCGCCAGTGCGCCCAGGACGAGGGCGGCGACAGCCGTGAGGGCGATGGAGCCGGTCATGACGGCGTCGAACTCGTCGGTGCCCTCGACGAGGGTGTCCAGCCGCGCGAAGCTGGCGATCGCGACACCGGCCAGCGCGGCGCTCACGATCAGATACGCCAGGGTCTGCACGATCAACGCGAAGCCGAGCAGGACGCGGGGGTTGTGCCGCAGGGCGACGAACGAACGGCCGAGGATGGTGCCGAACCCGTAGGGGTGCAGCGGCACGATTCCGGCGCGCGAGGCCGGCGTCCAGGCGGGATACGCGGTCACGATGACGCCTCCTCGGCGGTCGGCTGTGTCCTTCATCGTGTCACACACCCCGGGCGCGCTCGCCACGCTCGCAGCCTCGTCGACTACGCTCGGGGTGATGCGCCCCCACCCGCGGCGCACTGCCCGTTCCCGGACGGGTCCGAGACGGAAGACGTACACCCGATGACTTCACGGATCCTGGTTGTCGACGATGACACCGCGCTGGCCGAGATGATCGGCATCGTGCTGCGCACCGAGGGATTCGAGACCGTGTTCTGTGCCGACGGTGCGCAGGCGGTCGACGCCTGGCGCACCGAGCGACCCGACCTCATCCTCCTCGACCTCATGCTGCCGGGAGTCGACGGCATCGAGATCTGCACGCGCGTGCGGGCGGAGTCCGGCATCCCGATCATCATGCTGACCGCACGCACCGACACCGCGGATGTGGTCAAGGGGCTGGAGTCGGGAGCCGACGACTACATCGTCAAGCCGTTCAACCCGAAGGAGCTCGTCGCGCGCATCCGCACGCGCCTGCGTCCGGCACAGACCACAGTCGACGAGACGTTGCGCATCGGCGACCTCGTCGTCGACGTCGCCGCGCACGAGGTTCGTCGCGGAGACACCCCGATCGCGCTGACGCCGCTGGAGTTCGAGCTGCTGGTCGCGCTCGCCGAGAAACCGCAGCAGGTCTTCTCGCGCGAGATGCTGCTCGAGCAGGTGTGGGGGTACCACTACAAGGCCGACACCCGTCTGGTGAACGTGCACGTGCAGCGCCTGCGGGCCAAGATCGAGGCGGACCCCGACAACCCGCGGATCGTGACCACCGTCCGCGGCGTGGGATATCGCGCCGGCGCAGTGGCGTGAGGCCCGCATGACCGGCGCGGTGAGAACGCCCCCGGTCCGACGGGTGCGGTCGACCGACTGGCGTCGCGTCCGCGACCGCGTCACCACGCTGTGGCGCCGTTCGTTGCGGTTCCGCACGATCGTGATCACGGTCGCGCTGACGGCCGCGACGATCCTCGTGACCTGCGTGGCGATGGCCCTGGTGATCCAGAACGAGCTCTTCACCTCGCGCAAAGACCAGGTGCTCCTGGAAGCGCAGCGGGCGACGTCCGCGGCCCAGGCGACGCTGGACGCAGCGGTGGACTCGACCGACCCTGCGGCGGCGCAGACGCTGATGAACGGCATCGCCACACGCCTGTCGCAGCAATCCTCGAGCGACCTCATCGCGCTGTACCGCATCGGCCCGCCGTCGCCGCTGGCACCGCAACCCTTCATCTCGCCCGCGTTCGATTCCGGCATCGTCACCGAGGCGCTGCGCACGCAGGTGCAGTCCAACGCCGAGCTGCAGTGGTGGCAGTCGGTGGCGCTCCCCTCCGAAGACGGCCGCGTGGTGCCCGGCATCCTGGTCGGTCATCAGTTGCGGTTCCCCGCCGAGGACGGGGTCGACTACTACGAGCTCTACATGGGCTACGACCTCGCGAGCGCGTCGCAGACGCTTGCGTTCGTGCAGGTGCTGCTGTGGGTCGTCGGCCTGGTCCTGGTGGTGCTGATCGGGGCGATCGCGTGGGTCGTCCTGCGTTCGGTGACGACGCCGATCGCGGATGCCGCCGAAACCAGCGCCAAACTCGCCTCCGGTGACCTGGGAGTGCGGCTGCCGGTGCGCGGCGAGGACGAGCTGGCGACACTGAACCGCTCCTTCAACGCCATGGCCGACAGCATCGAGTCCCAGATCAAGGAGCTCGCCGATCTGTCACTGGTGCAGCAGCGGTTCGTGTCGGACGTGTCGCACGAGCTGCGCACGCCCCTGACGACCATCCGGCTCGCCGCCGACATGATCAACGACCAGCGCGACGAGTTCGAGCCGACGACGGCCCGCGCCGCCGAGTTGCTGCATGCCCAGGTGGAGCGGTTCGAGGTGCTGCTGACCGACCTCCTGGAGATCAGCCGGTACGACGCCGGTTCGGTGCAGCTCGAGCTCGAGCCCACGAGCATGGCGCACCTCGCCGAGGACGTCATCGCCTCGATGGAACAGCTCGCGCTGCAGCACGGCAGCGACGTGCGACTGGTCGCGCCCGGCGGGTACACGCCCATCGACATGGATGCCCGGCGCGTGCGCCGCATCGTCCGGAACCTCCTCGGCAACGCCATCGAGCACGGCGAGGGCCGCCCGATCGTCGTGTCGGTGGACAGCGACCGGGATGCCGTGGCCCTCAGCGTGCGCGACTTCGGTCTGGGCATGCGGTCCGAGGACGTCGAGCGCGTCTTCGACCGGTTCTGGCGTGCTGACCCCTCACGGGTGCGCACGATCGGGGGGACGGGACTCGGGCTGTCGATCGCCCTGGGCGACGCGCGACTGCACGGGGGAACGCTGTCGGTCTGGTCCGAGCTCGGACGCGGCTCCAACTTCTTGCTCACGCTGCCGCGGGACGGCCGTCCCCTGCAGGGTTCGCCATTGCCCCTCGTCCCCGAGGACGAGCAGGGCGGCGCGCTCGAAGCTCTCGGGCTCACACAGCCCATCTCGCTCGGACGAACCGGGAGGACGACATCGTGAAGCGCGCTCTGGCCGCTGTGGGGCTGCTGCTCGTGCTCGTCCTCACCGCGTGCACGGGTCTGCCCACGACCGGGTACGTCAATCCCGGGCGGGGACCGCAGGGAGACGACGCGCAGGACTTCGCGTTCGTCCCGGACGGCCCGCAAGAAGGTGCCACACCGACCGAGATCGTCGAGGGGTTCCTTCGTGCCGGATCCGGGCCGGCCGACGATTGGGCCACCGCCAAGCTCTTCCTCGCGCCGGGCACCCCGTGGGATCCCCGAGCGCGGGTCACGATCGACCGTCTCGCGGACCGCCGCGCGACCCCCGTGCCGGACGGATCGGCGGTCAGCGTGCAGCTGTCCACCGTGGCGGGGGTGGATGCCGACGGCGCCTACTCTCCCGCGGTGACCGGAGCGACCGAGACGCTGTCCTTCGCCCTGGCCCGCGTCGACGACCAGTGGCGCATCACGTCCGCCCCCGACGGAGTCGTGCTGTACGAGGAGGTTTTCCCCACCGTCTACCAGACGGCATCCGTGGCGTACTTCGACCCCACCTGGAGCTTCATCGTGCCCGACGTCCGGTGGTTCCCGCGGCCGCTGGTGGCCAGCCGGGTGACCACGGCACTCGTCGACGGCGCCCCGAGCGCGTGGCTGGCGGATGCCGTGCGCAACGCGTTCCCCGATGAGCTGTCGCTCGTGGGGCGTTCGGTCACGCTGTCGTCGGGCGGTGTCGCGCAGGTCCAGCTTCCGCGTGCGGCGCTCAGCCTCGATCGCACGACCCTCGATCGCATGCAGACGCAGCTCGCGCGGAGTCTCGCCACGGCGGGCATCAGCGACGTGCAGATGACGGTCGACGGCACGCCCGTCGCCGCGAGCGAGCTCCCGGTCCGCATCACCCGCATCGACCCGTCGCCGGCCGTCCTCACGGCCGATGGACGCTTCGGGGTCCTCAGCGGTGAGGAGCTCGAGACGATCCCCTCCCTTTCGGACGCGGTCCAGTCGCTGGCCCCCACGCACATCGAGCTCGAGGCCGACCGAAGCCTCGCCGCCGTTCTGACCGAGCGGGGCGCCGTCGCCAGCGCGCTCGCCGACGGCGGCACCTTCCTCCTCGATGACCGCCCGGGACTCCTCCCGCCGTCGATCGACTCCGAGGGCGAGATCTGGAGCGTCCCGCGCAACGCGCCGTCGCAGGTGCGCGCATTCTCCGCGGAGGGGGTGCCCCGCGACGTCGGGAACGCCTGGCCGGATGCCTCGGAGGTGGTGTCCTTCCAGATCTCCCGCGACGGCACGCGCATCGCCGCGATCGTGACGGTCGCGGGAGTGCGGGAAGTGTGGCTGGCGGGCATCATTCGTGAGGGCGCGGCGGTCAATCTCGGACCGCCGCACGTGCTGTCGTTCGCGGAGACGGGGGCGTTCGACCTGGCCTGGCTCGACGACACCACGGTGGGCGTCCTCACCACCGTCGACGGTGCGACGAGCCTGGACGAGCTCGGCGTCGGCGGCCGGGGCACCGTGGGCTCGGTACCGGAGAACGCCCGGGCCATCGCGGGCGGCAGCGCGAGCGTGCGCATCCTCGACGACGACGGTCGCCTGTACAGCCGGCGGGGGAGCTCGTGGACGCTCGTCGCCACCGACATCCGCGTGCTGGCGGTGCAGCAGGGCACCACGTCCTGACCCGCTCTCCCCAGCGACGGGAGGCGCTCGCGTGTCCCCGGAACGCGGGGCCGAGGACACGCCGTCGACCGACGAAGCGGCATCCTGCCGTCATGCACGGCCTCATTCCGGAGCCCTTGTGGCCCGCGGCGCGCGCGGCCCTGGCCGAGGCTCTGACGTTCTGGTTCCCCGTCGCGTGCGCGGGCTGCGGAGCCCTCGACGTCGACGTATGCGACGCGTGTCGCGCCGCGGTCAGGCCGTCCCTGCACCACGGTCTCGTCGCCCCGGGTGTCGAGGTGGTCAGCGCCCTCCCGTTCGAGGGACCGGTGGCGCGCATCATCCGCTCGTTCAAGGGCGAGGGGCGCACGGGACTCGTCCGCGTGCTCGCCCCTGCCCTCGCTCACGCGCTCGCCGTGATTCCGCCGGGGGCCACGGTGACGACCGTGCCCGCCTCGCGGTCCGCGGATCGCCGGCGCGGCTATCGCCCCGTCGACCTCCTCGCCCGGCGTGCCGGCGCGCACCCGATCCCGCTGTTGCGCGTGCAGAGAACGGCCGCCGATCAGCGCGGGCTCGACCGGGCCCGCAGGCAGAGCAACATGACGGGGGTGTTCGCGGCGCGGAATCCGCCGAAAGGCCCCGTGGTCGTCGTGGACGACGTCCTCACGACCGGGGCCACGCTGCGCGCGGCGGCGAGCGCCCTTCACGACGCGGGCGCGGACCGGGTGATGGCGGTCACGCTCGCGCACACGCCGCGACACAGTGAACATCCACGTGAATCAGGGGGGATTGGCACGTGACAGGCGGGTGCCGTCCTACTAGCGTGGGGATGACTTAAGGCGACGGCTGTTCCGCCCTTAGACCGGGCGGAACCCGGAACAAGGAGGTCACGGATGGACACCAGCATCGTCGGCGTGGGAGTCGGTATCACCGATCGATTCCGCACGGTGGTCGAAGAGAAGGTCAGCCGGATCGAGCACCTCGCGCCCCGCGCGACCACGCTCGAGGTCAAGGTCACGCACCGCGCCTACCGCAACGGTCGGATGGAGGACGACACCGTCGAGCTCACCCTCGATGGGAAGGGGCCTGTCGTTCGCGCCGAGGCGACCGACACCGACAAGTTCGCCGCCCTCGATCTGGCCGTCGACAAGATCTCGGAGCAGATCCGTCGCGCGAAGCAGAAGCGCGTCGATGCGCGCAACCACCCGCGGGGAGCGAAGTTCGAGAAGGGCACGGGCGAACTCTCCGGCATCGACGTGCAGCCCGCCTCCGTCGACGTGCTGCGGGCGGTCGCCACCGGCGAGGTCCCCGTCGTCGCAGAAGCCGAGTCCGACGAGGACTACTCGCCCGTCGTCATCCGACAGAAGCAGTTCGATGCCGAGTGGATGACGGTCGAGGACGCGGTCGATCGGATGGAGCTGGTCGGCCACGACTTCTTCCTCTTCATCGACGCCCGTTCCGACCACCCGAGTGTGGTGTACCGCCGCAAAGGGTGGGACTACGGCGTCATCGCTCTGGGAACGCAGGCGCCGCCGGAGGCCCGCGTCGCCTCTTGACCGACCCTGACGACAGCGGGGCCCCGTCGAATCGACGGGGCCCCGCTGGTGTTCGTGCGACCGGTCAGCCGTCGAAGATGTCGCCGAGCAGCGAGCCGATGACCAGACCGCCCAGCATGCCGCCGACCATGTTGCCGCCGCCCATGCCGCCGCCGCGACCGTAGCCGCCGCGTCCATAGCCGTTGCCGCCCCAATCGTCGGGACGGGACTGCTCGATGTCTCGCTGAGCCAGCTGGAGGGACTCGGATGCCAGGGCTCCGGCGCGCCGCGCCGTGGCGAGCGTCGTCTCGCGCTGGTCTTCCGCCACGGGTCCGAGGGGGAGGCCCGCCCGGAGCCTCTCGGCTTCGACGAAACGCGTGCGCGCGTCCGCTCCGATCCACCCGCGATGGCCCGTGATGAGGCCGCGCGCGACCGCGAGCTGGCGGTCCGCATCGTCGATCGCGTGGTCGACCTGCTCTTGCGACGGAACCGGGCGTGCGGCGCGCTCGCGCGCGAGGTCGAGGTCGCCGTTGGCTTGACGGAGCGAGGAGAGAGCGCTGAACGGATCGCTTCGCGAGCCCGCGGCGGGAAGCGCGGCGAGTTCGCGTTCCAGTGCGGTCATGGCCTGAAGGACGGCGGGCGTCTGCGGTCCGCGCCGGGCCTCAGCGAGATCGTTGCGGGAGTCGTCGATCACCGCGGCGAGGGTCGACTCGGCGCGGAGGGCCTCGATCTCGAAGGTGTCGACGGCATCCAGGAGCGACTCCGCCCGCCGCACGGCCTCGGTGGATGCCTCGAGGGCGACCGACGCCTGCTCGCGCTGGCCCGCCTCGCGACGCCGCTCGGACACGCCCGCGGTGTGCACGGCGAAGTCGAGAAGCTGTTGGATCTCCTCGGGGTTGCCCGCAACCTGCTGGAGGGCCGACGGGCTGTAGCGCTGCGCGAGGCGCTCGACGACCTCCCGGGCATGCGGCACACGTTCGGCCAGCCGGTCGCGGTCGGCCCGCACGCGGGCGAGCGTCTCGGGGGCGCGTCGGACGGCGTCGATCTTGGGCTGGAGCACGAGAGTGCGCTCCTCGAGAAGGTCTTCGGCCCACTCCGACAGCTGGATGATGCGAGCGTTCCGCGTGCGCAGCTCCTCCTTGGTGTCGGGGATCTCGTCGTGGTTCAGCTGGTGGAGCTGGAACGCCTCCGCCAGATGCACCTTCACCGACGCCAGCGCAGCGGCCAGGTCTTCCGTGGCCTTGTCGCCGAGCTCCGCGCGGGCGAAATCGAGCTCGTCGGAGGTGAGGCGAACCCGTTCGTCGGCGGCGACGATGGCGAGCTCCGCGCGGCGCGCCAGATCGGCATCCGCGGCATCCTGCTCTTCGCGCTTCCTCTTTCCCCAGAAACCGGCCATGGCTCGATCCTAGGCCGGGCGCCCGTACGCGGGCCGGGTGTTCGCTTCAGGCGCGAGGGGTGAAGGCGAATGGCTGCGGACTCGCAGGTCACGAACGGGTAACACGGATAACATGGGCCTGTATGCCTGTGCGCAGGCCGGCGTCCAGGGGGGCGCCGCACCCGACAGATGGAGATGCTTCGTGGCCAATCCGCTCGAGAAACTGCTGCGCGCCGGAGAGGGGCGCATCCTCCGACGATTGCAGGGAGTCGTCAAGGCGACCGGTGCCCTCGAAGAGGACTACGAGCAGCTCACCGACGAAGAGCTGCGTAACGAGACCGTCGAACTGCGAGCCCGGTATGAAGCCGGCGAAACGCTCGACCAGCTCATGCCCGAGGCCTTCGCCGCGGTGCGCGAGGCCGCCAAGCGCACGCTCGGTCAGCGGCCTTACGACGTGCAGATCATGGGTGGCGCGGCTCTGCACCTCGGCAACATCGCCGAGATGAAGACCGGTGAGGGCAAGACGCTGACCGCGGCTCTGCCGGCCTACCTCAACGCGATCGCGGGCAAGGGCGTCCACGTCGTCACGGTCAACGACTTCCTCGCGAGCTACCAGTCCGAGCTCATGGGTCGCGTGTACCGCGCCCTCGGCATGACCACGGGAACCATCGTGTCCGGGCAGACGCCCGAAGTGCGCCGCGAGCAGTACGCCGCCGACATCAGCTACGGCACCAACAACGAGTTCGGCTTCGACTACCTGCGCGACAACATGGCGTGGCGCAAGGAAGACCTCGTGCAGCGCGGTCACTTCTTCGCCATCGTCGACGAGGTCGACTCGATCCTCATCGACGAGGCCCGTACTCCGCTGATCATCTCGGGTCCCGCCTCCGGCGAGGCCAACCGCTGGTTCACCGAGTTCGCGAAGCTCGCGCGCACGCTCGAGCCCGGTGTCGACTACGAGGTCGACGAGAAGAAGCGCACGATCGGTGTGCTCGAGCCCGGTATCGAGAAGGTCGAGGACTACCTCGGCATCGACAACCTGTACGAGTCGGCCAACACCCCGCTCATCTCGTTCCTCAACAACTCGATCAAGGCCATCGCGCTGTTCAAGCGCGACACCGACTACGTCGTGATGAACGACGAGGTCATGATCGTCGACGAGCACACCGGCCGCATCCTCGTGGGGCGCCGCTACAACGAAGGCATCCACCAGGCCATCGAGGCCAAAGAGGGTGTGCCGGTCAAGGCCGAGAACCAGACGCTCGCCACCGTCACCCTCCAGAACTACTTCCGCCTGTACGACAAGCTCTCGGGCATGACGGGTACCGCCGAGACCGAGGCGGCCGAGTTCATGTCGACGTACAAGCTCGGCGTGGTGCCCATCCCGACGAACAAGCCGATGATCCGCAAGGACCAGCCCGACCTCGTCTACAAGAACGAGACGGCCAAGTTCGCGCAGGTGGTGGAAGACATCGCCGAGCGGCACGAGAAGGGCCAGCCGGTCCTCGTCGGCACCACGAGCGTCGAGAAGAGCGAGTACCTCTCGCGGCTGCTGTCGAAGAAGGGCATCCGTCACGAGGTGCTCAACGCCAAGAACCACGCCCGCGAGGCCGAGATCGTCGCCCGTGCCGGGCGCCTGGGTGCCGTCACGGTCGCCACCAACATGGCCGGTCGCGGTACCGACATCATGCTCGGCGGCAACGCCGAGTTCCTGGCCGTGTCCGAGATGAAGGCGAAGGGCCTCGACCCCGTCGAGACGCCCGAAGCGTACGAGGCGGAGTGGGACTCCGTGTACCAGGCCATGCGCGACACCGTCGCCGAGGAGGCCGCGAAGGTCACCGAAGCCGGCGGTCTGTACGTGCTCGGCACCGAGCGTCACGAGTCGCGCCGCATCGACAACCAGCTGCGCGGACGCTCGGGCCGTCAGGGCGACCCCGGGGAGAGCCGCTTCTACCTGTCGCTCACCGACGACCTCATGCGCCTGTTCCAGTCGGGTGCCGCTGAGGCGATCCTCGCGCGCACCAACTTCCCCGACGACGTCGCGATCGAGTCCGGCCTCGTGTCCCGCGCCATCAAGAGCGCGCAGTCCCAGGTCGAAGCCCGCAACGCCGAGATGCGCAAGAACGTCCTGAAGTACGACGACGTCCTCAACCGGCAGCGCGAGGCCATCTACGCCGACCGTCGCCACATGCTCCAGGGCGACGACATCGCCGACCGGGTGCAGCACTTCATCGAGGATGCCATCACGGCGATCATCGACGACCACACCGGCAACGGGCACACCGAGTCGTGGGACTTCGACGCGCTGTGGACCGAGCTGAAGACCCTCTACCCCGTGAGCGTCACCATCGACGAGGTCGTGGCCGAGGCCGGCGGCAACAAGGGACGCATCACCCCCGAGGGGCTCAAGCGCGAGATCATCTCGGACGCGCGGATCGCGTATGAGAACCGCGAGCAGACGCTCGGCGCCCCGGCGTTGCGCGAGCTCGAGCGCCGCGTCGTCCTGCAGGTGCTCGACCGTCGCTGGCGCGAGCACCTGTACGAGATGGACTACCTCAAGGACGGCATCGGCCTGCGGGCCATGGCCCAGCGCGACCCGCTCATCGAGTACCAGCGCGAGGGGTACCAGATGTTCCAGTCGATGATGGGGCAGATCAAGGAAGAGTCGGCCGGCTTCTTGTACAACCTCGAGGTCGAGGTGCGCAAGGGCGAGGGCGAAGACGGTGCCCACGTCGAGGCGAAGGGTCTTGCGCCCGCCGCCGTGGAGTCGCAGCGTCTGGAGTACTCCGCCGCGAACGACGCCGGCGAGGTCGAGGTTCGCAACGAGCGCGGTCAGGTGCAGCAGGCGGCGACGAACCGTCTGCGTCAGGCCGGCGACGCCGCGGCGCCCGCCGCGCAGACGGCGCCGACCGGTCCGCGGGGCGCGTTCGGCCAGCGGACCGAGGTCGCCGAGCCCGTCGCGAACAACCGCGCCGATCGTCGCGCCGCAGGCAAGAAGAAGTAGCTTCGCCCCATGGATGCCGTGCTCCCGCCGCCGCGCGGGGCACGGCATCCGTGCGTCCGGTAAGGCCACGCGTGGTCGATTGGCCGGTTCGACGCGCAGATATCCTGAGGCGATGAGCCCGTTGCGCCCCCTCGATCAGTCGTCGAAGTTGAAGGACGTCCTCTACGAGATCCGCGGGGAGGCCCTCGTCGAGGCCGATCGGCTCGAGGCCGAGGGGCACTCGATCCTGAAGCTCAACACCGGCAACCCGGCGATCTTCGGGTTCGAGGCGCCGCACCAGATCGTGCGCGACATGATCGCGTCGGTGCCGCACGCACACGGCTACAGCGACAGCCGCGGCATCCTGTCGGCCCGGCGCGCGGTCGTCTCACGCTATGAACAGGAGCCGGGGTTCCCGCACGTCGACCCCGATCACGTCTACCTCGGAAACGGCGTCTCCGAGCTGATCACGATGACCATGCAGGCCCTGCTCGACGAGGGCGACGAGGTGCTGATCCCCGCACCCGACTATCCGTTGTGGACGGCCATGACGAGCCTGGGTGGTGGCACGCCCGTGCACTATCTGTGCGACGAGGCGCGCGAGTGGCAGCCCGACCTGGAGGACATCCGGTCCAAGATCACGCCCCGGACCAAGGCGATCGTCGTCATCAACCCCAACAACCCGACGGGGGCGGTGTACTCCCGCGAGGTGCTCGAGGGCATCGCGGCGATCGCACGGGAGCACTCGCTGCTCGTGCTCGCCGACGAGATCTACGACCGGATCGTGTTCGACGACGCGGTGCACATCCCCATGGCCACCGTGGCTCCCGACCTGCTCGTGCTGACCTTCAACGGCCTGTCGAAGACGTACCGTGTCGCGGGCTACCGGTCGGGATGGCTCGTGATCACCGGCCCGAAGGAACACGCCGAAGGGTTCTTGCAGGGCATCAACCTGTTGGCATCCACGCGTCTGTGCCCGAATGTCCCGGCCCAGTTCGCCGTTCAGGCGGCGCTGTCGGGGGTGCAGTCGATCGACGCGCTGATCGCGCCGACCGGCCGTCTGCACGAGCAGCGGGATGCCGCGTGGCAGGGGCTCGAGGCGATCCCGGGCGTCTCGTGCGTGCTGCCGCGGGGTGCCCTCTACGCGTTCCCGCGCTTCGACCCCGAGGTGTACGAGATCCCCGACGATGCCGCGTTCGTGCGCGACTTCCTCGTCGCCGAGCACGTGCTCCTCGTGCAGGGATCGGGGTTCAACTGGCCGGCCACCGACCACGTGCGCATCGTGACGCTCCCCGAGGCCCGGGTGATCTCGGACGCCATCGAGCGGCTGGGCAACTTCCTGGCGTCCTGGCGTCCGTAACGTCGTCACAGCAGCGCGAGCGCGGTCACCCGCCACCGCCCGTCGAGGCCCTCGATACGGAGCGCGATCGCCCGCGTCCGGGTGCGTGCCGAGGCGATCACCGTCGCCTCGATGACGCCGTCGACGGGCGAGAAGAGGTGTACGGACCGGATCTCGTGTACGTCGCGGGGCGCCGGCATCCGTCGCGCACTGCGTGCCCGGGCCGCCAGACCCGCGCGGACCACGACGGCGCGATAGACCTCCTCGGTGGTCCAGCGCGCCAGCTGTTCCGCCTCCCGCACGCCGGCGAACACTTCGAGGACGCCGCGGACCACGTTGCGCGTAAACACCTCGGCGGAGGGGAGCCGCTCCGACGGAGTGCGCTGCGGGGCGAAGAAGGCGTCGGATCGGGCGGCGGCGGAGGCGTGCTCCGACCTGCGGGAGAGGAAAGCGGACATGGGGGGACTTCCGTGTCTCGTGGTGCCGGTGGGACTGTGACACGACGGTAGGACGACGCGGGGCGCCGACGTGAGCACGCCCCGGGTGAGGGCAGTCGTCGCGCGGCGGGTGAAACCCGAGCGGGATCAGTCGGGATGACGGACGTTCCCGCGACCCCACAGCTCGGGGAAGCTCGCCGTCTGCGACTGCTGCCAGAGGGCGACACGTCGCTCGTTTTCCGCCTGATCGTCGAGGTAGTCCTCGACGCTGACGAGATCGACCCGCCACGCGTGATCGCTCGCGATCCGCACACCGCGGATGTGCCCCTCAGCGAGAAGTGCCCGCACGCCCGCACCGTCGATCCCCAGCATTCGGGCGACGGATTCGACGTCCGCGAACCGGTCGCGGGGTGACTGCGCGTCGAGCACGCGATCATTATGTCCCCCGAGTTGCCTATGCGACCGATTCACCCGCGATCTTCACCCGCTCGCGGCGACGGTCCCGAGAGGGCGTCGTGGGCGGCTTAGGGTGAGAGGGTGTCGACACTCAGCGAACTCGTCTACGCCCAGGGCCGCTCCAGCGCGGCCGACGTCGAGTGGCTGCACCGGCTCGCCGGCGACGGTCAGCTGCTGGCCGACCTGGCCTTCGCCGACATCGTGATCTGGGTGCCCACCCCCGACGACTCGTTCGTGGCCGTCGCCCACACCCGACCCGGGGGAGCGGCGACCCTGTTCTACCGCGACATCGTCGGCGACCGCGTGCGTCCCCAGTGGCGGACGCAGGTGCGTGAGGCCTTCCAGAGCGGACGCATCGTCGATTCGGCATCCCCCGACTGGTTCGAAGAGACACCCACGCGCGTCCGCGCGGTCCCGATCGTGCGCGAACTGTCGCGCGAGGGGCACCCCGTGACGACGGTCGGCGTGCTGACGCGCCACACCAATCTCGGGGAGACCCGCACGCCCTCGCGCCAGCAGATCACGTTCAACGACTGCGCCGACGACCTCTTCGGCATGATCGCCTCGGGCGAGTTCCCCGACCTTCAGGCGCCGACCTCGCCGCGACGAGGCGCTCCGCGCGCGTCCGACGGCCTCATCCGCCTCGACGTCGACGGCATCACGACGTTCGCAAGCCCCAACGCGCTCTCGGCGTTCAACCGCATGGGGTTCGACGACGAGCTCGAGGGCGAGTCCCTCGCCGAGGTCACCGAGCGCATCCTGCCCGCCAAGCGTCAGGACGTCGATGAGTCGCTACCCGTGGTCGTCACCGGTCGTGCGCCGTGGCGCGCCGACATCGAGGCGCGCGGGGTGCAGGTGTCGCTGCGGACGATTCCGCTGCGTGACCGGGGCACGCGCATCGGTGCGATCGTCCTGAGTCGCGACGTGACGGAGATCCGCCACCAGGAGCAGGAGCTCATCACCAAGGACGCGACGATCCGCGAGATCCACCACCGCGTCAAGAACAACCTCCAGACCGTGGCATCCCTTCTCCGGATCCAGGCGCGCCGCACGCACTCCGATGAGGCTCGGGATGCCTTGACCCAGGCGATGCGACGCGTGTCCGCGATCGCCGTGGTCCACGACACCCTGTCGGAGGGACTGGCGCAGAACGTGGACTTCGACGACGTGTTCGCGCGCGTGCTCAAGCTCGTCGCCGAGGTCGCCGCCGCGCCGAACACCCGCGCCCGCACACGCAGCACGGGGCGCTTCGGGACGCTTCCGAGCGAGTACGCGACGCCTCTGGCTCTCGCGTTGACCGAGCTGGTGACCAACGCCGTCGAGCACGGTCTGGTGGGGCAGGAGGGAGACGTCGAGATCTCGGCGGAACGCAGCGACGAGACCCTCGAGGTCCGCGTCCGCGATACCGGGGTGGGGCTGCCCGAGGGGCAGGTCGGCCGGGGGCTCGGCACGCAGATCGTGCGGACCCTCATCCAGGGGGAACTCGGCGGCACCATCGACTGGCACACGGTGATGGGCAATGGCACCGAGGTGACCATCGAGATTCCGCTGCGCTACATCGACCGCTCGAACGCCTGACGGCGACCGCAATGACGAAACCCACCCCGAGGGGTGGGTTCCGTGCGGGTGATTCCGCGGTCAGGAGGCGCGGCGGGCGCGCGCGGCGCGGCGCTTGAGAGCGCGGCGCTCGTCTTCCGACAGTCCACCCCAGACACCCGAGTCCTGACCGGACTCGAGGGCGTACTGCAGGCAGACCTCGGTGACCGTGCAGCGCGCGCAGACCGACTTCGCCTTCTCGATCTGGTCGACCGCCGGACCGGTGTTGCCGACGGGGAAGAACAGTTCGGGGTCGACGGTCAGGCAGGCTGCTTTGTCGCGCCAATCCATAGGGGTGCTCCTTGTTGCGGGGAAATTCATTCGTGGCGGGCACCGGGATTCGGGTCCGGTACCCTGGTGGGATACGCGAGCGATCGCTCGCCCCACGTCGCTGTGGGAGCACACGGCTTTTTCCATGCTCCCACAGCGCTTCCGGCCGATCAAGAGGTAACCGGCAGGTTTCCAGGTTGCAACGCCGGGGAAACATGTGTCGGGAAGGACGCGGGTATGCCGGTTCGGCTTCTTGCTGCGCTCGTGGTCGGCCTCGAGGCCGTCGGTGTGCTGGCGCTCGCGGGGTGGCAGGTCGTCGCGCTCGTCGGCGGCGACACGGATTCGGTCGTCAGCTCGATCGCGCTGATCGTCCTCACGGTCATCGGCGCCGTCGCCGTCGCCGCGTTCGCCGTCGCGACGGCCCGTGACGTGTCGGCCGGTCGCTCCGGCGCGATCGTGACGCAACTGCTGATCCTGTCCGTCGCCCTCGGTGCGGTGACGGGGGAGTGGGCGGCGCCCAGCACGGCGCTCCTCATCGCCGCGCCCGCGGTGGTGGGTCTGGTCCTGCTGGTCCTCGCCGTGCGGGCCTCGGCGCCGCGCCGCCGCGACGACGGCTGATCTTCGCGGGCGGGTCGGCGTGCCGGACCGCGCCAGCGTCAGGCCTCAGGCCGCGGTGAGACCCAGGGCCTTGCGCAGGCGCGCCACGTGGCCCGTGGCCTTGACGTTGTACTGCGCCTCGACGATGCGGCCCTCCTCGTCGAGGACGAACGTGGAGCGCAGGACACCGGTCACGGTCTTGCCGTAGTTCTGCTTCTCGCCCCATGCGCCGTAGGCCTCGTGCACCGCGTGGTCGGGGTCGCTCAGCAGGGGGAACGTCAGGCCGTCGCTCTCGCGGAACGCGCGCAGCTTCTCGGGGGTGTCGCGGGAGACACCGAGGACGGTGTACCCCGCGCCCTGCAGCGACGCGAGGCTGTCGCGGAAGTCGCACGCCTGCGTCGTGCAGCCGGGCGTCTGCGCCGCGGGGTAGAAGTACACGATCACGCGGCGACCACGGAAGTCGCTGAGCGAAACGGGGTGCTCGTCCTGGTCGAGCAGGGTGA
This sequence comes from Microbacterium sp. ACRRU, assembly GCF_022346945.1. Lineage (GTDB taxonomy): Bacteria > Actinomycetota > Actinomycetes > Actinomycetales > Microbacteriaceae > Microbacterium > Microbacterium mcarthurae. The sequence continues at coordinate 42,157 of NZ_JAKRNI010000015.1, read as the reverse complement.
AATCGGGGGCGGCCTGGCCGGCTTCGAGGATCGTCACCCCTCCAGCCTAGAACGCTGGATCGACTGGAACGTCGTGAGCAGACGCTGCAGGGAGTCCACGCGGGCGATGGCGCCCGGGCCGAGCCGACCGGATTCCACGGCCTCGATGATGGCGCAATCGGGGGCGTCGGGAAGGTGTGTGCATCCCCGCGGGCATTCCTCGGCGACCTCGGCGAGGTCCGTGAAGGCGGCGAGGACGTTCGCGGGGTCGACGTGCCCGAGTCCGAAGGACCGCACGCCGGGGGTGTCGATGACCCAGCCCGAACCGGCCGGACCGCGATAGCGGAGGGAGACCGCCGACGACGAGGTGTGGCGTCCTCGGCCGGTCACCTCGTTGACGTGTCCCGTCGCGCGCTCCGATCCGGTCAGGGCGTTCACCAGCGTCGACTTGCCGACACCCGAGTGCCCCACGAACACCGTCGAGTGACCCGCCAGAGCCTCGCCGATCCGGTCCAGGGGCATCTCGTCTCTGCCGCTGGTGAAGACGCGCAGGTCGACACCGTCGAAATGCGACAGGAACTCCGCGGGGTCTGCCAGGTCGGTCTTGGTCACGACGAGCAGCGGACGGATGCCGGCATCCAGGGCGGCGACGAGGTAACGGTCGACCAGCCTCTCGCGCGGCTCGGGATCGGCCGCGGCGACCACGATGAGCATCTGATCGGCGTTGGCCACGATGACCCGCTCGACCTGGTCGGTGTCATCGGCGCTGCGGCGGAGCAGCGATGTGCGCTCCTCGATGCCGACGATGCGCCCGAGCGTTCCCTCGGCGCCGGACAGATCTCCGACCACGCGCGCCCGATCACCGTTGACGATGGGCTGCTTGCGCAGTTCGCGCGCCCGCGTGGCGAGCACGCGGCGTTCGTCCGGCCCGTCCTCGTCGACGAGCACGGTGTAGCGTCCGCGGTCGACCCCCAGGACGCGGGCGATCCGCGCGTCGGCATGCGCGGGGCGGCGCTTGGTCCGCGGCCGGTTCGCTTTCGGGTTGGGGCGTACCCGGACGGACGACTCGTCGAACTCGAGGTCGTCGTCGTCGGCTGCGTCGTCGAGCCAGCTCACGCGTCAGTCCGCGGCATCCGAGCCCAGCATCCGCTCCCAGAGGGCGGCGAATTGCGGCAGGGTCTTGGCCGTCGTGCCGATGTCGTCGATGACGACGCCCGGGACACGCAGACCGATCAGAGCCCCGGTCGTGGCCATGCGGTGGTCGTGATGCGCCTTCCACCCGCCACCGCGCAGCGGTGCCGGGACGATGCGGATCCCGTCCTCGAGTTCGTGAGCCTCCCCGCCGATGCCCCGGAGGTTGCCTACCAGTGCCGCGATGCGGTCCGTCTCGTGCCCGCGGATGTGACCGATGCCGTGGAGGGTCGTCGGGCCGTCCGCGAACGCGGCGAGACCGAAGATCGTCGGCGCCAGCTCTCCCGCGGCGGACAGGTCGAGCTCCGCGCCCACGATCGCGTCGCCCGCGGCGACGGTGAGAGTGCCGTGGCGACGGTGCACGTGCGCACCCATCTCGGCCAGGATCTCGGGGAGGAGCGCCCCGGGCTGGGTGCTGTGCGCCGGCCAGCCGGTGACCGACACGGATCCGCCGGTCACCATGGCGGCGGCCAGGAACGGGGCGGCATTGGAGAGATCGGGCTCGATCGCCACGTCCTTCGCGCGCACGGGTCCGGCGGGGACGACCCATTCTCCGGGGGCGGGACGCTCGACGTGCACGCTCCGATGGGCCAGGGCCTCGACGGTCATGTCGATGTGAGGGATGCTCGGCAGACGGGCGCCCACGTGGCGCAAGTGCAGCCCGACGTCGAAACGGGCGGCGGCCAGCAGCAACCCCGAGACGAACTGGCTGGACTGGCTCGCATCGATCTCGACTTCGCCGCCGCGGACGTGCCCGTGTCCGCGCACGGTGAACGGCAGCGTCCAACTGCCGCCGTCGTCGATGTCGACCCCGACGTCGCGCAGGGCCGAGACCATCGCACCCATCGGGCGGTGCAGGGCGCTCTCGTGCGCGGTGACGAAGACATCGCCGCGCGCGAGACCCGCGACGGGGCTGACGAAGCGCATGACCGTACCGGCCTGGCCGCAGTCGACCGTCACGCCGCCCCCGAACGCCGCCGGCGGAGTCACCCGCAGGTCGGGGCCGAAGGGAGAGCCCTCGTCGATCTCGTCGATGCCGACGCCCAGAGCGCGCAGGGCGTCGATCATGCGCGCCGAGTCGTCCGAGTGAAGGGGAGCGTGCAGCACCCCCGGTCCGTCGGCGAGGGCCGCGAGCACGAGTTCGCGGTTGGTCAGCGACTTCGACCCCGGCACGGTGACCGTGGCATCCACGGGTTCGGTCGCGACGGGCGCGACCCATTCGCCGCGCGGCGCGGCGGTCGGGGAAAGGGGGGAATACCCGTGGGCGCTCATCGGTTCCTACCCTACTGAAAGGGGGACGACACGTGACCGCACTTCTCGAGCGCACGGTTCCGCGAGGGGCCGATCTCATGCCCGACGTAGACTTGCGCCTGATGGACGACACGGCAGATGCGACGGAGCCTCGCGCGCAGTTCGAAGAGCAGGCGCTGCCCTTCATGGACCAGCTCTACGCGGCGGCGATGCGCATGACGCGCAACCCCGCCGATGCGGCCGACCTCGTGCAGGAGACCTTCGTGAAGGCATTCGGCTCGTGGTCGACCTTCACGCAGGGGACCAAGCTCAAGGCGTGGCTGTACCGCATCCTGACCAACACGTACATCAACACGTACCGCAAGAAGCAGCGCGAGCCGTACCAGAGCGCCATCGACGATCTCGAGGACTGGCAACTCGGCGGGGCCGAGTCGACCACGGCCACGAGTGCCCGCTCGGCCGAGGCCGAAGCGATCGACCGCATGCCCGCATCCGTCGTCAAGGACGCGCTGCAGTCGATCCCCGAGGATTTCCGGATGGCGGTGTACCTCGCCGACGTCGAGGGCTTCGCCTACCAGGAGATCGCCGACATCATGAAGACCCCGATCGGCACGGTCATGAGCCGCCTGCACCGCGGCCGGCGGCTGCTGCGTGACCTGCTGACGGACTACGCGAAGGAGCGCGGCATCCAGGCCGCGACGGGAGTGAAGAAATGAGCGACTGCGGCTGCGACAAGGCGCGACGCGACCTCGAGGAGTACCTCCGCAACGAGGTGTGCAAGACCGAGGCGAGCGATATCCGCGAGCATCTCGAGAACTGCCCCGGATGCCAGGACGAAGCGCTCGTAGCGCGCACCCTCACCGAGGTCGTGGCGCGGGCGTGCAAGGAGACCGCGCCGGACGAACTGCGCGACCAGGTGCTCGCGCGTCTGCGTTCCATCCAGGCGACGCACTGACCCATCGGGGCGCCGGGTCGGGAGCCTCCGTAGGCTGAGGCCATGGGTACCTCTTCGACCTCGCACTTCCCGCTCGACCCCGCATCGGCGTCCGCTCTCGCGGCCACCGGCCTGGAGTACGCGCTCGTCGATCCCGACGGCGACGGATTCGACCCGTTCCTTCGGTCGGTCGCGCGAGGATTCCTCGATGAAGAGCCGTCAGCGGACCAGGTCGAGAGTGCACGCGAGTCCCTGCGCGCGCGTCGCCTGACGGGTGTCTTCGATCGCGCGGGCGTCGCCCCCGACGCGCCGGTGGCGACCGTGGACTCGTGGTCCAGCGAGCTCACGGTGTCGCCGGGCCGGTCGTTGCCCCTGTGGGCCATCAGCGCCGTCACCGTTGCTCCCACCCACCGACGCCGGGGCATCGCGACCGCGCTGCTGACGGGAGAGCTGCGCACGGCGGCGTCTGCCGGTTACGCGCTCGCGGGTCTCACGGTGACGGAGGCCACGATCTACGGCCGGTGGGGCTTCTCGCCCGCCGCGTGGGCGTCCGATGTCGTGGTCGACACGCGTCGCGCGCGCTGGACCGGGCCGCAGGCGCCGGGGCGCCTGGACTTCGTCTCTCCCGCGAGCCTTCCCGAACGGCTCTCGGAGGTGCACGAACGGATCCGTGTCCGCCGGCCCGGGGCCGTCCCCGGCTGGGAAGGGCGCTGGCGCGGCCTCGCCGGGCTCCTGCCCGATGCGAAGGACGGCAAGAAGGTCCGCGCCGTGGCCTATCGCGACACGAACGGCGTCGAACGCGGCATCCTCGTCTACACGCTGGAAGAGGGGGAGCAGTATGTCGCGCACGAGCTGCAGGTGCGCGCGCTCTTCGCCGACGGCGACGAGGCGCTCGCCGCGTTGTGGCGCTTCGCGCTTGAGCACGACCTCGTGGGGCGCGTGAAGGCGGAGCTGCAGCCGGCGGTGCCGCCCGTGCAGTGGATGGTCGCGGACCGGCGGGCGGTGGCCGCCACCCTCACCGACCACCATTGGCTGCGCGTGCTCGATGTGCCCGGCGCCTTGGCATCCCGCGAGTACTCGGCGCCGCTCGACGTGGTCATCGGCGTCGACGATCCCCTCGGATTCGCGGACGGCGTGTGGTCGCTCCGCATCGGTGAGGACCGAACGGCCGTCGTGGAGCGCACGGATGCCGAGCCCGAGGTGCGCATGAGCGTCAACGCGCTGGCGTCCCTGTTGCTCGGCGGGGTGCGCGCCACCGAACTCGCGGTGGCCGGTCTGATCGCGGGGGAGCCGGCGACGCTCGGCGCGATCGACGGTGCCTTCGCGCCGGCCGCCGCGCCGCTGCTGGACATCTGGTATTGAGTGCTGCCGCATAGGGTCGCCTCGTAGCATCCCGCCGTGTCCGATGTGTCCGCCGTCCTTGACTCTCCGCGGCACGCGAGGCGTGTGCGGGAACGGGCCCGGGTTCTCGCGCGGGCAACGCAGCAATTCGTGACGAGGCATCCGGTCACGGTGGCGTTCGTCGTGATGATCGTCTCGGCGGCTGCTTTGACCGGCAGCCTGTGGGGGGCGGATGCCTCGAGCTGGGGCGCGGGCCCGCTCGCGACGTTCGCGGCGGGTCGTTGGTGGACGGTGGTCTCGGCGCTGGTGATCCCCGACTCTCCGACCGACACCGTCATCTCGGTGGTGTTGGCGATGACGGTGCTGGCGTACGCGGAACGCCTCCTCGGCTCGCGTCGGGTCGCACTCCTGCTCGCGGCCGTGGGGATCGCGGGGCTCATGACAGGAATCGGTCTTCATGCTCTCGCGTGGACGGTGACCGATCTGCGGCCGGTGGTCGCCGCCGAGGTGCCGGTGCTCGACCCGACGACCGCGATCGCGGGGGTCGTCATGGCCGCATCCGCGTACGCCTCGACGCTGTGGCGGCGGCGCATGCGCCTGGTCGGGTTCGCCGCCCTGGGGTTGTTCGCGCTGTACGCCGGCGACGCCGACTCCTGGTACCGCGTGAGTGCCGCGGTCATCGGACTCGCCGTCGGCGAGCGACTGGCCCGTGGGCGCGAGCGCAGGACCTGGCATCGCAGCTCCACGCGGGAGACGCGCACCCTCCTGGCGTTGCTGGTGGCGGTGGTGGGGAGCGGACCGCTCGTCGCCCTCATCAGCGGGGGTGGGCGCGGCCCTTTGTCCCTCGTGGTCGACGCGTACACGCAGTACGACGACGAGCTGATCGAGCGCTGCAACCGGGTGTCGGCCGCCGTGTGCGACGAGCAGCTGGCGTTGCTGATGACGCGCGGACTCGGGCCCGCCCTGCTGGCGGTGACGCCGCTGATCCTCATGCTCGTGGCGGCGTGGGGTCTCCGGCTCGGACGCCGCGCGGCGCTGATCCTGGCCGTCCTCACCCTCGTGGCATCCGCCGTCATCCCCCTCCTCTCGCTCGTGGACGGACGTCTGCGCATCACGCCGTGGGTGGACGGCAGCGGCGCCGAGTACGTCCTGTGGGCGGTGGCGACCGTCGCGATCCCCGTGACGCTGGCCATGGTCCTGTTCGTCGCGCGGGGTCGGTTCCCCGTCCGGGCTACCCGGCGCGCCGCCGCGACGGTCACCGGGGTGGTCGGGGTCGCGTTCCTGACGTGCGCGTCGACCTTCTTCGCGATCGAGGCGCTCGGGCGTCGGTCCTTCGACCGAGACCCGTCGGTGCTCGACCTCGTCCTCCTCACGCTCCGGCGGTTCCTCCCGCCGTCATACACGAATCCCGTCGGTGCCGCGACCTTCCCACACCACGGTCCGGCGCTGTTCGCGTACCAGTGGGTGGGGGTGGTGTTCTGGGCCGTCGTGATCGCCGCGCTCCTGTGGCTCTTCCGCCGCGTGCAGCGTCCCGATGCCGGTGACGGTCGTCTGTACCGCGAGCTGCTGGAGCGGGGGAGCGACACCCTCGGATTCCTCGGCACGTGGGCGGGGAACCGGCACTGGTACTCCGACGACCGTGCATGCGCCGTCGCCTACCGACTCGTGGGCGATGTGGCCCTCGCCATCGCCGACCCGCTGGCCCCGAAGGATCGGCGTGGCGAGACGCTCCGGTCGTTCTCGGACTTCTGCGTCGAGCACGGCTGGATCCCCGCCTTCTACAGCGTGCACGACGACACCGTCGCCGACCTCTCGGCACTGGGGTGGCGGCACATCCCCGTCGGCGTGGAGACGGTGATGGATCTGCCGGGGCTGACCTTCGCGGGGAAAGCGTGGCAGAAGGTGCGCCAACCACTTGTTCGCGCCGAGCGTGAGGGCTACACGGCCGTGTGGACCCACTGGCACGAGCTCACCGTCACACAGGCATCGCAGGTCGTCGCCATCGACGAGGAGTGGGTCGCGGACCGCGCGCTCCCCGAGATGGGTTTCACCCTCGGGTCTCTCGCCGAACTGAACGACCGCGACGTGCGTCTGCTGTTGGCGGTCGGCCCGGACGGTCGGATCGAAGCCGTCACGAGTTGGATGCCGAGCTGGACGGCGGGCTCCCTCACCGGGTGGACGCTCGATTTCATGCGACGCCGCAGCGACGGCCCCAACGGGATGATGGAGTTCCTGATCGCCAAGGCCGCGTTGCAGCTGCAAGACGAGGGTGCGGCGGTGCTGAGCCTGTCCGGCGCTCCTCTCGCCGAAGCACCGGACACCCCGGCCGATGAGGACCCGGCGCCGCTGCGCGCGCTGCTGCGGTGGTTGGCGGACGTGCTGGAGCCGGCGTACGGCTTCGCCTCACTGTTCCGCTTCAAGGGCAAATTCCGTCCGCGCTACCGCGGACTCTCCCTCGCGTACCGTGACCCCCTGCACCTGCCGGCCATCGGTGCCGCCGTGGGACGGGCCTACCTCCCCGACGCCTCCCGGCGCGAGATCGTAGCCCTGGCCAGAACCGCGTGGGAGGGCCGACGGTGAACCGTTTCGTGCTGTCGTTCGAGCTCATCGACTCGCCACTGCTCGGTGTGTGCGTCGTCGTCGCGGTTCTCGGCGTCGTGGCGGTGCTCGTGTGGGCGCCGCGTCGGCCGGTTCGCACGCTCGTCGTCGGGGTGGCGGCCGGCGTGAGCCTGTACGTCGTCGCTGTGGTGCTCGAGCCTTTGGGCGTGTTCGAGGGGCCGCTGCCCTGGGGCGCTGCCCTCTGGGGTGCCGGCGGTGTCGCTGCGGCAACGGTAGGGGCCGTGGGCGTGTGCCGTCCTCCGTGGGGGCGCCGGCTCATCGGCGCGGCGACCGTGGTGGCCGCGCTGCTCGCCGGGGCGCTCGGGGTGAACGCGTCGTACGGGGTGACGCACACCCTCGCGGCCATCCTCGGGGTGCAAGCGCTCGATCCGGCCACGCTGCCCCCACAGGACGACGTGGCCGATTCGGATCCGGCTCTGCTGTATCAGCGGTGGCAGCCGCCGGCCGGGATGCCGAGCCGGGGGACGGTGAGCGCGCTCACCGGGGACACGCGCATCCCCACCGGCTCGTTCGCCGCGAGGGACGCTTCGCTGTACCTGCCGCCGGCGGCTCTCGTGCCGAATCCGCCGGCTCTGCCCCTCCTGGTGTTCATGATGGGGCAGCCGGGCTCGCCGGACCCCACCGCGCTGGCGAAGTCGCTCGACGCCTTTGCGGCCGCGAACCACGGGCTCGCCCCGATCGCGATCGTCGTCGATCAACTCTCCGCGCCGGAGAAGGACCCCGTGTGCGTCGATTCTGCGCTGTACGGGGCCGTCTCGACCTACGTCACGCAGTTGGTGCCGCAGTGGGCAGCGCACCACCTCAACGTGACGCAGGACCACCGGTTCTGGACGATCGGCGGGTTCTCCAACGGGGGCGCGTGCGCGGCTCTCTACGGTGCACAGCATCCGACCGTGTGGGGACAGATCCTGGACGTCTCGGGCAACGAGTTCCCCGGGTCGGAGCACGTCGATGAGACCGTGAAGGACGTCTACGGAGGGGATGCCACGGCTTTCGCCGCGGCCAAGCCCGCGTCGGTCATGGCCGCCGCCCCGCCGGGTACCTACGCGGGTCACACGGCGATCTTCACGTGGGGTGGGGAGGACACCACGTACGGTCCGGGTCAGCAGTCGAACGCGACGGCGGCGCAGGCCGCCGGATTCACGACGCTGACGCACGTCGTCGACGGAACCGGCCACACGGGTGAGGCGCTCGATGGAGGCCTGACGTTCGGGATCGCCGCCCTGGGCCCGGTTCTCGGCCTCGCGCCCCCGGCATCCTGAACCCAGGAACGACGAGGGGCCCGGTCGGTGACCGGGCCCCTCGTCTTCGTCGATCAGCCGGCGAGCGCCGCCTTCATGATCTCGGCGTGCTCGGTGGCGTGCACCTTGGGCGAACCCGTCGCCGTGGAAGCGGCGGCTGCGCGCGAGATGACCCGGATGCCGCGTCCGTCGAGCTTGTCCGCCAGCTCGAGGGCGACGAAAGGCCAGGCGCCCTGGTTCTCGGGCTCGTCCTGCACCCACACCAGCTCGGCGTTGGGGTACTGCGCGAGGACGGCGTTCAGCTCGTCGACCGGAGCCGGGTAGTACTGCTCCAGACGCACCAGGGCGATCTCGGGGTGGGGGTTCTTGTCGAGCTCCGCCCGAAGGTCCCAATGGATCTTTCCGGCGTGCAGGAGAACGCGCGTGACGGCGCCGCGGTCGATGCCGCGATCGTCGTCGAGCACGGGCTCGAAACGACCCTCGAGGAAGTCCTCGACGGGGCTGGTCGCACCGCGCAGACGCAGCATCGCCTTCGGGGTGAAGACGACGAGCGGGCGGCGCGGACGCTGGTAGGCCTGACGACGCAGCAGGTGGAAGTAGGACGCGGGTGTCGAGGGACGCGCCACGATCATGTTGTCCTGTGCGCACATCTGCAGGTAGCGCTCGATGCGTGCAGACGAGTGGTCGGGGCCCTGACCTTCGTAGCCGTGGGGGAGCAGCAGAACGACGCTCGACTGCTGCGCCCACTTCTGGTCGGCCGACGAGATGAACTCGTCCACGACGGACTGCGCGCCGTTGGCGAAGTCGCCGAACTGCGCCTCCCACAGGACGAGGGCGTCCGCCCGCTCGACCGAGTAGCCGTACTCGAACGCCATGGCGGCGTACTCGCTGAGCAGCGAGTCGTAGATCCAGAAGCGGCCCTGGTTCTCGCTGAGGTTGGCCAGCGGCAGCCATTCCTGCCCGTTGTTGCGGTCGTGGAGCACCGCGTGACGCTGCACGAACGTGCCGCGGCGCGAGTCCTGGCCGGCCAGACGCACGGGCGTGCCCTCCATCAGGACCGAACCGAAAGCGAGGAGTTCGCCGAAGGCCCAGTCGATGTTGCCGTTGCGGCTCATGTCGAGACGCTTATCGAGCAGCTGCTGGAGCTTGTTGTGCACCGTGAAGCCGTCGGGCTTGTTCACGAACGCGTCGCCGATGTGATGCACCACCTCGCGCGACACTCCCGTGGTCTCGGGTGCGCCCACGACGACGTCGTCGGCCGCGTCGGTGGAGACGACCGGCGTCGAGCCGGTCTCGGCGGCGTGCGTGTCGGCGAACGCGACCTCGAGGCGATTCTGGAAGTCCTGCTTCGCCTGCTCGTACTCGTCTTCGGTGATGTCTCCGCGGCCGACGAGCGACTCGGTGTACAGGCGCCGCACCGAGCGCTTCGCCTCGATGAGGTTGGTCATCAGCGGCTGCGTCATCGACGGGTCGTCGCCCTCGTTGTGACCGCGACGGCGGTAGCAGACGAGGTCGATCACGATGTCGCGGTGGAATTCCTCGCGGTAGAGGAATGCCAGATCCGCGGCGCGGACGACGGCTTCGGGGTCGTCGCCGTTGACGTGCAGGATCGGGGCCTGGATCGTCTTGGCGACGTCGGTGGCGTACACCGAGGTGCGCGCGTCGGTCGGGGTGGTGGTGAAACCGACCTGGTTGTTGACCACGACGTGGATCGTGCCGCCGGTCCGGTAGCCGCGCAGCTGCGACATCTGCAGCGTCTCGACGACCACGCCCTGACCGGCGAAGGCCGCGTCGCCGTGCACGAGAATCGGGAGCCACGAGAAGGTGCCGATGGGCTTGCGATCCTGCTTCGCACGGACGATGCCCTCGAGCACACCGTCGACGGTCTCCAGGTGCGACGGGTTCGCGGCGAGGTACACCGGCAGTTCGTCGCCCGAGTCGCCCACGAAGGTTCCCTCGGTGCCGAGGTGGTACTTCACGTCGCCCGAACCGCGCTTGCTTCCCACGGCGACAGCGCCTTCGAACTCGCGGAACACCTGGCCGTAGGTCTTCCCGGCGATGTTCGTCAGCACGTTGAGGCGCCCACGGTGGGCCATACCGATCGCGGCGCCGTCGAGTCCGGCGGAGGCGGCACCCTGGAGGATCTGGTCGAGCAGCGGGATGAGCGACTCGCCGCCCTCGAGGCTGAAGCGCTTCTGTCCGACGAACTTCGTCTGAAGGAAGGTCTCGAACGCCTCGGCCTGGTTGAGCTTCGACAGGATGCGCAGCTGCTCGTCGTGGCCGGGCTTGGTGTACTTGACCTCGACGTTGCGCTGGAACCACTGACGCTGCGCGGGGTCTTGGATGTGCATGTACTCGACGCCGAGCGTGCGGCAGTACGAGTCGCGCAGCACTCCGAGGATGTCGCGGAGCTTGGCGACGCGCTTGGCGCCCAGGCCGCCCGTGACGAACTCGCGGTCGAGGTCCCAGAAGGTCAGACCGTGGGACTCGATCTCGAGGTCGGGGTGGGTGCGCTGAACGTACTCGAGCGGGTCGATGTCGGCCATGAGGTGGCCGCGCACGCGGAACGAGTTGATGAGCTCCTGCACGCGGGCGCTCTTGTCGATGCGCTCCGAGACGTCGACGCTGATGTCGGCGGCCCAATGGATCGGGGCGTAGGGGATGCGAAGGGCGGCGAAGATGTCGTCGTAGAAGCCGCGCTGGCCGATGAGCAGCTCGTGCACCTTCTTGAGGAATTCACCCGACCCGGCGCCTTGGATGACGCGGTGGTCGTACGTGCTGGTGAGCGTGATCGTCTTGCCGATCGCGAGCTCGTTGAGCGTCTTCTCGCTCGCGCCCTGGAACTCCGCGGGGTACTCCAGTGCACCGGCGCCGATGATGGCACCCTGACCGCGCATGAGACGGGGGACCGAGTGGACGGTGCCGATGCCGCCGGGGTTGGTCAGCGAGATCGTGGTGCCCTGGAAGTCGCCGGGCGTGAGCTTGTTCGACCGTGCACGGCGGACGAGGTCTTCGTACGAGGCGAGGAACTCCCCGAACGTCAGAGTGTCGGCGCGCTTGATGCTGGGCACGAGGAGGGCGCGGGACCCGTCGGGCTTGGGCATGTCGATCGCGATGCCCAGGTTGACGTGTGCGGGGGCCACCACCGAGGGCTTGCCGTCGATCTCGGCGTAGTAGACGTTCTGGCTCGGGAACTCCTTCAGCGCCTGGATGAGCGCCCAGCCGATGAGGTGCGTGAAGCTGACCTTGCCGCCGCGCGTGCGGGACATGTGGTTGTTGATGACGATGCGGTTGTCGATCATGAGCTTGGCCGGGATCGTCCGCACGCTCGTCGCGGTAGGCACCGTCAGCGAGTCGTCCATGTTGCTCGCGAGCGCCTTCGGCATGCCCTTGAGGACGGTGACCCGGTCTTCTTCCGTGCTCTCGGCGCTGGCCGAGGGCACCGCGTTCGGGGCCTGCGCGGGGATCGGCTGCGGCGCGGCGGGCTTCGCTGTCGTGCGGGCGACCGGGGCCTGACCGACGACCGGGATCGGTGCGGTCACGGGCTTGGGCTCGGACGCCGTGGTCGCAGACGCGGACTGCGGCTCGGACGGCGGAGCCGCGGCGCCGGCGGATCCGTCGACGACCGGGTGGTACGCCTCCAGAATCGGCCACCAGGCCTTGTCTACGGAGTGCTTGTCGGCCTTGAACTGTTCGTAGAGCTCGTCTACGAGCCACTCGTTCGCGCCGAACTCGCCCTCGCTCGAAGTACCGACGCCCGTCACCTGGCTCGACACAGTCGATCGCCTGCTTTCCTCGATGAAGATTCGTGTGGATGCACGCAGACCGTCTTCGTTGCGCACTCTCTCCAGCCTAGCCGAGGATCCTGGGCACACTCCGGGGTCTTGCCATCCGGCGGATGTGGTGGAGTGGATGCCATGGAGTTCTCCGGTGCACAGCCCGATGTCGATCTGACCTACTCCGACGTCTTCCTGGTTCCGCGTCATTCCGATGTGGGGAGCCGCCTGAGCGTCGACCTCGCCCCCGGCGACGGAAGCGGGGCCACGCTGCCGCTGGTGTCGGCCAACATGAACTCCGTCACCGGCCCGCGCCTGGCCGCGACCCTGGCGCGCCGCGGGGGCCTCGGCGTCCTTCCGCAGGACATGCCGTTGCCGAACCTGGTGGAGGCGGTGCGGTGGGTCAAGTCGCAGCCGGTCGCGTGGGATGCGGCGTTGGTGTTTCCCCCGTCGGCGACCGTGGCCGATGCCCGGCTGGTCCTGCCCGCGGTGTCCGGGCGGGGGATCGTCGTCGCCGAGCAGCGCGAAGACGGCACGGTCGCTCTCGACGGATACCGCGGCATCGTGCCTGCGCCGCGCCTGGCCACCGCGCTCCCGGATGCCACCCTGGGCGACATCGCCCGCGCCGACGCTCCCCTGGTAGAGGTCGAGCGCATCGGTGACCCGCACGAGGTGTTCGAGCTCGTGGGGTCTGCCGACATCGTGGCGGTGGTCGACGGCGACCGCATCGTCGGCAGTCTGTCCGCCCGGAGCGCGCTGCGCGACTCGGTGTACCGGCCGGGTGTCGACGCGGACGGCCGACTCATCGTCGCCGCCGCCGTCGGCATCAACGGGGATGTCGCGGGGAAGGCGCGCGCGCTCGCCGCTGCCGGTGTCGACGTTCTCGTGGTCGACACCGCGCACGGCCACCAGGAGCAGATGCTGCGCGCCCTGCGTGAAGTGGCAGGGCTCGGTCTCGGCATCCCGATCGCCGCTGGCAACATCGTCACCGCTGAAGGCGCGCGCGATCTCACGGCGGCGGGTGCCTCGATCCTCAAGGTGGGGGTGGGCCCCGGTGCCATGTGCACCACGCGCATGATGACCGCGGTCGGGCGGCCGCAGTTCTCCGCCGTGCTCGAGACCGCCGAAGCAGCTCGCGCGGCGGGGGCCCACGTGTGGGCGGACGGTGGCGTGCGATACCCGCGCGACGTTGCGCTCGCGCTCGCCGCCGGCGCGGCATCCGTGATGGTCGGGTCGTGGTTCGCCGGAACGATCGAGTCGCCCGGGCTGCTGCGCGCCGACGACAGTGGTCGGATCTACAAGGAGTCGTGGGGGATGGCCTCGACCAAGGCGGTGCAGGGACGGTTCCAGGGGCTGGACGCGTTCGAGCGGGCCCGCAAGGAGCTCTTCGCCGAGGGCATTTCGTCCTCGCGCATCTACTTGGACCCGCAGCGTCCCGGCATCGAGGATCTGCTCGACATGATCACCTCGGGTGTCCGGTCCTCCTTCACCTACGCGGGGGCGGCGACCGTGGCGCAGTTCCACGAGCGCGCGCGCGTCGGCCTGCAGTCGGCCGCCGGATACGAGGAGGGGAAGGCGCTGCCGGTCAGCTGGTGAGGGCTCGTGTCGCCTCGACGTCGGCCTCGAGCGTGATCCACGCGCCCAGCTGCACCGACAGATCGAGGTCGTCCCCGTCGTCCCGCGCCGTGCGGCGGGGGTCCGCCGGGAAGCGCCCGCCGCGCGCGCCCGCCCACAGCGCGTCGGCGTTCTGACGGATCAGCTGCGCCGCGCGGGCGGCATCCTCGCGGGGAAGCAGGCGCGCCGCCACCGCGAGGTAGCGTGCCAGGATGCCGGCGAACAGCCCTCCGTCCCCGCCCCCTGCCGCGGGGAACAGGCCATCGTCGGCGGAGCACCAACGGTCGACGGCGCGAACGACGGCCGCCGCGCGGTCCCCGTCGCCGAGCGAGAGCGCGGCCCCGATCGCCACCCCCTGGTTGTAGGTCCACAGCTCGTGACGAACGGCACCCTCCTCGATCCCATCGCGGATGAGGCCGGTGGCGGGGTCGTCGAGCGTCGCGGCCATCCACCGGTTGAGCTGCTCCGCGCGGGGGCGATGGCGGCTGGGCGCCAGCACCATCGCGGCGGGACCGTTCGCCGGAGCGTTGAAGAGGGCGCTGCCGACGCGCCACGGCAGAGCTCCGACGCCCGGGTCGATCGCGCGTTCCAGGATCCGCGCGATCCGAGCGCGCGCCCGACCGCGGGGGCGCACCTCCGCGAGCGCGAGGGCCATCCACGCGATGTCGTCGTAGAACGGCGTGACCCAGCTTCCCGCGGTACGGACGGTGACTCCGCGCAGCACCTCTCCGATGAGTCGTCGTCGCCCGCGCTCGGGGCGATGATGCTCCGCCTCTCCGAGGGCGTGGATCAGATGCGCGTGCCACCAGTAGTGCCAGGTGCGAGCGCCCTCGCCGCCCGTGGCCGCGTGCGCCCACGCGACCGGACCGTAGCGGCGGAGGTAGCTCGTGCGCACCGCGGCCTCCGCGGCCGCCGCCCGCTGTTGCGCCGAGGCGATGGCATCCATCTCTCCATCCTGGGGGAGGGGGATCGGATGCCGACATGCCGGCGACGGTGTCGGCATCCTGCCCTAGAATCGGGGGCACGATGGACGACCCTCCCAGTTGTAGACCCAAGCCCCGACGCCCCTTTGCCGCCGTGAGCGGGGGTGACGCGTGATGGACTACGTCATGCTGGGCGTGGGGCTGCTTCTCACGGTGGGGACCGGATTGTTCGTCGCCAGCGAGTTCGCGCTGGTCAACCTCGACCGGGCCGACCTGGAATCCCGGCGGGCGGCCGGCGAATCGCGGCTGTCGCTGACCATTGACGCGCTGCGCATCACCTCGACGCACCTCTCCAGCGCGCAGCTGGGCATCACGCTGACGACGCTCCTCACCGGTTACACGATGGAGCCGGCGATCTCGAATCTCCTGCGCCCGGTGTTCCTGAGCTGGTCGCTGCCGGAGGCGATCGTCGCGCCCGTCGCGGCCGTCGTCGGTATCGGCGTCGCGACGGTGCTGTCGATGATCCTCGGTGAACTGGTCCCGAAGAACTTCGCCCTGGCGATCCCGCGCCAGACCGCCAAGCTCGTCATGCCCTTCCAGGTGGCGTTCACCGCGGTCTTCCGCCCCGCGGTCGCCGTTCTCAACGGCAGTGCGAACGGTGTCCTCCGGGCGATGGGCGTCGAGCCGAAGGAGGAGCTCTCCGGGGCGCGCACCGCGGAAGAGCTGTCGAGCCTTGTTCGGCGGTCGGCCAGCGCCGGCATGCTCGAGGAAGACACCGCCTCCCTCCTCGACCGCAGTCTCACGTTCGCCCGGCTGAGCGCCGCCGACGTCATGACCCCGCGCCCGAGCGTGCACGCGCTCGCCGCGGGCGAGTCCACCGACGCGGTCATTCAGCTCGCACGTCGCACCGGCCACAGCCGTTTCCCGGTCTACGACGACTCGATGGACGACATCGTCGGCGTCGTCCATTTGAAGGCGGCCGTCGCGGTCCCGCGCGACCGACGCGCCGACGTCCCGGTCGCGGCGCTGGCCACCGAGCCGCTGCGCGTTCCCGAGACGGTTCACCTGGACACCCTCGTCGCGGAGCTCCGCTCGCGCGGCTACCAGATGGCGATTGTCGTCGACGAGTACGGGGGCACCGCGGGCGTCGTGACGCTCGAGGACCTCGTGGAAGAGATCGTCGGCGAGGTGCTCGACGAACACGATCGCTCCCGGGCGGGCGTCGTGCGCACCGCGGCATCCCTGACCTTCCCGGGCGACCTTCGTCCCGATGAGCTCCTCGACCGCGCCGGGGTGCGTGTGCCCGAGGGCGAGGTCTACGACACCGTGGGAGGCTTCCTCATGGCGGCGCTGGAACGGATCCCCGCGGTGGGGGATGAGGTCGCCATCGAGGACGGCGTGCTCACCGTGCACCGCATGGACGGACGCCGGGTCGACCGGGTGCAGTTCACGCCCTCCCCGGTCGAGGAGGGGGTCGACGACCTCGTGCGGGCGGCCCGAGGGGGTGACCAGCGATGAGCGATTGGGCGGGAATCGCGTGGCTGGTCGTGCTGCTGGTCGCCAATGCCTTCTTCGTCGGGTCGGAGTTCGCCGTCATCTCGGCGCGACGCTCGCAGATCGAGCCCCTGGCCGAGCGCGGCTCGCGGGCGGCGAAGACGGCGCTGTACGCGATGGAGCACGCCACGCTCATGCTCGCGACGTGCCAGCTCGGCATCACGATCTGCTCGCTGCTGATCCTCAACGTCTCCGAGCCGGCGATCCATCACCTGATCGCCGAGCCGCTCGGACTCACCGGTCTGTCCGAGACGGTGGTCGACGTCGTCGGGTTCGCGGTGGCCCTGCTGCTGGTGTCGTACCTGCACGTGGTCTTCGGCGAGATGGTTCCCAAGAACCTCGCGTTCTCGCTGCCCGACCGCGCGGTGCTGATGCTCGCACCGCCGCTCGTGGCGGTGTCGAAGGCGTTCTACCCGATCATCGTCGCGCTGAACTGGATCGCCA
This sequence comes from Microbacterium sp. ACRRU, assembly GCF_022346945.1. Lineage (GTDB taxonomy): Bacteria > Actinomycetota > Actinomycetes > Actinomycetales > Microbacteriaceae > Microbacterium > Microbacterium mcarthurae. The sequence continues at coordinate 25,290 of NZ_JAKRNI010000015.1, read as the reverse complement.
ACCACGTGGTGCGCCTGTTCCGTGTCGAGCCGAAGGACGAGGCCACCTCCACCTACACGCTCGACGAGGTGGCGACCATCGTCAACCAGTCCCGCCGCGAGGGCGTGCTCGACGACGTCGCCGGAACCGTGACGGCGGTGGTCGAGTTCACCGAGAAGAAGGCCGCCGACATCGCCGTGCCGGTGGCCGACCTCGTGACCCTCCCCGAGACGACGACGCCCGCCGAGATCGAGCGTGCCGTGGCGGTCCACGGCTACTCCCGGTACGTGATCGTCGACGGGCACGGACACCCGACCGGCTACGTCCACCTCAAGGATGTGCTCCGCGTCGCCGACGGACCCGACGACGCCGCCGACATGGCCCGCCCCATTCCGAGCAAGCGCATTCACCACATGGTGTCCGTGCGCGAATCGACCGACCTCGAGGACGCTCTCGCGCTCATGCGGCGCTCCGGCCGTCACCTCGCGCAGGTGCGCGACGACGCGGGAGAGGTGCGGGCGGTGCTGTTCCTGGAGGACGTCATCGAAGAGCTCGTGGGCGAAGTGCAGGATGCCACGGCGCGCCGCCGCTTCGCCTGACGGCCGCGCCGCCGAGGGTGCTCCCCTCGGCGGCGGCGTCCGTCAGTAGGCGCGCGCGTACTGCGGGGGAGCGGGGACGGTGACGCCGAGCTCGACCGCGGCGCGCAATGCGTAGTGCGGATCGCGAAGCCACTCCCGCGCGGCGAGCACCGCGTCGGCGCGGCCCTCGGCGACGACCGCCTCGGCGAGCCGAGCGTCGTCGATCATGCCGACGGCGGCGACGGGGATGCCGGTCTCGCGCCGGACCGTCTCGGCCAACGGAACCTGGTACCCCGGGCTCGCCGAGATCTTCTGGTGCGGCACGAGCCCGCCGCTGGAGACGTCGATCAGATCGGCGCCCGCCGCCGCCACGCGCCTCGCGGCGCGGACGGTGTCGTCGATGTCCCACCCGCCGTCGGCGGCGTCGGTGCCGGAGAAGCGGACGAACACCGCGGCATCCGGGGCGGCGTCCCGCACCGCCGCGGTGACGCGCTCGAGCAGACGCACGCGCCCGTCGAACGACCCGCCGTACTCGTCGTCGCGGTGGTTGCTGAGCGGCGAGAGGAACTGGTGCAGGAGGTACCCGTGGGCGGCGTGCACCTCGAGGACCGCGAAGCCGGCCGCGACGGCGCGGCGGGCGGCATCCGCGAAGTCGTCGACGACCTTCTCGATGCCCGCGGCGTCGAGTGCGCGCGGCTCCGCGAAGCCGGGGTAGGCCACGGCGGAGGGGGCGACGGTGGTCCAGCCGCCATCCGCGATCGCGACCGAGCCGCGGCCGCCCGTCAGGGGCGACGTGGTCGACGCTTTGCGGCCCGCGTGGCCGAGCTGCACGCCGGCTACGGCGCCGCGCGCGCGGATGGCCGCGACCACGGGTGCCCAGGCCTCGAGCTGCGCGTCGTTCCACAGGCCCACGTCGTCCGGCGAGATGCGCCCCTCCGGCGAGACCGCGGTCGCCTCGGCGATGACGAGTCCCGCACCGCCCGCGGCGAACTGCGCGAGGTGCACGTGATGCCAGTCGTTCGGGATGCCGTCGACCGCGCTGTACTGGCACATCGGCGAGACCCAGAGGCGATTCCGCATCTCGATACCGCGGATCGTCAGGGGAGTGAAGAGGGTGCTCACAGAGGGCTCCTGCGTTCTAGGGTGACGCCATGACGGCGAAGGACTGGACCGGGCGCGATGCGGCCCGCACACTGCGGGAGCCAACCGCCGACGACGACAAGTATTCCCGCGGCGTCGTGGGCATGCGGACGGGGTCGGCACGCTACCCGGGCGCGGCGGTCCTCGGGGTCGAGGCGGCCTGGCGGACAGGGACCGGGATGGTCCGCTACATCGGTCCGTCCCGCGCGCAGGATCTCGTGCTGCAGCGGCGGCCCGAGACGGTGACCGCCGACGGTCGCGTGCAGGCGTGGGTCATCGGGTCGGGAACGGATGCCACGGAACGCGATGCGGCCGAGACCGCGGCGCTCCGCGGCATCCTGTTAGGGGATGTTCCCGTCGTCTCGGATGCGGGCGCGCTCGACCTGGTTCCGGCGGCTTCCGCCTCCGTGATCGTCACGCCCCACGCGCGCGAGCTCGCGCGGCTCCGCGAGACGCTCGAGCTCGCCCCCGAAACGCCGGAGGACCATGACGCGCGCGAGCGCATCGCCCGCGAGACGGCGGACCGTCTGGGCGGTGTGGTGCTGTCGAAGGGGGCAGTGACGATCGTCGCGGCCCCCGAGGGGTGGGCGCGACGGGTCGACACCGGTACGCCGTGGCTCGCGACCGCGGGAACCGGCGACGTCCTCGGCGGTGTGCTCGGTGCCCTCGTCGCCGCCGCCGGCGCGGAGGGGCGGACGTCGCTTCACGACCTCGCGGCCTGTGCCGCGACGGCTGCGTGGGTGCACGGGGCGGCGGGATCCGCCGCGGCCGCCGCGCACGGCGGATCCGGCGGCCCGATCACCGCGCTCGATGTCGCCGACGCCGTACCCGACGTTGTCGCGACGCTGCTCCACGGCAGGTGAGCGACTCGATCGCAGAACGGGTGACACCCGGTGCCTCCGCAGGCCGCGGTCGCGCGGTCATCGGCATCCGCGGGGGTCGGGGAGCCCGAGAGTGCCCGCTTAGGATGATCCGGTGGTGAGGCGTGTCGTCGTTCTGTTGCTGGCGTTCGTCGCCGTTCACGTCACCGTGGGGATCCTGGGCTATCAGCAGCCCAACGAACCCATGGGCGACGTGTATCTGGTGTACGAGCCGTGGTCGCGGTGCGCCCTCTTCGGCGGGGTGGACGTGTCCTCGTGCACGCGCTCGGTCGGCTGGGAGTGGCCGGGCATCACCGAGAAGTGGATCTACCCGCAGCTGGCCTTCCTGCCGATGACGTTCGCGTGGCTCTTCGCCTGGGCCATCACGTACACCCCGGCCTGGGCCGTCACGGTGTCGCTGGCCAACCTGGTCGCCTTCGTCGTCCTGGTCGGATCGGGCCGCTCCCGCGGTCGCGTCCTCGCGGCCTGGTTCTGGCTCGCCGGGATCCTGCTCATCGGCCCGGTCGGCATCTACCGCATCGACGGGATCACGGTGCCGTTCGCGATCCTCGGTGCGATCTGGCTCGTCCGGCGGCCGTTCGTGGCATCCGTTCTGCTGTCGATCGCAGTGTGGATGAAGGTGTGGCCCGCGGCGATTCTCGCCGCCGGTTTCGTGGCGATCCGCCGGCGGCTCGCGCTGGTATGGGGAGCGGTGGCGGTGTCGCTCGCGACGATCATTCCGGTCGTCGCGCTGGGCGGGGCTCCCTACGTCTTCGGGTTCGTCGGCGACCAGACCTCGCGAGGCATCCAGATGGAGGCGCCCGTCGGCGGCCTCTACATGTTCCTGGCCGCGTTCTACGTGCCCGGCTCCGAGGTCTACTACGACGGCGACGTGCTGACCTTCCAGGTCACCGGACCGGGTGCGGACGCCGTCATCGCCGCGATGACGCCCCTCATGCTGCTGGTGATGGTGGGCGTCGCACTCGTCGGCGCACGCAAGATGTGGCTCGGCGCGACGTTCCTCAGCCTGTTCCCGCCGCTGTCGCTCGCGCTGGTGACCGCCTTCATCGCGCTCAACAAGGTCGGCTCCCCGCAGTACTACGTGTGGCTCTTCCCGCCCGTCGTGCTCGGCCTCATGCTCGATCGCCGCCGCTGGTACGGCTTCGCCGCGCTGACACTCGCGATCGCCGGAGTGACGCAGTGGGTGTACCCGCTCGTCTACGACGGACTGATGGCTACGCACCCCGCGCCGTTCCCGGTCGTTCTGCTCGAACTGCGCAACCTCCTCGCTGTCGTGCTCATGGTGTGGGCGATCGTGCGTGTCGTGCGGGTCTCCACGCACCGGGTGGCGCGGCCGAAGGACCTGCGCGAATGGGTGCTCGGGCGCCACTCGGTTCCCTCGCGGGTGACGGCGACCTAGGCTCGGATCATGCTCATCGCCTTCTCGGTCGCCCCCTCCGGAGTTGGAACCGCCTCGGCGGAGAACGCGGACGGGTCGGTGCACGACGCCGTCGCGGCCGCGGTCGCCGTCGTCCGGGCCTCGGCATTGCCCCACCGCACCACCTCGATGTTCACCGAGATCGAGGGGGAGTGGGACGAGGTGTTCGATGTGGTCAAACGCGCCACCGATGCCGTGCTGCCCTACGGGTCGCGCGTATCGCTCGTGCTCAAGGCCGATATCCGGCCGGGGCGCACGGGAGAGATCGACGGGAAGATCGAGCGTCTCGAGCGCGCGATCGACGACGCGTCCTGAGGGAGACGGCGGCGCCCGGCATCCGCGTCGCCGCCCCGGCATCCGCGCTGGGCGCCTGGCATCCGCGCTGGGCGGCCTGGCATCCGGGCTGGGCGCCCCGGCATCCGCGCTGGGCGGCCTGGCATCCGCGCTGGGCGGCCTGGCATCCCGCATAAACGCGATCCACTCGCATAAACGCGCTCTCCCGCCGTTTCTGTGCGCGGATCGCGTTTATGCGGCCGAGAGGAGCCTCGACACGCGGGCCGCCGAATCGATTCGACAGCGCGCGCTGCGGGCCGCTAGCATCGGCGAGTGATCTCTTCGACGACCTCGAAGGGTGCGGCGATGCGGGCGCTCCTTTCTCTCGCCATCGGCAGTTTCGGCATCGGCATGACGGAGTTCGTCGTCATGGGGCTGCTGCCCAACATCGCGCGCGATCTCGCTCCCGCCGCGTGGGCGGCGTCACCTGACGACGCGATCGCGCAGGCGGGCTGGCTGGTGTCGCTGTACGCCCTGGGCGTCGTCGTGGGAGCCCCGACCATCGCCGGTTCGGTCGCGCGGTTCCCGCGGCACCGCGTCATGATCGTCCTCGCCGCCGCGCTGACGTTCTTCACGCTGCTGACCGTCATCGCTCCCACGTTCGAGCTGGTCGCGGCATCCCGGTTCCTGGCGGGACTCCCGCACGGCGCGTACTTCGGCATCGGTGCTCTTGTCGCCGCCGACGCCCTCGGCCCCGGAAATCGCGCGAAGGGCGTCGCCTTCGTCCTGACGGGCCTCACGATCGCGAACGTCGTCGGTGTCCCGCTCGGAACACTGCTCGGGCAGCAGGTGGGCTGGCGCGCCGCGTTCGCCGTCGTCGCCGGGATCTTCCTGCTCGCGACCGTGAGCATCGCGTTCTTCGTCCCCGCCCACCCCGGGATGCCGGGACGCCGGCTGCGCGATGAGCTGCGCGTCTTCCGCCTGGGCCAGGTGTGGTTCGCGCTCGGCATCGGCGCGATCGGATTCGGCGGTTTCTTCGCGATGTACAGCTACATCGCCCCCATGATCACCGACGTCGCGGGTCAGCCCGAGTGGGTCGTGTCGCTCGTGCTCGTGCTCGTGGGCATCGGGATGACGGTCGGCAACGTGGTCGGCGGCACGTTGGCCGACAAAGACCTGCGCTTCTGGCTGCGGGTCGGGCTGATCGCCCTCGCTCTGGCATCCGTCGGTCTCGCCCTCGCCGCCGGCTGGATCGTCAGCCTCGCGTTCTTCGCGTTCCTCGTGGCGTTCTGCGGAGCGGCCCTGAGCCCGGCGATCCAAACGCGGCTCATGGATGTGGCCGAAGACAACCAGTCGATCGCCGCCGCCCTCAACCACTCCGCTCTGAACATCGGCAACAGCCTGGGGGCGTTCCTCGGTGGTCTCGTGATCGCTGCGGGTCTCGGGCTGGTCGCTCCCGCCTGGGTGGGCGCGGTGCTGGCGCTCGCGGGACTCGTCGTGGCGATCGTCTCCTACCGCGTCGAGGACCGCACCGGCCGCCACCCGGCCCACCGGATGCCGGCATCCGAGGCCGCGCGCACGGCGATCACGGGCTCGATCCCCACGCAGGGCTGAGTCCCGCCGCCGCTGCGGGAAGTGTCGTGCGGCGGTTCGGTGCGGTGCCGCGGGTTCGGTGTCGTGCCGCGGGTTCGGTGTCGTGTCCTGCCGCGTTCAGTGTCCAGGACACGCGGACGCCGGGGGCTCGTGTCGGCGTGTTGTGGACACTGAACGGCGGGGCGGGTGCGCGGGGTGTCGTGCCGCGTTCGGTGTCCAGGACACGCGGATGTCGGGGGCTCGTGTCCGCGTGTTGTGGACACTGAATGGCGGGGCGGGTGCGCGGGGTGTCGTGCCGGGTTCGGTGTCCAGGACACGCGGATGGCGTTGGCTCGTGTCCGCGTGTTGTGGACACTGAACGGTGGGGGCTGAAGCACCGCCCCGGGGCGGCGGCATCCGGTCAGGCCGCGAAGAGGCGCCGGAGGTGGTGAGCCACGGCGGCGGTCTCGATGAGGAAGCCGTCGTGACCGAAGTCGCTCGTCAGGACCACTGCCTCGTCGCCGTCGAGGGTGTTCCGGATGCCGCGGGCGATGCGATGCTGCCCGTCCACCGGGAACAGCCGGTCGGTGTCGACCCCGAGCACGAGGGTCGTGGCGGTGACGCGACCCAGGGCGTCCTCGACGCCGTCGCGGTCGCGGCCGACGTCGTGAGAGTTCATCGCCTCGACGAGCGTCAGGTAGCTGTTGGCGTCGAAACGTCGCGTGAACTTGTTGCCGTGGAAGTCGAGGTACGACTCCACCGCGAAGCGGCCGCCGTGTCCCAGGGGACTCACACCGGACTGCCACGACCGCTGGAAGCGCTGGTTCAGCTCTGTGGGGCTGCGGTAGTTCAGCAGCGCCATGCGACGCGCGAGAGCAAGACCGCGATGCGGGCCGTCTCCGTCGGCGGCGTCGTAGAAAGCTCCCGACGCGAACCGCGGATCCATGCGAATCGTGTCGGCCTGCACGGTGTTCAACGCGATCTGGTCGGCCGTCGTGATCGGAGGCGCCGACAGGATGGCCGCTCGCTCGACCCGGTCGGGGCGGCCCACCGCCCATTCCAGTGCGTGCATGCCCCCCATGGAACCGCCGATCACCGCGGCCCAGCGGTCCACGCCGAGCGCGTCCGCGAGGGCCGCCTGTGCGCCGACCTGGTCGCGGATCGTGAGGTACGGGAAGCGCGCGGCCCACTCGTACCCGTCGGGCGCGATACTCGCCGGTCCCGTCGAGCCCTGGCATCCGCCCAGCATGTTGGGCGCCACGACGAACCAGCGATCCGTGTCGATCGCGGCCCCCGGCCCCACGAGGTCGCCCCACCAACCGGCGGTGGGGTGGCCGGGTCCGGCAGCCCCGCGCACGTGGCTGTCGCCGGTGAGCGCGTGCAGCACGAGGACGGCGTTGTCGCGCGCGGGGGAGAGTTCGCCCCACGTCTCGTAGGCCAGGCGGAAGCCGGGAAGGTGCTCACCGTTCTCGGTGCGGAATTCGCCGAACGCGGCGAACAGGCGCTCCCCGACCGGGTCTCCGTCCCGCCAGGCTCCGGTCGCCGGCGGACGGCCGAGGAGGGACCGCGCGTCGGCCTCCGTGATCGGCGCAGAGGGCACCGTGTCTTCGGAGATCTGCCAGTCCATGGCATCCATTCTCCCGGGTCGCGTCGCGCCCGGAGCGACTGTTACGCGCTTGTCCAGCCCCCGATTGCGCGCCGCTGTCCTGAGCATGATCGGGGCATGGCGAACTATCTCCTCATCGCAGCCTCGAGCGACATCGGCGGGGCGACGGCACGGCTTCTGCGCGACGGCGGACACCACGTGATCACGACGGCGCGCGACGCTTCGGTGATCGACCCCGACGTGGTGCTGGATGCCACCGACTTCGACGCCGTCGACAGGGTCGTCGCCGAGGCGGGTGACCTCGACGGCATCGCGGTCTTCGCGGGCTCGATGCTGCTGAAGCCCGCGCACCTGATCTCGCGGGCGCAGTACGACGAGACGATCGCGGCGTCGCTCACGACGTCCTTCGCGGTGGTGCGGGCGGCGGGTAAGCACCTCCGCAACGGGGGCTCGGTCGTGCTGTCGTCGTCCGCGGCGGCCCTGGCGGGGCTTTCCAACCATGACGCGATCGCCGCGGCAAAGGCCGGGGTGATCGGGCTGGCGCTGTCCGCGGCGGCGAGCTACGCGAGCCACGGGCTCCGCGTGAACGCGGTGGCGCCGGGTCTCGTGCAGACGCGCTTGACCGAGGGGCTGACCTCGAGCGACATGTCGCGCAAGGTGTCGGAGGCGATGCACCCGCTGGGCCGCCTCGGCGAGCCGGAGGACATCGCGCGCGCCGTGGAGTTCCTCCTCGACCCGGCGAACGACTGGATCACGGGCCAGGTGCTCGGCGTCGACGGCGGCCTCGGCGCCCTCCGTCCTCGTCAGCGCGTCTAACGCCCCCGGCCCCCCGCCCCCCCGGGCGTGATTCGCCAGGATTTGTCGCCTCGGGCGCAGCCCGGGCGACAAATCCTGGCGACTCACGCAGCACCACGGGGGGCCACACGCGACGACGCCCCGACCCGGGGACCGGGGCGGGGCGTCGAGAGACCGCTTACGCGCGGGCGGCCTCGGACAGGCGCCGCGCGGCGGCGAGGGCCTGGTCGAGGTCGGCCTTGAGGTCGTCGATGTTCTCCAGACCCACCGACAGGCGCACGAGGCCCGGGGTGACGCCCGAGGTCAGCTGCTGCTCGGGGGTGAGCTGCGAGTGCGTCGTGGAGGCGGGGTGGATCACGAGCGAGCGGACGTCGCCGATGTTGGCGAGGTGGCTGAACAGAGTGAGCGAGTTGACGAACTCGCGCCCGGCCTCGACACCGCCCTTGAGCTCGAACGACAGCACGGCGCCGACACCCTTCGGGGCGTAGTTGTTGGCGGCGGCATACCAGGGCGACGTGGGGAGGCCGGAGTAGTTCACGCTCGCGACGTCGTCGTGCGCCTCGAGCCACTCGGCGATCTCCTGCGCGTTCTGCACGTGGCGCTCGATCCGCAGGGACAGGGTCTCCAGGCCCTGGATCAGCAGCCACGCGCTCTGCGGCGAGATGGCGGCACCCAGGTCGCGCAGCAGCTGCACGCGCGCCTTGATGATGTACGCCAGGCCGTCGCCGACGGCCGTCGTGTACGAAGCGCCGTGGTAGGACGGGTCGGGCTCGGTGAGGCCGGGGAATTTCTCGACGTTCTCCGACCAGGCGAACGTCCCGCCGTCGACAATCACGCCGCCGATGGTGGTGCCGTGGCCGCCGATGAACTTCGTCGCCGAGTGGATGACGATGTCGGCGCCGTGCTCGAACGGGCGGATGAGGTACGGCGTCGCGATGGTGTTGTCGACGATGAGCGGCACGCCGCTCTCGTGCGCGACGTCGGCGACCGTACGGATGTCGAGCACGTTGATCTTCGGGTTGCCGATGGTCTCGGCGAAGAACAGCTTCGTGTTCGGGCGGACCGCCGCGCGCCAGGCCTCGGGGTCGTCCTGGTTCTCGACGAACGTCGTCTCGATGCCGAGCTTGGCGAGGGTGTACTTGAACAGGTTGTACGTCCCGCCGTAGATCGAGCTCGACGAGACGATGTGGTCGCCCGCCTGCGCGATGTTCAGCACCGCGAACGTCTCGGCGGCCTGGCCACTGGCGACGAGGAGGGCGCCGGTGCCCCCCTCCAGTGCGGCGATGCGCTGCTCGACGACGTCCTGCGTGGGGTTCTGGATGCGGGTGTAGATGTTGCCGAACTCCGCGAGCGCGAAGAGGTTCGCGGCGTGGTCGGCGTTGTCGAACACGTACGACGTGGTCTGGTAGATGGGCGTCGCGCGCGCCTTGGTCACCGGGTCGGGCTGCGCGCCGGTGTGGATCTGCTTGGTCTCGAAACGCCAGTTCTCGGGTGCCGACACGGCTGCTCCTCACGTCTTCGGAGACCGCGACGGATGCCACGGCCTTCTGCGAGCGTAGGGACGTCCGGCCGCGTCGACAACAGGGCGGACACGCACCGTAATCTGCGCCGGGCGCTGCTGTCCGCGCGCCCGACGGTAGCGTGGGGGCCATGGCGAGACGTGCGGTGGTGACCGGGGCGAGTTCGGGAATCGGTGAGGCGGCCGCACGGGCGCTGCGCGCCCGCGGATGGGACGTCGTGGGGGTCGCCCGCCGCGCGGAGCGGCTCGCCGCGCTCGAGGCCGAGACGGGCGTCGTCGCCCACGCCGCCGACCTCACCGACGGTGACGCCGTCGCCGGTCTCGCCGCGTGGCTCGACGACACGGGCGGCGTCGATGCCCTCATCCACGTCGCCGGGGGTGCGCGCGGCGCCGACCGCGTCGAAGACGGCCATCCGGACGACTGGCGCTGGATGTTCGAGGCCAATGTGCTGTCGTCGCAGCGGCTCGTGGCATCCCTCCTTCCGCTCTTGCGTCGCGCCGCGGCGCGCGCGGGATACGCCGACCTGCTGTTCGTCACGTCGACCGCCGCGCAGGTGGCCTACCCCGGCGGTGCCGGGTACAACGCGGCCAAGGCGGGGGAGTCGATGCTCGTGCACGCGCTCCGGCAGGAACTGAACGGCGAACCGGTGCGGGTCATCGAGATCGCCCCCGGGATGGTGCGCACGGAGGAGTTCACGCTCAACCGCCTCGGCGGGGATCAGGCGGGTGTCGACAAGCTGTACGAGGGCGTCCAGGCGCCGCTCCTGGCCGAGGACGTCGCCGACGTGATCGTCTACGCCGTTGATGCCCCCGGGCACGTCAACCTCGACCTGGTCACGGTGCGCCCGGTGGCGCAGTCCGCTCAGCACCTGCTCGCGCGAGGGCCCCTCCGCGTGCGCGGCGCGGAGGACTGACCGCCGCGAGCCCGGGGCGCGCGTCAGACCACGTCGCCGCGCGCGGCGTGGGCGGAGGCCTCGGCCTCGGCGGTGTCGGCGAAGGCGACCTTCGGAACGAACAGCAACAGCACGGCCGCGACGAAGCCCCCGGCCGCGCAGATCGCCCACACCGTGATGTATCCCGCGAGCGGTGCGGCCGTGGCGGCCACCGCGGCACCCGCTCCGCCCGCGAGCACCACGCCGAACACCGCCGACGACATCGTGCCGCCGATCGTCTTGGTCGTGTTGGTGAGGGCGGATGCCACACCCGTCTGTCCGCGCGGGGCGGCGGCCGCCGCGGCCGCGGGCATCGCCGCCACCAGGGCGCCCGAGCCGAGCCCGGCGATCGCCAGGCACACGAGCACCTCCCACAGTTCGGTGTGGAGCGGAATCAGCAGGACATACCCCGTCCCGACGAGCGCCGCCGCGCCGATGAGGACGGCCCGCGGGCTCGCGCGCCGTGACGTGACGGCGAAGAGCACCGCGCCGACGATGAGCGACACCAGGTACACCCCGATCACGTTGGAGCGGTCGGTGGCATCGAGTCCGAGCCCGTAGCCGAGGGAACGATCGGTCCCCGCGTACGTGGCGAGCGGCCCCTGCGCGCCGAGCAGACTGATGCCCACGAGGAACGCCGTCACCTGGACCGGCCACATCTCGGGGCGTCGGAGCACACGGATATCGACGGCGGGGTCGGGGCGTCCGAGTTCGTATCGGGCGAACACCACCAGCAGGATCGCACCGAGCACGAGCAGGGAGACGATGACGGCGGGGCCGGGCCCGGCGGGCAGTCGCACGAACGACAGTGCGCCGGTCACGCACAGGAGCGCCGCGGCGAGCAGCACGAACCCGCCGATGTCGAGTCGCCGGGCGCCCGGCATCCGCTCGGATTCGGGGACACCGAACCAGATCACCACGCACACCAACGTCACGGCGATCGCGGGGACGGTCAGCGCGAGCCGTAGATCCCCGCCGACGGCGGCGAAGAGGCGACCCGCCGCCAACGCCCCCAGGATCGCGCCGGCCTGCAGCCCCACGACCAGGAGCCCCGCGGCGCGGCGGGTCTGCGAGACCCCGCGGCTCTGGCGGCGTCCGCGGTCGAAGATCAGGGCGATCTCCAGGGGCAGCCACACGACGTAGAAACCCTGGAGCGCCCACGCGATGAGGAAGGTCGGGAAGGTGTCGGCGAACACCAACCACCAGCTCGCGGCGGCCGTCGCGAGGGCGGAAGCGAGGAGGATGCGCTTGTGCCCGAACATGTCGCCGAGCTTGGCGAGAACGGGCAGCACGAGGGCCGAGAGCAGCAGCTGCGCCGCCTCGAACCAGTTGACGTCGGCGTCACGGATGCCGAGATGAACGACGATGTCGGGCAGCAGCGGCACGTAGTACCCCTGCAGGATGCCGCTGGCGAGCTCCACCAGCACGAACCACCCGATGAGTCCCGCGGTCACCCCGAGCGCGGACCCGCGCACCCGGCCGACCGCGCCCGAGACGCGCGACATGGCGTGAGGCTAGCACCGGGCCCGGCGGCATCCGGGAGACACCCTAGGGTGAGAGACACACGATGAGAGGCGATGGGCGTGGCGAAGACGACGGATGACCGCGAACGACTGACCTGGGACGACTTCGGCACCGCCACGCGGGACATCTCGCGGGCGATCGTCGCCGACGGGTTCATCCCCGAGGTGGTCGTCGCGATCGCGCGCGGAGGGCTGCTCCCGGGCGGTGCGATCGCGTACGGCCTCGGCGTGAAGAACTGCGGTGCCTTGAACGTGGAGTTCTATACCGGCGTCGGAACGGTGCTCGATGCGCCCGAAGTGCTGCCGCCCGCGCTCGACCTGTCGTACCTGGAGGGACGGCGCGTCCTGCTCGTCGACGACGTGGCCGACAGCGGTCGCACTCTCGACCTCGCGGTGAAGCTGCTCGACCGCCACGGTGCCGAGGCCCGTTCGGCGGTCATCTACACCAAGCCGACCACCGTGATCGTCCCGGACTATTCGTGGAAGGACACGTCGCTCTGGATCGACTTCCCCTGGTCGCACCAGGGGTCGGTGCGAGACGAAGACGCCGCGTGACCGGGAAGTCCCTTGCGCAGCTCGCCGACGCCGGACTCATCCACGCCTCCTGGGTCGAGCCGTTGGCTCCCGTCGCGGCCGATATCGCCGACATCGGGGAACGCTTGCGCGCCGAGGGCGCCCCATACCTTCCCAGTGGCGAGCTCGTGCTGCGGGCGTTCCGCACGCCGCTGGACGCGGTCCGCGTGCTCATCGTCGGTCAAGACCCCTATCCGACGCCGGGGCATCCGATCGGCCTGTCGTTCGCGGTGGATCCGCACGTCCGGCCTCTGCCGCGCAGCTTGACCAACATCTATCGCGAGATGTCGGACGACCTGGGCATCGCGCCGGCGGCCCACGGCGACCTCTCCGCCTGGGCCGACCAGGGTGTCATGCTCCTCAACCGCGTCCTGACCGTCGCCCCCGGGGCGCCGGGCTCGCACCGCGGCTGGGGGTGGGAGCGGGTCACCGAGCACGCCATCCGCAGCCTCGCCTCGCGCGAGCAGCCGCTCGTGGCTCTCCTGTGGGGCCGGGATGCCGCGAACCTCACCGGTCTGCTCGGTGACACCGCGATCGTGGCATCCGCGCACCCGTCGCCGCTGTCGGCCCGTCGCGGCTTCTTCGGTTCGCGACCGTTCTCGCGTGTCAACGCGCTCCTGGAGGAGCAGGGCGCTGCTCCCGTGGACTGGCGGCTCCCCGGCTGAGGACGGACAACGCCCGAGCGGGCGGGTCTTCGCCCTCGCCTCCCGTGGCCGCGGTCACACGGCCGAAACGGGCGGCGCCGTAAAGTGGGCTCGTGCTGGAAGAGGAGTACGAGAAGAGCCGACGCCGGCTGCCGCTGCACCTGCGACGTGCGCCCGAGCCGGAGCGGCCGTTCTCGTACGAGATCAGACCCGCCACGGAAGGCGACATCCCCGACATCCGTGAGATCTACAACTACTACGTGCGCAACTCGGTCGTGACTTTCGATGAGAAGGCGTGGTCGATCGCGAAATGGCGCGAGAAGTTCGACACGCTGCAGCGCCTGGGCCTGCCCTTCCTGGTCGCCGAGTCTCCCGGGGGGCAGATCCTCGGCTATGCACTCGTGCAGCCGTGGCAGTCGAAGTCGGCTTACCGCTATACCGTCGAGAACTCGATCTACCTCGGGCAGGCGGCATCGGGCAAGGGCCTCGGGCGCGCGCTCCTGGAGGCGCTCATCGAGGCGTGCTCCGAGAAGGGCATCCGCGAGATGGTCGCGGCCATCAGCGACAAGGGCGCAGATGCCTCGATCGCGCTGCACCACAAGCTCGGGTTCACCGAGGTAGGGCGCATGGGCCGGGTCGGCTTCAAGTTCGGCCGGTGGCTCGGCGTCGTGTACCTGCAGAAGAGCATCCCGTCGAAGAAGAAGCGGCGGAAGCTGTTCGGCTGAGCACCCCGCCCCGGCACCTCCCGACCGCCCCGGCCAGGGGAGATCAGGTCCGGTGCGCTCCGGCCGCACGGCGAACTTCGTCGATCAACGCGCGCCACGGGCCCTCGACCTGTGTGTCGGCGAGGCGCGCGTGATGCACGGCGGTCCCGCCCTCCTCGACATCGATGCGCCACTGGAAGCGGTCGGCCCCGCTCGACGGCGGGGGAGGCGCATCCCACGGGCAGCGGTCGATCAGTGAGCGCCAACGCGAAGCCCCCTCGGGGTCGGGTTCGGCACGCCACCGTCGCGACATGCCGGCGATCCCGCCCGAGCGCACGACGACGACGGCGAACGTCGGTCCGGGCGTGGCCTCAGGTCGTGGCATCCTTCTGCGCTTCGACGCCCACCTCGGCCCATGCGGCGCGGACGGCGTCGACCTCCTCCGACTCCTCACCGTACTCCGCCACCGCGGCGGCGCGGGTGGCGGCGGCGAACGCGGCGAAGTCGGCGGTCACCGACAGCGACCCCGATGTGAGGGTGTGGTACCAGATGAGACCCGCCCGCTCCCACGCGAAGCCGCCCAAGCGGGTGGCGACGAGGAAGAATGCCCGGTTGGGGATGCCGGAGTTGATGTGCACGCCGCCGTTGTCGTCCTCGGTGTCGACGTAGTCGCGCATGTGCCCGGGCTGCGGATCGACGCCGAGGACGTCGTCGTCGTACGCCGTTCCCGGCGCCGACATCGAGCGCAACGCGACGCCCTCGACGGCGTCGGTGAAGATGCCTTCGCCGATCAGCCACGACGCCTCGTCGGCACGCTGTCCGCGCGCGTGCTGCTCGGCGAGAGCGCCGAAGACGTCGGAGAAGGATTCGTTCAGCGCTCCCGACTGTCCCTGATACTCGAGGCCGCCGGACGCCTCGGTGACGCCGTGACCGAGTTCGTGCGCGATCACGCTGAGCGAGCGGGTGAAGCCGACGAACACCTCGCCGTCGCCGTCTCCGAAGACCATGCGCTCGCCGTTCCAGAACGCGTTGTCGTAGTCGACGCCGAAGTGCACCGTCGCCAGGAGCGACCCGCCCGCGGCGTCGATGCCGTCACGGGCGAAGGCATCCCAGAAGAAGTCGTAGCTCGCGCCGAGGCCGTCGTAGGCCTCGTCGACGGAGCGATCGCCGGTGGGGCCGTCGTCCTCCGTGCGCACGCGCCGACCAGGAAGCCGTTCGGTGTTGCCCGCGTCCGAGATGACGCGGTCGGGCGCGGGCGCGGCCTCGGCCACGAGCGTTCCGGCGTCGACCGACAGTCGCAGCCGCGTGCGCGCGGGGCGCTCGGGACGCGGGATGGCGAGGGTCTTCCGGGCCGCCGCGGCGGCGCGCGCCAGGCGCGGGTCATCGACGGACGCGAGCCGATCGAGCAGGAACGGGGGAACGATGCCGGGGGTCATGGGGCCGAGGCTAGCGCCGGTCACCGACATCGTGGCATCCGTTGCGCCCAGAACAGGAGGCGCCTTTCGAACAGGGCGATCCGGCCCGAATCGGCCTGTGCCGGACGCGGAGCCTGTTCTCGGCCGCGGTCGGGGGCGGAGGCGAACCGGTCAGGCCGGCAGAGTCGGGACCGACGCGAGCAGCTGCCGCGTGTAGGCGGCCTGAGGCTGCAGCAGGACCTTCTCGGTCGGGCCCTGTTCGACGACGCGGCCGTCCTTCATCACCACGACCTCGTCGCACACGTTCTGCACGACCCCGATGTCGTGCGAGACCAGCACGAGCGTCAGCTGCTCCTCGGTGCGCAGACGGGCGAGGAGGCGCAGGATCTGCGCGCGCATCGTCACGTCCAGCGCCGACAGGGGCTCGTCGCCGACGAGGATCCGGGGACGGTGGACGAGGGCGCGGGCCAGGGCGATGCGCTGCCGCTGCCCGCCCGAGAACTCGTGCGGGAATCTCTCCGCCGCCCCGGAGTCGAGGCCGACCTGCTCCAGCACCTCGCGGACGCGGGCCCGGCGATCTCCGTCGATCCCGAGCGCCCACAGGGGTTCCCCGACGATCCGGCCGACGCTCATGCGCGGGTCCAGCGACGCGTAAGGGTCTTGAAGCACGATCCCCGTGGCCCGACGGAGCCAGTGCAGTGACCGGGCCGAACCGCGCGCGTCGACGGTGCGCCCCTCCACCTCGACGCTCCCGGCGGAGGGGACGTCCAGCCCCAGCAGCAGGCGCACGAGCGTGGACTTGCCCGACCCCGACTCGCCGATGATGCCCACCGACCGGCCCGCGCGCACCGAGACGTCCACGTCCACCAGGCCCGCGGTGCGTTCGGTGCGGCGCCATCCCTTCGTGCGGGGCGCGACGTACGTGCGGGAGAGGCCGCGGGCGTGCAGGATCGTCTCACTCATGGCGCTGCCCGCCCTCCCGCTCGGTTCGGTGGCGATCGATCTCGGGATGCCACAGGGTCGCCGTCGCGTCCCGCAGCAGGGCCTGCGTCACCGGGGAGGCGGGCGCCCGCAGCAGGTCGGGCACCGCCGCCTGTTCGACGATCCGGCCGCGCTCGAGGACCACCGCGTGCGTGGCGACCTGCGCGAGCACGGCGAGGTCGTGCGTGATGAAGACCAGCGACATGTCGGCATCCTGAACCAGCGATCGCAGGAGCGACAGGATGCCGGCCTGAATCGTCACGTCCAGCGCGGTCGTCGGTTCATCGGCGATGAGCAGACGCGGTCGGCAGGCGAGCGCCATCGCGATGGCCGCGCGCTGACGTTGACCGCCGGAGAGCTGATGCGGATAGCGCGAGACGATGCGCTCCGGGTCGGGGAGCGCCACGCGCTCGGCCTCGGTGACCGCTCGGCGCAGCGCCTCGCGCCGCGAGACCCGCTCGTGGATGCGGACCGATTCGCCGATCTGGCGCCCGATCGTCCGGATCGGGTTCAGGGCCGTGCGCGGCTCCTGGAAGACCATCCCGATGTCGTCGCCCCGCAGCCGCGCGAGCTCGCGATCGGGGAGCCCGAGGATCTCGCGTCCGTTCCAGCGCACGCTGCCCGACGCGGTCGCGCCGTCGGGGAGCAGGCCGAGCACGGCCAGGGCGGTGAGGGACTTGCCGGAGCCCGACTCCCCGATGAGCCCCATCCGCGCCCCCTCGGCCACCGTGAAGCTCACTCCGTCCACCACGGTTCGGCCGCCGATGTCGATGCGCAGGTCCTCGACCTGGAGAGTCATGCGACCACCCCCGGGACGTGCGTCCGCGCTTGCGGGGTGCGCTCTGCGAGCGTGGGGTCCGCGGCATCCCGCAGCGCATCCCCGAGGAGGTTCAGTCCCAGGACCGTGACGGTGATCGCCAGTCCCGGCCAGACGACGGCGAGGGGATGCACCGCGATGTAGGCCTGGAGGTCGCTGAGGAGCACCCCCCACGACGGCTGGGTCAGCGGGGCGCCGAAGCCCAGGTACGACAGCCCCGCCTCCGCCAGCACCGCCACGGCCATTCCCCACGACAGCTGAACGATGAACACCGGTGCGACGTTCGGCAGGAGATGACGGAGGAGATTCTGGGCCGGGGTGAGTCCACTCGCGCGCCCCGCCAGCACGAAGTCGCTGTGCAGCACGCGCCTCAACTCGGGCCGTGTCACACGGGCGATGGTGACACCGAACCCGATGCCCACCGACCAGATGACGACGGCCAGCGACCCGCCCCACACCGCCGTGATCATCATCGCGATGATGAGGACCGGGAAGGCGACGAGGATGTCGACCAGCACGGCGATGCTCTCCCGCACCCACCGGGCCGTCAAGGCGCCCAGGGTGGCGAGGGCGATCCCGAGGAGCGAGGCGACCACGCCGGCTCCGACGGCCACCACGACGGTCGTCTGTGCCCCCGCCATCAGCAGGCTGAGGATGTCCCGGCCGTTGCCGTCCGTGCCGAGGAGGTGGGGCCACGACGGACCGAACCACCGGGAGCGGGCGTCCACACTCGCGGGGTCGAATGGCGTCCACACCAGCGAGACCAGCGCGGCGAGGGCGATGAGGCCGACCACGAGGATGCCGAACCGCCCCGTGCCGCTCCTCCACAGCCGGCGTAGCGTGCTCACGACGCCTCCCTCTGCCGCGGGTCGATCAGTCGGTGCACGAGATCGACGAGGAAGCCGACGATCAGGACGAAGCCGGTGAGCACGAGGAGTTCTCCCTGCACCTTGGGGAGGTCGCGGGCGGCGACGTCGGCGACGAGCATCCGGCCCACGCCCGGCAGGGTGAACAGCTGCTCGATGACGACAGAGCCGACGATGATGCCGGCGATCTGCAGTCCGAGGACGGTGATCACGGACAGGCCGACGTTGGGAAGACCGTGACTGAGCAACGCCCGCGTGCGCGTGAGGCCCTTCGCCGCGGCCGTGCGCACGTAGTCCTGCCCCTCCGCCTGGAGCGTCGCGCTGCGGACGAACCGCAACAACATCGCGCCTTCGACGACGCCGATCGTGATCGCGGGGAGGAGGAGGGCTCGGAAGGCCGCTGCCGGCTCGTTCCATCCCGCGCGCGGGAATCCCTGGGGAGGCAGCCACCCGAGCCACACGGCGAAGACGACAACGAGCATCATCCCCGCCCACACCACCGGCACCGCCGCGAGCGCCTGCGCGCCGACGCCGAGAGCCGTACCGTCCGGGCGTCCGCGGCGCAGGGCCGACAGCACCCCGAACGGCAGGCCCACGGCGAGCGCGACCGTGAGCGACATCGCCGCCAGCGGCACGGTCACCTGGGCCTTGTCGATCAGCTCGGCGGTGACCGGGGTGCCCGTGATCAGCGACGTGCCCAGGTCGCCGCGCGGGATCCCGCCGATCCAGTCGAGGTACTGCTGCCACAGCGGCTGCGTCAGTCCGAGACTCTCCCGCAGGGCTCCGACCTGCTCGGGCGTGGCTTGCGTTCCGGCGATGAGGAGGGCGACGTCGCCGGGCAGCACGCGCAGGGAGAGGAAGATCAGCGCGCTCGACACGGCCAGGCCCAGGACGAGCAGGCCCAACCGTGTCAGCGCATACCGGATCACTCCGACGAGACCGTCACACCCGCCAGCGGCAGGCGCACGTTGAGGGAGTTCTGCGGGAAGTCCGCGACGTTCGTGGCGACCGCGGTGAGCGGCGTCGACAGGAAGAGCCAATCGGCGGCGTCCTCCTCGGCGACGATACGGGCGGCCTCGGCCAGCAGGTCCGAGGACTGCTGTTCATCGGTCGTCGCGAGGGCTCGCGTGTACAGGCTCTGCACCTCGGGGTTGTCGTACCCGAAGTAGTACGACGGGTTCGCCCAGTTGCCGAAGTCGCGCGCCTCGACGTGACGGACGAAGCTCAGGTCGTAGTCCCGGTTGGTGTACACGTTCTGCAACCACGTCGGGAAGTCCACCGACTCCACCTTCAGCGTCACGCCGACGTCGGCGAACGAGGACACGAGGAACGTCGGGATCGAGGTCGGGTAGACGCTCGGAATCGTCAGGGTGAGGGTGAGGTCCTCGGCGCCGGCCTCGGCCAGCAGCTCGCGCGCGCGGTCGGGGTCGTACGCGATGTCGCCGGACAGGTCCTCGTAGCCGGGGTCGAGCGGGGGGATGGGGCCGGAGAGGGTTTGACCGGCCCCGAGCGTGTCGATGAGCGCCTGGTGGTCGATCGACAGGCGCAACGCCTCGCGCACACGCTGGTCGTCCAAGGGTGCGCGCGTGTTGTTGAAGGCGAGAGTGCCCTTGTCGGTCGTCAGCCCCGACTCGATCCGGAAGTCCCCGGTGCCGTCGAGCTGCCCCTGCAGTTCGGGGTCGATCTCGAGGGCGACATCCACGTCGCCGCTGAGGGCGGCGTTGATCGCGGCGCTCTGATCGGGGATGTAATCGAGCACGACCTCAGCGACGCCCGCCGGGTCGCCCCAGTAGGCGTCGTTGCGCGAGAGGACCAGGCTCTGGCCCGTGTTCCACGACGAGACCGTGAACGGCCCGGTGCCGTTGGTCGAGGTCTGGAAGTTCGTCGCGTCGTTGTTCTTGAAGATGAGGCCCGCTCGACCGGTCAGAGCGAACAGGAAATCGATGTTCGGCTGCGCGAGCGTGATGACGACGGTGGTCGGGTCGGGCGACGTGACCGAGGACACACCGGCGAGGTCGGCGCTGTTCTGGATCGTGGCGTCGTCCTTGGCGGTCTGCAGCGAGGACACGACGTCATCCGCGGTGAGGGCGCTGCCGTCGTGGAAGGTCACCCCCTGGCGGAGGGTGAAGGTGTACGTGAGCCCGTCCGACGAAACCGTCCAGTCGGTGGCGAGGGCGGGGACGATGGTGTTGTCGTCGTCGCCGTCGCGCGTGACCAGGCCCTGATAGACGTTGTCGACGAGCGCCTGCTCGAGCGCGGCTCCGCTCGTGCGACGGATGTCGAGGTTCGACGGCTCGAGCGAGAGGCGCACCGTGAGGGTGGCGTTCGGGTCCGGCTCGCCCGTCGCGGTCGGCGTCGTCGACGTGGCGGTGCACGAGGTGAACAGGAGAGCTCCGATCAGGAGCGCGCTCGTGGCGAGGGCGGTACGGCGCAGCATTGCGGGGAGTGTCCTTTCGCAGGCCGACGGCATCCGAGTGCTGTGGTGCCGAGGAGTGGGGTGAAGACAGCCTACTTTCACCCGCCGCGCCGCTGTCCCCGTGTGACACCGCGCGACACGGCCCGGCCGCTGCCGTCACCCCGCGTCGATGCGGTGCCGGATCAGCGTGGCGAGTCCGGCGGGATCCTCCTCCTGCACGTTGTGTCCGGTCGGGACGACGACGACCTCGGCTTCCGGAGCGCGACGCCGCAGCTCATCGGCGTCGGCGGCGGTCACGAACCCGCGACCTGCGCGCACCAGGGTCAGCGCCGCGGTCACCGCGCCGACATCGTCCCATCCCGTCGAGGCCAGCACCGCGCGCACGGCATCCGGCGTTGCGGTGTCGGAGCCGGCGGCAGCGGCCGCGGCGGCGAGATGGGCGAAGTGATGCTTCCATTCCACACGGCCGTCGGGGCGGACGCGCGTGTTGAGGAACACCCCGCGCGTGGCTGCCTCTCGGGATCCGCCTAGGCCGAACGACAGGGCCTTCTCGACCAGCTCGTCTCGCGTCGCCCAGTCGGTGGGCCCGGCGAAGAACTCCCGCAGCTGCGCCGGTCCGCCGCTCGGGTCGATCCCCGGAGTGATGTCGACGAGCACGACCCGCGCGACGAGGTCCGGACGGGATGCCGCGACCGCGGCCGCGGTGAGCCCACCCAGGGAGTGTCCGACGAGCACCTGTGGCCGGTCGGTCCAGGTCTCGAGCGCGCGCACGACGTCCGGGGCCAGGACCCGGGCGACGTAGGCCGCGTCGTCGCGCCAGGACGAGTCACCGTGACCGGCGAGGTCGATGGCCAGGGCCGGTGCGTCCAGATGCAGCAGCGTGGTGTCCCACGTGTGCGCGTTCAAACCCGCTCCGTGCAGGAACGTCACACGCGGAGCCTCCTCGCCCCACCGCAGACCGCTGATCACCCGCCCGTCGGGGAGCGTGAGGCGCACGCGCGCGACCGGTGGCACATCGACACCCGCGCCAGCCGCCTGCGCGGGCAGGAAGGAGAACTCGTCGGTCTCGGGCATGGAGCCAGCCTGGCAGCGCGCGCAGACGGCCGCCAGTCGGTGATGACACCGCCGTAGGCTGTCGGCATGGTCGAGGAACGACGCGTGCATCTGTCGAAGAAGGCTCCCGAGGCATACGCGGCGCTGAGGTCGTTCTCCAAGACCGTCGGGGGTCTCGCCGCGTCAGCGGGGATCGACGCCCGGCTGCGCGAGATCGTCCAGATCCACGCCTCGCAACTGAACGGGTGCGCCTACTGCGTCCGTGTCCACGTCGATGCCGCCGTCGCGGCGGGTCTCGACGCCGACACCATCGCCCAGATCGCGACCTGGCGGGAGTCCGGCGTCTTCGATGAGCGGGAACGGGCGGCCCTCGAACTGACGGAGTCGTTCACGTTCATCCACGACGACGGCATCCCCGACGAGGTCTACGACCGGGCGGGCGGCATCCTGAGCGAGCAGGAGTACGTGGCGCTCAGCTGGGTTCTCGTCGCCATCAACGCCTTCAACCGCGTGGCCATCGCGGGCCGGTACCCGGTGCCTCCGCGCCCCACCGCCGCGGCGACTCTCACCGACGGGGCGCTCCCGCCGGCCACCACCGCACCCCGCGCGCCGCACGACCACGGGGGTGCCGCGTGAGCTCCCTCGTCTCGGGGGCGACGAACTTCCGCGACGTCGGCGGTCTGCCCGCCGGCTCCACGCGCACACGCGACGGCGTGCTCTTCCGGTCGGGCAATCTCGTGCACGTCGATGACGCGGGCCTGCAGACCCTGGCCGCGCTGGGGCTGCGTCGCATCGTCGACCTCCGCGACGACGACGAGGTGCGCTACGCCCCGAGCCGGCTCGAGGGTCTGCCGGTCGAGGTCGAGCGGATCCCGTTGTTCCTCGGATCGGTCGAGTCCTTCTTCGAGCGCGACGTCAGCCTCGGTGAGCTGTACGACGAGCTCGTCGAAGGCTCCGCCGACCGCATCGTCGCGGCCGTCCGCGCGATCGGCGGTGCGGCGCCCGTGCTGGTCCACTGCACCGTGGGGAAGGATCGCACGGGAGTGACCGTCGCAATCGCGCTCGCCGCCGCCGGCGTCGATCGTAATGCGGTCGTCGACGATTACGCCCTCACCGAGCACCTCTTGCCCGCCGAGCGCAATCGCCGGGTCATCGCCGGGATCCGTGCCCTGCATCCCGGGAACCGCCACGCGGAAGAGCTCGCCACGCGCTCTCCGGCCGGCGTGATGCGCGCGTTCCTCGAGCGTCTGGACGCTCGCTACGGGTCGCCCGCCGACTTCCTGCGGGCCCACGGCATGGGCGACGAGGAGCTCGCCGGCCTGCGCTCGACCCTCCTTCACGAGGCGGTTCTTCGGTAAGGATGGGGCAGCAACACAGGTTAGGCAACCCTTCATTGCGGGTATAGTGGATGCCATCATGTCCATCTCCGCCGAGCACAACGACGCCGCCTGCCGATCGTCGCGCCACACCCGCGTGCAGCACCTCATCACGGCCGATGAGACCTCGCTCGCCGAGATGGACGCGCTTCTGTCGACGCTGCCGATCTGCTCGACCGGCCGGATCTTCGTCGAGGTGCCCGACGCGTCGTGGATCACCGCGATCGCGGCACCCGCGCGTATGACGGTGACGTGGCTCGACCGCTCTCGTCGGGGCGGTGCTCCCGGCACGGGTCGCGCGTGCGCCCCCGGCCAGGCGCTCGTCCGCGCGGTGACGGGCTGGGCCGGCGAGATGCTCTGCTGCGATGACGACGCCACCCGCATCTTCCTGCTCGGCGGCTACTTGGGCACCGCAGAGATCGTCGAAGAGCTGACGAACCGCCACGGGGTCGAGGCCGCAGCCATCCACACGCCCGCGCGTTTCGGTCTCGAAACCGCACGCTGAGGTCGGCCGGCGCGGGGCTCAGGCGCCGCGGGGAACGTAGTTCCCCTCGACCAAGCCCGCCTCGATCTCGAAACGGTTGCGCAGCGGATCGCGTCCCGCGAAGAAGTACAGCACCGGCATGAGGAACCCGTAGCGGCGCCACTGGGCGGCATGGACGGCTTCGTGTCCCAGCACCGTGTCGCTCGGGTCGACGTCTCCGGTGAGGAAGCAGTCGCCGACGCAGACCCCTCCGCGCGGAAACGCCCAGGCGGGGAGCCCCCGGAAGACCCACAGGCCGTTTCGCCGTTCGATGCGCCCCGTGCTCCAGAGCGAGCCCCACACCCACCCGACGGTGCGGCCGTAGAGGAAGCCCCAATGGCTGACGCGGGAGTCGAGCAGCACGCGCGGAAGGACGCGGTCGATCCGGCGCCCCCGCGCGACCGCGCGGTCGGCACGCTCGCGCCATCCGGCCGGAGGGCGGGGGATCGGGCTCACGCGAGGGCTCCCACCAGGCGCAGGATGGTGCCCAGGTCGTCGACCGCGGCCGCGGGGGATGCCGGCGAGAATTCCGTGATCGTCGCCCCCGCGAGGGGGACCCGCTCCCGCACGCGTCGAATGGCCGCGGCGACGTCCGCCGCGCGGGCTCCGAATGGCTCCGCGAACGCGACGCCGCTGATCTCGGCGGGGTCCAGCACATCGAGGTCGAGGTGGATGTACACGCGTGTCGCACCCGTGGCGGCGACGGCCTCGGCGAGGATCTCCGGGTCGGACAGCTCATCCGCGGAGATCGAGCGGATGCCGTGTTCGTCGATGAAGCGTTGCTCCTCGGCATCCCGAGCGCGTGTTCCCGCCAGGACCACGCGGGCCGGAGCAATGCCGGGGGACAGACGCAACGGCTCGATGCCCTCACCCAGGATGGCGCGGAGCACCATGCCGTGGAAGGCGCCGCTCGGCGACGACGCGGGCGTGTTCAGGTCGGCATGCGCGTCGATCCAGACGATCGCGAGATCCTCGTCGGCGACGGCCGAGACGGCACCGAGGGCGACACCGCAGTCCCCGCCGATGGTGACGCTGTGATCGTCTGCGCCCGCGGAGACGGCGTCGCGGATGCGCTCGCGCATACGCACGAGGGCGCTGGCCCGCAGGACCGGTGTGCCCTGCGCGTCACCGGCCTCCGGCAGCGGCTCGAGCGCGGTCGTCGCGGCGCGCGGCAGATCTCCGGCGATCGCCTCGGCGCCGTCGATGAGCTGCATCGCGCGGGAGGACGAAGATCCCTGCCACTGCGGGGCGATGACGAAACGCGTCATGACACACCTGTCGGAAGAGGGGAGCGCACCGCCGCGAGAACGGTGCGCTCCCGGGCGATCACAGGTCGGGGCTCGGTGCGTCGATCGCCGCCCGCTGAGGGCCGCCCGTCTTCAGGGCGGCCAGGCGCGCCTCGACCTCGGTGAGCTCGCCGACGTCTTCGAGGGCGTTGAACTGCGCGTCGATGCTCGACGCTGCCAGCTCCTGCTTGCCCGCGGCGAGAGCCTCTTCGCGGCGGATCTTGTCTTCGAAGCGGCCGAGCTCGCTCGTGGGGTCGAGGACGTCGATCGACTTGACGGCGTCGTGCACCTTGTTCTGCGCTTCGGCGACCTTCGCCCGCGCGAGCAGTTCGCTGCGCTTGGACTTCAGCTGCTCGAGCTTCGTCTTCATGCCGTTGAGGCCGTCCTTGAGCTTGTCGACGACCTCGGTCTGCGAGGCGAT
>NZ_JAKRNI010000014.1 GCF_022346945.1 Microbacterium sp. ACRRU | reverse complement strand
AGTCTCCCACCTATCCTACACAAGCCACACCGAACACCAATACCAAGCTGTAGTAAAGGTCACGGGGTCTTTCCGTCCTGCTGCGCGTAACGAGCATCTTTACTCGTAATGCAATTTCGCCGAGTTCGCGGTTGAGACAGTTGGGAAGTCGTTACGCCATTCGTGCAGGTCGGAACTTACCCGACAAGGAATTTCGCTACCTTAGGATGGTTATAGTTACCACCGCCGTTTACTGGGGCTTAAATTCTGAGCTTCGCCTTGCGGCTAACCCGTCCTCTTAACCTTCCAGCACCGGGCAGGCGTCAGTCCGTATACATCGTCTTGCGACTTGGCACGGACCTGTGTTTTTAGTAAACAGTCGCTACCCACTAGTCTCTGCGGCCACCACACCCTTTCGGAGCAAGTCCTAATAAGTGGATGGCCCCCCTTCTCCCGAAGTTACGGGGGCATTTTGCCGAGTTCCTTAACCACGATTCTCTCGATCTCCTTGGTATTCTCTACCTGACCACCTGAGTCGGTTTGGGGTACGGGCAGCTAGAACCTCGCGTCGATGCTTTTCTCGGCAGCATAGGATCACCCACTTTTCATCCGCATCGTGTCTCAGCCTGTATGAGTGACGGATTTGCCTATCACTCGGCCTACGCACTTGCACCAGGACAACCATCGCCTGGCTTGGGCTACCTTCCTGCGTCACACCTGTTAATACGCTAGCCGCACCAGCATGGGGTCGAGCGTTCACACAGACAACCATCACCCCGAAGGGATCCGGAAAATTCTGAGCTAGGACTCTTAGCACCACTGGATTAGCTTGGGCGGTTCTTCGCCGGTACGGGAATATCAACCCGTTGTCCATCGACTACGCCTGTCGGCCTCGCCTTAGGTCCCGACTTACCCAGGGAAGATTAGCTTGACCCTGGAACCCTTGGTCTTTCGGAGGACGTGTTTCTCACACGTCTTTCGCTACTCATGCCTGCATTCTCACTCGTGTCGCGTCCACGGCTGGGTCACCCCGCCGCTTCACTCGCGACACGACGCTCTCCTACCCATCAACACGGCTGGACCACGAAGGCCTACCAAAAATGTCAATGCCACAACTTCGGTGGCGTGCTTGAGCCCCGTTACATTGTCGGCGCGGAATCACTTGACCAGTGAGCTATTACGCACTCTTTCAAGGGTGGCTGCTTCTAAGCCAACCTCCTGGTTGTCTAAGCAACTCCACATCCTTTCCCACTTAGCACGCGCTTAGGGACCTTAGATGGTGGTCTGGGTTGTTTCCCTCTCGACTATGAAGCTTATCCCCCACAGTCTCACTGCTGCGCTCTCACTTACCGGCATTCGGAGTTTGGCTGACGTCAGTAACCTTGTAGGGCCCATCGGCCATCCAGTAGCTCTACCTCCGGCAAGAAACACGCAACGCTGCACCTAAATGCATTTCGGAGAGAACCAGCTATCACGAAGTTTGATTGGCCTTTCACCCCTATCCACAGCTCATCCCCTCAGTTTTCAACCTAAGTGGGTTCGGTCCTCCACGACGTCTTACCGTCGCTTCAACCTGGCCATGGATAGATCACTTCGCTTCGGGTCTAGGACACGCGACTGAATCGCCCTATTCAGACTCGCTTTCGCTACGGCTACCCCACACGGGTTAACCTCGCCACGTATCGCTAACTCGCAGGCTCATTCTTCAAAAGGCACGCTGTCACACCTACCAGGGGTGCTCCAACGGTTTGTAAGCAAACGGTTTCAGGTACTATTTCACTCCCCTCCCGGGGTACTTTTCACCTTTCCCTCACGGTACTTGTCCGCTATCGGTCATCTGGGAGTATTTAGGCTTATCAGGTGGTCCTGACAGATTCACACGGGATTTCTCGGGCCCCGTGCTACTTGGGATACTCTTCACGCCAAGAACAGGCATTTCGACTACGGGGTTCGCACCCTCTATGACCGGCCATTCAAAACCGTTCGTCTATACCCTCTTGTCACGTCGACTGCTCGGCAGAACAATCAGAAAAGTCCCACAACCCCCAACATGCAACGCCTGCCGGCTATCACACACGCTAGGTTTAGCCTCTTCCGGTTTCGCTCGCCACTACTCACGGAATCGCTGTTGCTTTCTCTTCCTGTGGGTACTGAGATGTTTCACTTCCCCACGTTCCCTCTACCCGCCCTATATATTCAGGCGGGAGTCACCAGGTACGCACGCGCCCTGGCGGGGTTTCCCCATTCGGACACCCTCGGATCAAAACTCGCTTATCAGTTCCCCGAGGCTTATCGCAGATTGCTACGTCCTTCTTCGGCTCCAGATGCCAAGGCATCCACCGTTTGCTCTTAAAGACTTGAAATCACATGAGCTGAATCGTCAAAAAATTGACTAATGATCTTTAAGATCATCTACACCACACAACCCCAAAAGGTTGCATGGAAGATGCTCGCGTCCACTGTGTAGTTCTCAAAGTACGGGCGGTACCCTCCCCCGACATGCCACAACCGTGACATCAGGAAAGAGCCCAGAGGAACAGCCACCAACCACAGAATCCGAAGACCCCGCAACCAGCGCCCGGCCCCTCAGGACCCAACAGCGTGCATGTACCCACCCCCACGACCCGAACCGTTCCTACAGCAAGCTGCGTACTAGACCCGAACCACCGGCATGAGCACCCCGTCAAATGTTCCACCCATGAGCTAACCGGCAGACACATTCGGTCTGATCCGGCGCCTGGACACCCAAGATCCGAAAACCCCGAGCGCCAGATGCTCCTTAGAAAGGAGGTGATCCAGCCGCACCTTCCGGTACGGCTACCTTGTTACGACTTAGTCCTAATTACCGATCCCACCTTCGACGGCTCCCTCCACAAGGGTTGGGCCACCGGCTTCAGGTGTTACCGACTTTCATGACTTGACGGGCGGTGTGTACAAGACCCGGGAACGTATTCACCGCAGCGTTGCTGATCTGCGATTACTAGCGACTCCGACTTCATGAGGTCGAGTTGCAGACCTCAATCCGAACTGGGACCGGCTTTTTGGGATTCGCTCCACCTCACGGTATTGCAGCCCTTTGTACCGGCCATTGTAGCATGCGTGAAGCCCAAGACATAAGGGGCATGATGATTTGACGTCATCCCCACCTTCCTCCGAGTTGACCCCGGCAGTATCCCATGAGTTCCCACCATTACGTGCTGGCAACATAGAACGAGGGTTGCGCTCGTTGCGGGACTTAACCCAACATCTCACGACACGAGCTGACGACAACCATGCACCACCTGTTCACCAGTGTCCAAAGAGTCCCGTATTTCTACGGTGTTCTGGTGTATGTCAAGCCTTGGTAAGGTTCTTCGCGTTGCATCGAATTAATCCGCATGCTCCGCCGCTTGTGCGGGTCCCCGTCAATTCCTTTGAGTTTTAGCCTTGCGGCCGTACTCCCCAGGCGGGGAACTTAATGCGTTAGCTGCGTCACGGAAACCGTGGAATGGTCCCCACAACTAGTTCCCAACGTTTACGGGGTGGACTACCAGGGTATCTAAGCCTGTTTGCTCCCCACCCTTTCGCTCCTCAGCGTCAGTTACGGCCCAGAGATCTGCCTTCGCCATCGGTGTTCCTCCTGATATCTGCGCATTCCACCGCTACACCAGGAATTCCAATCTCCCCTACCGCACTCTAGTCTGCCCGTACCCACTGCAGGCCCGAGGTTGAGCCTCGGGATTTCACAGCAGACGCGACAAACCGCCTACGAGCTCTTTACGCCCAATAATTCCGGATAACGCTTGCGCCCTACGTATTACCGCGGCTGCTGGCACGTAGTTAGCCGGCGCTTTTTCTGCAGGTACCGTCACTCTCGCTTCTTCCCTGCTAAAAGAGGTTTACAACCCGAAGGCCGTCATCCCTCACGCGGCGTTGCTGCATCAGGCTTCCGCCCATTGTGCAATATTCCCCACTGCTGCCTCCCGTAGGAGTCTGGGCCGTGTCTCAGTCCCAGTGTGGCCGGTCACCCTCTCAGGCCGGCTACCCGTCGACGCCTTGGTGAGCCATTACCTCACCAACAAGCTGATAGGCCGCGAGCCCATCCCAGACCGAAAAATCTTTCCAACCCCCACCATGCGATGAGAGCTCATATCCAGTATTAGACGCCGTTTCCAGCGCTTATCCCAGAGTCCAAGGCAGGTTGCTCACGTGTTACTCACCCGTTCGCCACTGATCCACCAAGCAAGCTTGGCTTCACCGTTCGACTTGCATGTGTTAAGCACGCCGCCAGCGTTCATCCTGAGCCAGGATCAAACTCTCCGTAAAAGAAAAATGCCCACCCAACCGGAATAAGGTCGGGACAGACGAGTTCAATCTGACCAAACAGGAAGTCAAAACTGACTATCCAGATGCCAACCCCAAAAGGGTTGGACTTTGATCCAAAGGAATTCTCACCAGACCCGAAGGCCCGACGAGGAAAAAATTGGCATTTGACAAGTGCACGCTGTTGAGTTCTAAAGGAACGGACGCACCCACAGAACCAGCCCAAAAGACCGTACCCATGAGGCAACTTCACTACCTTATGTGAGCCCCCGGACCGACGCTCACACAGTGGGACCCAATGAGGGATCAGCGTCGTGGAAACCGTCCGAAGACCAGAACCAAAACTCTACACCATATGGTGGAGGTCTTGGGTTGTGTTCGCCGCTTGAGAGGACGCGGGGCCTTCCGGCCGCTCCGCTCTCCCCTGTGGGGCGAACAAGTAATAAGTTACGTGGATCCCACCCATCCGTCCAATCCACCCCACACCCCGGGCGTGTCGCAGACCCCCACCCGCGGAAACACGCGGAACTTTCGTCAACGGCGCGTGCGGCCGGGGTTGGGTCAGACGGCGCCGACCGCTACGCCGACCAGGGCCTCGGTGTCCGCGTGTCCGCCGGTGAACTCGAGTCCGCCGAAGAACATCGCCCCGATCACGA
The DNA here is from genome assembly GCF_022346945.1 of Microbacterium sp. ACRRU. Classification (GTDB taxonomy): domain Bacteria; phylum Actinomycetota; class Actinomycetes; order Actinomycetales; family Microbacteriaceae; genus Microbacterium; species Microbacterium mcarthurae. Next base: position 66,261 of record NZ_JAKRNI010000014.1, on the reverse strand, counting down.
GGGCGAAGACGAACGCGATGGACAGAAACAGCACGGCGACGCCGGCGATCGTGATGAGGAGAGGAAGTCGTGAAGCCATGAGTAGATTCTCTCGTCTCGCCGGTCCGGGAAACAGGGCTTGCGCAAGAACGACCGAAGGCCGGCACCTCCGCAGAGGTACCGGCCTTCGGTTGAGACGATCGATCAGCGACCGCTGAGCTTCTCCCGCAGAGCGGCGAGGGACTCGTCGTCGGCGAGGGTGCCCTGGGCGGGCGACTCGGACGAGAAGGATCCACCGAACGAACCCGCATCGGTCGGGTTCGCAGCCTCGGCCTCGAGAGCCTTGGCGACGGCGGCCTTGTGCGCCTCCCAGCGACCCTGGGCAGCGGCGTACTCCTGCTCCCACTGCTCGCGCTGAGCATCGAAGCCCTCGAGCCACGCACCCGACTCGGGGTCGAAGCCCTCGGGGTACTTGTACTCGCCACGCTCGTCGTACTCGGTGACCATGCCGTACAGCGCCGGGTCGAACTCGGTGCCGTTCGGGTCGACCGACTCGTTGGCCTGCTTGAGGGACAGCGAGATGCGACGACGCTCGAGGTCGATGTCGATGATCTTGACGAAGACCTCTTCGCCGACCGACACGACCTGCTCGGCCAGCTCGACGTGCTTGCCCGACAGCTCGGAGATGTGCACGAGGCCCTCGATGCCATCGGCGACGCGGACGAACGCACCGAACGGAACGAGCTTGGTGACCTTGCCCGGCGCGATCTGACCGATCGCGTGGGTCCGTGCGAACACCTGCCACGGGTCTTCCTGGGTGGCCTTGAGCGAGAGCGACACACGCTCGCGGTCGAGGTCGACCTCGAGGATCTCGACCGTGACCTCCTGGCCCACCTCGACGACCTCGGAGGCGTGCTCGATGTGCTTCCACGACAGCTCGGAGACGTGGACGAGACCGTCGACGCCGCCCAGGTCGACGAACGCACCGAAGTTGACGATCGACGAGACCGTGCCCTTGCGGACCTGGCCCTTGTGCAGGTTGTTGAGGAACGTGGTGCGCGACTCGGACTGCGTCTGCTCCAGCAGCGCGCGCCGAGAGAGCACGACGTTGTTGCGGTTCTTGTCGAGCTCGAGGATCTTCGCCTCGATCTCCTGGCCGAGGTACGGCGTCAGGTCGCGGACGCGGCGCAGCTCGATGAGCGAGGCCGGGAGGAAGCCGCGAAGGCCGATGTCGACGATCAGACCACCCTTGACGACCTCGATCACGGAGCCGGTGACCACACCGTCGTTCTCCTTGATCTTCTCGACGTCGCCCCAGGCGCGCTCGTACTGGGCGCGCTTCTTGGACAGGATGAGACGGCCTTCCTTGTCCTCCTTCTGGAGAACGAGGGCCTCGACGTGATCGCCGACGTTGACGACCTCGTTGGGGTCGACGTCGTGCTTGATCGAAAGCTCGCGCGAGGGGATGACACCCTCGGTCTTGTAACCGACGTCGAGGAGCACCTCGTCGCGGTCGATCTTCACCACGGTGCCTTCGATGAGGTCGCCGTCGTTGAAGAACTTCAGGGTCTTCTCGACCGCGGCCAGGAAGTCTTCAGCAGAGCCGATGTCGTTGATCGCGACCTGCTTGGTGGCCGGGGCGGTCGTTGCGGTAGTCATGTAGTGGGTTGTCCTAGTTGGGTTTGGTGTCGGGCTTCGACTCTTGCAGCGCGATCCGGGCGGATCACACCGGCCGGAGCGTTTGCCGCCCGGAGGCGAACGGATGCCACGAGCCGAAGCGAAGCGGATTGTTTTCGTGCGGTGTCACCGGGGCAGAAACCCCACGCGTGCGGAACGAGCCACACCGGTGACGCTCAAGGCTATCAGAATCGGACCCGGCTTTGCGGGGTCGGACAGCGGTGCGCGGGCCCGGGCCGGAACCCCGGGGCGGGCCGTTCCGGCCGCTCGCCGCTCCGCATCCGCGGGCCCCGCGCGTCGCGGGAGCTGAACCCGATGCGCCGCTCATCAGCGTTTCTCCTCGGCAGTTCACGCGCCGCCCGCCCAGGTTGCATCCAGAAACACGTGCCAGGCTCCCCGGTTCGTGCCCGCTTCACGCGGGTCGGACGTGCGATACCCGTGCCGTCCCCCGATACGAAACCGGTTCTATGCGCTCTGATTCGACGATTCCCTCCGCCCGCCGCGACCGTCGTCTGGCTTCCCGCCGGGCACGTCGCCGCCCGGCCCTCACCGCCGGGCTGCTGACGATCGGTGTTCTGACGACCGCCGCCCTGTCCGGCACCGCGCCCTTGGCATCCGCCTCTTCCCCCGACCTCTCGTCGGCCTCGTTCCGCTTGGCCGCCTACAGCACATCGACGACGTCCGCCGCCCCGGAGTCCCTCGCGGCACGCGCCGCCGTCTCCGCCGCGGAGACCACCGCCGCGGCGGCGACGTCCGTGCAGAACGACATCGCAGCCTCTGGTCTGGACATCGGCCAGCCGGCCACCGTCGACACCTCCGCTCTCACCGAGGCCACCGAACGGCTCGCCGACGCTCAGTCGCTGCCGGCCACGTTCCTGCCGGAGCTGACCGACCAGGTGACCGAGGCCGCATCCACCGTCGATCAGCGCGTCGCCGAGCTGCGGGGAAGCCTCGACGCAGCGGTCGCCAAGAAGCAGGCCGAGGAAGCCGCGGAGAAGGCCCGTCAGGAAGCCGAGGCTGCGGCCAAGGCCAAGGCCGAGGCCGAAGCTGCTGCGGCGCGCTCGACGTCGTCATCGGGTGGGTCCTCGTCCGCGCCCGCCCCCCGGCCGGTCGCCCCCGCGGGCGGCGGCTCGGGAGACAACAGCCCCGGGGGCGCACAGGCGACGGCACGAGGGATGCTCGCCGGCTTCGGCTGGGGCGACGACCAGTTCTCGTGCCTGGTGTCGCTGTGGAACAAGGAGTCGGGCTGGAACTACCGCGCCTACAACTCCAGCAGCGGCGCCTTCGGCATCCCGCAGGCCCTGCCCGGCAGCAAGATGTCGTCCGCGGGCGCCGACTGGGAGACCAACGCCGCGACCCAGATCTCCTGGGGTCTGGGCTACATCTCGGGCCGCTACGGCAGCCCGTGCAGCGCCTGGGGACACTCGCAGTCGGTCGGCTGGTACTGACCTCCCCCTCACAAAACGACGAAGCGCCGTGCCGGATCTCCGGTACGGCGCTTCGTCGTCGGGCGTCGCGGATCTCGCGGCGTCCGCTCCCCCGCCATCGCCACGATCGTCACCCGCCGCTGCGTCGCGCGATCACCCCGGCCAGGAGCGCATGGGCGAGGGGCCCGAGGGAGAGGATCATCAGAACGGCACCGAAGAGCGCCTGCTCCGCCTGCAGCAGGATGCCGCCGACAAGCAGTCCCGTGAACAGAACCGCGGAGACGACGCGTCGGACCATGCGCTCGAGATCGCGCAGGCGACGCTCCACCCGAGGCACCTGGGCGGAGACCCCGCCCTCTTCCACCCGGTCGATGAGGGCGTCGAGGCGCCGCGGAAGACGCGCCGTCAGCGCAGCAACCGACGCCGCCTCGCGCGCCAGCGCCTGGACGGTGTTGCCGCTCTCCTCCCGGATGAGCCGCTGAGCGTAGGGTTCGACCGCATCCCAGATGTTGAACGCCGGGTCCAGGGCGCTGCACATTCCGCTCGTGAGCGACATGGCACGCACGATGAGAAGGAAGTTCTCCGGCAACTGGAACGGAAGCGCCCGTACGACGTCGCCGAACTCGACCGCGAACGCGCGGAACTCCCGCGGGTCCACCTCCTGCAGTTCGGCGAATCCCATCCCGCCGAAGCGGGCGAAGAGCTGCGTCATCGCGCGTTCGAGCTGCACCGTATCCGCCGAGGGAAGCAGAACGCCCACGTCCCGGATGCCGTCGACGAGTCCTTTCCCGTCACGCGAGGCGGCCGCGATCAGGACGCGACGCAGGCCCCGCCGGAGGTTCGGCGGCACTTCTCCCATCATCCCGAAATCGATGAAGGTGAATCGCCACGCCGGGGAGCCGGCATCCGTGGTGTCCGTCACCGGTGTCACGAAAACGTTCCCCGGGTGCGGGTCGGCGTGGAAGAACCCGTCGTCGAAGAGCTGGTCGAACATCACCGCGGCGAACCGCGACGCGACCTCGGCCGGATCGATACCGGCCGCGCGCAGGGCGTCCACGTCGTTGATCTTGATCGCGGTGACGTCTTGCAGGGTGAGGAGACGTCGCGTCGTCCGCTCCCACACGACCGCGGGAACCGCGAGTCCCCCTTCGCCGCCGAAATCCTCGGCGAACCGCTCGGAATTGGCGGCCTCGTGCAGATAGTCGATCTCTTCGAGACTCGTGGCGGCGAACTCCTCCACGAGCGCCGGCATGTCGACCCGATCGCGCACGAGCGCGACGCGGCTCAGCCAGCCGCCGACCTTCCGCAGAGCGCGCAGGTCGACGTCGACGATCCGGTCGATACCGGGACGCTGGATCTTGACGACGACCTCGCGAAGCCCGGTGTCCTCGGCGAGGGCCTCGGTGAGGATCGCCCGATGCGCCTGTCCGAGCGACGCGGCCGCGAGGGGTCGTTCGTCGACCCACGTGAATGCGCGCTCCAGCGGCATCCCGAGCTCTTCTTCGGCCCGCTCCCGCATCAGCGCGAAGGGAACCGACGGGACTTCGTCCTGCAGCCCTTCGAGCTCCTTCGTGATGACCGGCGGCAGGACATCGAGCCGTGACGACATGAACTGCCCGACCTTGATCATCAGACCGCCGAGGTCGACGGCCAGCGCGTGAAAGCGGCGGGCGATGATCTGCAGGCGCCGGGTCCGGCCTCGAGCGGACAGACGCTCGAGACCGAACCGGGGCAGGAACAGCTCGTACCACCAGGCCTGCACGAGATACCGCGCGGCGAAGCGCGTGATGCGCCGGTAACGGGCGCGCATGAGGGCGTCGTCGGTCATCGGATCTCCAGGATGCCGAGGACCCCACGACCACCGCGAGGTTCGAGCACCCCTCAGCTCTGGGCGAGGATGGAGTAGAGCTTACGGCGCGCCTCGTCGAGGATCTCGACGGCCTTCGCGACCTGCTCCCTGTCTCCCGTGCGAGCCACCTGCGCGGCGGCTTGCGCCAGCTCGACGCCCGCCTTGGGAAGAGCGGTCATGCGACCGCTGTCGCGGGAACCGGCCGACTCCCACGGCGCCGTGCGCTCGGTGGTCTCGTCACCGGCGGCGGCGCGGCCCTCCTCCGTGAGGGAGTAGGTCTTGCGACCGCCGGACTCCTCGGCGCGCACGAGACCTTCGTCGGTGAGCAACTGCAGGGTGGGGTAGACCGAACCGGGGCTCGGCTTCCACGTCCCGCCGCTGCGCTCCTCGATCTCGCGGATGATCTGGTACCCGTGCATCGGCTGCTCGAGCAGGAGCGAAAGCACCGCGGACCGCACGTCGCCCTTGTTCATCCGCGACCCACCCGACGTCTTCTGCTCGAACTGCGCGCGCAGCTGCTCCATTGCGTCGAGGATGTTGGACATCGGCCACCCCTGACCGGCGGAACCGCCGCGCGGGCCGAAGGCGTCTCCCAGGAACGAACCACTCATGATGACCTCCTGAATCGGACCCCGGATGGGTCCAGCGATATACAACGATATATCGCTAGGCGCGAGGCGCGGCTGGGAATCCGCCGCCAGGCGACGTCAGTACCAGTTGACCGCCTGAGAGTGACCCCACGCGCTGCACGGAGCGCCGTAGGCCCGCGAGATGTAGTCCAGACCCCAGGCGATCTGCGTAGCGGCGTTGGTCTGCCAGTCGTCGCCGAACGTCGCCATCTTGCTGCCGGGGAGCGACTGCGGGATTCCCGTCGCTCCGCTGGGGTTATAGGCCTGGTAGTCCCAGCCGGACTCCTTGGTCCATAACGACTCAAGGCACGAGAACTGGTCGGCACCCCAGCCGTATCGCTCCGCCGCGAGGGTGGCGGCGTACTCCTTGGCGCCGGCGGGTGTGTTGACCTGCGCGAGCGCCTCGGCGGCTTCCTTCTGACGCTGCGCCTCGGCCGCCGCGGCCGCCTCGGCCTGTCGCTGCGCCTCGGCCGCGGCATCCGCCGCCGCCTTCGCCGCGACGGCATCGTCCAGGCTCCCCCGCAGGACGGCGATGCGCTCCGCGACGCGCTCGGACTCGCTCGCGGCGTTCTGACTGAGCGCGGGCACGAGGAGCACCGGCATGAGGTCGGTCGAGGACAGACGGTCCGTTGCAGCCTGCAGGGCGGCGGTGTCGACGGACGTGTCCCCGACGGCGAGGGGCAGACCGGCGGCCTCGATGTCGGCGCGCACGGTCGTGGCATCCGCCAGCGTCTCCTGCGCGCGCGTCAGCGCGGCGTCGGCATCGGCCGTGACGCCATCGAACGTCGCGTTCATCATGCTGACGGCGGGGACGGAAGACGGGGATGCCAGGGCACCGGGCGCCGACAGGGGCGCGGCCGCCACCCCCGTGGTGGCGACGAGCCCGAGGGCGACGCCCGCGCAGGTCGCGGCGGTGACGATCGTCCGTCGCGCGCGGTGGACGTGGTTGAGCTTGAGATCGGAACGCAGCAAGAGAAAGGTCTTTCGGATCGACGCAGCTCGCCGGGTACGAGCACGGAACGGTGTCGTCGGGTCGACACAAGCCCCCGAGTGTGCGCGACCGTTCTGAGCGTTATCTCTTCGTTACCTGGGCGTTCCGTGCATGGCGGGCCAGCGACCTCGCCCCCCGCACGGGCCCTCGTCGGCGGCGCGCGCGCCACGCGGACGGTGCACGGAACGACTTCACAGCCTCGCCGACCACGGGTTCTCGCCCCGGGCGCCCGCGTTCGACACCGGCGCCTCGTCACGAGCTGTCCGGGCCCGCCGGGAAGGCGAACGGGCCGATCCGGGAATCTCCCGAATCGACCCGTTCGTCGTGGATCCGTGCAGGGCCTCGCGGCCCGGGGCGGTTACGACCGGTGTGCGCGGTAGTACTGCAGCAGCGCCGCGGTCGAGGCATCCTGAGCGGCGAGTGCGTCGTCGTCGCCCTCGATGGCCGGCGCGATCTGCAGCGCGAGCTGCTTGCCGAGCTCGACACCCCACTGGTCGAACGAGTTGATCCCCCAGATCGTGCCCTGCGTGAACGTGATGTGCTCGTACAGGGCGATGAGCTGGCCGAGAACCGAAGGGGTCAACGCGGGGGCGAAGAGGGAAGTGGTCGGACGGTTCCCGGGGAAGGTGCGGGCCGCCACCAGTGCACCGGTCGTTCCCTCGGCCTCGACCTCTTCTGCGGTCTTGCCGAAAGCCAGTGCCTTCGTCTGAGCGAGGAAGTTCGCCAGGAACAGACCGTGAACATCGCGGCCGTCATCGGCCAGGGGGTAGGCGGGATTGACGAAAGCGATGAAGTCCGCGGGGATCAAGCGCGTGCCCTGGTGGATGAGCTGATAGAAGGCGTGCTGGCCGTTCGTTCCCGGCTCCCCCCAGAAGATCTCTCCCGTGTCGGTGGTGACGGGCGAGCCGTCCCAGCGGACGGACTTGCCGTTCGATTCCATCGTGAGCTGCTGCAGATACGCCGCGAAGCGACTCAGCTGCTGGGCGTACGGAAGGACGGCATGCGACTGCGCGCCGAGGAAGTTGGTGTACCAGACGTTCAGCAGTCCCATCAGGACGGGGACGTTCCGCTCGACCGGAGTCGTGGCGACGTGCACGTCGACGGTGTGGAATCCTGCCAGGAGCTCGCGGAACGCGTCCGGGCCGAAGGCGATCATCAGCGAGAGCCCGATCGCCGAGTCGACCGAGTAGCGACCACCCACCCAGTCCCAGAAGCCGAAGGCGTTCGCCGGGTCGATCCCGAAGGCCTCGACCTTGTCGAGCGCGGTCGACACCGCGACGAAGTGGTGCGCGACGGCGTCGACGCGGGCAGCGTCGCCGTCGTCGATCGCGCCGGATCCGGCGAGGCCGGCCCACAGCCAATCGCGGGCGAGGCGGGCATTGGTCAGCGTCTCGAGCGTCGTAAAGGTCTTCGAGGCGACGATGAAGAGCGTCGTCTCGGGATCGAGGTCGGCGGTCTTCTCGGCGATGTCGGTGGGATCGATGTTGCTGACGAATCGAGCCTGAATGCCGGCATCCGCGAGAGGCTTGAGCGCCTCGTAGACCATCACGGGGCCGAGGTCGGAGCCGCCGATACCGATGTTGACGACGTGCGTGACCTTCCTGCCGGTCACCCCCTGCCACTCGCCGCTGCGCACACGGTCGGAGAATTCGGACATGGCGGAAAGGACGGCCTGGACGTCGTGATCGACGTCTTGACCGTCGACCTGCAGCGCGGGCGTGACGCCCGCAGGACGACGCAACGCGGTGTGCAGGACCGCGCGGTCCTCGGACGTGTTGAGGTGGACACCCCGCAGCATCTCGGCGAACCGCTCGCGCACGCCGGTCTCGTCGGCGAGCGCGACCAGCGCCTCGAAGATCTCGGGTGTCACCAGGTTCTTCGACAGGTCGACGTGCAGGTCGCCGACGGAGCGCGTGAGGCTGTCGACGCGACCCGGGTCTGCGGCGAACCACCCGCGCAGATCGGGATCGAAGCCCTCGCGAAGAGCCGTGAGACGGGTCCAGGCGGACGTGGTGGTGGGGTCAACGGGAGCAGTCACGACCCCCACGCTAGCGACCCCGGACGGCGCGTGCGTGCGGGATGACGAACGACGGGGAAACGGCTAGGCGATCGACGGGCGCGGGGTCGCCGTGGCCGTCCGGGGAAGGGCGACCTCGCGCGTGCGATCCCAGGGCTCGGTCCACCCCAGGCGATCGAACATGCCGTCGAGCAGCGTCGCCGTGAAGCCCCAGACGACGTGGGAGCCGGTCGCGTGGGGCACGACGAAGGCCGGCCCGCGCCAGAGGCGGCCCTCGCGGCGGATCGTCGTCACTCCGCGCCGTTGCGGATCGAGGAGATCCGCGACCGGAACGCGGAAGACCGCCGTCGATTCGGCGGCATCGACGGCCCGTACCGGCGTCGGTCGATCCCACCACCCGACCACGGGGGTCACGAGGTGCCGCGAGTACGCGAGCGGCACGCGGGGCAGCGCCCCGATGACGCTCACTCCCCCGGGGTCGAGACCGGTCTCTTCCTTCGCCTCGCGGAGCGCTGCCGCCGCCGCGTCGGCGTCGCCCGGGTCGACCCGGCCGCCGGGGAAGGCTACTTGTCCCGGGTGAGCCCGCAGGGTGTCGGCCCGCGCGAGGAGGAGGACGTCGAGCGCGGACGGCACGGACGCGGACACGTGGGAGCTGGGCGCGGCATCCAGGGCACCGAAGAGGATGAGCACCGCGGCGTCGCGCGCGTCGCCGTCGATGGGAAGGGCGCGCAGCTCGGCGAACATCTCCCCCGTGGCATCGTCGACGAGGGCGCGGAGCTCGTCACGAGGGGAACGCATGGGTCGAGGCTAGCCCCGAGTGCGCCAGGGGGGCGGACTCGACAGCTCTCCCCCAGCGCGGGTCGCTCGTCGTCCGCCCCGATGCGCGTGGCACGTGTGAGGATGAACCCGGGAGGTGCCCGATGACCGAAAAGCTCCACGCCGTGACTCTCGTCGTCGACATGCCCATCGCGAAGATCGACGCGCTCGACGTCATCGCTTTTGCCGCGGACGGGGGCGTCGAGGATCCGGGCACGCCGTACCCGCGCGTCTGGCTGGCGCCGCACGCGTGGGCAGAGGTGGAGATTCCGAAGTTCGCCGACCCGCCCCCGTTCGCGATCGACGTCTACTCCGACGTTTCGGCAGAGATCGCCTGGGCGCAGGCTCGCCGTCTGCACACCGCGCTCGAGCGCCTCGGGTGGACCGTGGAGCCGCCCCGCGCGGGCGTGCGGTGACGTCTCTCGACGACCGACGCGCAGACGGGACGTCCTAGGGCGCCACCCCGACGAGTTCGCTGCTGCGGTCCCACAGCAGGCGCGCCAGGGCCGGATCGTCGGCGCGTCGGCTCGTCTTCGCGGGCTTGTTGTTGGCGTAGAAGCCGCCCGGATGCCAGTCCACTCCCGGCTTGCCCAGTGCGAGCCACGTGAGCCGGGCGCCGCCCACGTCGGTCGAGGTCATGAACCGTTCGGCCAACGGCCCGCCGTAGAGGAATTTCCACGAGCCGCTCGAGGTCGATCCGAAGCTCGACGCGATCACCCCCGGGTGGAACGCGACGGCGGAGAGGCCCGCGTCGCCGAAGCGCCGGTGCAGCTCTTTCGTGAACAGGATGTTCGCGAGCTTGGCGTTGCCGTACGCGGCGGAAGCGGAGTAGCGGCGCTCGCCCTGGAGGTCGTCGATGTCGAACCGGGAGAACAGGCGAGCCGCGGCGCTGGAGGTCTGGATGACCGACGCACGGGATGCCACCAACGTCTCGCGCAGAAGGTGGGTGAGCAGGAACGGAGCCAGGTGGTTGACCTGGAACGTGAGTTCGAACCCGTCGACCGTGAGTGTTCGCTCGTCGAAGATCCCGCCGGCGTTGTTGGCCAGGACATCGATCCGCGGGAACTCCGCCCGCAGGGAGGCCGCGAGATCGCGCACCTGCGCGAGGTCGGAGAAGTCGGCGACGAAGGAGCGCGCGCCGAGAGCGTCGGCGACGCGACGGGTCTTCTCGGGATTCCGACCGACCACGACGACCTCCTCGCCGATCTCCTGCAGCTGGCGGGCCGCGGCTGCACCGATTCCGTCGCTGGCTCCGGTGATGACGATCGTGCGGGGCATGTGTCCTCCTGAGGGTGTCGAGGCGCCACGTTAGTGAGCGCTCATGTGTCGGATGCGGGGGTTGCCCTCGGCATCCGGGACCTCCGATAACTCACAGCTCGCTCCCAGCCCCGCGGGACCAAATTCGGCGCGACGTGCGTTCTCCTCGGTGATGCCTGAACCGGGCATCGCAGGCGAAAGGATCACACCGTGACCACGGAGTACCGCAAGACGTCGGAGGCGCTGGGACGCCTGACCGACCGCCAGTTCGCCGTCACGCAGGACGACGCGACCGAGCCGCCGTTCCGCAACGAGTACTGGGACAACCACGAGGCAGGGATCTACGTCGACGTCGTGTCGGGGCAGCCGCTGTTCTCCTCCACCGACAAGTTCGACAGCGGGTCGGGCTGGCCGAGCTTCACCAAGCCCATCGACGCCGACGCCGTCGTCGAGAAGACCGACCGGACGCTGTGGATGACGCGCACCGAGGTGCGCTCGAGCGGGGCGGACAGCCACCTCGGCCACGTGTTCGACGACGGCCCCCGGCAGGCCGGCGGGCTGAGATACTGCATGAATTCGGCCGCTCTGCGGTTCGTGCCCGTTCACGAACTCGAAGCCCAGGGCTACGGGGCCTACCTGGCGCTCTTCCGCGAGAGCCGCGCCTCGTGAACCTCTTCTCCTTCTTCTCCCACCGCGATCGCAAAAGGAGCGACACCATGACCAGCGGACCCACCGACACCGGCGAGATCACTCGCCGCCCCGGCACCGAGACCGCCGTCCTCGCCGGCGGCTGCTTCTGGGGCGTCGAGGACCTCATCCGTCGCCAGCCGGGCGTGCTCGACACGCGCGTCGGCTACACCGGCGGACAGAACGACCACGCGACGTACCGCAATCACCCGGGTCACGCCGAGGCCGTCGAGATCGTCTTCGACCCGGCGAAGACGTCGTATCGCGACATCCTCGCGTTCTTCTTCCAGATCCACGACCCCTCGACCCTGAACCGTCAGGGCAACGACATCGGCACGAGCTACCGCTCGGCGATCTTCCCGCTCTCCCCGGAGCAGGAGCAGGTCGCGCGCGACACCATCGCCGATGTCGACGCGTCGGGGATCTGGCCCGCGAAGGTCGTCACGACGATCGAGCCCGAGGCGCCCTTCTGGGAGGCCGAGCCCGAGCACCAGGACTACCTCCTGCGCATCCCCAACGGCTACACGTGCCACTTCGTACGCCCCGGCTGGGTGCTGCCCAAGCGCGAGGACGCGACCGCCTGAGTCACGACAGCGGGGCCCGGATGCCATGGCATCCGGGCCCTCATCGTTCCCGGGACGGGACCGGGCGGTTGATACGGTGGCGGCACCATGGACATCCGTCTGGACGCCTCTTCGACGACACCGCCGTTCGCGCAGGTGCGCGCGCAGATCATCGCCCTGATCGACGACGGCACCCTTCCCACGGGCACGCGCCTGCCGCCGGTGCGCGCACTGGCCACGGATCTCGGTCTGGCGGCGAACACCGTGGCGCGCGTCTACAAGGAGCTGGAAGAGGCGCGCTTCGTCGAGACCCGCGGTCGTGCCGGCACGTTCGTGTCCGCGGGCACGGATGCCACGCGCGCCCGCGCCGTCGAAGCCGCGGCGACGTTCGCCCGCGCGATGCACGATCTCGGTGTCGAGGCATCCGATGCGCTCGACCTCGCGCGGGCGGCGCTGATGAACGAGGCGTGAAGCGCGCAAGCCCCGGCTCGCGCCCTTCGGGGATGCCTACGCTCGAACGGTGAGCGGATACGACGTCGTGGTGATCGGGGCGGGGCTGGCCGGATTGCGGTGCGCAACACGCCTTGCCGAAGCGGGACGCGATGTCGTCGTCCTCGAGGCGGACGATTCGGTCGGCGGGCGGGAGCGCACGGACGTCGTGGAGGGGTTCCGGCTCGACCGCGGCTTCCACGTGCTCAACCCCGCGTATCCGGGGGTGCGGCGGTGGGTCGATGTCGGCGCGCTGGCGCTCCGGCGATTCCCTGTCGCCCTCGGCGTGCGGCTCGAGGACGGCGTGGCACGCATCGCCCACCCCGTGCGCTCGCCCGCGACGGTCCCGGGGGCGCTCGCCAGCGGGCTCGTCCGCCCCGCCGACCTCCTCCCGCTCGCCCCGATGGGCCCTGCCCGTCCTGGCGAATGCCCGCGCCGTGAAACGTGGACCCGATCGCCGGCTCGCCGAAGCGTGGGACCGGGCGGGGCTGCGCGGGCCCCTGCGCGAGAGCGTGCTGGAGCCGTTCCTCGCGGGTGTCCTCGCCGACGACCGGCAGGAATCCTCCGACACCTTCGTCCGCCTGCTCGTTCGCAGCTTCGCGCTCGGGGCTCCCGGAGTGCCGGCCGCCGGGATCGGCGCCCTCCCCGCGCAGCTGGCCGACACCGCACGGCGCGCGGGGGCCGGCATCCGCCTCTCCCATCGCGTCACCGCCACGCGCCGGCACGGACGCGGGTGGCGCGTCGAGGTCGACGGGGCGGATGCCATCGAGTCCCGCGACGTCGTCGTCGCCACCGGGCTCACCCCCGGTCTGGACGTGCCCCTCCCCCGCGCTCGCGGGCTCCAGACGTGGTGGTTCGCCACCGACGAGCGGCACAACGACGATGCTGCGCTGCGCGTGGACGGCCTGCGGCGCGGGCCCATCGTGCACACCGCGATCGTCTCGAACACCGCCCCCACCTACGCCCCTCGCGGACAACACCTCGTCGAGGCGACCGTCGTCCTGCCGAGCGAGGCGACCGAGGCGGACGTCCGCCGGCAGCTCACCGAGCTGTGGGGAACCGACGCTCGACCGTGGCGGCTCCTGCGGCGCGACGACATCGCCGCAGCGCTCCCGGCGCAGGACCCGCCGCTTCGGCTGCGGCGTCCGGTCCGCCTGGGCGACGGGCGGTACGTCGCGGGCGACCATCGCGACACCGCGTCGATCCAGGGCGCGCTGGTCTCCGGGCAGCGGGCTGCGGAAGCCGTGCTGCAGGGTCGGGGTCAGCGCTGAGCCAGCGCCTCCAGCGCCGCGCCGGTGACCCGGCGGGTCGTCCACTCCTCCATCGCCTCGGCGCCCAGCGCACGGTAGAAGCCGATCGCCGGCTCGTTCCAGTCCAGCACCGTCCACTCCAGGCGCGGGTACCCCCGCGTGAGGCACTCCGCGGCGAGCGCCGACAGCAGCGCCACCCCGTAGCCGTTCGAGCGGTATCGCTCGTGCACGTACAGGTCTTCGAGCCAGATGCCGTGCTTTCCGGTCCACGTGGAGTAGGTGAGGAACCAGATCGCGATCGCCCGCACCTCCCCGTCCTCCCCGGCCACCACGAACGCGAAGGCACGCGGGTCTTCACCGAACAGCGTGGCGCTGAGCATCTCCACGGTGTTGTCGACGGCATCCGGTTCCCGCTCGTAGTCGGCGAGGGACTGGATGCAGGCGAGGATTCCCGCCTCGTCGCCGGGACGGGCGGGGCGGAGGACGGCGCCGTCGGTCAAGGCGGTCACGACCGGGCCTCCCCGCTGCCGGTGGCGACCTCGGTGCGCGCAGCCAGCGCCGGGTCGAGGGCCTCGCGCTCGTCGAAGACGAAGCAGTCGCCGTCCCAGTGCGCGTCGCCGTGCTCCGCGAACCAGCCCAGGATGCCGCCGTCGAGCTGGTACGCGTCCAATCCCTGATGCCGGAGGTAGATCGCCGCCTTCTCGCAGCGGATGCCGCCCGTGCAGAAGCTCACCACGGTCTTGCCGTCGAGTTCGGCACGATGGGAGGTCGCGGCATCCGGGAACTGGGTGAAGCGCTCGATGCGCCAGTCGCGGGCGCCGGTGAAGGTGCCGTAGTCGACCTCGAAGGCGTTGCGGGTGTCGACGAGCACCACCTCGCGGCCGTCGTCATCGGCACCGCGGTCGAGCCACCGGCGCAACGTCGCCGGGGACACCGCGGGGGCGCGACCGTCCTGAGGGCGCACCTCGGGACGATCCATGCGGATGATCTCGCGCTTGACTTTGACCAGGAGCCTGCCGAAGGGCACGGCATCCGACCAGCTCTCCTTCGTCGCGAGTGCGGCGAAGCGCGGATCGGAGCGGAGCGCGTCGAGGAAGGAACGAAGGGCGTCGGCGTCGCCGGCGAGGAAGAGGTTGATGCCTTCTTCGGCGAGCAGGATCGTGCCCCGCAGCGCCGCGGCCGCGGCGCGCTCGCGCAGCACCGGGCGGAGCGCGTGCGGCTCGTCGATGCGCGTGAACAGGTACGCCGAGACGTTGAGGACGGATGCCATGTCATCCAGGGTACGCAGAGCGCAAGGCGCCCCCGGGTGGCGCACGGGCCTCGATAGCGTGGCAGGACCGCTTCCCTGGAGGTTCCGTGCCCATAGAGCCCACCGTCTCGGTCGTCATCCCCGTCCGCGACGACGCCGTCCCCCTTGCCGCGTGCCTCGAGGCGCTCGCCGCACAGCACCGCCCCGCGGATGAGATCGTCGTGGTCGACAACGCCTCGACCGACGACAGCGGCGATGTCGCCCGGGACGCGGGCGCCCGCGTGGTGTTCTGCGGCGAGCGCGGCATCCCCGCTGCGGCTGCCGCAGGCTACGACGCCGCGCGCGGCGACCTCATCCTCCGGCTCGACGCCGACAGTCTGCCGGCGCCGGGGTGGATCGCCAGCATGGTGGAGGCGCTCGCCGATCCGGCGGTGGATGCCGTCACCGCCGGCGCCGTCTTCCATGACGGCCCCGAAGCACAGCGTCGTCCCCTGGCGTGGGCGTTCCTGGGCACCTACACCGCCTTCGCGTTCCCGGCGCTGGGCCACGCCCCGCTGTGGGGGTCGAACATGGCCTTCCGCCGCCGCGCGTGGGAGAGCGTCCGCGACCAGGTTCACTTGGACCCCGACCTGCACGACGATCTCGATCTGGCGTTCCACCTGGGCGAGCGCCACCGCATCCGCATTGTCGCCGGACGCCAGCAGATGCGCGTCTCCTCGCGCACGGTTCGGCCGCGCCGGTTCGCCAAGAGCTTTTCGCGCGGCATGGGGACGGTGTTCGCGCACTGGCCGCGCGAGATCCCGCCGCTGCGGTGGGCGCGACGACTGGGCCGTGCCCGCTGATGGGCGCGGTGCTGTTCCCGAACGTCGAAGCGCCCGATCTGCACGTGATGAGTTTCAACATCCGTCGTCGGTTCGAACGGATCACCTGGCCTCCCGAGGACCGGTGGGCCCTTCGGAAACAACGGCTGCGCGTGTTCCTGGGTGCGAACAGGCCCCACGTCCTCGGGTCGCAGGAGGCGTTGCCGGACCAGGCGCGCTGGGTGCAGGACTCGCTGGGCTCGTCGTACGGGCGGGTCGGCCTGGGCCGCGGGCGGGACCGCGGCGGCGAGGGCACCCCGATCTTCTACGACCGCGATCGCCTCGAGCTCATGGATTGGACGCAGGTCGCCCTGTCGGACACCCCCGCGGTGGACGGGTCCACGGGGTGGGGCAACACCATCCCGCGAATCGCCGTGACCGCGGGTCTGCGTGACCTCGCCACGGGCGCGCCGTTCGTGTTCATCAACAGTCATTTCGACGCCTTCTCCGCGCGCGCCCGTCGGCGATCGGCACGGTGGTTGGCGGAGGTCGTGGCCGGGGAGAGCCTGCCCGTGCTGTTCACCGCCGACGTCAACGCCCCGGTTCGCTCGGGGGAGCTGGCCGCGATGTTCACCGGCGGACGCCTCATCGACACGTGGTCTTATGCGCCGGTGCGCCGGACGGCGGAGTGGGGCACCTTCAACAACTACCGTCGAGCGAAACTCGGCGCGCGCCGCATCGATGCGATCCTGGCGACGCCCGATGTCGGCGTGCGAGCCGTCGGCATCGACCCGCGGCCCACGGGGACGAGTTGGCCCTCCGATCACCTTCCCGTCCAGGCGGTCGTACGGATCCCGTCGGCGGGAGAGCGATGATCGGCGCGCTCTACGCGAACCTGAAGCGACCTCCGCGCACGGCTGCGGAATGGACCGCGGATGCCGTGCGCGCCGCCGCGATCCTCCTCGTGCTGGTGTCGCTGTTCGTTCTTCCCGCCACCGATACTGCGGTGCTCTCCATGGCGCTGCCGGCGGTCATGCTCTCTCGCATGCTGGGCCTGCGCGCGGGACTGGACCTGCTCACGTGCGTGACGGTGATTGTGGCGGCCGGCAGCAACGTGCTCGACCTTTACCGGTCGTGGACGGGCTGGGATCTGGTCGTGCACGCCGCCTGCACCGGCGTTCTGGCGGCCGTGGCGCTCGTCGTCCTCGACGATTCCGGCGTCGTGCCGCGCACCGGCCGCCGACGGACGCCGATCGTCGTGGCGACGACGGCGGGGCTCGCGCTGAGCGCCGTGTGGGAGATGGTCGAGTGGTTCGGCTATCGCTTCATCACCGACAGCATCTTCGTCACGTACGACGACACCATCGGCGACATGGTCGCGGGCGGCCTGGGAGCGCTCGTGGTCGGCATCCTCGCCTCCCGCGTCCGGCTGACACGGGGCGATCGCGCGGCACTGTGACCGCGCGGTCGCCCCGTGGTCGCCTCAGATGCGGCCGGCGACGTCGCGCCCCACGAGATCGCCATCGGGGTTGGGCTCGCTGAGCTGCTCCCCCGGGGACGACGAACCCTCCAACGGCGGCAGCGCCGCCTCGACGCGCGAGCCGACCTCGGCATCCACGTTCTTCCAGTACTGAACCGCCCGCGCACGGACGTCGGCGCGCGTCACGCCACCGACGTGACCGGCGATCGTCTCGACGAGACGGTCGCGCTCCGCCGCGGACATCACCTCGCGCACGAGTGTTCCGGCCTGGCCGAAGTCGTCGTCCTCGGGGTGCAGCGTCGCCGCCGAACGCACGAGCTCACCGTCGCTCTGCCACCCGCCGTCGCCCGCGCGACGAGGATCGGCCGCGGGACCACCGACCGAGTTCGGCGCATACACGGGTACCTCCGGCGGGTTGTACTCGTAACGCATGGCGCCCTCCTTCGAGTAGGAGTGCACCTCTGTGCGCGGACGGTTCACCGGGAGCTGCTGGTAGTTGGTGCCCACGCGGTAGCGGTGCGCGTCGGCGTAGCTGAAGATGCGCGCCTGCAGCATCTTGTCGGGGCTCCCGTCGATCCCGGGAACGAAGTTCGACGGCTCGAACGCCGCCTGTTCGATCTCGGCGAAGTAGTTGCCCGGGTTGCGGTTGAGCTCCATCGTGCCGACCTCGATCTCGGGGTAGTCGCTGTGCGGCCACACCTTCGTCAGATCGAACGGGTTGAAACGGTAGGTCTTGGCATCCTCGTACGGCATGATCTGCACCTTGAGCGTCCACGTGGGGAATTCCTGACGCTCGATCGCGGCGTACAGGTCGCGGATGTGGAAGTCGGCGTCCTGGCCGGCGATCTGGTCGGCCTCGTCCTGGGTCAGCGTCTTGTGGCCCTGGTCGGTGTGGAAGTGGTACTTCACCCAGAAACGCTCGCCGTCGGCGTTGATCCACTGGTAGGTGTGCGACCCGTACCCGTTCATGTGCCGCCACGAGGCCGGGATGCCGCGGTCGCCCATGAGCCAGGTCACCTGGTGCGCGCTCTCGGGCGAGAGGGTCCAGAAGTCCCACTGCATCGTGTTGTCCCGCAGGTGGCTGCCGGGCAGGCGCTTCTGCGAACGAATGAAGTCCGGGAACTTGATCCCGTCCTTGACGAAGAACACCGGGGTGTTGTTGCCGACGAGATCGTAGTTGCCCTCGCTCGTGTAGAACTTCAACGAGAAGCCGCGGGGGTCGCGCCAGGTGTCGGGGCTGCCCTGTTCACCGGCGACCGACGAGAACCGCGCGAGCATCTCGGTCTCGACGCCGGGCTGGAACAGCGCCGCCCGCGTGTAGGCGGAGACGTCGCCGGTGGTGCGGAACGTGCCGAACGCACCACCGCCTTTCGCGTGGACGACGCGCTCCGGGACACGCTCCCGGTTGAACTGCGCCAGCTTCTCGATCAGGTAGTGGTCGGTGAGGGCGATGGAGCCATCGGCTCCGACGCTCTGGGAGTGCTCGTCGCTGGCGACGGGGGCTCCGTTGTTGGCGGTGGTGGGCTCGGTCATGACGCTCCTGTCATCGCGGTGGGGGTGCGTGCGACGCTACGCGGGCCTTCGCGCGCGGGCGAGCAGTTGCGCATCCCGGCCCGAGCGCCTACGGTCCGGCGTCTGTCAATCCCCCGCAGCGACCGCCGACGGCTCGCGAGCATGGCGGGACCGAACGAGAGGAACACACCATGTCGAAGGATCTGTCCAAGGGCGACCGCGTCAGCTGGGACACCTCGCAGGGCCGCACCCAGGGCGAGGTCGTGGAGAAGAAGACCAAGGACTTCCAGCACGACGGACAGAAATTCACCGCCTCGGAGGACGACCCCGCGTACATCGTGAAGTCGGAGAAGACCGACGCCACCGCGGCGCACAAGGGCTCGGCGCTGCGCAAGCTCAAGAGCTAGAGCCGTCGGCGTCCCTCCGTTTGCGCATCTGCGCGAGCGCGAGGGACAGCCGATGGTTGCCCGCGAGGACGTCTTCGTGCTCCTCGAGGAACGCCCAGTACGCATCGGTGAACACCGAATCCTTGGCATCCTGGGCCGAGGGCCACCAGGACCCCATCTTCTGCAGATACGCCCCGCCCGAGACGTAGGGTTTGGTCGCGACGAAGCCGCCATCGGCGTATTGACTCATCCCCATGACGTTGGGCACCATGACCCAGTCGTAGGCGTCGACGAACAGCGCCAGGAACCACGCGTTCACCTCTCGGGGCGCATAGCCCTGAAGAAGGAACCAGTTGCCCAGCACCATCAGCCGCTCGATGTGATGCGCGTAGCCCCACCGGTGCACGCGCTCGAGGACCGTGCGCACCGGAACGGGAACGTCTGCGGGCATCCGGCGCCCGGAGTACCAGTACTTCTCCAGGCGTCGTTCCAGCTTGAGCGCGTTCACCTTCTCCAGCTTCGGGTGCGCCCGATACATCCCGCGCATGTACTCTCGCCAGCCGATCACCTGACGCACGAACCCCTCGACGGATGCCAACGGGGCATTCGTGCGCGTGACCGCGGTGATGACCTCGTCGACGGTGAGGAGTCCGATGTTGAGCATCGGCGAGATCACCGCGTGGAAGAGGAACGGCTCGTCGGCCTTCATCGCGTCCTCGTAGCGACCGAAATCCGCAAGACGTTGCGCGACGAAGACTCCGAGCCAGGCTCGCGCGTCTTCCGGAGTGACCGGGAGCCAGAAGTCCGACGCCCGCCCCGGGTGTCCCGAGAAGCGCGCATCGACCTCGGCGATGACGGTGGCGGTGATCTCGTCCTGCTCCGTGTTCGGCAGCGGGGGGATCTCGATGCCCTTCTTCGGCAGCGGCTTGCGGTTCTCGGCGTCGAAGTTCCAGCGACGTCCGGCGGGGCGCGGGCCGTCCATCAGGATGCCGGTGCGCCGGCGCTGCCACCGATAGAAGTCCTCCATGAGGGGTGTGGGGTGATCGGCGAACCACTCGTCCACCTCCTCCTCCGGTGTCAGGAAGAGGGCGTCGGAGTGGATCTCGGTGTCGACATCGTGGTCGGCGCAGATCCGCGCGATCCGCTCGTCGACCGGACGATTGGGGTCGCTCATCCACGACAGCTCCGTGACCCCGTGCTCGGTGAGCAGTCGTGACAGCGCAGCCGCGAAGGTCAGATCGTCACCGAGACAGACGCGCCGCACCGTGCGGCCCTCCGCCTCGAGCCGCGCGGCGGTGTGCCGCATCGCCGAAACCAACAGCACGATCTTGTGCCGGTGATACGGCAGTTTCGCGAAGCGCGGCGCCGACTCGATGAAGAAGAACTCCGTCACGTCTCTGTCGGCGTACGCGGGATGCTCCTCGAACTGCTGAGTGGCGAGGATCAGTGCCGCCTTCATGCGCGCCGCCTCTGTCGCGCGGCATCCGCCCGGCACCCGCGAGAGCAGTACAGCACCTCGTCCCATTGGCCGCGGCCGCTCCAGCGTTTGCGATCGGTGAAGGGCCTGCCGCAGAACGCGCACGGTTTCGTCTGCCGAGGGGGTCGAACCATGCCGTCATGGTCTCAGCGCGCCCGGGCCCGGATCGGGGGCTTGCGTCCTGCACAAAGAGAGCTCTCGCACAAGGCCGGTGCGCACAAGCGCGAGCGCTGGTCGGGTGGATGCCATGACATCGACACCCGACAACACCCCCGACACCGCCGACCAGCCCGACGAGCTCGAGACCGCCGACCTCCCCGAGATCGACCACGGCACCGACGACGACGACGCCCCCGTGGACAACCCGTCGGGCGGGTGACCACGGGGGCGGTCCGTGCCGCCTCGACTCAGTCGGGCAGGTCGAACTTCTCGTTCTCTCCGCGAGGACGCTCGCCCGTGACCTTCGATGTCACCAGGGCCACCGCGGTTGCGATGCGACCGCCCGCGCTCCCCCAGTACTCCCCGCTCAGAGCCGAGACCCGCAGCAGGGTCACACCGGGCGACTCCGGCCCGTCCGGGAACCACGCCTCGACCGTCGTCGACCACAGCTCCTTGAGCTTCGCCGGATCGTCGACCACCTGAGCCTCACCGGCCAGCGAGAGCCACAATCCGTCCGAGCTGAACGACAGACCGACCTGGGGATCGCGTCGAACGTGCTCGACCGCGGAGGCGTGCGTCCCGACGATGAACCAGAGATCACCATCGGATTCGGTTTCCTGGACGGTCAGCGGGTGCGCGTGCAGATCACCTTCCGCCGCCCGCGTGGTGAGCATGGCGAAGCGGAACTTCTTGAGCATTTCGTTGAGCTTGTCGAGCTCGGACACGGTGTCGGACATGGGTCCTCCTCTTTCCGGTTTCCCCTCCAGACCACAGGGTCGGTCCCGCCGGCGGCTACCCGTTGACGTCGTGCCGGGGCTCTGCTCCGAGCGGCGCGAGCCGGTCGAGTCGGTCCGCGGCGTCGCGTGCTCGCGCGAGCCTCGCGTCCACCGGCTCCTCCCACCACCGCGGACCGCGCTCGCCGAGACCGTTCTTGGCCAGCCCGACGCGCTGCCGCGCGGCCGCGACGGCCGCCTCGTCGCCCGCGCGCGTGCCGGTTCGCACGGCCGCCCGTGCCCGGCCGAGGTGTGACCGCAGTCGCGCGGCGAGGTCGTCGCTCAGAGCCGGATCGGTGCGACGCCATCGCCGACCGTCGAGAACGATCCATCGTTCATCGTCCGTGGAGGCGTCGTCGGAGTCCATCTGCCCAGTGCACACCGGGGTGCCGCTTGAAAGGGAGCCATAGGTCCGCGCACACATCCGTGCTACCGTGGAGTATTCGTTCTGGGACTTGCTTCATCGACGTCCGCCTCATCGTTGAGATGCCGGGCGCGCGGCACCGAGCCGTCATCGATGCGATTCCCCCCTCATCTCCGCGCGACCCGCTCGGATCGACCCGTCGGTCGGCCCCGGGTCGCGGAAAGTCCGCGTGTCTGCTCTGCTCCCCCCGCCCCTGTCGTGGCGACAGGCCGATCTCGACGTCTTCGTCGCGACGGCCGACTCCGCCTACGCCGGTTTCGTCGGCTCCGTCCCCGAGGGCTTCGAAGCCCAGGGTCCGCGCGGCGAAGATCTCGGCATCCATGATTCCGTCGATGCGGCTCGCGCCGCCGTCGACGGCCACCGCGTTCGCACGACCCTCCCGGTCGCGCGGCGTCCCCGTCCGCTCCGCATGCGTCGGAGCGGCGCCCACGGTCGCAGTTGCGGCCCGAAAAGAAAAAGGAAGAACACGATGGCCACTGGCACCGTGAAATGGTTCAACTCCGAGAAGGGCTACGGGTTCATCGCACCCGACGACGGCTCGGCCGACCTGTTCGCGCACTTCAGCGCGATCCAGGGCAATGGCTTCAAGGAGCTGCAGGAAGCACAGAAGGTCGAATTCGACGCCGAGCAGGGCCCCAAGGGCATGCAGGCGGCGAACATCCGCCCCCTCTGAGCTCACGCTCCTCAGCGAAGGCCGGGTCGGTCGCTTCGGCGACCGCCCGGCCTTCGCCGCGTTCGAGAGGCCCGTCGCGGCGGGAGATCCGATGAGTGGTTCCGGCGAGTCTCCCGTGCATGCCCGTGTATACCGGTGGGCCCATACGCATCGACGTAGTGTGGGCCATAGCCCGGGCATTCGCTCCGGCTCCCGACTTCGGTCATCATCGCGAGGAGCATCTTCATCGCCTCCACCATCGCCGAGTCCCGCCTCGGTCCCGTCCGACAGACGTATTCCGGCACCACCGAATTCCCCCCGATCGCCAAGGCCTATACGGAGCTCTCGCAGGTCGTCCGTGAGAGCGGGCTGCTCGCCCGCACCCCGGTCTTCTACGCGCTCGTCGCCGCGGCGATCGCGCTCGGCTTCGGCGGAGCGATCACCGGCTTCGTCCTCCTCGGCGACAGCTGGTTCCAGCTCCTGATCGCCGCGGCCTTCGGCATCCTGTTCACCCAGGTCGCCTTCCTCGCGCACGAGGCCAATCACCGGCAGATCTTCTCGTCCGGACGTGCCAACGACCGTCTGGCGCTGTGGATCGGCAACGGAATCGTCGGCATGAGCCAGTCCTGGTGGGCCACGAAGCACACGCGCCATCACGCCAATCCGAACCGGGTCGGCAAGGATCCCGACATCGAGATCGACACGATCTCGTTCCTCGACGAGGATGCCGCCACCGCTCGCGGACTCCGCCGGTGGATCACCCTCCGACAGGGCTGGCTGTTCTTCCCGCTGTTGACGCTCGAGGGCCTCAACCTCCACGCACTGGCCATTCGCCACCTGCTCTCGCGCGGAGAGGTCAAGGGGCGCTGGACCGAGCTCGGGCTGATCGCGCTGCGCTTCGCCGTCTTCGTCGCTCCGGTGTTCATCTTTCTGCCGATCGGGATGGCCTTCGCTTTCCTCGGCGTGCAGCTGGCGGTCTTCGGTGTGTACATGGGGGCCTCATTCGCCCCCAATCACAAGGGCATGGCGGTCATCGCGCCCGGAGCCAAGCTGGACTTCTTCAGCAAGCAGGTCCGCACGTCGCGCAACATCTCCGGCGGATGGTGGGCGACGTGGCTCATGGGCGGTCTCAACTACCAGATCGAGCACCACCTGTTCCCCAACATGCCGCGGCCGTACCTCAGCCGCGCGCGCGAGATCGTGCGCGAGCAGTGCGCGACCCTGAACGTGCCCTACGTCGAGACGACGCTGCTGCAGTCCTACGGCATCGTCATCGCGTACCTGAACCGCGTCGGCCTCGCCGCTCGCGACCCGTTCGAGTGCCCGATGACATCCGCTGCGCGTCGCGTGTGACGTCGGCGGTCAGCGGCGCTCGACCTCGACGAGATCGAGCGACCGCACCGCCCCGGCGTCCAGTGTGAGCTGCATCATCGTGCACGCCGGCTGACGGCGACGGTCGGTGGGCGATCCCGGGTTGAGCAGGCGCAGTCCCGCGGGAGTCGTGGAGTCCCAGGGGATGTGGCTGTGGCCGAACACCAGCACATCGGTGTCGGGGAAAGCGGCATCCATCCGACGTTCCCGTCCGGCGGCGGCCCCGGTCTCATGGATGACGGCGATGCGGACACCGTCGATCTCGGCGCGCGCGACCTCGGGCAGACGGGCCCGCAGTGCGGGTCCGTCGTTGTTACCCCACACCCCCAGTACCGACCCCAGAGCCTCCAGCTCGTCGAGGACCGACTCCTCCACCCAATCGCCGGCGTGGACGATCACATCCGCGCGCGATGCCGCGTCTCGCACGGCCGTCGGGAGAGCGCGTGCCCTCTTCGGCACGTGAGTGTCGGCGATCAGCAGCACACGTGTCGTCATCGCGCCCACGCTACCCGCCTCGGGCAGGATGGCAGGGTGACCTCCCGCCGCTCTGCCCTCCTCGCCCTGCTCGCCGACGTCGTCCTCGTCGTGGTGTTCACCGCGATCGGACGGGCGACGCACGACGGCGACGTCCTCGGTGAGGGCGGCTCCGGTCTGCTGATGACGGCCTGGCCGTTCGTCACCGGGCTGCTGGCGGGGTGGGCCGTCAGCCGTGGCTGGCGACGCCCCCTGGCCCCCTTGCGCACGGGACTGGTCGTGTGGGGGCTGACGCTAGTGGTGGGGATGCTCCTGCGCGCGGTGAGCGGCCAGGGCGTCGCGGTGGCGTTCGTGATCGTCGCGGCGGTGACGCTGCTGGTCTTCCTCGTCGGGTGGCGCGTGATCGTCGGGCTGATCGCCCGCGCTCGCCTCACTCGCTCAGCGTGACGTCCACCTGGATCTCGGTCGCCAGACGCTGAACGTCCTCCACGAGTTCGTCGAGCTCTCCGCCCTCGGCGAGCGTCGCCGTCACGGTCGCCTCGAACAGTCGCCCGCCCGCCATCGCGGCATCCGTCGTCTGCGTCGACATCCGCTCGATGCTCGCCCCTCGGGTACGCAGCGCGCCCGTGATCTCGCGGACGATGCCGGGACGGTCGTTCCCCATCACGGTGAGGACCACCGAACGCGTGGCGGTCTGCGCCGCGCCGGCCGGACCGTGCACCGCCACCCGAAGAGTTCCGGCGGCCGCCTCGAGAGCGCCCCGCAGATCATCGGCCCGCTCCGGCGCCACCGAGACCTCGACGATCCCCGCGAAGGCGCCGGCCAGCTCCGCCATCTCACTGGTCTCCCAGTTGCCCCCGTGGGCGTCGACGATGTCGGCGATGGATGCCACGAGTCCTGCCCGATCGTCGCCCACCACGGTGATCACAAGAGTCGTCATGCCCGCCAGCGTAGTCAGCGCACCCCTGCTACGGTGAGGAAATAGACGGGTGACAGGGGGTGAGGAGAACATGATCGCCTCGCTGCTCGCCGCGGTGAATCTCCTCCTCGTCACGGCCGAGATCGCCCTCCTTCCCGCGGACGGATCCTCGTCCACGCCCCTCCTCGTGCTCGCTCTGGCGGCCGCGGTCGCGCTCACCGCGGCGATCGCGATGGCGTTCTTCGGTCTTTCGACGACTCGGCCGCCCACGACAGCGACGCGGCCCATCGATCCCTCCGCACCCCTCGCACAGAGCGACCCTGACGCCGCGGGCCACCCCCGACCCCGAGCGCCCGGACGCGCGGCCGCGGCCGCGTAGCCAGCCCCGCGCCGACGCCGGCGCGCCCGGGCCCCCGCGTGGCCGATCAGCCCTGATCGCTTCCACGAACGGACGTCGCCTTGGACCTCTTCGCTCTGCCGCCCCTCGCGGCTCTTCTCGACCTCACCACCGAGGGCCTGCTGGCCCTGACCGCTGTCCTCTCCCCCGCGGCCGGTTCTGCGGCCGCCGCTCTCGCCGTCGTGCTCGTCACGCTCACGGTCCGGGCGGCACTCATCCCCGTCGGCGTGTCTCAGGCTCGCGCCGAACGGGATCGCGCGCGACTGGCCCCCCGGCTCCGGCTCCTGCGGGAACGATGGGCGAAGAACCCCGAACGCCTGCAGCGCGAGACGATGCAGCTCTACCGCGACACCGGGATCTCGCCGTTCGCCGGGTGCCTCCCCGTTCTCGCCCAGGCGCCGGTCGTCGGGCTGCTGTACGCAGTGTTCCTGCACCCCACCGTCGGCGGACACGCCAACGCGCTCCTGACCGAGCGGCTGGCCGGGGTGCCCCTCGGCACCAGTCTCCTCTCGGCCCTGGCCACTGGTGCCGCGGACGGCGCGACTCTCCTGCTCGTGGCCGCGGTCGTCACCGTCATCGCCGGAGCGAGCGAACTGACGCGACGGTTCCTGCGTCCGCCGCAGGTTCCGGAAACGCCGGCGTGGACGGCACGACTGGTCGCGATCCTGCCTTTCACGACGGCGATCGTCGCGCTCCTGGTCCCGCTGGCCGCCGGCCTCTACCTCACCGTGACGACGGTGTGGACGCTCGGCCAGCGGATGATTCTGCGGCGCCGCTATCCGATCGAGGCCTGAGGCGCCCGGTCCCATCGCGGCGCGTGGGCCGCGTTCACCGCCGCCATCACGAGCACCACGAGCGCGGCACCGGCGGGAAACAGCATCGCCGTCTCGACCGCCACCCTCTCGGCCACCGCGCCCGTGACCGCCGAAGAGAGTGCCTGCGCCAACGTGAGCGCCGAAGCGAGCAGCGTCATCGTGGTCGCGGTGCGCCCGGCCGGTGCGCGGTGCCCGGCGAGACTGAACAGGGTCACCAGGGACGGTCCGACCCCGATGCCCATGAGGCACAGGACGACGGTCACCGTCAGAACCGAACCGCCCACCGAGTAGGCGCCCGCCGAGGAGAACAGCAGCACAGCGAACACCACCAGACGCCAGCGCAGTGAGAACCGGGCCGGGAGCAGGACCACGGCGAGGGCGAGCACCGCCGATCCGACGCCCATGACGCCGTACAGCAGAGCGCCCGCCTCGGGGGCGCCGCGCGCCTCCATGAACGCCGTCAACGACGTCAGGGTGGAGCCGAAGAAGGCGCCGACGCCGAAGACGGCCACCACGAGCATGAGCATGCGCGGTCGCACGAGCTCGCGGGCGGGCGCCATCGCCCCGCGTGCGGAGGCCACCGGCACGACACGACCGGTCGGGTGAAGGGCGAAGGCCGTGACGAAGACGAAGCTGAGCGCGGCGGCCGCGGCGATCGGCGCCCAGGGGGCGATGACGGCCGCGAGCAGACCGACGACGAACGGGCCGATGACGAAGGCCGTCTCGTCGGCCGCCGACTCGTAGGCCATCGCGCGCGAGAACGTCCGTTCGCGTCGATCGGGCGCGATGCGCGCACCGATGAGCGCCATGACACGGCTTCGCGACATCGCGGCAGTCTGCGGCCCCGTCACACCGATCGCCACCGCGGTGGCCAGCACGAGGCCGGTCGTCGCGGGAGAGCCCACGACGACCGGGAACAGGGCGAGGAGGATGCCGTTGGCCAGGCCCGTCGGAACGAGCACCCGCGACTGACCGAACCGGTCGGCCAGATCCCCGAGGATCGGCCCCGCCACGACGACGCCAATACCGACGGCAGCCGAGGTGAGCCCGCCGAGGGCGACGGAGCCGCGCACCGCGACGACCAGCGCCAGCACGCCGACGGTCATCATCGCGAACGGCAGCCGCGCGACGAACGCGACGGGGAAGTACCAGAACCCCGTGTGGTGGATCAGCGAGCGCTGCGCGACGGTCGGGGCGGGGTGGTGCATGAGGATCTCCGGAGCAGGGGGCGGTGCCGCCTTGCCGGTCCGGTAGGTAGATGCACGAGGTGCGGCGGGCGAACCCGCGCATCTATTCTACAGCAGGCCCCGAGCCGCGGCTCAGGAGACCATCGCGGCGATCGCCCCGATGACCGAGGCCACAGCGAGGAGCAGGGCAACCGCGATGAGCACCGTGTGGACGATGAGGAACGCCGTGGCCTTGCCCGCAGCGTCTCGGGCCCGAGGGTCATTCGCGATGCGCGGGTAGAACCGCGGCCAGACGACGACATTGAAGACGGCGTTGGCCAGCAGCAGGGCGATCAGGAGCGGTTCCACCCCTCGAGCCTACGCGGCCACGCTGCCGTCAGACGGCGCAGGCGATGCACCGTCGCGCGGTCGGACGCGCCTCCAGCCGCGCGTCCGCGATCCCCCGGCCGCACACCTCGCAGACGCCGAACGTTCCGGATGCCACGCGCTCCCGCGCCGCACGGATCTCGCGCCGCTCTTCGCGCGCGGCGCGCGCGAGGGCGTCCACGTGCGCCCACTCCCCCGACAAGGTCGATCCTTCGGGGTCGTGTTCGTCGTCGGCGGTCGCGTCCGCACGATCGTGACGGAGACTCTCGGCGTCGTCGGTCAGGTGCTGCAGCCGACGCTCGACGGCGCGCTCGAGCTCGTCGAGCAAGGCCGAGGCGCGGGTGGCATCCATTCTTCGACGCTACTGCGCACCTCCGATACCGCGGCGGGGCTGGATCCTGGGCCGCACACGGGCCAGGATCGGCCCATGGCTGACCTCAGAAAGCACTGGACTCCGCTGGCCCTGGCCTTCCTCGTGATCTCGATCCTGGGGTTGGTGGGGACCTGGACGTTCAACGCCCTGGCCATCGTGCAGATGGTGGACTTTCTGGGCGACCTCGTCTCCAGCGGCCCGGCGGTCTCGTCCATCACCGTCGATCTGCTGGTGGTTGCGGTGGCCGGCAGCATCTTCATCCTCGTCGAGGGGCGACGCCTGGGTATGCGATTCGCGTGGCTGTACGTCGTGCTGTCGGGGCTGACGGCCTTCGCGTTCACCTTCCCCCTCTTCCTGGCGATGCGCGAGCGTCGTCTCACCGCCCGGGGCCGCGAGACGACGTGATGCCGGCCGCGACGGCATCGTGCGCCTCGCTCCGCTCACGGGCAGCGCGGGATGCCACTGTCCGCGGCCGACTCGAGGTCCGGCGGCCTACGCTCGACACATGCGCCTCCCGCTGCGACTCCCGCGCGAAAGCCTGACGTTCCGTTCACCGCGGCGGGGGCCGTTCCTGCAGGTCGCCAAGTCCGCCGTGGCCATGGTCGCCGCCTGGATCGTCGCCGATGTGCTCGTGCCCGGCCCGCCGCCCATCTTCGCCGCCATCGCCGCCGTGCTCGTGGTGCAGCCGAGCATCAACCAATCGTTCACGCGGGCGGTGGAACGCAGCGTGGGTGTCATCGTCGGTGTGTTGATCGCCTCCGCGCTCGGCATCGCGCTCGGTTCGCCGACATGGGTGATCCTGCTGGCGGCGGCCGTGTCGCTGGTGGTGGCGTGGGCTCTTCGGATGTCACCGGGGACCACGAACCAGGTCGCCATCAGCTCGGTCCTGGTTCTGGCACTGGGGACCGCAACGCCGAACTACGCGCTGGATCGCGTGCTGGAGACGATCATCGGCGCCGCGATCGGCATCGTGGTCAACACCGTCCTCGTCCCGCCCGTGCTGGTGCCGCCCGCGCGCGAGAAGCTGAACGTGCTGGGCCGCGAGCTGGCTGCGGCGCTCGAACGCCTCGCCGACGCCCTCGAAGCTCCGCAGAGCAGGGAGTCGCTGGAAGGACTGCTGTTGGAGGCGCGTCTGTTGCGCCCGGTGCGCGACGCCGCCGCGGACGCGATCAGCGACGGCGCCGACTCGCTCTCTCTCAATCCGCGCAGTTCGCGCCACCGAGCCGACCTCGCCGACATGCAGGCGCAGCTCGACCGCTTTACGCCCGTCGTGACGCAGACGATCGGAATGACCCGCGCCGTCTACGACGGCTACTCGTCGACCATCGTCGATGACCCCTCGGTGCGGGCGATCGCCGAGCAGCTGCATCGCGCCGCGCACGACGTGCGGCTGCGCTTCGCGCTCGATCCCGTCACGCAGCAGCAGCCCCGCGAGGAGGAGCCGGCCCTCACCCGCCCGCTGGAGATCCGCACACCGTCGACCGAGCACTGGGTGCTGGTGGGATCGCTCCTGATGGACCTGCACCGCATCCACGAGAGCCTCAGCGACGAGGCGGCCTGACCGGCGCCAGCGACCCCGGTACCGCCTGGCCCTGGTTGACTGGGGGCATGGGTACCGCGATGTTCCCGTTGGGAGCAGTTCTCTTCCCCCACACGCCCTTGGCGCTGCGCATCTTCGAGGAGCGCTACCTCGTGATGCTCGGCATGCTGCTCGACGAGGTCGACCCGCGGTTCGGCGTCGTCCTGATCGAGCGCGGCACCGAAACCGGCGGCGGCGACCAGCGCTTCGCCCTGGGAACCATGGCGCACCTGAGTCACGTGGTTCCGCAAGCGGGCCAGATGTCCATCGTCGCCCGCGGTGCGGAGCGCTTCGAGATCGTCGAGTGGCTGGACGATGCGCCCTACCCGCGCGCTGACGTGCGAACCCTCCCCGACCTGGAGTGGAACGACGCCCTGGCGCCACTGCTCGAGGAGTCCGAGCGCATCGTCCGCCGCGTGCTCGGCCGCGCCCGCGAGTTCGGCGTCACCCGCTGGGACCCGGACGTTGAGCTCTCCGATGAGCCTCTGGAGCGGGCCTGGCAGATCGCCGCGATCGCTCCCCTGGGCGAACTGGACCAGATGGAACTGCTCCGTTCCCCGACGATGGGCGGCCTCCTGCGCGCGACGATCGACCTCACGCTCGCCGCCGAGCCGCTGCTGGGTGACCCGATCCCCGACGGAGTGATCGTCGTCGCGGACGACGAGGACGGCGACGACGACACCGAATACTGAGCGTCGCTCAGAACGAGGCGTGGTTCACGCGTCGGGCGCCTCGGCCACGAGAGCCTCCGGGATGAGGGTGTCGCCCGCGCCGAATCGGATGAATCGTCCGATCGTCGCCGGTTGCACCAGCGTCGCTGCGACGACCGCGGCGACGTCGGCCCGGCCGACCTCGCCCTTCCCCTGGGGCGCCGTCGTGATCCGGCCGGTCGGCGGATCGAGCGTCAGGGTGCCGGGCCCCAAAATCGTCCAGTCCAGGTCGCTCGCGCGCAGGTGGTCGTCGGCGGCGAGCTTGGCATCCGCGTACGCGAAGAAGGGGTCGTCCTCCGGGATGCCGTGATCGGGGGTGGAGCCGATCCAGGACACCATGACGAACCGGCGCACGCCGGCCCGGCTCGCGGCATCCATGGCTCGCTGAGCGGCGTCGCGGTCGACGGCGTAGGTGCGTGCCGCGTCACCGCC
This sequence comes from Microbacterium sp. ACRRU, assembly GCF_022346945.1. Lineage (GTDB taxonomy): Bacteria > Actinomycetota > Actinomycetes > Actinomycetales > Microbacteriaceae > Microbacterium > Microbacterium mcarthurae. Next base: position 35,095 of record NZ_JAKRNI010000014.1, on the reverse strand, counting down.
GCCGGCGCCGGCGGACCACACCACGGCGTCGGCACCGTCGAAGGCCGCGGCCATCTCGTCGACGTCCGCCTTCTCGACATCGAGCACGAGCGGGCGACCACCCGCGTCCTCGACATCGGCGCGGTGATCGGGATTGCGCACGACCGACACCGCCTCGTCGCCGCGCTCGGCGAGCAGGCCCGCCAGATGCAGCGCCACCTTGCCGTGGCCACCGATGATCACGATGCGTTCCATCTCACTGTCCTCCGACCTTCTCGACCGACATCTTCAGAATCACCCGGTCGGCCCGATCCGCCGGGGCCTCTTGCGCAGCGTTGCCATAACGCTTGCCGAGACGGACGTAGAACGCCCCCTCGGGGTCGGGCACCTCGTCCACCAGGCGGCCGCGCACCTCGATGTACCGGTACGGCTGGGCCGGGTCGAAGACCATCAGGCTCATCGACGGGTTGGCCCGGAGGTTGCGGTACTTCTGGCGCGTCGTCGTGTGCGTGAAGAGCACGTGCTCTCCGTCGAACTCGAACCACATCGGGTTGACCTGCACCGTCGCATCGGGGCGGACGGTGCCGAGGGCGCCGTAGTTCGGGTTCTCGAGCAGATCGCGCAGGGCATCGGGGATCATGCGGGTCCTCTCGTGGGGATTCGACGCGAGCCTAGGCGGCCCGGCGTCACGCACCCGGGGGGTTGACCACCCCGTCGACGTACACCCATCGCCCCGCCCGCCGCACGAATCGGCTGAGTTCCGCGAGCTCTCCGCGTTCGGTCCCACGCCGCCAGGCGGCGCGGAACGTCACCGTCGCGGCATCCCCCTCCTCCGCGGCATCCTCGACGACCAGGCCCACCCATTCGATGTCGTCGAGGTCGATCTCGTCGGGACGAGTACGCGGATGCCACGTGCGCGCCAGGTGCCGGTCATCACCGACCGCGAAGGCGGTGTACCTCGACCGCATGAGGCGCTCAGCCGACGGAGCCGGCGCACCGTCGAGCAGCGGCCCGCAGCAGTCACCGAAGACCGCTCGCCCACACGGGCACGGCGCGGAGGCGGAGGGGCGCGAGAAGGAGACGCCGAAGGACATCCCGCCACTCTAGGTTCTCGCGCCGAGCGGTCCTTCGTACGATGGGCGGAGGCGGCCGTCCTGTCGTGTCGTCGGAAAGGCTCGGCATGTCCGACCGTCTCATGCTCCTGGACACCGCGTCCCTGTACTTCCGCGCGTTCTACGGCGTGCCCGACAAGGTGAAGGCCGACGACGGCACCTCGGTGAACGCCGTCAGGGGACTCCTCGACATGATCGCCAAGCTCGTCGCGACGTACGAGCCCACGCGACTCGTGGCCTGCTGGGACGACGACTGGCGGCCGGCCTGGCGCGTCGCCCTCATCCCGACCTACAAGGCACACCGGGTCGTGGAGACCGGCGAAGCGGCGCCCGACACCGAGGAGGTGCCGGCCGCGCTCACCGCTCAGATCCCGCTCATCCGCGAGACGCTCGACAGCCTCGGCATCCCCGTCGTCGGTGCGGCAGACCACGAGGCCGACGACGTGATCGGCACCCTGGCGGCGCGGGCCGAAGGCCCCGTCGACATCGTCACCGGAGACCGGGACCTCTTCCAGCTCGTCGACGACGCCCGCGGCATCCGCGTCATCTATACCGCTCGGGGAATGAGCAACCTCGAGGTCATCGACGACGCGGCCGTCCGGTCCCGGTACGGCATCGACGCGGATCAGTACGCCGATTTCGCCGCCTTGCGCGGCGACCCCTCGGACGGCCTGCCGGGCGTGGCCGGCATCGGCGAGAAGTCCGCGGCAGCGCTCCTCGCCGCGTGCGGCGACCTGGACGGCATCCGCTCCGCCGCCGCGGAGGGGACGGCGGGAACCCCCGCGCAGCGCGCGAAGATCCTGGCCGCCGCCGACTACCTCGACGTGGCGCCGACCGTCGTGCGCGTCGCGCGCGACCTCGATCTGCCCGCCGTCGACGACCGCATCGCCGTCGACGACCGCCGCGCCGCAGCTGCGGCGGCGCTCGCCGACCGCTGGAACCTCGGCAGCTCCGTTACCCGAGCCGTCGCCGCGCTGCGAGGCTGAGCAGGGATCAGCGCTCGCGGGTGAGCCACTCCCGCAGGCGCGGCAGCGGCCACGTCGTGACGATGCGATCCGCCGGGACGCCCATGGCCTCCGCACGCGCGGCCCCGTAGTCGAGCAGCGACAGCTGACCGGGGGCGTGGGCATCGGAATCGATCGAGAACACGCAGCCCTCCGCGAGGGCCAGCGCGAGGAGGTCGTCGGGCGGGTCCTGCCGCTCCGGACGCGCGTTGATCTCGACAGCGACGCCCGACGCCGCGCACGCCGCGAAGACGGCGCGCGCGTCGAATTCCGACGGCGGACGCGTCCCCCGGGAGCCCTCGACGAGCCGGCCGGTGACGTGTCCGAGCACGTCGACGCGGGGGTCGCTCGCGGCCGCGACGAGACGCCGCGTCATCGCGGGCGCCTCCATGCGCAGCTTCGAATGAACGGATGCCACGACCACATCGAGCTCGCGCAGCAGTGCATCCTCCTGATCCAGACCGCCGTCGTCCAAGATGTCGACTTCGATGCCCGTGAGCAGGGTGAAGGCGTCGTCGGAGAATCCACGAACGACCTCGAGCTGCGCCCGCAGTCGTTCCGGGGAGAGACCGTTCGCGACCGTGAGCCGCGGCGAATGATCGGTCAGGGCGAGGTACTCGTGCCCCAGCCGCCGGGCGGCGTCCACCAGCGGTTCGATCGGCGTCAGCCCGTCGGACCAATCGCTGTGGCTGTGCAGGTCTCCGCGCAGCGCCGACCGCAACTCCCCTCCGCCGTCGAGCCCTGCCGCCGCGCGCAACGCGGCCAGCCGTTGCGGCACGCCGCCCTCGAGGGCCTCGCGGATGACCGCGAACGTGGAATCACCGATGCCGGGGCGACGGCGAAGGCCCGGATCACGCAGCTCGGCGTCGCCCAGCCCCTCGATCGCGGCCGCCGCGGTGCGGAACGCCTTCGACTTGTACCGCGACGACCTCTCCCGCTCGAGCAGATACGCGATCTCGGTGAGCGCGTCGAGCGGGTGCACGATCAGTCCGCCAGCTGCCGTGTCGTGTCCACCCACGCGTCGAGCTTCGCCAGCGCGCGTCCGTCGTCGACGGCGCTGGCCGCGTCGGACATCGCTTCCGCGAGGCGCTCGAGGATCGGGCGCTGCACCTCGGTGGCATCCCGGAACAAGCGGTACGACACGAGTCCGGCCGCTGCGTTGAGCAGAACGATGTCGCGCACGGCGCCGGTCTCGCCCGCGAGCGTCCGCCGCACCACCTCGGCGTTGTGGTCGGGCGTGCCACCGAGCAGATCGTCCATGTCGGCGAGCGGGATGCCGAGATCGCGGGGATCCAGGTCGTGCTCGTGGACGTCGCCGCGGCTGATCTCCCACACCCTGCTGTGCCCGGTCGTCGTGAGTTCGTCGAGTCCGTCGTCGCCGCGGAACACCAGCGCCGTGGCCCCGCGGGTGCGGAAGACGCCCGTGATGAGCGGGACACGGTCGAGGTGCGCGACGCCGACGGCGTTGGCCTCAGCCCGGGCGGGATTGCACAACGGTCCGAGGAAGTTGAACACCGTGGGCACGCCGAGCTCCGACCGCGTCGCCGCCGCGTGACGGAACCCCGGGTGAAAAGCGGCGGCGAAAGCGAACGTGATGCCGGTGCGCTCGAGAGTCTCGGCGACCGCGTCCGGGTCGAGGGTCAACGCGATGCCCAGCGACGACAGCACGTCCGAGGACCCGGATGCCGAGCTGGCGGCGCGGTTGCCGTGCTTGACCACCGGGACGCCGGATGCCGCAGCGACGACCGCTGCCATCGTCGACACGTTCACCGTGCCGTAGCGGTCGCCTCCGGTGCCGACGATGTCGAGCACTTCGGCGCGCACGGGAAGCGGAACGGCCGCCTCCAGGATCGCGTCGCGGAAGCCCACGATCTCTTCGACCGTCTCCCCCTTCGCCCGGAGGGCGACCAGGAATCCGGCCAGTTGAGAGGGAGTGGCCTCCCCCGACATCACGCGACGCATCGCCCAGGTCGACTCCGACACGCTGAGGTCGCGGCCCTGCAGCAGGGAGGTGAGCAGATCGGGCCAGGTGAAGCGTTCCGCCATGCGACGATCCTTCCACACCGACCGTGTCGCGCCGCGCCGATGACGGCCGCGGGCGAACCCGTTCCGCACCGGGGATTCCTTGCGAATTCTTAGGCTTCCCTAAGTCTCGACGATGGAATATCTTCAGCCGGAGATGGGAATATCGCGCCGTCGGATCGCGCATAATGGGATGGTGACGACCCCAGCGACGTATTCCCAGGCCGTGCGTGCCGTGAAGCGGCCCGACCCGGTCGCTGTCGGCACCATCGTGTGGCTGGGCAGCGAAGTCATGTTCTTCGCCGGCCTTTTCGCGATCTACTTCACTCTGCGCAGCACGTCCGCGCCCCTGTGGGCCGAAGAGACGCAGCTGCTCAACGTCCCCTTCGCGACCGTCAACACGATCATTCTCGTGCTGTCCTCGGTCACGTGCCAGATGGGCGTGTTCGCCGCCGAGCGGTACCAGCCGTACCGCACCGGCAAGCGCACCGGTCTGGCCAAGTGGGGCATGGTGGAGTGGTTCTACCTCACCTTCATCCTCGGCGCGATCTTCGTGTCGGGCCAGGTGTGGGAGTACGCGACCCTGGTGGCCGAAGGCTTGCCCATCAGCGCCAACCCCTACGCCTCGGCCTTCTACCTGACCACCGGCTTCCACGCCCTGCACGTGACGGGTGGCCTCATCGCCTTCCTCCTCGTCATCGGCCGTGCGTACGCCGTGAAGAACTTCGGTCGCAAAGAGATGACCACCTCGATCGTCGTGTCCTACTACTGGCACTTCGTCGACGTCGTCTGGATCGCGCTGTTCTTCGTCATCTACTTCCTGAAGTAAGAGAGCTGCACCCCTCATGGCACGAGAGAAGAAGCCGCGTCGCTCGAACGGACGCCGCAGTCCCCTGGCCGCCGCCGCATTGATCGGCATCGGCCTGCTCCTCACCGGTGGCGCGTACGCCGGTGCGTCCGCGGCGATGGCCGCGACGGACACGCCGACGAGCGCGTCCAACTCGGCCAGCACGGTCGAAGAGGGCGAGAAGCTGTTCCAGGCCAACTGCGCCACCTGTCACGGGCTCGACCTGCAGGGCAGCGAACAGGGCCCGTCGCTCTTCGGCGTCGGTGAGCTCTCCGTCCACTTCCAGGTGTCGACCGGACGCATGCCGCTGCAGGCGCAGGGACCGCAGGCTCCCCAGAAGCCGGTCCAGTTCACCGAGGAGCAGATCAACGCCCTCGCCGCGTACGTGCAGGCCTCGGCTCCCGGGCCCACCTACCCGACCGACGACATCGTCGACGGCGAAGGAGACCTCTCGCACGGCGCCGAGCTTTTCCGCATCAACTGCGCGATGTGCCACAACGTGGCCGGCGCCGGCGGCGCCCTCACGGAAGGCAAGTGGGCGCCCGGTCTGCAGACCGTGACCCCGGTCAACATGTACGCCGCCATGGTCACCGGTCCGCAGAACATGCCGGTCTTCAACGACCTGAACCTGACTCCTGAAGACAAGCGCGACGTCATTTCCTACCTGATGTACCTCCAGAAGAGCGAATCCCCCGGCGGGTTCTCGCTCGGGTCGCTCGGCCCGGTCTCGGAGGGTCTGTTCATCTGGGTCTTCGGCATCGGAGCGCTCGTCGCGCTCACCGTGTGGATCGCGGCGAAGTCCAACTGATCGTCGTCATCGACATTACGTAACGTACGAGGAGCACCATGGCACACGAGGAAGACGCACTCGAGCACGAGAGGGCTTCATGGAAGCCCTCCGCCGGGCTCGCCGTCGCGGTTCCCGACCCCGTGCAGAACCCGGGTCTTCCGGAGCACCGCCAGCGCGCAACCGACCAGGATCCGCAAGCGATGAAGCGTGCGGTCCGCACGATCTACACGCTGTTCTACTTCTCGGTCGCCGCCAGCATCTGGGCCAGCATCGCCTACATGATCTTCCCGATCGAGTCGGGCGCGCTGATCGACATCCGCTACAACAACCTCTTCGTGGGGCTCGGCATCGGATTCGCGCTGCTGGCCATCGGTATCGGCGCGATCCACTGGTCCAAGGCCGTCATGGCCGACAAGGAGCACATCGAGGACCGTCACGCCACCCGTGGGCGCGACACCACCCGCGAAGGCGCGGTCAACGTGTTCGTCGAGGCCGACAAGGACTCCGGATTCGGTCGGCGCGAGATCATCCGTAACTCGCTGTTCGCCGCTCTGGTCGCCTCCGTCATCCCCGGTATCACGCTGTTCCGCGGTCTCGCTCCGCAGGATCAGGATCCGGTCGCCCTCCTCCGCCACACCATGTGGGAGGGAGGCATGCGTCTCGCGCACGACCCCTCGGGCCGGCCGATCCGTGCCGCGGACGTCACCCTCGGCTCCGCCTTCCACGTCATCCCGGAAGAACTCGCCGGTCTCGGTCACGACGAGGGCTACCTCGAAGAGAAGGCCAAGGCGATCGTTCTGCTCATGCGTCTGCAGCCCGAGCAGCTGAACCCCGACACCAACCGGATGGACTGGACGTACGACGGCATCGTCGCCTACTCCAAGGTCTGCACGCACGTCGGCTGCCCCGTCGCCTTGTACGAGCAGCAGACCCACCACCTCCTGTGCCCCTGCCACCAGTCGCAGTTCGACGTCGCCAACGGAGCGGCCGTCATCTTCGGCCCGGCCGCCCGTCCCCTGCCGCAGCTCCCGATCACCGTCGACGCCGAGGGATACCTCGTCGCGCAGAGTGACTTCCAGGAGCCCGTCGGCCCCAGCTTCTGGGAGCGCTCATGAGCACCTCCACCCACCCCACCGAGAACGTGACCACCGAACCGGCGGTCTACTCGGGCCCCCCCAAGGCGGACCTCAACGGCAAGCCTCTCGGCGGCCGTTTCGTCGGCGCGGCGGCGAACTACCTCGATGAGCGCACCAGCATCTCGGGCATCGTCAAGGAACTCGGACGCAAGATCTTCCCCGACCACTGGTCGTTCATGCTGGGCGAGATCGCCCTGTGGAGCTTCGTCGTCGTTCTGCTCTCGGGCACGTTCCTGACGTTCTTCTTCCAGGCGTCGATGGTCGAGACGCACTACAACGGTGCGTACGAGCCCATGCGCGGTATCGCGATGTCGGCGGCCATGGAGTCCGCGCTGCACATCTCGTTCGACCTGCGCGGCGGCCTGCTGGTCCGGCAGATCCACCACTGGGCCGCACTGGTCTTCGTGGCCGGCATCGGCGTGCACATGCTGCGCGTCTTCTTCACCGGCGCCTTCCGCAAGCCGCGTGAGCTCAACTGGGTCGTCGGCTTCATCCTCTTCATCCTCGCGATGGCCGAGGGCTTCACGGGGTACTCGCTGCCCGACGACCTGCTCTCGGGCAACGGCCTTCGCATCATCGACGGCATGATCAAGGGCCTCCCCGTGATCGGCACCTGGACCTCGTTCCTCCTGTTCGGTGGCGAGTTCCCGGGCACCGCGATCGTGGGTCGCCTCTACACGCTGCACATCCTGTTGCTGCCCGCGATCCTGGTCGCCCTGCTCGCGGTGCACCTGATGTTGATGATCATCAACAAGCACACGCAGTTCGCCGGCCCCGCCCGCACGAACAGCAACGTCGTGGGCTACCCGATGCTCCCGGTCTACGCGTCCAAGATGGGCGGGTTCTTCTTCATCACGTTCGGCGTGATCGTTCTGATCGCCGCACTGGTGACGATCAACCCCATCTGGAACTACGGGCCCTACGACCCGTCTCCCGTGTCGGCCGGTACCCAGCCCGACTGGTACATCGGCTTCGCCGACGGCATGCTGCGCCTCATCCCGCCGCACCTCGAGTTCGTCCTGTGGGGCCACACGTGGTCGTGGAACATCATCATCCCGGTCGGCATCCTGGGTCTGTTCATCGTCATCGTGATGATCTACCCCTTCATCGAGGCGTGGATCACCGGCGACAAGCGCGAGCACCACATCGCTCAGCGTCCGCGCAACGCGGCTACGCGCACCGCCATCGGTGCCGCCGGTGTCACCTTCTACGCGGTCATGTGGGCAGCAGCCTCGTCCGACATCATGGCCACGCACTTCCGCCTGACGATGGAAGGGGTCATCCACACGCTGCAGGCCCTTCTCATCCTCGGCCCGATCATCGCCTACTTCGTCACCAAGCGGATCTGTCTCGCGCTGCAGAAGAAGGACCGCGAGATCGCCCTGCACGGCTACGAGTCCGGTCGAATCGTCCGCCTCCCCGGTGGCGAGTACATCGAGGTCCACCAGCCGGTCGACGAGTACGAGCGGTGGAAGCTGGTCGACAACGAGACCTACGAGCCCCTCGTGGTGCGGCCCAACGCCAAGGGTCAGATCTCCGGCCTGCAGCAGTTCCGTGCGTCGGTGTCGCGCTGGTTCTTCGAGGACCGCCTCACGCCCCTGACGCAGGCGGAGCTCGACGCCGCGGTGGCGCACCAGCACCACGAACTCGATCACATCGACCACGAAGAGGCCGACGAGATCGCCGGGGCCAACGCTCGCGCGGACGCCGAGGGGCGACCCCACATGGCCGTCGGCGAGCGAGCCGAAGTCGAGTTCCCCGCGCCGAAGGGTTTGGGCGAGCAGAACGACTCCCGTCGCGACAAGAGCGAGTAAACCAGACGACGAGACCCCGGTGCTTCGGCACCGGGGTTTCGTCGTCTGCACACACGGTCCCGGCTCCCCCGCTGATTGGCAGAATGGTGCCTGTGCGTGGCATCCCGCCCACTCCACCGCCGGCATCGCAGGATCGTACTGTGAGGTCATGACCAACCCTGCAGACTACTTCTCCCGGCGTCTCGAGCTCGAGACCGACCCCTCCGACGTCTACGCGGCTCAGAAGGCGGGCGAACGGTTCGTGCTGGTCGATGTGCGCGGCGATGAAGCGTGGGCGCAAGGCCGGATCACGGGAGCGCTCCATATGCCCTACCAGCAGATCGCCGAGCGCGCGCCCCGAGAGCTCGATCCTGACGTGCCCGTGGTCGTGTACTGCTGGAGCCCCGGCTGCAACGCCGGCCAGAAGGGTGCCCTCGCGTTCAGCCGCCTCGGATTCGCCGTACGGGAGATGATCGGCGGGTACGAGTACTGGGTGCGTGAGGGCCAACCCTACGAGAACGACGAGGGGGCGTGCGAGCGCGTGTTCGACCGCACCGTGATGGTCGTGCGCCCCTGACTCGTACAGGGTTGCGCCGCTGACGTAGGATGCGTCGGTGTCGCATCCCCCTCTCGAGCCCTTCGCCTCCGGCTATCTCGACCGCCCCGACGGCGCCCGCGTGTACTGGGAGACGTCGGGCAATCCCCGAGGGCGTCCGGCCCTTTATCTGCACGGCGGGCCGGGAGGCGGGCTCGGACGCGGTGGGTACCGACGTCGGTTCGATCCGGAGCTGTACCTCATCGTGGGGCTGGATCAGCGTGGCTGTGGCCTTAGTACACCGTGGGCATGTGACGACCTCGCTACTCTGACGACGCAGACGATGACGCACCTCATCGACGATCTGGAGGCGTTGCGTGCCCATCTGTCGATCGACGCCTGGCTGGTCCACGGTGTGTCCTGGGGATCGACGCTCGCCCTCGCTTACGCCCTCGAGCACCCCGACCGTGTCACCGAGGTCGTCGCCATGGCGGTGACGACGGGGAGCCGATGGGAGATCGACTGGATCACCGACGGCATGCGGCCGGTGTTCCCCGAGGCGCACGAGCGACTGCGCGCTCCTCTCCACCCGGAAGAGCGGACGATCGAGGGCTACGCGCGCCTCCTCCGCGATGCAGACCCGCGGGTGCGACGCAGCGCCGCCGACGAGTGGGACGCATGGGAGGCAACGCACGTGTCCCTCGGCCCTCTGGCTCAACCGGGTCCCCTGCACCCGGATCCACACCAGCGTGTGAACTTCGCCACGCTCGTGACCCACTTCTGGGCGCAAGACTGTTTCCTCCCGGGCGACCGGGCGATCCTGCACCGAGCGCACGCGCTCGCACGGATCCCCGGCGTTCTCGTGCACGGACGAAGAGACATCAGCGGCCCGTCCCTCACCGCGTGGCGACTTCAGCGAGAGTGGCCCGGAAGCCGCCTCGTCATCGTCGAGGAGGACGGCCACGGAGGCCCCACGAGCGCACGCTTCGCGACGGAGGCCATCGACGCCTTCGCGCGGACCGCGCGAGAGGAATCCGTCGAGGACACGCCTGTCAGGCGGTCTCCACGTCCTCGGTGAACCACCGTGCCGCCGAGCCGAAGAAGATGGGCTCGGCCGACGGCGCGTCATCATCGACCACATCGCACACGACGACGGTCACGTTGTCTCGCGTGCCGGCGTCCAGGGCCAGACCCACCGCAGCGGCGGCGGCGGAGCGCGGATCGACAGCGTCGGCGACGAGCCGAGCGACGTCGGTCTCGGGAACGTAATCGGTCAAGCCGTCGCTGCACAGCAGCCATCGATCGCCGGGCTGCGGCGCGTGGGACGCGACCGACACCACGTCCCCCTCCGAACCGGCGAGTGACGCCGTGATGATGTTGCGTCGGGGGTGAGCGGCGGCAGCCTCCGGCGAGATGATGCCGTGGTCGACGAGCGCCTGCACGTACGAGTCGTCGCGCGTCTGCCGGGAGAACTCGCCGTCCCGGAGCAGGTACGCCCGCGAATCACCGGTGTGGGCGAGCAACAGCTCGGAGTCCGTCCCGAGGAACACTCCGGTGAAGGTCGTCGCCATTCCCTGCAGAGCCGGATCGCGCTCGACATGGGCTCGGATGTCCCAATTGGCTTCACGGATGCGCACCAGGAGACCATCCGCGTCGAGACCGGTGCCCCGTGTTGCCACCAGTCGATGCACGAGAGCCGCCGACGCGAGATCTCCCGACGGCCCTCCCCCGACGCCGTCGGCCACCGCCGCACCCCAGGACGCCGCGAAAGCGGCATCCTGATTGGTGGGACGGTGGGCGCCGGCGTCAGAGACGGCGGAAGTGTTCAGCCGAAGGGGCACGAGATCAGCGCGCGAAGTACCCGCGGTAGTACTCGTAGACCCATCCGACGATGGCGATCGCGAAGACGCCGAAGGCGATGGGAACGAGCCAGCTGCCCACGGCGAGGCCGACAGCGGCGAGGGCCGCGGACCCGGCGAGAACGATGGGCCACCACGACCACGGGCTGAACTCGCCCATCTCGGGGTCACCGTCGTCGATATCGGCCGTCAGCGAGTCTTCGGGCAGTTCACCGCGCTGCGCCTTCAGCACGCGAGCGATGTAGAAGGCGATCATCGCCGACATCAGGCCGAGGAAGACGAGGGCGACCGTTCCCACCCATTCCACCCCACCGTGCTGGATAAGGCTCCACACGGTGTACACGGCGGCGATGAAGAATCCGAAGCCCGCGAGGAGCCACCACAGTCCGACATTGGTACGCATGACTTACTTGACCTCTCCAGCGGCCGCGTCGACGACGGGCGTGTCGGGGGCGTCCTTCGCCGGTCCCACACCGACCGGAATACCGGCCTCGGGGTGGTTCAGGTCGAAGGCAGGACGCTCGCTGCGGATACGCGGGATCGACGTGAAGTTGTGCCGCGGCGGGGGGCACGAGGTCGCCCACTCCAGCGACGCGCCGTAGCCCCACGGGTCGTCCACCGTCACGCGCGGCGCCTTGCGGGCGGTGATCCAGACGTTGAGCAGGAACGGGATCATCGACGCGCCCAGGATCATGGACCCGATGGTCGAGACCTGGTTACCCCACGTGAAGCCGTCCGCGGCGGCGTAATCCGCGTAGCGGCGGACCATGCCGTCCACGCCCAGCCAGTGCTGGATGAGGAAGGTCATGTGGAAGCCGATGAACAGCATCCAGAAGTGCACCATGCCGAGGCGCTCGTTGAGCATCTTGCCGGTCCACTTCGGCCACCAGAAGTAGAACCCCGCGAACATCGCGAACACGACGGTGCCGAAGACGACGTAGTGGAAGTGCGCGACGACGAAGTACGAGTCGGACAGGTGGAAGTCCAGAGGGGGCGACGCCAGGATGACACCGGTCAGTCCACCGAAGACGAACGACACCAGGAAGCCCAGCGCGAACACCATCGGCGTCTCGAAGGTGACCGATCCGCGCCACAGCGTTCCGATCCAGTTGAAGATCTTCACGCCCGTGGGGACCGCGATCAGCATCGTCATGAGCGCGAAGAACGGCAGCAGCACCCCGCCCGTGACGTACATGTGGTGCGCCCACACCGCCACCGACAGGGCCGCGATCGCGATCGTGGCGTACACCAGCGTCTTGTAGCCGAAGATCGGCTTGCGGCTGAACACGGGGAAGATCTCCGACACGATGCCGAAGAACGGCAGCGCGATGATGTACACCTCGGGGTGTCCGAAGAACCAGAACAGGTGCTGCCACAGGAGCACTCCGCCGTTCTCGGGGTTGTAGATCTGTGCCCCCAGGACGCGGTCGGCGGCGGCGGCGAAGATCGCCGCAGCGAGCACCGGGAAGGCGAGCAGGATCAGGATGCTCGTGATGAGGGTGTTCCACGTGAAGATGGGCATCCGCCACATCGTCATGCCGGGGGCGCGCATCGTCAGCACCGTCGTGATGAAGTTCACGGCACCGAGGATCGTTCCGAACCCGCTGATGCCCAGACCGAGCATCCAGAGGTTTCCTCCGACGCCCGGGGAGAAGCTCGCGTTAGCCAGGGGCTGATAGGCGAACCACCCGAAGCCGGCGGCACCCTGCGGGGTGAGGAAGCCCGACACGGCGATCGTGGACCCGAACAGGAAGAGCCAGAAGGCGAAGGCGTTCAGACGCGGGAACGCCACGTCGGGGGCACCGATCTGCAGCGGCAGCAGCGCGTTGGCGAAACCGGCGAACAGGGGCGTCGCGAACATCAGCAGCATGATCGTGCCGTGCATCGTGAAGAGCTGGTTGTACTGCTCTTTCGTCGGGATGATCTGCATGCCGGGCTCGAACAGCTCCGCACGGATGATGAGCGCCATCACGCCACCGAGCATGAAGAACAGCACGGAGGAGATCAGGTACATGTACCCGATGGTCTTGTGGTCGGTGGAGGTGATCCACTTGACGACCAGGTTGCCCTTCTGCTCCACACGGGTGCTGCTGAGCAGAGCGGCTTGACGGGGCGGCAGGGTCGTCGGACGCGAAGGGCCCGTCCCCTGAAGCGGAAGCGTCGTTGCCATGGTCACTCGTTCCCTTCGGTGCCCGTGCTGAGGTTCTGCAGGCGGGACAGATCGCTGATGTCGCCGACGTCGCCCGCGGCGCGCAACGAGTCGAGGTAGTCCTCGTACTCGGCCTCGCTCACGACCTTGACGTTGAAGAGCATGGCGGAGTGGTACTCACCGCACAGCTCGGCGCACTTGCCCTCGTACGTTCCTTCGCGGGTCGGGGTGAACGACCAGAAGTTCTCGCGACCGAGGTACATGTCTTTCTTGTAGAGGAAGTCGATGATCCAGAACGAGTGGATCACGTCACGGGACCGCAGCTCGATCTGCACGGTCTTGTTGACCGGCAGGTAGAGCGTCGGCACGTCATCGAGGTCGTAGCCGTCCTCGGTGGCGTTGGCCTGCACACCCATGGAGTACACGGCGTCGGAGTTGTCCTCACGCTCGCCGTTGTACTGGAAGTCCCACGCCCACTGCTTGCCGTACGCGGTGATGGACACCTCGGGGTCGTCGTACTGCGTCTCGAGGATGTTCTGGTCGCGGGCCGTGAAGGCGAAGAAACCCACGACGAGGATCAGGGGCACGACGGTGTAGAAGATCTCGACCGGCATGTTGTAGCGCAGCTGAACCGGAAGGCCGGACTGCCCCTTGCGACGACGGTAGGCGATGACCGCCCACAGCATCAGACCCCACGTGATGACACCGACCGCCAGCAGGACGATCCACGAGTTCACCCACAGACCGGCGACCATGTCGGTGTGGTTCGTCGCGGGCGTTCCGTCGTCGACGAACCCCGGAAGGAACCCGTGCAGCTGCGAGGTGGTGCAGCCGGACAAGAGTGCGACGGAAGCGATCCCGACGGGGACGGCTGCCCAACGAAGGCGACGTTTGGAGGGCACAGTGCACCTTTCCGGGTCGTGGATGTTGCTCTCGACAGTCTAGAGCAACCTCTTACTGTTCTCTGGCCAATCGTCCAGCACCGAAGCATCGAAAACCCCCGGGTTCAACGGTGTGATCCGTGGTTCCCGGGGGTTGTCGAACGGAGCGCCGGAGCGTCGTGGCAGGCGTCAGTGGAAGCTGTCGCCGCACGCGCAGGAGCCCTGCGCGTTGGGGTTGTCGATCGTGAAGCCCTGCTCCGAGATCGTGTCCTTGAAGTCGATGCTGGCCCCGTCCAGGTACGGGACGCTCATGTCGTCGACGATGACCTCGACGCCGTCGAAGTCGACGACCTTGTCGCCGTCGAGGTAGCGCTCGTCGAAGTAGAGCTGGTAGATCAGGCCGGAGCATCCGCCCGGCTGCACGGCGACGCGCAGACGCAGGTCGTCGCGCCCTTCCTGGGACAGCAGGCTCTTCACCTTGTCGGCGGCGGCGTCGGTGAGGGCGACTCCGTGCTCGCGGGTGGCGGCGTCGGACGACAGTGTCGTGTCGGTCATGGCGTGGCCCTTCGGGTCGTTCGGTCGCGGGGACGAGTCGATTCTACGCCCGCCTCGCCCCCGCGGCCTCGATCAGACGGTGCGGCGGTTCAACCGCTCCAACAGCAGCGCCTCCGAGACCAGCGCATTGTGGAAGGTCTCGAGGTGCAGCGACTCGTTCGGACTGTGTGCCCGCGAATGCGGGTCCTCGACACCGGTCACGAGGATCTGCGCGCCGGGGAACTCACGGACGAGGTCGGCGATGAAGGGGATGGACCCGCCGACACCGACATCGACGGCATCCACGCCGTACCCGTCAGCGAAGGCGGCACGGGCGTCGTGGACCGCCCACCCGGCCGTGTCGACGAGGAACGCGTCGCCGCAGTCGACGTCGGAGAAGTCCAGGTGCGCCCAGAACGGCGCGTGGGCCCGCAGGTGCGCCTGGATCGCGGCGAACGCGTCGGTCGCGGACTGCCCCGGCGCCACTCGCGCGCTGATCACAACGCGCGTCTCGGGAGCCAGGGTGTTCGAGGCGGACTCCACCGGCGTGGCATCCCATCCCGTGATCGTGACGGAGGGCTTGTTCCACAGGCGGCTGAGGATGCTGTCGCGCCCGATCGGCGAGACGCCGTCGAGCAGCCCCGACTCGGAACGGAGGGTTGCCTCGTCGTAGGGCGGCGTCTCGGCGTCCCGAACGCGAAGTCCCTCCACGGCGACGGCGCCGTCGTCATCCCACAGCGTGGAGAGGAGCTTGACGGTGGCGAGCATGGCATCCGGAACCGCGCCGCCCATCATGCCCGAGTGCGACGCGTGGGCGAGCGTGCGGACGGTGAGGGTGAAGCGCGCGTTGCCGCGCAAGGACACGGTCAGACCGGGCGTCTTCTCGTCCCAGTTGCCCGAGTCGGCGACCACGATGACATCGGAGCGGAGGACGTCGGCGTGGTCCACGAGGAACTGGGCGAAGGAGCGCGAGCCATACTCCTCCTCGCCCTCGATGAACACGGCGACGCCGAGGTCGAGATCGTCGCCGAGCGCCTCGGAGAGGGCGCGGATCGCGCCGACGTGGACCATGATGCCCGCCTTGTCGTCGGCCGCGCCGCGACCGTAGAGGCGCCCGTCCCGCACCGTCGGCTCGAACGGCGGCGAATCCCACAGTGCGTCGTCACCGGGGGGCTGCACGTCGTGGTGGGCATAGAGAAGGACGGTCGGCCGTCCGTTGCGCGCCGGCCGGGATGCCAGCACCGCGGGCTGACCGAGTTCGTCGCCGTCGCCGGTGGCCGCGCGCGCCACCTCGACACGCTCGAACACGCCCGTGCCGCGCAGGAGTTCGGCGACGGCGTCGGCGCTGCGCTGCACACCGCTCTGGTCGAACGCCGGCCAGGCGATGGAGGGGATGCGCACGAGCGCACCGAGATCGGCGAGGGCTGCGGGGATGCCGGCGGACGCGGTGGCGCGCACGGCATCCTGCCGGGACAGGTCAGGGGTCATGCAGGTAATCTTAAGTCTCCGATCCAGTGAGCTCTCGAGGTTACCCGTGGCCAAGTCCCCCGCCCCCGTCCCCAACGACACCCCCGTCGCGTCGGATGTCACCGCTTCGGGCAAGGGGCGCGCGACGCCGTCTCGGGCCGAGCAGGAGGCCGCGCGCAAGCGTCCCCTGGTGCCCGACACGAAAGAGGCCAAAGCCCGCGCCCGTGCCGAGCTGGCCGCTCAGCGCGAGAAAGCCCGCGTCGGCATGGCCGCCGGCGACGAGCGGTATCTCCCCGTGCGCGACAAGGGTCCTCAGCGCCGCTTCGCCCGCGATTTCGTCGACGCCGGCTGGCACCTGGGCGAAGGCGTCATGCCGTTCATGATCCTCGTCATCGTGCTCACGCTCGTCCCGAACGGGTTCTTCCAGTACTGGTCGTTCGTCGCGCTGTGGATCTTCATCCTGTTCGTCATCGGCGACATGATCATCACGTCGATCCGCGTCAAGCGGGCCGCCAAGGCCAAGTTCGGCGAGGGCAAGGTCGAGAAGGGGCTCGGGTGGTACTCCGCGATGCGGACCGTCCAGATGCGCTTCATGCGACTGCCCAAGGCTCAGGTCAAGCGCGGTCAGTACCCGGCCTGATCACCGGAACCCTCGACGGCGGCGTCTCCTTCGGGAGGCGCCGCCGTTTTCGTGCGCGACGGTCTCTGCTCCGGCGCGCGTTGCCCCCTGCCCTCGCGCTCGCGAGCGACGAGCCCCTGGGAGTCACCGACGCGCGGCGAGCCCCCGGTTGATCTGACGCGCCCAGAACGGACCCCGGTAGAGGAACGCGGTGTACCCCTGAACGAGAGTGGCACCGTGCGCGAGCCTCTCGCGCACATCGTCCGCGGTCTCCACTCCCCCGGCCGAGATGACGACGAAATCGTCCGGCACGGCGGCGCGCACGAGGTCGAGCACCTCGAGCGCCCTCTGCTTCAAGGGGGCGCCCGAGAGCCCGCCGGCTCCGGCGGCTTCGACCGCCGCGTCGGGGGTGCGCAGCCCGGTGCGTCCGATCGTGGTGTTCGTGGCGATGATCCCCGAGAGACCCACGTCGACGGCGAGCCGAGCGATGTCCGCGACCTCGCCGTCCTCGAGGTCGGGGGCGATCTTCACCAGCAGCGGAGTCGAGCCCGCCGCCTCACGCACCGCCGCCAGGAGGGGGCGCAGCGTCTCCACCGCCTGCAGACCGCGGAGCCCGGGCGTGTTCGGCGACGAGACGTTGACGACGAGATAATCGGCCAGCGGGGCCAGGAGTCGGGCGCTGCGGACGTAGTCGGTCGTGGCATCCTCGACGGCCACGGCCCTGCTCTTGCCGATGTTGACGCCGATGACGGGCCGTCGGCGGGACCGGCGCACCGCGCGCAGCCGTCGTGCAGCCACCTGGGCGCCGTCGTTGTTGAATCCCATCCGGTTGATCACCGCACGGTCCGCCACGAGGCGGAACAGGCGCGGCTTCGGGTTGCCCGGCTGCGGCAGCGCCGTCACCGTTCCCACCTCGACGTGGCCGAACCCGAGCGCCCGCAGTCCGCGGACCATCGTGACGTTCTTGTCGAACCCGGCGGCGACACCGAAGGGGGAATCGAACGTGAGACCCAGCGCTCGCACCGTCAGCGGAGCGGGCGGGGCCGTCGTCGCCCGCACCACGGATGCCACCGGCCCCACGCCCGCCAGACGGATGACGAGAGCACCGAGGTGGTGCGCGAACTCCGGGTCGAGGCGACGCAGAACGGTGCGGAAAAGAAGCGGATACATCCCCGCCAGGCTACTGGACGTCGTCCGCGCCGACGGGTCGGGTCGCTCGTGCCGCGTGATCGGCGCGCAGCTGAGCGATAGCGGCGTCGAAGTCGTCGAGCGACTCGAACGCCTGGTAGACGCTGGCGAAACGCAGGTAGGCGACCTCGTCGAGTTCGCGCAGGGGTCCGAGGATGGACAGACCGATCTCGTTCGCCTCGATCTGCGACGAGCCCGTTTGACGGATGGACTCTTCGACCTGCTGCGCGAGCATGGCCAGATCGGCATCCGTCACCGGACGACCCTGACAGGCCTTGCGCACACCCGACATGACCTTCTCGCGGCTGAACGGCTCGACGACCCCGGAGCGTTTGATGACGTTCAGGCTCGCGGTCTCGACGGTCGAGAAACGACCGCCGCACTTCGGGCACTGGCGCCGACGACGGATGCTCAAGCCGTCATCGCTCGTGCGGGAGTCGATGACGCGGGAGTCGGGGTTTCGACAGAACGGACAGTGCATCGCAAACCCCGATCAGTCGGCGAACCGCGCCGAGACGGCCTCGCCGTGCGCGGGGAGCGCCTCGGCATCGGCGAGGGTCACGATGGCCTCGTGGACCGCGGACAACGCCGCGCGGTCGTACTCCACGACCTGCTGCGGGCGGAGGAAGGTCGCGGCCGACAGCCCCGCCCCGTACCGCGCCTGACCGCCGGTGGGGAGGACGTGATTGCTCCCGGCGAGATAGTCGCCCAGGCTCACGGGGGTGTAGGGACCGACGAACACCGCGCCCGCGTTGACGTAGTCCTCGGGACGCGGATCGGTCAGGTGCAGCTCGAGGTGCTCCGGCGCGTACGCGTTACTGAAGGCGGTGGCCTGGGCGATGTCGTCGACGAGCACGATCGCTGACTGCGGCCCGCCGAATGCGGCGCGGACCCGCTCGGTGTGGCGGGTGTCGACGACACGGGGCTCGAGCGCGTCGCGCACCGCCTCCGCGAGGTCGGGGGCGTCGGTCACGAGGACGGCCGAGGCCTGCTCATCGTGCTCGGCCTGACTGACGAGGTCTGCCGCGATCAGACGGGCGTCGGCTGCGGCGTCGGCGACGATGAGGATCTCGGTCGCGCCGGCTTCCGAGTCCGTGCCCACGCGCCCCGCGACGGCTCGTTTCGCAGAGGCGACGAAGTTGTTGCCGGGCCCGGTCACCACGTCGACCGGGTCGAGCCCGAGCGAGGGGATGCCGTGGGCGAAGGCGCCGATGGCGCCGGCACCGCCCATCGCGTACACCTCGGTCACACCCAGCAGGCGGGCCGCGGCCAGGATCACGGGGTGCACGCGCCCGTCGAACTCCGCCTGCGGCGGCGACGCGAGCGCGACCTCTCGCACACCGGCGACCTGGGCCGGGACGACGTTCATCACGACGCTCGAGGGGTATACGGCCTTGCCGCCGGGAACGTAGAGGCCGACCCGCCGCACGGGCTGCCAGCGCTGCGTGACCCGCGCGCCAGGACCTAGCTCGGTGACCGAGGGTCCCGGCACCTGAGCCGCGGACGCGGCTCGCACGCGGAGGATGGCTTCGTCGAGCGCCGCTCGGATGCGCGGGTCGAGCTGGGCGAGTGCCTCGTCGAGATGTGACGCCGGAACGGCGATCTCGTGCTCGCTCACACGGTCGAACGTCGCCGCCTGCTCGCGCAGCGCGTCCTCCCCGCGACGCGCGACGTCGTCGACGATGCGCGCCGCCGTGGCGAGGGCCTCATCGCGGGCGGCGTCGGCGCGAGGGACGACAGCGAGGAACTCGGCCGGCGAGAGCACGCGGCCGCGCAGATCGATGGTGCGGAGCATTCGTCAAGGCTATCGTTCGCTGCGGGCCGCCCGCCGTGCGGCGGGCGGCTCGCAGGCGTCGCTCAGCCGCGCGTGACGCCGCCGACCTCGTGCAGATAACCGATGCGCCCATCGTCGTGTCGGATGACGAACGTCTCGCCGCGGTCCTCGATGACCAGCGCCCACGCGGTCGGTCCGATCCGGAAGATCGGCGTGCCGTAGTCGTCGACGACGTCGCGCTCGGTGGGGGCGAGTGCCCAGAACGCTTGCGGCTGAGGGTGCCGCGGTGCGTCGTGCTCGGCCGTGGGACCGGCGGATGCCGCATCGCTCCCCGCGACGATCACATCGGTGTCGTGCGTGTCGTCGTGGGTGGGCAGAACCGATGTGGCGGGTTCGGCGTGCGTCCCGTGGGGCACGTCGGTGGATCCGGTATAGCTGCCGGGGACGGGGCCGCGGTCGGCGGCCGCGTCCGCGGTCGTCGCCTTCTGCTCATCGTGCGCCGGAGCCGTGCGCACCGGCCGCGGGCGGGCGGGACGCTTCACGACGGCGCGGACCGGGCGCGCGTTGCGGTGGGCGGGAGCCTCGGGACGACCTTGGAAGTCCTGCTCGAAAGGCGGGATGATCGGCGCGAATACCGTGAGCACCACACCGGCCAGAGAGAACACCGCACCGACCCACACCACCCAGGTGCGCGTCCAGATGCCCGTCTCGACGGCCACCGACACGGTGTCCCAGACCCACGCGACCCACACCAGAGCAGCGACCGAGAAGGCCACGGAGGCGAACTGATCGATTCCCAGCGAGCCGACCCGGCGGATCCCCTGGGGAGAAAGGCGGCGGAGGGCGAGGAGCCCCACCGCGACCGTCGGCAGCGCGACGGCGGGAATCCACCAGAGGCCCGAGAGCCACACATTGGCCCCGCCGCCGAGAACGCGGACGTTGGCCGGGAGGTTGTTGAGCGGGAAGAACGACACGAGGAACGTCACCGCCCAGATCCCCAGCAGAGCGACCTCGCGGACCGAGAACGGCCCGACGCCGTACTGCGGAGCGTCGCCCATACCCGGTGCCGACGCACGCGTGTCGCCGTCCGCGTCGGGGAGTTCTGTGTGCGTCGAGCGACGGGCGTTGACGTGGGCGCGGGCGTCGAGCTGCTGTCCCGACACGTGGGCGTCGGCGGCGTCACGATCGATGTCGCCCGTGTCGGAAGCGGAGCGCACGCCGTGCGCCTCGTCAGGAGAATCCAGGCCCGCGAAGAGCGCGTGCGCGTCGGCGGAGCGCGCGGTGTCGTCCTCTGCCGACACGCCTTCCTCAGGCGCGGAACGGTCGTCGTAGCGATCGGTCACGATGGTCCTTTCCCTCGGGCGCCGGAGCACCCGTCTTCACTGTGAGACTGGCCGCACTGCCCCCCCGGGAGACCCCGGGTTGACAAGCCGCGTCGAGCCTCAGCCCAGGCAGTTGGGGCCGAGCAGTCCCTTGAGCTCTCCGAACAGGTCGGCGGTCACACGCACCGGCATGGGCACCTCGAAAACCTTGGCGGTCCCGCCTTTGTGCAGCTTGAGAGTCACCTCGGTGTCGCCGGCGTGCCGCTGCAGCATCTGCGCGAGTTCGCCCACCAGCGCCTCGTTCGCCCGCTGCTCGGGAACGACGAGCGTCAACCCGCTCAGGGCGTCGAAACCTTCGAGGTCGGGCGCGAATGCGGACTGCGCATGGAGGTTGAGACCGTCATCGCGCCGCGATACCCGGCCGCGCACGACCAGGATCGAATCGGCCTGGAGAACGGGCGCGAACTCGGCGTAGGTCTTGCCCATGAACATCACGGTCACCTCGCCGTTGAAGTCTTCGACGGTGACCATGCCGTACGGGTTGCCGCTCTGCTTCGCCACCCGATGCTGGACGCTGGTGAGCAGGCCCGCGACGGTGACCTGGTCTCCGTCCTGCACGTCGTCGGAGGCCAGCAAGTCGTGAATCGACGTGGAGGCGTGCTTGGCGAGCGGCACCTCGAGCCCGGCCAGCGGGTGGTCGGAGACGTAGAGTCCGAGCATTTCGCGCTCGAAGGCGAGCTTGTCCTTCTTCGTCCACTCGGGGCGCTCGGGCACCTTGGCGACCTGCTGGGGCTCGTCCCACAGCGAATCGAAGTCGAAGCCGACTTCGCCGTTCGCCTCGCGACGCTTGTCGAGCACCGCGCCTTCGCACGCGTCCTCGTGGATCTCGACGAGCGCCCGGCGCGTGGAACCGAGGGAGTCGAAGGCGCCGGCCTTGATGAGCGACTCGACGGTGCGCTTGTTCGCCACGTGCAGAGGCACCTTGGACAGGAAGTCGTGGAACGACGTGTACTTCGCCTCCTGGCGCGCCGCGACGATTCCGTCGACGACGTTGGTGCCGACGTTGCGGACCGCCCCGAGCCCGAAGCGAATGTCTTCACCGACGGCCGCGAAGAATCGGATCGACTCGTTGACGTCCGGCGGCAGCACGCGGATGCCCATGCGACGGCACTCGTTGAGGTACACGGCCATCTTGTCTTTCGAGTCGCCGACGCTCGTGAGCAGTGCGGCCATGTACTCGGCGGGATAGTGGGCCTTGAGGTACGCCGTCCAGTAGGAGACGAGACCGTAGGCGGCCGTGTGGGCCTTGTTGAACGCGTAGTCGGCGAACGACTCGAGCACCTTCCACAGCGTCTGCTGCGCTTCGTCGGAGAACCCGCGCTCGGTCATGCCGCCGAAGAAGATCTCTTTCTGCTTGTCGAGCTCGGACTTCTTCTTCTTGCCCATCGCGCGCCGCAGCAGGTCGGCCTGGCCCAGCGTGTACCCGGCCACGCGCTGCGCGACCGCCATCACCTGCTCCTGGTAGACGATCAGGCCGTAGGTGGTGTCGAGGATGTCGGCCAGCGGCTCTTCGAGCTCGGGGTGGATGGGCTCGATCTCCTGCTGCTTGTTCTTTCGCAGCGCATAGTTGATGTGCGAGTTCACACCCATCGGCCCGGGCCGGTACAGCGCCAGCACCGCCGAGATGTCCTCGAAGTTGTCGGGGCGCATCAGGCGCAGGAGCGAGCGCATGGGTCCGCCGTCGAGCTGGAACACACCCAGCGTGTCACCGCGTGACAGCAGCTCGTAGGAGGCGGTGTCATCGAGCGCGAGGTCTTCGAGAACCAGGGGGTGACCGCGGTTGGCCTCGATGTTGTCCAGGGCGTCGTTGATGATCGTGAGGTTGCGCAACCCCAGGAAGTCCATCTTGATCAGGCCGAGGGACTCGCACGCGGGGTAGTCGAACTGCGTGACGATCTGCCCGTCCTGCTCGCGCCGCATGATCGGGATGATGTCGATGAGAGGCTCGCTCGACATGATGACGCCGGCTGCGTGCACGCCCCACTGCCGCTTCAGGTTCTCGAGTCCGAGAGCGGTGTCGAAGACCGTCTTGGCCTCGGGATCGGTCTCGATGAGCGTGCGGAACTCGCTCGCCTCCTTGTAGCGGGGGTGCTCCGGATTGAACATGCCGTCCAGCGGCATGTCCTTGCCCATGACGGCGGGCGGCATGGCCTTGGTCAGCTTCTCGCCCATGCTGAACGGGAACCCGAGCACACGCCCGGCATCCTTGAGCGCCTGCTTCGCCTTGATCGTGCCGTACGTGACGATCTGCGCCACGCGCTCGTCACCGTATTTCTCGGTGACGTACTGGATGACCTCACCACGACGGCGGTCATCGAAGTCGACGTCGAAGTCGGGCATCGACACACGGTCGGGGTTGAGGAACCGCTCGAAGATGAGCCCGTGCTGCAACGGGTCGAGGTCGGTGATCTTCATCGCGTACGCGACCATCGAGCCGGCGCCCGATCCTCGACCGGGCCCGACGCGGATGCCGTGGTCTTTGGCCCAGTTGATGAAGTCGGCGACGACGAGGAAGTAGCCGGGGAAGCCCATCTGCAGGATGACGCCGGTCTCGTACTCGGCCTGCTTGCGCACCGCGTCGGGGATACCGCCGGGGTATCGGTCGTGCAGACCGTTCTCGACCTCTTTGACGAGCCAGCTGTCTTCGGTCTCACCCGGCGGGACGGGGAAGCGCGGCATGTAGTTGGCCGAGGTGTTGAACTCCACCTCGCACCGCTCGGCGATCAACAGCGTGTTGTCGCACGCCTCGGGGTGGTCGCGGAAGACCTGTCGCATCTCGGCGGCGGACTTGACGTAGTAGCCGTCGCCGTCGAACTTGAACCGCTTCGGGTCGTCGAGAGTCGAGCCCGACTGCACGCACAGGAGCGCGGCGTGACTCGTCGCATCGTGCTGGTGCGTGTAGTGCAGATCGTTCGTGGCCACGAGGGGGATGTCGAGCTCTTTCGCGATCTTCAACAGGTCGCCCATCACCCGCCGCTCGATCGACAGGCCGTGGTCCATGATCTCGGCGAAGTAGTTCTCTTTGCCGAAGATGTCCTGGAACTCGGCGGCGGCCGCCTTCGCCGCGTCGTACTGGCCGAGCCGAAGGCGTGTCTGCACCTCGCCCGAGGGGCACCCCGTGGTGGCGATGAGCCCCTTGCCGTACTTCTCGAGCAGCTCGCGATCCATGCGGGGCTTGAAGTAGTACCCCTCCATGCTCGCCTTCGACGACAGGCGGAAGAGGTTGTGCATGCCCTCGGTGGACTGCGACAGCAGCGTCATGTGCGTGTAGGCACCGGCGCCGGACACGTCGTCGTCGCTCTGCTCGGGCGTGCCCCACCGCACGCGCGACTTGTCGGATCGATGCGTGCCCGGAGTGACATAGGCCTCGATGCCGATGATCGGCTTGATCCCGGCATCCTTCGCGGTCTTGTAGAACTCGAACGCCGCGAACGTGTTGCCGTGGTCGGTGACGGCGATCGCGGGCATGCCCAGCTTGACGGCCTCCTGGACCATGGGGCCGATGCGCGCGGCTCCGTCGAGCATGGAGTACTCGCTGTGCACGTGAAGGTGAACGAAGGAGTCAGCTGCCACCCGTCGAGTGTACGTTCCTCCTCCGACATCGGCCTGGGTTAGCGTGGGCGAGTGCCCACTCCCGACTTCGTCCTGGAACTGCGTCGCCACATCGGCACCCGCCCGCTCCCGCTCGTCGGAGTCACCGCCGTCATCCTGCGCGGCGACGACCTGCTGCTGGGCCGCCGCAGCGACAACGGGCGCCTCACCCCCGTCACGGGCATCGTCGACCCGGGCGAGGAACCCGCGGATGCCGCCGCCCGCGAGGCCGAGGAGGAGGCGGGCGTCCTCATCCGCGTCGAGCGCCTCGCCTGGGTGCATCAGATCCCGCGCGTCACGTACGACAACGGCGACCAGAGCGACTATCTCGATCTGACGTTCGCGTGCACATGGACGCACGGCGAGCCACGGCCAGTCGACGGTGAGATGACCGAAGTCGGCTGGCATCCGCTCGACCGGTTCGAGGAGATGCTGGATGCCGAGATGACCGCGCGCGTGCGGGCCGCCCTGACCGAGGGGCCGACGAGGTTCGAGAACCGACGCTGACGCGGAGTCAGAGACCCTCGCGCAGCACGTCGAGGGCATGCTGCAGATCCGACGGGTAGGGCGACTCGAAGCTCGACCACTCCCCCGTCGCGGGATGGGCGAAGGCGAGTCGGTGGGCGTGGAGCCACTGGCGCGTGAGTCCCAGACGTGCCGACAGCGTGGGGTCGGCACCGTACAGCGGATCTCCGGCGCACGGATGCCGATGAGCCGCCATGTGCACGCGGATCTGGTGAGTCCGGCCGGTCTCGAGGTGTATCTCCAGGAGCGAAGCGCGCGGGAACGCCTCGAGCGTCTCGTAGTGTGTCACCGAATCCTTGCCGTCGGGAGTGACCGCGAACTTCCAGGAGTGGTGCGGATGCCGCCCGATCGGCGCATCGATCGTGCCGGCGAGCGGGTCGGGGTGCCCCTGGACGACGGCGTGGTAGATCTTCTCGACGGTGCGATCCTTGAAGGCCGCCTTGAGCAGGGTGTAGGCCCGCTCGGTCTTGGCCACGACCATGAGGCCGCTCGTCCCGACGTCGAGACGATGCACGATCCCCCGCCGCTCCGCAGCACCGCTCGTGGCGATGCGGAACCCCGCGGCGGCGAGGGCCCCGAGCACGGTCGGCCCTTCCCACCCCACCGACGGGTGGGCGGCGACGCCGGCCGGCTTGTCGACGACGACGATCTCGTCGTCGTCCCACACGATGCCGAGATCGGGTACCGCCATCGGCACGACCTCGGGGTCGCGTCGCGGCTCCCACTCGACGTTCAGCCACTCCCCCGCGCGGAGGCGATCGGAACGTCCGAGCGTGCGGCCGTCGACGGTGACGCCGCCGGCATCGGCCACCTCCGCCGCGAACGTGCGCGAGAAGCCGAGCATCTTGGCCAGCGCCTGGTCGACACGCGCCCCCTCGAGCCCGTCGGGAACGGGCAAGCTCCGTGAATCCATGTCAGCGTGCGCCGGGATCGCCGGACGCTTCGACCGCGTCGTCCGGCGCCGCGTCCGAGGACCGGGAGGCGCGCGTCTCGCGCGTACCGTCGAGGCGGAGACCGAAGAGCACGAGCAGCGCGACCGAGATCATCATGGAGACGATGAAGATGTCCGCCACGTTGTAGATCGCGGGCATCATCCACGGGGTGGAGATGAAATCGACGACGTGTCCCACGGGGAAGCCCGGAGCACGGAAGAGACGGTCGGTGAGATTACCGAGCACGCCCCCCAGGAGCAGCCCCAGCACGACGGCCCAGAGACGCGAACGCACCCGCGCCACGGCGAGGTACACGATGATGCCGGCCACGACGGCGAGGGCGATCGTGAAGATCCAGGTGACGCTCTCGCCCAGCGAGAACGCCGCACCGGGGTTACGAACCAGGTAGAACTGCAGAGCCTCGCCGATGACGGGCACGACGCGCTCCGGCGGGAGGTTGTCGATGGCGACCATCTTCGCCAACTGGTCGGCGGCCAGCACCGTCGCCGCGAGGATCGCGATGAGGGCGCCGGCCGCCGCCGAACGCAGAGGAGATCGACTGCGCAAAGAGTCGGCCTACAGACCGATCGCCGAGACGGGCGTGGAGCCCGACGACGAACCGGCGGTGTCGAGGTCGCGAAGCTGACCCTCGATGTACGACCGCAGCTGCGAGCGGTAGTCGCGCTCGAAGTTGCGCAGCTCGGTGATGCGGCCCTCGAGCGTGGTGCGCTCCTTCTCGAGACGCGCGCGCTCTTCGCGACCCTGCTTCTCGGCCTCGGCGACGATCGAGGCCGCCTGTGCCTGCGCCTCGGAGATGAGCTGGTCGCGCTGGGCCTTGCCCTCGGCGACGTGCTCGTCGTGCAGACGCTGCGCGAGCTCGATGATGCCGGCGCTCTGCGCCGCGGGAGCGGCATCGGTCTCGGCGGAGGGGGTCGCAGCGGGAGCCGCGGCCGGCACCTCGGCGACGACGGGCTCCGGCGTCTCGGCGGCCTCAGCGGCGGGGGCCGCGGGAGCGGACTCGCCGGACTCGTACGCGGCGAGCTTCGCCTTCAGCTCGTCGTTCTCGGCGATGGTCTTGCGCCATTCGACCACGATCTCGTCGAGGAAGTCGTCGACCTCGTCCGGGTCGAAGCCCTCCTTGAAGCGCACGTGCTGGAACTGCTTGGTGACGACGTCATCGGGGGTCAGTGCCATGGTGTTTCCTCTTTCGAGAGCTCTGAATCGGAACTATGGGGGTGTCGCACCGGGGCACACCGCTTCGGAACAGCATAGCCGCCGCCCTTCTCCGGTGTCGAAGGGCGACGGCTGGGCCGGAGGTCACAAGGCCGCGAGCGACCGCGTGACGCTGAGGAGCAGGAAGCACGCGAACATCGTGATCGCGAACGCGAAATCGATCGCGATACCGCCGATGCGCAGGGGCGGAATCACCCGCCGGAGGAGGCGGATGGGCGGGTCGGTCACGGTGAAGACGATCTCGGCCACCACCAGCATGGCGCCGCGCGGACGCCACTCGCGATTGAACATCGGGATGTACTCGAGAACCAACCGCGCGAGCAGCAGGACGATGTAGATGAACAGGAGCGCGCTGAGGATGGAGCCGACCAGGCTCAGGACGGCCACGATCGATTACTGGGACGCGAAGGGCGCGGCCTCGGAATCGGCCTGCGCGATCGCACCGTCGCCGGAGACGGCGATGTTCTCGGGCGAGAGCAGGAAGACCTTGCTCGTGACCCGCTCGATGCGGCCGTAGAGACCGAGCGACAAGCCGCTCGCGAAGTCGATCAGGCGGCGCGCGTCGGCGTCGCTCATCTGCGACAGGTTGATGATGACCGGGATGCCCTCACGGAAGTTCTCGGCGATCGTCTGCGCGTCCCGGTACTGCTTGGGGTGCACCGTGAGAATTTCGCTCACCGGGCCCGGAGCGGGCTGACGCACCACGGCCGGGCGGTGCAGCGGGGTCACCGGAGCGGCCTTCTCGACCGGTGCGGGCTGCGCGTTCTGCTTGCGCGCGACCGGCTGCGGAGCGGTCTCCTCATAGGTCTCCTCCTCATCGGCGAGGCCCAGGTACACCATCGTCTTCTTGAGCGGGTTCGACATCGCATCCTCCGTTCGCTCGTCTGCTTCGAGGCTAGTCGCGCGGGGGGCGCGGACCCGTGATTGCGGAGCCGATCCGCAGGTGTGTCGCGCCCATCGCGATCGCCTCGGGGAAATCGCCCGTCATGCCGGCGGAGATCCACGTCGCATCCGGCACCACCCGCCGCACCGCATCCGCGCACCCGCGCAATCTCTCGAACGCGCGGGCGGGCTCCTCGTCGAGCGGAGCCACCGCCATGACGCCGCGCACGCGCAGCGTGTCGAGCTCCCGCACGTGAGCGGCAAGGCCCTCGACACCGGCGGGCGAGACCCCGCCGCGGCCGGCGTCGTCCGTCAGGTTCACCTGGAGCAGGACGTCGAGCACGTCTCCGGATGCCGCCGCGTGCAGAGCGTCCGCGATGCGCGGACGATCCACCGAATGGACGACGTCGGATGCCGCGCGCACCGCCCGCGCCTTGTTCGTCTGCGCCTGGCCGATGAAGTGCCAGCGCAGGTCGGCGAGCTGCTCCCGCTCACGGCGCTTGGCCGTGATCTCCTGCTGGCGGTTCTCTCCGATGTCGCGGACGCCGAGGGCGTAGAGATCGGTGATGAGGGACACGGGGTGGAACTTCGTCACCACGATGCGGGTGATCTCGGCGGGGTCGCGACCCGCGCCGCGCGCGGCCTCGGTGATCCGGGCGTCGACGGCGGCGAGACGGTCGGCCAGGGCGGCATCCATGCTTCTCTCCTTCGACGACGCAGCGGGCCCGGTGGACACCGGACCCGCTGCGTCAGTCGCTCGCGCTTACTTCAGGAAATCGGGGACGTCGAGGTCGTCGTCGGCGAAACCGGAGTCGTACGACGTGTCGGGTACCCGCGCGGCCACGGGGGCCGGCTCGGGAGCCCGTTCAGTGGTCTGCGCCTTCTGCTCCTCGGCCGCGTCCAGGTCGCGCGCGACATCGTCGGCGGGGATCGTCGGCACGGCGGGCACCGCGACGGGGCGCTGGGCACCGACCGGATCGATGCGCAGCGACGGCTCGCCGCCGTCGAAGCCGGCGGCGATGACCGTGACGCGCACCTCGTCGCCGAGGGTGTCGTCGATGACGGTTCCGAAGATGATGTTGGCCTCGGGGTGCGCGGCCTCCTTCACCAGCTGCGCCGCGTCGTTGATCTCGAAGATGCCGAGGTTCGATCCGCCCTGGATCGACAGCAGCACGCCGTGCGCACCCTCGATGGAGGCCTCGAGGAGCGGGGACTCGACGGCGAGCTCGGCGGCTTTGATGGCCCGGTCCGCGCCGCGCGCCGACCCGATACCCATGAGCGCGGAGCCCGCACCCTGCATGACGGACTTCACGTCCGCGAAGTCGAGGTTGATGAGGCCGGGCGTGGTGATGAGGTCGGTGATGCCCTGCACACCGGCGAGCAGCACCTGGTCGGCCGTAGCGAACGCCTCGATCATCGAGATACCGCGGTCGCTGATCTCGAGCAGGCGGTCGTTCGGCACCACGATGAGGGTGTCGACCTCTTCCTTCAGGCGGGAGACACCGCCCTCGGCCTGGCTCTGGCGACGCCGCCCCTCGAACGAGAACGGCTTGGTGACGACACCGATCGTCAGCGCACCGATCGACTTGGCGATCTTCGCCACGACCGGAGCACCGCCCGTGCCCGTGCCACCGCCTTCGCCCGCGGTGACGAAGACCATGTCGGCGCCGCGCAGGGCCTCCTCGATCTCCTCGGCGTGGTCCTCGGCGGCGCGACGGCCGACCTCGGGATCCGCACCGGCACCGAGGCCGCGGGTGAGTTCGCGGCCGACGTCGAGCTTGACGTCGGCGTCGCTCATCAGCAGCGCCTGGGCGTCGGTGTTGATCGCGATGAACTCCACGCCGCGCAGGCCCAGCTCGATCATGCGGTTGACGGCGTTGACGCCGCCTCCGCCCACACCGACGACCTTGATGACGGCGAGGTAGTTCTGGTTCTGGCTCATGCCGGCCTCCGTTATCCCCGAACCTGAAACTCTAAACCTCATGTTGAGGGTTAAAGAATTGCCCGGTATGCAATTCCTTAGCTCGAAGGTAAGCGGGCGCCCCCGTCGCACCCGACCGACACGCGGCGTGTCGGGGTATCCACTCCGAACACGACCAGAGTCGCCCGCGGAATCAGCGCAGCACACCCGCCTCGGGCGAGGTCACGTCGTATTCACGCGTGCGATCGGGCGGGCTCTTCTGCATGAGGAGGTCCAGCACGCGCGCCTTCTCGGCGGATCGATCCGCACTGCCCCACACCACTCGGGTGCCGGTCGCTCCGAGAGTCAGCGTCACGTCGTCCGGCGTGGATGCCGACACCGCCGTCACCTGCGACCGGATGCTGTCCGGCAGAGCGCGCACGACTCGTCCCGCCGCGCGGAACGGGTCGGAGTCGGTCCCGCCCGCGACCTCGATCACCGGTTGCCCGGCGGGGGCGGTCGGGGTGGTCGACAGCACGACACCGGCCGCATCCACGAGCGTGAATCCCGCGGCGGTCTGGACGGCGCCGACAGGGGTGCGTTCGACGATGCGCACGATCAGATCGTGCGGCGGACGGGCCTCGAGCGTGTACGACTCCACGAGCGGAAAGCGGACCAGCGCGGCCTTCACCTCGCTGTCGTCGACGAGGGCGAGCGGCGTGCCCACCTGCGGACCCAGCGCCTCCGCGACGGCCGCGGCGTCCAGCTGCGACGTGCCGACGACCTCGACCCGCTCGACGGCGAACAACGGACTGTACGCCGCCCCCGCCGTGCCCAGCACCATCACGACGAAGGCGATCCCCGCGCCGATCCAGACTCGGCGGCGCCGACGCTGCCGCACGGTGAAACGTCGCACCTCGGCGCGGAGCGCACGTCGCCGCGCCCGCGAGGCGCGCCAGACGTCCCGGATGCCGGTGTCCTCGGCATCCGCGGGCGAATCGGCGCTGCCCCGGCGTTCGGCGAGCGGCAGAGGAACGACGTCGGCGGTCGTCTCCTCCGGGTCCGCCCCGGTGCTCGCGGCCTGTTCCCCGGGACGCGGTCGCCCTCGCGAGGACGAGTCGGGCGCCGAGGGCAGGGGCGAGGGCCGGCGCACGGCTCAGACCGCCGCGGCCTCGGTGCGGGAGAGCGCCTCGAGCACCTGCGGGATGATCTGGTACACGTTGCCGCAGCCGAGCGTGATGACGTAGTCGCCGGGCCGCGCGATGCGGGCGGTGTAGTCGGCCGCTTCCTGCCAGTCGGGCACGTAGTGCACGTGCCCGGGGTCGTGGAACGCGTTGCTGACGAGCTCGCCGGTGACGCCGGGAACGGGATCCTCGCGGGCACCGAACACGTCCAGCATGACCGTGTGGTCGGCCAGTGCCTCCAGGACCTCCGCGAACTCTCGGTACATCTCCTGCGTGCGCGAGTAGGTGTGCGGCTGCTGGATCGCGATGATCCGCCCCTCGCCGACCACGGTGCGCGCCGCGGACAGCGCCGCGGCGACCTCGGTCGGGTGGTGGGCGTAGTCGTCGTAGACGCTCACACCGCGTTCGACGCCGTGCAGTTCGAAGCGCCGTACGGTTCCGCCGAACTCCTCGACCGCGCGGGCCGACTCGGCGAGACCGTGACCGAGGACACGCAGCACCGCCACCGCCCCCGCGGCGTTGACCGCGTTGTGGGCCCCCGGGACACGCAGCTGCACGGGGACGCTCTCGCCGCCCGCGGTGAGCGTGAAGGCGACGGGTCCGTCGGTGCGCACGTCGGTGAGACGCACGTCGGCTCGCGGGTCCTCGCCGAAGGTCACGACGGTGCGGTGCGTCAGACGTGCCGTCACGGCCCGCGCGCCGGGGTCGTCGGCCGAGACGACGACCGCCTCGCGCGCCGCGTCGGCGAACCGCGCGAACGCCGCGTCGAAGGCCTCACGCGAACCGTAGTGATCGAGGTGGTCGGGGTCGACATTGGTGATCAGCGCCACCGAGGTGTCGTACAGCAGGAACGTCCCGTCGGACTCGTCGGCTTCGATGACGAAGAGCTCGTCCGAGCCCGTGCCGCTGGACGCGCCGAGGTCGGCGATGACCCCGCCGTTGACGAAGGTCGGATCGACCTGGAGCGCGCGCAGCGCCGTGACGATCATGCCGGTCGAGGTCGTCTTGCCGTGGGCGCCCGCGACCGACACGAGCCGCCGACCGCCGATGAGCCAGTGCAGCGCCTGAGAACGATGGATGACGTGGAGACCGCGCTCCTTCGCCATGACGAACTCGGGGTTCTCCGGCCAGATGGCGCCCGTGTGGACGACGGTGTCCGCGTCGCCGAGGTGCGCGGCGTCGTGACCGACGTGGACGATCGCGCCGCGGGCGGCGAGATCGCGCAGTGCCGCACTGTCGGCCCGATCCGAGCCGGAGACCCGGATGCCGCGGTCGAGGAACATGCGGGCGAGCCCGGACATGCCCGAGCCTCCCACGCCGATGAAGTGCGCGGAGGTGATGGTCTCAGGGATCGGGAGGCTCAGGTCGGGTCTGATCATGACCTTGCGATCCTACGTCGCCCGGGCGACTCAGCCGACCCGGCGCGCCCGGTCAGCGGGCGAGCGCCGCGTCGAGGAGCGCGATGACGTTCTCGGTCCCCGTGCGGGTCCCCGTCCGCATCGCGGCCAGACGCATGGCCTCTCGCGCGTCGGCGTCCCGCAGCAGCGGCACGATCTCGCCCCGCACCCGCTCGGCGGTGAACTCGGCGTCGGCGATGAGGCGTGCCGCGCCCGCCCGTACGGCCGACGCGGCGTTCAGGCTCTGCTCGCCGTTGCCGACGGCGTAGGGGACGTAGACCGCCGGGATGCCGAGAGCGCTGACCTCGCTCACCGTGGCGGCCCCCGAGCGCGAGACGATGAGATCGGCGAGAGCGAATGCCAGATCCATCCGGTCCACGTAGCGCACGAGCGCGTACCCCGGAACCCCGGGGTCGGCAAGGTCCGACTTCTCCCCCGTCACGTGGAGCAGCTGCCATCCGGCGTCGAGGACTTCCCGCCACGCCGCGCCGAACGCCGCGTTGAGCCGCTGCGCACCGAGTGAGCCGCCGAAGACGAGCAGCGTCGGCACCGTGGCATCCAACCCGAAGTGCGCGGCGGCGTCGGCGCGCACCGCGTCGCGATCCAGATCCACGATCTCGCGACGCAGCGGCATCCCGACCACGCGTGCGCCGCGGAGCGGGGTGCCCTCGAAGGCCACGCCGACCGCCGCCGCGGCGCGCGCGCCCAGGACGTTGGCCAGACCGGGCTTGGCGTTGGCCTCGTGGACGACGAAGGGCACGCGCTCCCAGCGCGCTGCGACGTACGCGGGCGCCGAGGCGTACCCGCCGAAACCGATGACGGCGTCGACACCCCGGTCGCGGATGACACGACGCACCTGGGCGATCGCACGGCGGAAACGCGACGGGAAGAGCGCGGCCGCGCGGTCGGGGCGACGGGGAAAAGGCACCTTGTCGACGAACAGAAGCTCGTAGCCGCGCAGCGGGACGAGCCGGGCCTCGAGCCCCTCGCGGGTGCCGAGCACCAGGACCTCGTCGTCCGCGTCGCGCGCGCGCAACCCGTCGGCGACGGCGAGCAGGGGGTTCACATGTCCGGCGGTTCCGCCGCCGGCCAGAAGCGTGGTCGTCACCCCTCGACCCTAACGAGGTCGGGCGACGCCGAAGGCCACGGGCGGGTGCCCGTCAGGCGCGACGCCGCCGACCGGCGCGCGCCGGCGGGGTCTCGAGGGGCCTCCGGTCCGGCAGCGTCCGCGCGCACGACAGCAGGACACCGCACGCGATGAGCACCGACAGCAGCGAGGTGCCGCCCTGCGACATGAACGGCAGAGGCACACCCAGCACGGGGAAGATACGCAGCACGACGCCGATGTTCACGATCGCCTGACCGATGATCCACAGCGTGATCGCGCCCGCCACGATGCGCACGAACGCGTCATCGGTCCGACGGATGATGTGGAACGCCCCCACCGCGAAGAGCGCGAAGAGCACCAGGACGACAAGGCATCCGATGAGTCCCAGCTCCTCGCCGATGATGGCGAAGATGTAGTCGTTGGCAGCCGCGGGGAGCCAGTCGTACTTCTCTTTCGAGTTCCCCAGCCCCAGGCCCAGCACTCCCCCGCTCGCCAAGCCCCACACGCCGTGCAGCGACTGATAGCAGGAGGTGTAGTAGCACGAGGCGTCGTCGGGGTCGAACAGGCTCGCGATCCGCGCCATACGGTTCTCACTGCCGAAGGCGGACACGAGCACGACCACAAGAGAGATCACCGCGGGCACGATGAACATGCGGAGCTTGATCCCGGCGAAGAACAGGGCGCCGAGGACGACCAGGACCAGGATCATCACGGTGCCGAGGTCACGGCCGCCCAGCACCGTGCCGATGACGAGCACGGCGACGGGCACGACGGGGATGAACACGTGCTTCCACGAGGTCAGCAGTCGCCGTTTGCGGTACAGCACCGCCGCCATCCACAGCGCGAGGGCGAGCTTGAGGAACTCGGCCGGCTGGAATTGGAACCCGGCGATCTGCACCCAGTTCCGGTTTCCGTAGGACGCGATACCCAGCCCCGGGACGTACACCAGCAGCTGGAACAGCGTCGCGAAGATCAGGGCGGGCCAGGCCATCCGTTTCCAGAATCGCATCGGCGCCCGGCTCAGCACGAACATGAGAGGGATGCCGAGGACGGCGAAGATGCCCTGCTTGAGCACGTGGTCGAACGGGTTCTGTCCGCCGTCGAGGGCCGAGGTCGCCGACAGCACCATGACCAGACCGAAGCCCGTCAGCAGCAGCGCCGCCGACGCGATGAGCAGGAACTCGCTCGGTACCGGCTGGAACGCGCGCCCGAGCGACACACGAGCGGCGAGGCCGGAGCGGGCGGGTTCCCCTTCGGGGGCCTGGCGGGGCG
>NZ_JAKRNI010000013.1 GCF_022346945.1 Microbacterium sp. ACRRU | reverse complement strand
CCCCGCGACCATCCCGCCCGTACGAGGCCCCGATCTCGCTTCGGTGTCCACAACACGCGGATACGCCGAGGCGGAATCCGCGTGTCGTGGACACTCAACCGCTGCAGGCACCGACCGCGGCCGCACGTGCGCGTCAGGGACGCAACGGCGCCGAGTCACGCACGATGAGTCGCGTCGGCAGCGGGGTGCTCTCGCTCACGGTGTCGGGCTCCTCGACCATGAGGAGCACCTTCTGCATCAGGATCTCGCCCAGGGCCGCGAAGTCCTGACGCACCGTGGTGAGGGAGGGGAACACGAACGGGGCCTCGGGGACGTCGTCGAAGCCGACCACCCCGATGTCTTCCGGAACCCGCAGCCCGCGCTCGCGCAGCGCCGACAGGACACCGATGGCCATGTGGTCGTTGGCGACGAAGATGCCCTCGCCGGGGGCCAGGTCGGTCTCGGTCGCGATCCGGTACCCGCTCGCGGCCGACCAGTCGCCGTGCACGGGCGGGGTCGACTGCGCGCGGGCCGACGCGATCTCTTCGCGCCAGCCGCGGAGGCGCTCGACCGCGTCGGGGTTGCGCGCGGGCCCCGCGATGTGACGGACGGTGCTGTACCCCGACTCGAGGAGATGCCGCACTGCCGCGCGGGCACCGCGATACTGGTCGATGGCGACGAGGCGCGGGTGCGGGCGGCTGGTCGTGGCCGCGGCAACGATGGGCACATCGATCTCGATCGCCTGCACGGCCGCGAGCACCTCGACGTCGACGACGATGAGCACGATGGCATCCACGCGCTGCTTCAAGAGCCCGTCGATCGCCGCGCGCACCGCGGCCACGTCGCTCTGCGGCGAGCTGATTGCGTCGACGTTGTAGCGGGCGGCGCGGGCGGCGAAGTTGAAGTTCGTCGCGATCGAGGAGGGGCCGTAATCGACGGTGCCGGGCGTGACCAGACCGATCGTGCGCGTGCGGCGGGTCACCAGGGCCCGGGCGGCGGGTGACGGGCTGTAGCGCAGTTGGGCGATGGCCTGCTCGACCCGCGCGCGCGTCGCCGGACGGACGTTGGGCATGTTGTTGAGGACACGCGAGACGGTCTGGTGCGAAACGCCGGCGAGCCGGGCGACGTCGAAGATGTTCGCGGTGCGGGATGCCTTGTCGTCAGCCATCGGACGCCCCCTCCTCCGCGGCCGGCTTGGCCACGAGCGCGAGGAGGGCGTCGGAGGTGAGTTCGGACGCGGGAAGGATCTGCGCGAGCACACCGTCGCGCATCACCGCGACGAGATGCGCCACGCGCAGCACTTCGTCGAGCTCGGCCGAGATGTAGACGATCGACAGGCCGTTGTCGGACAGTTCGCCGACGAGCCGCTGGATCTCGGCCTTCGCGCCCACGTCGATCCCGCGCGTGGGCTCGTCGAGCACGATGACGCGCGGCGACAGGGCCAGCAGCCGCGCCAGCAGCACCTTCTGCTGGTTGCCTCCGGAGAGAGTCGCGACGGGGCGATCGATGTCGGCGGGGCGGATGTGCAGCGCCTCTACCCAGCTGGCCGCGAGCTCGCGGCGGCGCGCCGTGCTCAGGCGGTGGAAGATCCCGCGCTGAGCCTGCAGGGCGAGGGTGATGTTGTCCAGCACGCTGAGGTCGCCGATGATCCCTTCGGTCCGCCGGTTCTCGGATGAGTACGCCACACGTCGACGGATGGCTTCGCGCGGCGACGTCAGTCGCACCGGATCCCCGTCGATACGTAGTTCGCCGCCGTCGGGGTGGTCGACACCGGTGAGGGCGCGCGCCAATTCGCTGCGCCCCGAGCCGAGGAGCCCCGCGACCCCGATCACTTCGCCCTCGGCGATGTCGACGTCGGCGTCGCGCAAACGGGATCCGGATGCCAAGCCCCGGGCGCTGATGATCGAGGGACCGTCCGCGGGCTCGGGCGAGCGCTGCCCGAGCGGCGCCAGCGCGTCGGCGGCCGCGCCGAGCATCTTCTCGACCAGGTCGATGCGCAACAGCTCCCGCGTGCCGTACTCCCCCACGAGGCGTCCCCCGCGCAGCACC
The DNA here is from genome assembly GCF_022346945.1 of Microbacterium sp. ACRRU. GTDB lineage: Bacteria > Actinomycetota > Actinomycetes > Actinomycetales > Microbacteriaceae > Microbacterium > Microbacterium mcarthurae. The sequence continues at coordinate 70,003 of NZ_JAKRNI010000013.1, read as the reverse complement.
GTCACACGGTCGCAGATCTCGTACACCTGGTCGAGGAAATGCGAGACGAACAGGATCGCGATCCCCTGCGTCTTGAGATCGCGGATGACGCGGAACAGTTCGGCGACCTCGTCGGCATCCAGGCTCGATGTCGGTTCGTCCAGGACCAGCACCTTGACCTCGACCGAGACCGCACGGGCGATGGCGACCAGCTGCTGGACGGCGAGCGGATGGGTCGACAGGACCGACGACGGGTCGATGTCGACGCCCAGGGACGTCAGGGCCGCGGCGGCGCGCTCGCGCATCGCGCGGTGGTCGATCACGCCGAAGCGGCGAGGCTCGCGTCCGAGCGAGATGTTCTCGGCGACGGTGAGGTTCGGCAGGAGGTCGATCTCCTGGTAGACGGTCGAGATGCCGACGGCCTGCGCGTCGGCGGGGCCGGTGAACTGCACGGGGCGACCCTGGAGCAGGATCTCGCCCTGATCCAGTCGCAGGGCCCCGGTGATCGCCTTGATGAGGGTCGACTTGCCGGCACCGTTCTCGCCCATGAGCGAGTGCACCTCGCCGGGACGCAGCCGGAAGTCGACGTCGGCGAGCGCCGACTCGACGCCGAAACGCACCGTCGCCCCGCGCACCTCGAGGAGGGGCGGGCCGACGGTCGACATGGGGTCAATCATGCCCTCGTGGCGACGGCTGAGCGAACATCCCTCGCGGGCGCGTCACTTGCTCAGCGCCGAGCGCGCCACGATGATGCGCTGGACCACGACGAACAGCAGCAGCAGCGCCCCGACCGTGATGCGCGTCCAGGACTGCTCGGCACCCGAGAACGAGATGATCGTACGGATCAGGCCGTACACGAATACGCCGATCATCGAGCCGAGGACGAACCCGCTCCCGCCGGTGAGCAACGTCCCGCCGATGACGACAGCCGCGATCGTGTCGAGCTCGGTCCCCACGCCGTTGAGCGGGTATCCGGCGCCGGAGTACGCCGTCAGGACGATGCCGGCGAGGCCCGCGCACACGCCGCTGATGACGTAGACCGAGAGCTTTGCGCGTACGACGGGCAGGCCCATGAGACGCGCAGACTGCTCGTTCCCTCCGACCGCGTACACCGTCCGGCCGAACCGGGTGAAGCGCAGCACGAAGGCGGCGAGCGCAACGGTCAGGAGCGCGATGATCCCCGTCGGCGTGATGTACCAGCCGGCGAAAGCGAACCGTGTGGACTGCAGCCACAGCAGCCCTTCGTTGTCGACCTTGATGGACTCCAGGCTCACCACGAACGCGAGACCGCGCGCGAGGAACATCCCGATCAGCGAGGCGATGAACGGCTGCACGTCGAAGAACTGCACGAGCACGCCGATGAGCAGGCCGATCGCCGCGCCGATCAGGATCATGGCGGGCACCGCCACCGCGACCGGAACTCCGTCGGAGAGCATCTTGGCGCACAGGATGCCGGTGAAGGCCATGACCGCTCCCACGGAGAGGTCGATGCCCCCGGTGAGGATGACGAAGGTCATGCCGACGGCGAGGACGAGCAGGTACGCGTTGTCGAGCAGGATCGAGGAGAGGATCCGCGGCAGCTGGAAGTTGGGGAAGTACGCCATGGATCCGGCGATCATGATCACCAGGATCGCGATCGCGGCGAACACCGGGATCCAGGAGACGTGACGGTTCAGGAACCGGCGGTACGAGGTCGTGGCGGCGGGGCCGCGCTCGGCGGTGAGAGTGACCATCAGGACAGCACCTTTGCGTCGGGTCGTCGGGTGAGGGGGCGCAGGGCCGCACGGCCCGCCGTCTGGAAGAACGCGCGGAACCGGCGCGACTGCAGCAGCACGACGATCAGCACGGCCGCGGCCATGAAGACGGGGCTGACGGCGGGCGGCACACCGAGGAACGTGATGGTGCTCTTCAGCGTCTGGATCGTGAAGACGCCCACCACGGTGCCGGCGAGGCTAAACTTGCCGCCCGCGAGCGAGGTACCGCCGAGGACCACGGCCAGGATGGCATCCAGTTCGATGTACAGGCCCGCGGCGTTGGCGTCCGCGGCCATGATGTTCGAGCTGTACAGGACACCGGCCATGCCGGCGAGCGTTCCGCTGGCGATGTAGGCGCCCCAGATGATGCCGCGCGAGCGGACACCGGCGAGACGGCTCGCCTCCGGGTTGATGCCGACGGCCTCGGTGAGCATGCCGAGCGCGGTACGGCGCTCGAGGACGCCGACCACGATCACCGCGATGATGGAGACGTAGAAGGCGAAGGGCAGACCCAGCACGTACCCCTGGGCCATGAACTGGTACGGGTCGCTGTTGATCGTGGTGATGAAGCCGTTCGTGATGAGCAGCGCGACGCCGCGTCCCGCGAGCATGAGCACGAGGGTCGCGATGATCGGTTGGATGCCGAGGACCGACACCAGGAAGCCGTTCCACACGCCGAGCAGAAGCGCGGTGCCCACGGCCGCCGCGATGGCGATCATGACGACCCCGAGATTGCTCGGGTCCGGTGACGCCTCGATGATCGTCAGCGCGACCGCACCGGAGACGGCCATGATGGCGCCGACCGAGAGGTCGATTCCCCGCGTCGCGATGACCAGGGTCATGCCCAGCGCCACCAGCATCAGCGGGGCGCTGTTGCGCAGGATGTCGATCAGCGAGCCGTAGAGCTGGCCGTTCTGCACCGTGATGCTGAGGAACGACGGCCGCGAGATCGTGTTGACGGCGATGAGCGCCACGAGCGCCGCGATCGGCCACACGAGGCGGTGCGAAAGGAACTTCTTCATGCGATCTTCTCCCGATCGGACGACGTTGTCTCGGGCTGCCCCTCGGCGATGTAGGCCACGAGGCCGTCGAGGTCGACGTCATGGGTGGCCAGCTCGCCGATCTTACGACGGTCGCGCAGCACCGCCACGCGCTGCGCGATGCGCAGCACCTCTTCGAGCTCCGAGGAGATGAACACCACCGACAGGCTCTTCTCAGCCAGTTCGGCGACCTTGCGCTGGATGTCGGCCTTCGCGCCGACGTCGATGCCGCGCGTGGGCTCGTCGAGGATGAGCAGCTCCGGCGCGGTGGCGAGCCACCGGGCCAGCAGCACCTTCTGCTGGTTGCCGCCGGAGAGGTTGCGGATCAGAGCGTTGGGATTGGCCGGGCGGACGCCGAGCGCGGTGATGTACTCGTCGACGATGGCCTGCACCTCGGCGGAGCCGAGCTTGCGGAGCGCACCGCGGCGGGCCTGCACGCCGAGGATGATGTTCTCGGCGACCGTGAGGTCTCCGACGATCCCCTCGGCGCGGCGGTCCTCTGACGAGAACGCGATGCCGCGATCCAGCGCATGCCGGGGCGACCCCAGACGCGACGGTTTCCCGTCGACCTCGACCTGCCCCTGGTCGGCGCGATCGGCGCCCGCGATGAGGCGGGCGAGCTCGGTGCGTCCCGACCCCAGCAGCCCCGCGAGGCCGACCACCTCACCGGGGTACACCTCGAGGTCGATCGGTTCGAGGGCGTTCTTGCGCGCGAGGGAGACGGCTTTGAGCACGGGCGTGCCGGACCGGTCGATGGCGCGCTCGGCGCTGGCGGAGATGGCATCCAGCTCTCCGAGCTCGCGGCCGATCATCTTCGCCACCAGCTGCTCCCGGCCGAGCTCCGCAATCGGGTACTCGCCGACGAGAGTGCCGTTGCGCAGGACGGTCAGGCGGTCGGAGATCTCGTAGATCTGGTCGAGGAAGTGCGAGACGAACAGGATCGCGACGCCGCGGTCGCGGAGGCTCCGGATGACGGCGAAGAGCTGCTCCACCTCGCCCCGGTCGAGGCTCGAGGTCGGTTCGTCGAGGACGAGCACCGTGGTGTCCACGACCATCGCGCGGCTGATGGCGACCAGCTGCTGCACGGCGATGGAGTGACTGGCGAGGATCGAGCGGGTGTCGATGTGCAGGCCGAGCTCGGCGAGCGCTTTCGCTGCCGCGGCGTGGGTCGCGCGCCAGTCGACCATCCCGGCGCGACGGATCTCGTTGCCGAGCATCACGTTCTCACCGACGGATAGGTTCTGGCAGAGGTTGACCTCTTGATAGACGGTGGCGATGCCCGCGGACTGGGCGTCGGCGGTCGAGCGGAACAGACGTTCCTCGCCCTGGACCCGGATCGTGCCGGAGTCGATCCCGTAGACGCCGGTCAGCGCCTTGATGAGGGTGGATTTGCCGGCGCCGTTCTCTCCCATGAGGGAGTGCACCTCACCGGGGTAGAGGGTGAAGTCCACGCCGTCGAGCGCCTTCACTCCGGGGAAGGAGATGCTGATACCGCGCATCGCGACGACGGCAGCGCGTTCGGATGTCATGCTCGATCGCTTTCTCAGGGGGTGAGCGGAGGGTGTGCGGGGCCGGAGCCGGCCCCGCACACCCGGGATGGGACGGACGCGGGGTGCGTCCGCGAGGGATCAGTACTTGCGGTCGGGCAGAGCGGCCTTGGCCTGCTCCTGGTCGAACGCCTGGTCTTCGACGATGTACTGCTTGTCGACCGACTCGCCGGCGACGACCTTCTTCACGACCTCGGCGGTCTTCTCACCGAGCAGCGGGTTGCACTCGACGATGTAGTTGAACTCGCCCTCGGCCAGGGCGGTCATGCCGTCCTTGACCGCGTCGATGGTGACGATCTTGATGTCCGTACCGGGCTTCAGGCCCGCGGCCTTGATGGCGTCGAGCGCGCCGAGACCCATGTCGTCGTTGTGGGCGAACAGCAGGTTGATCTGCGAGCCGTACTTCTGCAGGAAGCCCTCCATGACCGTCTTGCCCTCGGCGCGGGTGAAGTTGCCCGTCTGCGAGTCGAGCACGGTGATGTCGGTGCCCTCGATGGCCTTGGCGAAGCCGGTCGCACGGTCGGTCGCGGCGGACGAGCCCGTCGTGCCCTCGAGGATCACGAGGTTGGTCGGCGTGGAACCGAAGTTCTCGGCGACCCACGTCCCGGCCGTCTCGCCCTCCTTCTCGAAGTCGAGGCCGATCCAGCTGGCGTAGAGGTCTTCGGATGCCGAGACCGTGCGGTCTTCGAGGATCACCGGGATGTTGGCGTCCTTGGCCTCCTGCAGCACGTCGTCCCAGCCGTCGGTGACGATCGGGGCGAGCACGATGGCGTCGACGCCCTGGTTGATGAAGCTGCGGACGGCGGCGATCTGCGCCTCCGGCTTGTTGTCGGCCGCGTTGAAGATGAGGTTGAAGCCGTTCTCTTCCGAGAACGCCTCCTTCATCGACTCGGTGTTCGCGCTGCGCCATCCGCTCTCGGAGCCGGTCTGCGCGAAGCCGACGGTGATGACGTCGTCGCCGCCGCCACCCGCGGTCGAACCGCCACCCGCACAGCCGGTCGCGGTCAGTGCGATCGCGCCAACGAGCGCGAGTCCGGCGAGGGTCTTCTTCGCCTTCATGTTGAAACCTCCTCGTTTCGCCGGCTGCGTCGCCGGTTCATGTGATGCAGCCCCTCGGGCGGGCTGACCCCTGAATGTTAGCGCTCACACTGCGCGCCGTGTCAAGAACAATTTGCAACGGGAATGTCACGGCGCGAGCCATGTGAAGCCTCACATTCCCGCGCCGCTCGCGTACGGCGTGTGTCGTCGCGTTTCGCGCCCGACCCCTTCCCTCGCGGACGCGGGATACCGTCGAGGTATGACTTCACTGCCGCAGGGGCGACCCGAGAGCACGCCGGCGATCGGCACGACGGTCACCGCCGACGATTTCAAGCGCGCATTCCGCGGGCACCCGGGCGGCATCGCCGTCATCACGGCGTACGGCGAGCACGGGCCCGTGGCCCTCACCGCGTCCTCGGTGTCGTCGGTCTCGGCCGACCCGCCGCTGCTGATCTTCTCGGTCTCGAGCCTGTCGTCGGCTACGCCCACGATCGTCGCCGCGTCGACGATCGTCGTGCACCTGCTCGACGCCGAGGACATCTCGCTCGCCCGCGCGGGTGCCACCAGCGGCCTCGACCGATTCGCCGACATGTCGACCTGGACGCGCCTGTCCACGGGCGAGCCCGTGTATCACGGCGTGCGCGCCTGGCTGCGGTGCGCCGTGGTGAGCCGGATGGATGCCGGCGGCTCGACGGTCATCGCCGCACAGGCCCTGCAGGTCAACGTCGAGCGCGACCTGGAGCCCGGCGAGCCCGGCGCCGCACTGGTGTACCACAACCGCACCTGGCACCGTCTCGGCGAGCACTCTCGGCTGGACTGACGCCCGCGGGCGGTCGGTGACGAGGGCCGTGCGCGGTCACCGCGGGCCGCCGCCTGATGTCGACCACGTCGGACCGGTACGATCGCCGCGCTCAGTGCGCGGCATCCGCCTTCTCGCCCCGCGAGAACACGCGGCGGATGCCGGTGACCACGCCGACGATGACGAGGCCCAGGACGAGACCGAAGACCGCCGAGATCGCGGTGTCGACGATCCACACGACGACGGGGCCCGCCGCCTCGACGAGGTGGGTCACGGCGTGCACGAGGTCGAGGGGCCCGTGCCACAGGGTCTCGGCGAGATTGGCGACCACCAGGTGTCCGCCCACCCACAGCATCGCGACGGTGCCGATCACGCTGATGACGCGGAAGACGGCGGGCATGGATGCCACGACCCGCGCGCCGAAGCGGCGCACCCCGCGTGCCGGGCTCTTCATCAGGCGCAGTCCGATGTCGTCGATCTTCACCAGCAGTGCGACGGCGCCGTAGACCAGCACCGTCATCCCGAGGCCGATGACCACCAGGGCGCCGAGTGTCATCCAGATGCTGAAGTCCGGGTCGAGGCTCGACAGCGCGATGAGCATGATCTCGGTGCTCAGGATCAGGTCGGTGCGCACGGCGCCGAGGACGAGCTTGCGTTCATCGCGGGGACCGTCGTCGGCGTGCTCGTGAGACACCCCGAACCACTCGAGCACCTTCTCGGCGCCCTCGAAGCACAGGAACCCGCCGCCCACGATGAGCAGGAACGGCAGCACGGCGGGCGCGAACGCGGTCAGCAGCAGCGCGATCGGGATGATCACGACGTACTTGTTGATGATGCTGCCGAGGGCGATCTTCCACACCACCGGAAGCTCTCGCGCGGGGGTGATGCCCTGCACGTACTGCGGCGTCACGGCGGCGTCGTCGATGACGACGCCCGCCGTCTTCGCGCTCGCCTTGAGGGCGGCGCTGAGGATGTCGTCGACGACGGCGAGCAGACCCACGGACATACGCGATTCTCCCTGGATGAAGGGCTGCCGCGGGAGCCGCGTGCAGTGACGGAGTCGTCAGAGCGACCCTAACCCTCTCTCGCGGATCCCGGGTGAAGAGCGGTTTCACCCGCCGTCTGTGCGCACCTCGCCCAGACCCCGCGGGCACGCGACGGGCGCATCCTGGAACGATGCTCGCGCTGGCCACGCTTCCCGCTCTCGTCCTCGCCGCCGTGTTCGCCGTCAGCGGCGCGGGCAAGCTCCTCGATCTCGGCGCCGCGCCGTCGACGCTGCGCGCACTGCGGATCACGCAGCTCCCGGCGCGGCCCACCGTGGCCGCGGTCGCCACCCTCGAACTCCTCACTTCCGCGGGTCTGCTGCTGGGCACGGGGCCGACGGCCGTCACGGCATCGTGCGTCGCGCTGGCGCTCACGCTGCTGTTCCTCGCGACGGGGATGCGCGCACAGACGATGGCCTCGACCGACGAGTGCGGGTGCTTCGGGCCGGTGGCATCCACGCGTGTCGGCCCCGCCATGACCGCGCGCAACGCGAGCCTCTGCGCGCTCGCCGGCCTCACGCTCGCCGGCGCGGTGGTGGAGCCCACGCTCCCCTCGCTCGCCGTGCGCCTGATCTCGTCGCCGCTCGCGACGGCCGGGGTCGTGCTCGGCACCGTCGCCGTCGCGATGATCGCCTCGTCGCTGCGGATCTCCCCGGCCGATCCCCCCGCCGACGGCGTACCGGATGCCGCGCTCATCACCCCCGACGGGGACGTGGTCGTCCCGCGGCAGCGCGCGCTGCGAGGCCGCGCGCAGCTGCTGCTCTTCGTGCGCCGGGGGTGCGCCTCGTGCGAGAACATCATCGCCCGGATGACCTGGGACGGGGAGCTTCTCGAAACGCTCGTCGACGTGCGCCTCATCGTGCCGGTGGGCGACGGTTCCCCCCTGGCCGCCGCCGAGGAAGGAATGCACGCCGACCCGTCGGGAGAGTTCGCGGCAGCGCTCGGCATCCCGAACGAACGGCCGGCCGCGGTGCTGCTCACCACGTCCGGCGAGCTGCTGCACCCCCTCGCCGTGGGCGGAGACGCGACCGCCGCCTTCATCGACACGATGCTCGCGGCGGCGGCCGAGGCCCGAACCCCGCGTTCCGACGAGGATCGTTCGACACACTGAGAAACGACGGTCCCGGCGTTTCGACATTCGTCCCTACCGCGCCTCCAACGACCTGGCTAGGGTGAAATTCGTCCCGCTCCGGGAGGAAAGAGGCATCCATGTCATTCATCACTCGCGGGTTCTCCGGACGCCGGGCCGAGCGCGATCCGCGTCTTCCCCCCGGTCAGACCCTGGTGGGCGATTGGCCGGTTCTCTCGGCCGGACCCACGCCCGAGATCGACCCGGACGACTGGGAGTTCGTCGTCCGCACCGAGAACGGCGAGCACCGATGGAACACCGCCCAGCTGCAGGCGCTCGGGATGGAGGACATCACCGTCGACATCCACTGCGTCACGCACTGGACCAAGCTCGACATGCCGTGGCGCGGCGTCTCGCTCGACCGCATCTTCGACGAGGTCGAGACGGCGCACGACTTCGTCATGGCGCACTCCTACGGCGGGTACACCACGAACGTCCCCCTCGACGACTTGCTCGACGGAAAGAGCTGGATCGCGTTCGAGGCCGACGGCGAGCCGCTGACGCCCGAGCACGGCGGGCCCGCGCGTCTGCTCGTGCCGCACCTGTACTTCTGGAAGAGCGCCAAGTGGGTGCGGGGTCTGGTGACGATGCCCGACGACGACCCCGGGTTCTGGGAGCAGAACGGGTACCACCTGCACGGCGACCCGTGGCAGGAGGAGCGGTACTGGTGATGCGGCGCCGGACCGCCTGGCACACCGCGACGGTCGCCGACGTGCGGGCCGAGACCCCGACCGCGAAACGCCTCGCACTCGACGTACCGACCTGGCCGGGCAACGACGCCGGCGCGCACCTCGACCTGCGACTCACGGCTCCCGACGGCTACCAGGCCTCGCGGTCGTATTCGATCGCGTCGTCGGGCGACGGTACGCGGGTGGTCCTCGCCATCGACGAAGTCCCCGACGGCGAGGTGTCGCCGTTCCTGGTGCACGACCTCCGGGCCGGCGACCAGATCGAGGTGCACGGCCCCCTCGGAGCGTTCTTCGTGTGGACACCGTCGACCGAGGCCGCGCCGCGACCGGTGCAGCTCATCGCCGGCGGCTCGGGGGTCGTGCCGCTGTACGCGATGGCCCAGGCGCACGCGGCGAGCGACGACGCGAGCGAGTTCCGGCTTCTCTACTCCGTTCGGACCCCGGGCGACGTGTTCTTCGCCGAGGAACTCACGGCCCTCGCCTCCACGGGGTCGCTCCATCTCGACATCGTCTACACGCGCGCCGCTCCCCCGGAGGCATCCGTTCCCCCCGCCCGGCTCACGGCCGAGCGGCTGCGCGACGCGGTCGTGCCGGCCGAGCACTCCCCGCGCGTGTACGTATGCGGCCCGACCCCGTTCGTCGAAGCGGTCTCGCGCTGGCTCCTGGACGCCGGACACAAGCCCGGCGATATCCGCACCGAGCGATTCGGAGGCTCGTGATGGACGTTCTCGACGGCAATGCGCTCGCCGGCCGGCTGGCCGACCTCCTCGGGTGGGACGCCACCGACTCGCGCGTCCGCTGCCGAGCGTGCGGGGACGGGGGCGCCGTCGCCGAGGTCGTCGTGTACGCCAGCGCCATGGGGGCCGTCGCCCGCTGCCGATCGTGCGACGCCGTGCTGATGACGATCGTGGATGCCGTCGCCGGGCGCTCGTGGTTCGGGATGCCGGGGATCGACGCGCTCGAGGTGCAGCGGGGGTAGGGCGAGCGTGCCGGGGAATGCCCCGGCCGGGGACCCGGGTCGGGCCCGCCGACCGGGGTATGCGGCGGCGGCCCCGACCTTGGGTTCACGCCTCAGAGTTGCTGCAGCCAGACGTCGTCGATCTGCTCCCACGTCCCGCCGCCCGCGCCATACAGGCCCGCGTGCAGTCGGATCGTCGTGTTCGCGCCACTGTTGAAGGAGACGACGTACCGGGTGTACCCCACGGCGGCCTGGCCATGTCGGAGTTCGCCGATGACGGTCTCCGTCGTCGTCTTGGCCCCGACCCAGGCATTGTTCACGTTGCCCGAGCTGCGCACCCAGACGATCAGCCGGTAGGTGGTGTTCGGGCTGACGGCGACGGTCTGACGCAGTGCTCCCCACCCCGTGCCGGACGTCGCGATCCACCCGTTGTCGAGCCCGGAGTGCGCCTTACCGGCATTCACGTCGACCCCATAGGTGAGGCCGCCTTGACTCCACCACGGTGTCGTACCGGCGGAGATCGCCGTCTGCGTCTCGAATCCTCCGTCGGTGACCAGGTCGATGCCGAGCGTCGAGGGGGAAGCCTGCAGCTCGTGCGCCCCCATGTCCGTTCCCAGGCCGACACCCCGTGGATTGCCGGCCAGATCCGTCGCCGAGGGCGTGGTCGTTCCGTTGTCGACCGCAGGGCTGGTCTGCACCGGTCGGTAGTCGCGGGCTGCGGGGTCCACGAAGGCGGGCGGCGCGATGATGTCGCCCGACCCGAGCGCGTAGTTCAGCCTCACCGACGGGGCGAACAAGTTGTGGTCGTGGGGGAAGTTGAAGACGCCGAACCTGCCCGATGTCTGGAAGACGTTGTTCTGAATCGTGGCCCAACTCGCGCTCGGCGACGGCCCGGCCTCGCGGTAGTAGTACCAGTCGAACAGGGTCGCCGAGTCGAGCGAACGGATCACCGTGTTGTTCTGCACCACGTACCCGCTCGGCGTCGTCGTGGTGTTCCACGCGATGAACTGCTGATAGTCGTCGCTGACGTTCTCGCTCACGGTCACGTCGGACGTCGTGGTCTCGGTGACCTCCAGGAACCCCTGCGACCCGCGCGAATAGTTGTGGTGGATGGTGATGTCGTCCTTGGAGTAGAGGAACCCCTCGATCTCCACCGCCCCGCCGTCAGCGCCGTAGGGGCTGTTCGTCGATCGGCAACCGAGGAAGTCGTTGTAGGCGAGTTCCACGCCGCTGTTGTTGACCGAGACGCCGATCGCTCCGTACGAGGTCTGGATGCCGGAGTCCGGTCCGCGGTACGCGATGCGGAGGTTCTGGAAGGTGTTGTGCAGCACTTTCGATTCGGCCCCGTAGGTCTTCACCCCGACGCCGACGTCGGTGAAGGTGCTGTCCTGCACCAGGACGCCGGTCCCGTTGCCCGTGATGGCGACGGCACCGCTCCGCTCGTATTTCGGGCCCCGGATTCCGACGCCGTCGGCATTGTCGAACACTGCCCCGTTGGTGAAGGACAGGTCTTCGACGGCGACGTAGGGAGCGTCGACGAGCAGCATGTTCCAGCCCCCCGGGTTGGTCAGAAGAGGCTGTGCACCGGAGCCGTACGCCGTCACGGTGACCGGGTTGGTGCTCGTACCGCCACCCGAGATCGTCGCCGAGCCGGTGAAGGTGTCGCCTCTCTCGAAGGCCACGACATCTCCGGGGGCGAGGGTCTGACTGCTCACCTTGGCGAGGGTCCGCCACGCGGCTGCGGGCGAGGTTCCCGCGTTGGAATCGTTCCCGCCCGTCGCATCGACGAAGTAGACCACTCCCCCGGGCCCGGCCGTGGGGTTTCCGGACGTCGACGGCCGGGCCCCCGTCGCAGGTGACAGGGGATCAGCGCTGGCCGGTGGCGCAACCGCAATGCCCGTGACTAGAAGCGCCAGGACGCCCAGGGACGCCGCGCCGGCTCGAATGGATGGCATGTCTGCTCCTTTGCAGTGAGTGCGCTGGCTGTCTCAGCGGTCGGACCGTGCCAGCTGAACGATCCGTGAGGCGGTTGCCACGGCGTGTTCCGTGGCGTGACGCACCGAGTCGCCCCGAGCGAGGCGAGCGGCGATCGCACCGGCGAACGCGTCGCCGGCGCCCGTCGTATCGACGACCGTGACAGCGGGCGCCGGCACGAGGTCGAACGCACCATCGACCGCGACATAGGCCCCCTGCGCGCCGTGGGTGACGACGACGGAACGGCACAAGGCCGAGAGCTCTCGTGCGAGACCTGCCACATCCGCCCCCCGCGGCCCGCACAGCAGTTCGGCTTCGTGGCGGTTGACCACGAGAGGATCAGCCATGGCGAGCAGGCGCCGATCGAAGGCGATCATCGGGCTGGGGTTCAGCAGGAATCGGGCGCCGTTCGACTCGCACCAGTCCGCCGCGCGGTACACCGCCTCGAGCGGAACCTCTAACTGGGAGAGGACGACGCGTGGGCGCTTACGCTCGAGCGAGGCGAAGACTCGATCGGCCGTGAGGTCGGCGTTGGCCATCGGGACGACGACGATGCTGTTCTCCCCGTCGGGCGTGACGGTGATGTACGCCCGCCCCGTGGGAAGGGCGGACACGTCCAGCGCGTCGAGCATGACGCCCGCCTGTTCCAGCGCGGTCCGCGCCGCTTGGGCTGCCGCGTCGTTGCCCACGGCGGCGATGAGAGCGCACCGCGCGGCGGAGGCTGCGGCGATGGCCTGGTTAGCGCCCTTGCCGCCGATGACTTCGTCGACCGTTCGCCCCGCGACGGTCTCCCCTGGCCCGGGTCGCCGATCACAACTGATCACGATGTCGAGGTTCACCGACCCCACCACCGCCACTTCCACGGGGGAGTCGCCTCGCCCCGCGTTCACTCCTTGCTCCCGGTGCTCGCGACCGACGTGACGAAGTAGCGCTGCAGTGCCAGCAGGATCACTGCGGGGATCACCGCCAGAATCGCGGTCTCGGCGAAGACGCGCCCGTAGTCGGTGGAGAAAGCCCCGAAGGATTTGGCGATCGCCACCGGCGCCAGATCCATTGCCTGCGTGGAGGTGATCAGGATCGGCCAGAGGTAGGCCTGCCACTGGAACAGGAACAGGATGAGTCCCGCCCCGATCAGCGCCGGTCGCGTCAGCGGGAGATAGATGGACCGGTAGATCCGGAACCATCCCGCTCCGTCGAGGTGTGCAGCCTCCGACAGGGAGCGGGGGATGCCCAAGAAGAACTGTCGCAGCGTGAAGACGGCCAGACCGTTGCCCAACCCCGGCAGGATCAGGGCGATGAGAGTGTTGGCCAGACCCCAGTCCGAGACCGTGCGCGACAGAGGGATCGCGATCGCCTCGAAGGGGATGAGGAAGCTGAGCACGACCACGGTGAAAACGGCACCACGACCACGGAACGGGATCACCGCCAGCGCGAATGCGGCCGCTGAGCTCACGAGAAGTCCGAGAGCGACCGTGGCCGCCGCCACGACCAGACTGTTGCCGAGTGCGGTGAGGAACCCGCTGTCGACGGCCGAGCGGAGATTGTCCAGAGTCCACTCCTGTGGCCAGAGCACGTGCCAGCTCAAGGGGGAACTCGAGGCGAAGGTCTCTGTCGCCGAGCGGAACGTGCTCGCGAGGAGCCAGAGCACGGGCGCGAGGAAAGCGAGGGAGATCATCACCGCCAGGGCTGTGAGGATTGCCCGGGACAGCGGGCGGGCATGTGCGTTCATTCTTCGGTCGCTCCGTTCCCCAGCAACCGGAACTGGACCGCGACGATGGCGATCATGAGCAGGAGGAGCACGACGAGCTGGGCCGACGCCTGATAGGGGTCGCTCAGCTCGAAGCTGCGATGGAAGATGTCGTACATCAAGAAGTTGCTCCGACCCTCGGGCCCTCCCCCGGTGAGGATCTGTACGGGCGCGAACAGCACGAAATTCGACACGGTGTCGGCCACCAGGACGAATAGCAACGGGCGCTTCAGCATCGGCAGCGTGACCGAGAAGAAGGTGCGCAGCGGGCCGGCCCCGTCGATGCGCGCCGCCTCGTAGTAGACGGGCGGGATGTCGTTGAGTCCCGCGATGAGGAACATCATCCAGTACCCGATGCCGATCCAACTGGCGAGCACGATGATGGACAGCAGCACCTGATCGGGGCTGGTGAACCACGGCTGCGCCGGCAGGCCGAACAGCTCCAGCAGTCCGTTGACCGGACCGTCCGGGCGCAGCGCGATGCCCCACACGATCGTGCTGCCGGCGAGCGGAACCGCGGCGGGAAGGAAGATCAGCGTGCGCCAGAGCCCAGAACCGGGCAGGTTCTGCGTCAAGAGCACCGCCAGGAGCAGCGCGAGGAGGATCTGCAGCGGATTGACGATGACGTTGAAGATCAATGTCTGGACGACACTGTTCCAGAAGGCGGGGCTGGAGAACATCTGGGCGAACAGGTCGAGGCCGACGAACTCCGGTTCGGCGAGACTGCCGGGAAGACCGCTGCGCGTCGCGTTGACCAGGGCCACGATCGTCGGCCAGATGCGCAGGACCAGGATGAGGACCACGGTCGGCAGGAGGAAGCACACCGCCGCGAGCAGGTCGCGACGCACGGTCCGGTGACGTCCGCGCCGAACGGGTGGGGGGTCGGCCGTGGGGGCGGCGACTCGATCGGCGTGATCGAGCTGATGTGTAGCCAAGGTCATCGTGTGTCTCCAGACGGCCGGCACCGGGGGCGAGCCCCGGTACCGGCGGGGCGGACTACTGGCGGTACTTCGCCCAGGCGTCGTCGAGTTGGGTAGTCGCCGAAGCGAGAGCCGTCTTGGCATCCGTGCCGTTGATGATGTCGTCGAACGTCTTCGTCATGATGTCCTCGAACTCGACGTACCCGACGGTCTGCAGGCGCAACGTGGCTGTGGTGGCCAGCTCGCTCTCCATGAGATCGACCACCCCCGTGAACCGCGGGTCCGTGAACACCTCGGCGTCGTAGAACTTCGCCGAGCCCTCGAGGTTCGACGGGGGGACCGCCAGCGCGGAGAGGTACTGCGCGTAGCCTCCGTCGTCGATGCCCATGAACTTCAGGAAGATCGCGCTGGCGTTGGCTTTGTCCGCGGTCGCCTGGGGGTTCATCCCGAGGGACCAGCCCCCCGTGGGCGTCGCCGCCTCACCACCCGCGAACGCGGGGAAGGGCGCGATGCCGAAGTCGAGCCCAGCCTCGCCGACGAACTGCGTTCCCCACCACGGTCCACCCACGTAGTACGCGACCTTGCCCGCGGCGAACAGGTTGGGCGTGTCCGCGACGGCAACCCCGCGCGGCGAGAGCCCGTCGGCGAAGATCGAGCCGTACCAGCTGAACGCCTTCTCCCAGCCGTCGTTGGTCACGTCCGGCGTCAGGTTTCCCTCTCCGGTCCCACCGGGGCCGCCGCCGGCGCTCTCCGCCAATGGCTGCAGCTGGTAATAGCGGTCGATCTGATCGAACAGCAGACCGTACTGCGCACCGGCGTCCTGCGCCTTCTTGGCGTTCTCGGTGATCTGCTCCCACGTCTCGCGGTCGTCGGGGGTGGCGCCGGGCGCGCTGATCCCCGCGGCGGCAAGGAGCGCCTTGTTGTAGTACATGATGTTGGTCGAGGTCTGGTACGGCATCGTCACGACCTTGCCGTCCACGGTCGCCGCCTCCAGGCTCCCCGGGTCGACGGCGGAGGCGAGGTCGGGGAATGTGTCCGTCAGGTCGGTCAGCCAGCCCCGGGCCGCGTACGCGGCGGTTCGCGGCATGTCGACGTCGAAGACGTCGATGGCGTCCTGCGACGACGTCAAGCGTGCCGCCAGCACGCTGTTGAAGTCATCGAACGGCACGGCCTCGTAGTTGACGGTGATGTTGGGGTGCGCCGCCTGGAACGCGTCCAGCACCGGCTGAATCTGCTTGGCGTCGTAGGCGGCGCCCGCGTACGTGATCGTGATCGGCTCCGTCGGCTCGGTCAGACTCGACGGCGCCACGCCGTCGATCGTTCCCGGGCCCCCTGATCCGCTGCACGCCGTCAGCGCCGCGAGCGCGAGGGCGGCTCCGGCACCGGCGGCAAGCCAGCGGGTCACGTCGTTGTGAGTTCGCATGTCGGGTTACTCCTTGCTGTTTCTTTCAGATGCCCGGATCGGGCGCCGATGTGAGGGCGATACGGTCGAGGAACAGTCGGCGGAAGGCGTCGACGTCGGTGTCCACGGCGACCGTTGCGTTCGACGGTGCGGGGACGGTGAGCGAGAGGCCGCGGTCTGCGACGACCAGGCCGCGAGCCAAGTCGCTGATCAGTTCGACCTCCACGTGCGCGGTGTCCCACTGGCAGATACCGGGGTCGAGGTGCGCGGCGATGACGAGGGGGTCGTGCAGGAAGCAGCCGAACTCGTGTTCCGCACGCTTCGGGAAGGCACGTGCGAGGTAGTCGATCCACGCGTGAGTGCACTCCCCGACCCATTTCGAGAAGGGATCCACGGACGCCAGCATCTGATCCGCGTCGTCGCGCGTGAGCAGGACCCGCGACGTCTGGTCGAGGCCGACCATGGTGATGCGGCCCCCGCTACGCAGGACGACGTCGAGCGCCTCGGGGTCGACGTACGCGTTGAAGTCGCCGACGACGGTGATGTTCTGGGCGTAGGTGGTGGCGCTTCCCGCCATGAGGACGAACTCCCGCACGTTCGCCGCGAATGCGGGCGAGCGACGGATCGCCACGGCGAGGTTGGTCATGGGACCGATGGCCAACACGGTGATCTCGCCCGGGTAGCGCTCTGCCTGCTCGATCATCCAGTCGGCGGCATCCGACTCGACTGTCGGACCGCGCAACTCTCCCGGGTCGCGCGGCCCGCCGTGCCCGGGGACGGCGTCGAACAGAGCCCGAACGGAGGCCATGTCACGGGTCAAGGGCGCGTCGGCTCCCGCGAGGACGGGAAGGTCGGTCACTCCCAGGCGATCGACGAGGTTGCGGGCCACATGCACCCCGGTGGAGAGGGTCACGTTGCCGTTCACGATGGTCAGGCCGAGCACCTCGAGCTCCGGCGCGCGGATGGCGAGGGCGATGGCGAGACCGTCATCGATATCGCTGCCGGGCTCGCCGAGTCCCGGGTCGGTATCGATGATGACTTTCCGCCGGCTCATCACAGAACCGCCTTGCATGCGGTCGGCAGCGCCACGTGCGCCACGGCGAGAGTTCGCGCGGCGAGCTCGTCGATCGTGACCCGGTCGAAGTCGCGTATGCTGCTGCGCACGTGGTGGTGGGTCGTGCCGACGAGCTCCGCCGGGATCGCCTCGTCGCCGTGCAGCGCTCCGTACACGCTCCCCGTCGTCGCGGCGGACGAATCCGTGTCGCGTCCCGCCGCGATGGTGAGGGCGACGGAATCGGTGAAGCCCTTCCCCCAGAGGAGGCCCGCAGCGATTGCGGCGGCGTTGTGGAGGGTGTGCACCCAGTTGTAATGGCCCAGCTCGCGGTCGATCCAGTCGAGCGCATCGACCTCGTTCGCGCCGCTCCGGTGGAGCTCCCGGATGCCGTCGAGGGTAGCCGCGAGGCGGGAGCCGTCGGGCACGAACCGACGCGCGACGGCGAGCGCTTCCTCCGCACTGTCGGTGGAGAACGCCGTCGCCACCAGCGCGGCGGCCCACATCTCTCCGTAGATGCCATTCTTGACGTGCGTGAGGCGGGCGTCGATGAGGGCGAGCCGAACGGCCGCAGCGGGATCGCCCGGCTGAACGTACCCGAAGATGTCGGCCCGGATGAGCGCGCCGATCCATTCGCGATACGGATTGTCCACGACCGCCGTCTGGGGCGCGTGCAAGCCGTGGATGAGATTGCGGTAGGCGGCCCGCTCGGCTGTGAACGTCTGGGTGAACGGGATCCTGTCGAGCCACTCCGTGGCGATGTCGTCGGTCGTGAGGTCACGGCCGTACCGCTCGATGAGGTGCAGACCGAGGATGGTCCAGTCGATGTCGTCGTCCCGGGGCACGTCCGTGAACAGTCCGGCCGAGGCGACCGGCGCGGATTCGTGCAGGTGCGAGACCCCGTTCGGGAGCGGCTCCAGCAGCGCGACGTATCCGGTTTGCGGCCACTGTCCCGCGGCGCGCAGGTAGGCTTCCACTTCGCCGCGCGACAACCCCTCGATCGGCTTCCCGAGCGTGTTTCCGACGGTCCGCCCGAGCCAGGCGCCGCGAAGGCGCCCGGGCAGCTCGTCGGGGTCGACCGCCCGGGCGGCGACGTCCGAACCCAGCAGCCCCAGCGTCACCGGGTCGCTCGGCTCGTCGAAGGACCAGTCCGCTCGCATCGGAGCGCCAGCGAGCTCTTCTCGGATGCGCGCGAGTGCATCCAGATCCGATGCGGCCGCCGCGGCACGCGCTCGCGTCGTCAGATCGCCGGTGACGTACCCGGAATGGGCGAGCTGTTCCGCTTCGTCGGGGACGAGGTCGCGGGGGTCGAGCGCTGAGTGCACGGGGACTTCCTTCTCCCGGGAGGGCGTGGTCGTGACGGCCGGGGGCGCGTCAGGATGTTTCGCGGGTCATGAGCACGTGCTGAACCAACACGTGACGGTGGGTGGTGGTCATCCCCTCGGCGATGCGGTGGAGCAGGAGCTCTCCGGCCGCGCGGCCAATCTCCTCGGCCGGGATGCGCACCGTCGTCAGGGCCGGGCGGACGAGGGAGGCGGCGTCGATGTCGTCGACGCCGATGAGGGCCACATCCTCCGGGACGGCCAGGCCGCTGCGTCGCGCGGCATCCAGCGCCCCGATGGCCATCATGTCGTTGGCGCAGAAGACCGCGCTCGGCCGGTCGTGCCGGGCGGCGAGCCTGGCCATGGCGTCGAATCCGCTCTCACGCGTCCATTCGCCGTGCTCGATCATCTCCGGCTCGACCGGGAGGTCGAGGTCCTGCATGGCGCGCAGATACCCCAGGTATCGCGGCTTCCCGGGTGTGTGGTTGAGGGGCCCCGTGATGGTCGCGATCCGGCGGTGTCCGAGCAGGTGGAGGTGCATCACGGCGTCCGCCGCGATCCGCTCGTCGTCGGCGGTGACCCAATCGATCGGGAGCTTCGACGCGCCCGACCCCACCGCGACGACCGGGATGCCGGCTTCGCGGAGGCGCGCGATGTCGTCATCGACATCGCTGACGGCGATCACCACGCCATCGGCGCGCCTTTGAATCGCGTCGGCCACGAAGGCGTGCGTGAGCGCCCCTTCACCCGCGCCCGCGTCGAAGAGCATGACGACCTGATCCTGGTTCGAGACCGCGGCCTGCAGACCCCTCGCCAGAGCCGGGTAGAACGGGTTGGTGATGTCCTGTGCGATCAGGGCGATCGTGTTGCTCCGGTTGCGGTTCAGTGCCTGCGCGAAGAAGTTCGGGCTGAAGCCGAGGTCGTCCATGACCTTCTCGACGCGCCGGCGGGTCTCAGCAGAGACCGGCCGATTGCCCGAGAGCACGTGCGACACCGTGGTCTTGCTCACACCCGCAGCCGCGGCGACCGCCTGGATGGTGACCGGGGCGGCGGCGGGCCGCGCATCTCCCGTCGCGTCCAAACCGGTTTTACGCGCGCTCATTCATAACCTCCGCATGACGACTTCACAAGATCGTGGAATCAGTGCAAACTGTTTGCAAACTAGTTTGCGTAATGCGAGAGTATACGTGCGGGGATGGAGCGTCAAGATCCCGTGCAGAATCAACCGGCCGGCGTAGCCCCGGGTACGCAGGACGGCGCCCCCGGGATCTTTCCGGGGGCGCCGTCCGCGCTCCTCAGCCCCCGAAGTCGAAGACCGGAGCCCCGGCTACCCCGACGGGCACCGCCACCACGCGACCGGCGAGGGGCTCCTCCCCCGCGGCGACGCCCTGACGCGAGGTCGTGACGTAGAGGACCGGGTCGTCACCGCCGAACGCGCATGAGGTGGGATTCGTGACCGGCAGCGGAATGACGTGGTCGAGCCGCCCCTCGGCGTCGTAGCGGTGCACCGCGGCACCACCCCACATCGCGACCCACACACCACCTTCGGCGTCGAGGGCCATGCCGTCGGGTGACCCCGCGTCGTCGGCGCTCGCGCGCGCGAACACCCGCGAGGCGCCGAACTCGCCGCGATCGGGGCCGTAGTCGTAGGCGCGGATCTCGCGGGTCAGGGTGTCGGCGTGCAGCGCCGTGGTGCCGGCATCCGTCCACACGAGTCCATTCGGGATCGACACCCCCTCGAGCGCGACGTGGACGGAGAGATCGGGGTCGAGACGGTACAGGCGCCCGCCGCCCGGTCGCACGTCGTAGGCCATCGAGCCGCAGAAGAAACGTCCCGCCGCGTCGCACGCGCCCTCGTTCATGCGCACCGCGGGGTCATCGAACACCGGGATCCGCCCCACGACGGCGAGGTCGTCGTCGAGCAGTGCGAACCCGCGCTCGACCGCGGCGACGAAGCCCCCACCGCGGCGACGCCGGATCACGCTCAGCACGTCCGCGACGTGAGCTCGGTCGACGGATGCCGGCTCCCCGGCGACGGTGATGAGGTCGCCGGCGAGCATGTCGACGTGGCGCAGGGTCCGGGTCACGGGGTCCCAGAAGGCTCCCTCGCCGTGGTCGACCGCGGGATCGCCGATCCAGCGGGCCGCAGACGTCGTCGGGGGCTCAGAGCCAGCCACCGTCGACCACCCACTTCTGCGCGGTGCACATCGCCGAGTCATCGGCGGCCAGCCACAGCACCATCCGCGCGACATCCGCCGGGTACACCTTGTCGGCCAGGCTCTGACTCCGGCGAATGTGCTCCTCCGCTTCGGGCGTCACCCAGTCGCGCATCTGGCGCGCCGTCATCACCCACCCGGGGATGACGCAGTTGACGCGAATCCGGTCGGGACCGAGCTCGCGGGCGAGCGTGCGCGTGAGACCCTCGATCCCCGCCTTGGCCGTGATGTAGCCGACGAGATCCTGCAGATCGATGTGCGCGCTGATCGAGCCCATGTTGATGATCGAGCCCCCGCCCGCGGCCCGCATCATCGGGGCGACAGCGCGCGCGGCGAAGAAGTGGTGGCGGAGGTTCACCGCCTGGCGATCGTCCCAGTACGCCACGTCGAGCTCGTCGATCGTGTGGCGCAGGTCGTGCGCGGCGTTGTTGACGAGGATCCGCACGGGACCCAGCTCGGCACCGAAACGCGCGATGGCGTCCTCGAGCGCGGGAATGTCGCGCACATCGCACGGAAGGAAGCGCGCGGCCTCGCCGAGCTCGGCGGCGAGCGCCTCCGCTGCGGGGACGTCGATGTCGACGAACCCCACGCGAGCGCCCTGCGCGACGAGGTGGCGGACGATCTCTTCACCGAGGCCGGTCGCGCCGCCGCTCACGACGGCGACGCGTCCCGCCAGGCTCGGATAGTTCGCGTACGTCATGCCGGCACACCTCCCGGGACGATCACCGCGCGCCCGACGGCGCCGGCGGCGAGAGCGGCGAACGCCTCGTTGACGCCGTCGAGCCGGTAGCGGGTGCCGATGAGCTCGTCGAGCGGCAGGAGTCCGGCCCGGTAGAGCTCGAAGATCGCGGGGAGGTCGAGCGCCGGGACCGAGGACCCGTACAGCGACCCGACGATCTTCTTCTGCCGCTGCACCAGCTCGTTGATGGGGACGTCGAACGTCTGCCCGACGGCACCGAGACCGACCGCGACCGCGGTGCCCAGGGGCCGCAGCATCCGGACCGCGGTGGTGAGGGTCTGCGGGCGCCCGACGGCTTCGACGACCCATGCCGCGCCGCCCGGCGCCAGCGCGAGCACGTCGTCGACCGGGTCGCCGTCCCCGGCGAGCACGGTGTGCGTCGCTCCGAGACGGCGGGCGAGGGCGAGCTTGTCCTCGTCGACATCGACCGCGATGAGCGGGTGGGCCCCGGAGAGCTTCGCCCCCATGACCGCCGCAAGGCCCACACCGCCCGCGCCGATCACGACGACGGGCTCGCCGAGGCAGCGGCCGATGACGTTGCGCGCGACGCCGACCCCGGTGATCACGGCGCAGCCGGCGATCGCGGCGATCTCGGCGGGAATGTCGTCGGGCACGGGCACAACGCTGCGCTCGTGGACCACGACCCGCTCGGCGAAGCTCGACGCTCCGAGCAGGTGGTGCACGGGCCCGTCGGTGTCGCGCATGCGCGTCGTTCCGTCCAACAGCCCACCGGACTGGGCCTGGACGGCGCCCATCTCACACAGGATCGGGGCCCCGACCATGCACTGGCGGCATCGCCCGCAGTTGGGGCGCCACAACAGGGCCACCCGGTCGCCGACGCGGATCGCACCGCTCGTGCGTTCGCCGACCGCTCGCACGCGGCCGGCACCTTCATGACCCGGAACGACGGGGAGGGGGCACCGCAACTCTCCCCGGAGGTAGTGCAGGTCGGAGTGGCAGACCCCCGCCGCCTCGATCTCGACGAGGATCTCCTCGGGGCCGGGGTCGGCGAGTTCGATCTGCTCGATCCGCGGGGGCTCACCGGTCTGCCGCAGCACGGCGGCGTGGATCAGGGACGGCATGGAAGCTCCTTCACGGTCAATGCGACTCCCGCATCACGGCCGGTCCCGTCGCCCCGACCAGGAAGTCGAGGTCGGCGCCGGTGTCGGCCTGTTGGACGTGCTGGACGTAGAGCTGCTCCCACCCGCGCCGCGGCGAGGCGTACGCAGCGGTGGCGGCCGGCGCCGGCTTCCGGGCGCGCAGCTCCTCGTCGGGGACGAGCATGGTCAGGCTCCGGCTGGCCACGTCGAGCTCGATCAGGTCGCCGTCGCGCACGAGGGCGAGCGGTCCGCCCGCGGCAGCCTCGGGCGCGACGTGCAGCACGACGGTGCCGTACGCGGTTCCGCTCATGCGTCCGTCGCAGATGCGGACCATGTCGCGCACCCCCCGCTCGAGGAGCTTCCGCGGAAGAGGCATGTTCGCCACCTCGGGCATGCCGGGATAACCCCGCGGCCCGCACCCGCGCAGCACGAGCACGGAGTTCTCGTCGACGTCGAGGTCGGGGTCGTCGATGCGTGCCCGCAGGTCCTCGACGGAGTCGAAGACGACAGCCGGTCCGCGGTGCCGCAGCAGCGCGGGCGTCGCCGCGGCGGGTTTGATGATCGCTCCCGACGGAGCGAGGTTTCCCCGCAGCACGACGATTCCGGCATCCGGGAGCAGCGGTTCGTCCGCCGTGCGGATCACCGCACGATCCCAGACCTCGTGCGCGTCGAGCTCGTCGACCAGCGGCCGTCCCGCGACGGTGATCGCCGTGGGATCGAGCCGCTCGCGCACTTCGCGCAGCACCGCGAGGTAGCCTCCAGCGCGGAACAGGTCTTCCATGAGGAACGCGCCCGCGGGCTGGAGATTGACCAGCAGCGGCACGCCGTCCCCGATCGCGTCGAAGTCGTCGAGCGTGAGGTCGACGCCCACGCGTCCCGCGATCGCGAGCAGGTGCACGACGGCGTTGGTCGAGCCGCCGATCGCGGCGAGCGCGACGATCGCGTTGTGGAACGACGCCTTCGTCAGGACATCCGCGGGAGTCAGTCCCTCGCGGGCGAGCTCGACGATGCGCCGGCCGGTCGCGTGCGAGTACTCCAGCAACCGGCTGTCGGGCGCCGGGATGCCGGCGATCCCGGGCAGCGTCATGCCGAGGGCCTCGGCCATGAAGGCCATCGTCGAGGCGGTGCCCATCGTGTTGCAGTGCCCCCGGCTGCGGATCATCGACGACTCGGTCGAGCGGAAGACGTCGCTCGCGAGGCCTCCCGCGCGCACCTCCTCGCTGAGCTTCCAGACGTCGGTTCCGCAGCCGAGGGGCTGTCCACGGAAGGTGCCGTTGAGCATCGGCCCGCCGGGAACGACGATCGCCGGGATGCCGACGGAGGCGGCGGCCATGAGGAGGGCGGGGATGGTCTTGTCGCATCCGCCGAGCAGCACCACGGCATCCACCGGGTTGGCGCGGAGGAGTTCCTCCGCCGCCATCGCGGCCATGTTCCGCCACAGCATCGCGGTCGTGCGGACGGTCGTCTCGCCGATGGAGACCATCGGCAGATTGTGAGGGATGCCGCCGGCCTCGTAGACCCCGTTCTTCACGCTCTGCGCCACCTCGTCGAGATGGGAGTTGCACGGGGTGAGCTCGGACGCGGTGTTGGCGATTGCGATGTGGGGCCGTCCGTCGAACGCGTGATCGGGCATGCCCCGGCGCATCCACGCGCGGTGAAGATAGGCGTTGCGGTCCTCGCCGCCGTAGAACTGGGCGCTGCGTGCGCCGCCCTCCGGGCCGGTCATGACGTTCCTTCCGTCTTCGACGGGAGCACGAGCTCGCCGTCGCGGCGATGCGGGATGCCGGCGAGAGCCTCGTCGCGCAGGTCGGCGGGGAGCGCCGCGGCGGGTGCCTGCTGGTAGGCGACGGGGCGTAGGAAGCGGCGGATCGAGGTCGCGCCCACCGAGGTGAACGCGCTCGTGGTCGCGGGCCACGGTCCGCCGTGGTGTTGGCTCCACGTCACGGCGACGCCGGTGGGCCACCCGTCGAACACGACGCGTCCGACGCGCTCCTCGAGAGCCGCCACGATGTCGTCGATCGCTTCGTCCGGCTGCGCGTGCAGTGTTCCGGTGAGCGATCCGGCGACGCGGGACAGCGCCGCGGGCACCTCGGCGACGCTGTCGTACTCCACGAGCACCGTGACGGGCCCGAAGCACTCCTCCAGGAGCACGTCGGAGCGTCCGAGGAACGTGCCGATGTCGGTGGCGACGACCATCGCGCGGACGGGACCGGATGCCTCGGAGGCGTGCCCCGCGACGACCCGTGCCGCTCCGTCGTCGCGCAAACGCGCGACCCCGGGCGCGAACGCCTCGGTGATGCGATCGGTGAGCAGAGTGAACGCGGGGCGCTCGGCCACGCGCTCGTGCAGGCGTCGGTCGTCCGCGACCCCGCGCGGCACGAAGACCAGTCCCGGCTTGGTGCAGAACTGTCCCCCGCCGAGGGTGAAGGAGGCGACGAGCCCGTCGAGGATCGCGTCGCCCCGGGCGGCGATCGCGCCGGGGGTGACGACGACCGGGTTCGTGCTCCCGAGCTCGCCGAAGAACGGGATCGGGTCGGGACGCCGGGCGATCTCGTCCATCAGGCCCTGCGCCCCGGCGAGCGACCCGGTGAAGGCCGCGGCGCGGACGACCGGTGCCCGCACGAGATCCAGACCCGCCTGGCGACCCTCGACGAGACCGAAGGCGCCGGTCGGCGCGCCGGCGGCGGCGAGCGCGTCGGTCACGATCCGCGCGGTCGCCCGCGACAGCTCGGGGTGACCGGAGTGCCCCTTCACCACGACGGGGCATCCCGCCGCCAGGGCCGCGGCGGTGTCGCCGCCGGCGACCGAGAACGCGAAGGGGAAGTTCGACGCCGAGAAGACGGCGACCGTGCCGAGGGGGCGGAGCAGGCGGCGCAGCTCGGGCCGCGGCGGAACGGCGGCGGGGTCGGCGGCGTCGACGATGGCCTCGAGGTACGAGCCCTCCTCGAGGACTCCGGCGAACAGCCGCAGCTGCCCGGTGGTGCGGGCGACCTCACCGCGCAGGCGCTCGGCGCCCAGGTGCGTCTCACGGTCGGCGATCTCGACGAGCGCGTCCGCCGCGGCATCCACCGCCTTTGCGATCGCGCGCAGCCACCCGGCCCGGACCTCGCGGCTCGCCGCACGCACGGCCGCGGCCGCGTCGGCGGCGAGGGCGACGACGTCGCTCACCCTGCCGCCGACGCGTGCGAGTTCGGCCGCCTCACCGCGCATCGGGGTCCACCACGATCTCGACCGGGGTGGCATCCGTCAGCTCGACGACCGCGGATGCCGCGCCGCTGTCGACGCGATACCGGCCCGCGAACCCGTCGATCGCGACGATGCCGTCGGCGTCGGCGGTCAGGTCGGTCGGACCCACCCACCACTCGCCGCGGATGAGCGAATGCAGCGCGTCGTACGCGGGCTTGCGCGAGCCGTCCGCGCGGAGAAGACCGGCGGGCGCTCCGAGCCACGCGCCGTGGTCGGTGATGCCCCAGTAGGTGAGCGACTCGACCGCGGGGTGGGCGAGGACCGTGCGGTAGTGGCGCACGATCTCGTCGGCCTGCCGCGCCTCCCCCTCGGAGGTGCTCGGCCATTCGTCGACGATGTAGTCGTTGAGGTCGACGATCTCCGGGGGCATGATCTCGCCCGAGAGCAGCGTGGTCTCGGTCATCTGCAGCGGCAGGCCGAAGGCCGCGAAGCGCTCGAGGATGTGTGCGATCTGCTCCTCGCCGCGGAAGCCCTGGTGCATGTGGGTCTGCACCCCGAGCGCGTCGATCTGGATGCCGGCATCCAGGCAGTCCGCGATGAGACGCTCGTAGTCCGCCGACAGATCGAAGTCGTTGAGCACGAGGCGGGCCTCGGGGTTCGCCTCGCGGGCGGACTCGAACGCGAGCCTGACCATCTCGACGCGTCCCTTGGACTGCGCCAGCCGCGTGACGGCGTTCTCCTCGGCGGTGAACACGGGCAGGATCACCGCTTCGTTGATGGCATCCCACAGGTCGATCACCCCGGCGAAGTTCGCCACCGTGGTGCGCACGCGATCGCGCAGGACGTCCTCGACCTCGGTGTCGCTGAGGTCGAGCAGCCACGACGGCGTGAGGGTGTGCCAGACCAGCGGGTGGCCCTTGATCTGGACGTCGCGCGCGGCGAACCACTCGGCGGTCCGCTTCAGGCGCGCCTCGTCGGTCTGACCGCGGCGGGGCTCGTAGCCTCGCCAGTAGAACGGCAGCGTGACCGCGTTGAAGAGCTCGAGGTAATCGGCGGCGAGCCGTTCGGGATCCAGGGCCAGGGCCCCGCCGAAGTGCTCGAGTTCGCGCGCACCCTCGATGTCGGGCGCACCGGCGATCCACTCGATGAAGTCGAACCCGATGTTGCCGAACCCGAACGCGTGCGCCGTCTGCTCGACCCGCGCCCGGGCCCCCGCGAGGGGGCGCCCGGTCGGGTCGACGAGGCGCACACGTCCGCCGACACGGCGCTGCGACAGATCAGACATCGTCGGTGGACTCCCCTCGTGCCCCCGGGTACCAGTCCTGAATGGTGTTCTCGGTCACCGCGAGGAAGACGTCGTCGGGGCGCACGCCCTCGGCCTCGAGGCGCCGCGCGACGGCACGGAAAGCGCGCGCCTTGGTCTCGTCGTCGTACATGCGCACCATCAGGATGCGGACGTACAGCACGTCGCGACGCTCACCACCCAGGTAGTGCGGGTCGGCGATGATGTGGTCGGCTGGGAGCGGGTGAATGACCTGAAAACGGTCCTCGATGTCCATGCCCAGGCCCTCGGCGAGACCCTGGTGCACCGCCTCGGCATAGGCCAAGCGCTGCGCGACGGGGACGGTCTCGGAGACTTCAATCGTGATGAGGGGCATCAGGCCCACACCTCCTTGGTGACGCGCACGTCGGCGCGGTTGCGGGCGGACTCCTCGATGGCGAGTCCGAGCAGATGGTCCTGGCAGGCGTCGGCCAGAGAGTAGGGGCCGTCGGCCTCACCGCGCGCCCAGCGACCGGTGAGCTCCAGGAATGAGGCGACGGCGATGTCGTCCTCCGACAGGCGTGTGCCCACCCAGGGGTTCCGGTAGACGATGCGCCCCTCGAAAGCGGCCGAGACGACCTCGTTCCCCTCGAGGTTCATGTCGATGCCCGTGCGCCGGTAGGTGATGGGCGAGGTCAGCACGCCCTCGCCCGACAGGCGCGTGACGGCGTCGTCGACGATCTCGCCGAGCGAGCCGCGGACGACGAGACGCCGAGCCAGCAGCGGATTCCACCACTGGTTGTCGACGAAGTCGTACAGGCCCATGCGGCCGTCGCCGAAGTCGATCGTGCCGATCGTGGTGGTGCGCGGCTGCGGCTGCGGATTCTCGACCCAGCCGTCGAAGGTCAGGGGGTCCACGAGCGGCGCCGTGAACGTGCGCGCCGAGACCACGGCATCCGCCATTCCCGCGCCGAGATACGACCGCATGATCGACGTCGCGTGGTATAGGTGCGTCGAGGCCACCTCGACCGCCGTCGGCTGGCCGATGGCCCCCGACCGCACGACCTCGAGCCGCGCCGCGTGACCCGGCATGAGCATGTACTGCTCGGCGACCTGGACGCGTCCCGACGCTCCCACCGCCGCCCACAGCTCGCGCAGGCCGTCGGCCGTCGGGGCCGGCGGGGTCTCGGCCAGCACCATCACCCCGTGCTCGACGAGCTCGGTCACGACACCGGGCATCGAGGGCCACGACACCGAGGCGATCACGAAGTCGGGCTTGAGCGCCACGATCTCCTCGATCGTGCGGACGACGGGGATCCCCCATCGCTGGGCCATGCGCTCGGCGGCCTCGTCGCTGCGGGCGAGGACGCCGACGGCCTCCAGCCGATCGGGCGCGGCCGCGGCCATGCGGATGTGGAAGTCGGATCGCCAGCCGGTACCGACGACGGCGAAGGTCAGAGGAGTGCTCAAGAGGGAGTCTTTCTTCTCGGGGGATGGGAAAAGGGGCGGGTGCGGTCAGACCTGGCTCATGCCGCCGTCGACGACGAGATCGACGCCCGCGATGAAGCTGGACTCGGCGCTGGCGAGGAACGCCACGGCGGCGGCGACCTCCTCCGGTCGGCCGATCCGCCGCAGGGGGACCATCTCGGCCACCGCGGCAGCAACGGTCTCGGAGCCGCCGGTGAACTGATCGAATCCGGCCGTCGCGGTCGGACCGGGGCTCACCGAGTTGGCACGGATGCCGCGTCCGCCCAGCTCCGCCGTGAGAGTGCGGGCGAGCGAGCGGACCGCGGCCTTGGTGGCGTTGTAGACCGCGTGGCCCGGACCGCCGTTCGAGCCGGCGATCGACGAGACCAGGACGATCCGGCCGTGGTCGTTGAGCAGGGGCACCAGACGCTGCACCGTGAAGAACGTGCCGCGGAAATTGAGATCGCTGACGTGGTCGAAGGCCGTGGCATCCGTCTCCGCGACCGGGGTCGAGTCGACGTCGCGCCCGGCGTTCGCGACCAGGACGTCCACCCCAAGACCCGTCGCCCGCACCGCGGCGGCGAGCTCGTCGAGACCGTCGAGTCGGGAGGCATCCGCCCGCAGCACGTGGACGCGATCGCCCCACGTGTTCCGCGCCTCGTCGATTCGGGCCGCGGTCATGCCCGTCGTGAGCACCTCCGCCCCCTCGGCGAGGAAGCGTTCGACCACGGCGCGACCGATGCCGGAGGTGCCCGCCGTCACCACGGCGAACTGGCCCGCGAGCAGTCCGCCGGTCACTTCAGCGCTCCCGCGGCGAGGCCGCGCTCGAAGGAGCGCTGCAAGAGCAGATAGGCCGCGATCACCGGCACGGCCGTGATGACCGCCGCCGCCAGCACACCGGTCTGGTCATTGGTGTACTGACTCATGAAGAACGTGGGAAGCAGCGTCACCACCTGCTTGCTCGGGTCGTTGAGCATGAGCAGCGGCAGCAGGTACGCGTTCCAGCTGTTGATGAGGGTCAGCACGACGATGGCCCCCGCGATCGGACGGGTGAGCGGGAGCACGATGTGCCAGAACACGCGCACGACGCTCGCGCCGTCGATGCGTCCCGCCTCCATGAGCTCGTTCGGGATGCCGTTGAAGAAGCTGCGCGCCAGGAGCACGGTGAACGGCACCTGCAGCGCCGCGAGCGGCAGGATCACGGCGATGAGCTCGTTGTACATGTCGAAGGTCGACGCCGTGACGAACAGCGGTGTGAGCAGCACCGCCTCGGGCATCGTCAACGCCACGAGCAGGAGCCAGAACCAGATCTCCTTGCCCGCGATGCGGAGCTTGGCGAAGCCGAACGCCGCGAGCATCGTGCACACGTAGACGAGGGCGATCGTGGACGCCGCGATGATGATGCTGTTCAGGAAGTAGGTGTGGACGATGCCGGTGGCGAAGACCTTGGCGTAGTTGCCGAGACCCTGACCGGCGAGAGAACCCTGCACCATGGCGACCAGCGGGAACAGGTAGGGCACGACGATGAGCGTCGCGAGGAGCTGCAGGCCCCACCGCGAGGCGCGGGATCGGACGTCGAACATGGTCAGCTCCTCTCGGACTGTCGGTTGATCCGGTTCATCAGCAGCCCCGCACCGATCGCGAGCACGAGAAGCGCGACCGAGATCGCGGCGGCGTAGCCGAAGTGCTTCTCCTGGACCATGGTCTGGAAGATGTAGGTGCCGAGGAACTCGGTCGCGTGGTTGGGTCCCGCCCGCGTCACGAGGTACGGGACATCGAATGTCTTCAGCGCGCCGATGACGCCGAGCACCGCGAGGGCGACGGCGGTGCCGCGGCACATAGGCCACACGATCGACCAGAGCGTGCGGATGTTGCCCGAACCGTCGACGCGGGCCGCCTCGAGGATCTCGGGCTCGATCTGGCTCATCGCGGCGTAGAAGAGGATGAACGTCAGCCCCGTCCACTGCCAGATGGTCACGAGCATGACGACGACCATCGCCGTGACGTTGCCCGCCAGCCACGGTTGGGTGAGCGACCCCAGTCCGATCGCCGACAGGATGCCGTTGAACGAGCCGTTCGCATCGAAGATCAGGCGGAAGACCGGAGCCATCGTGGCGGGCGCGAGGACCGTCGGGACGAAGATGATGACCTTGTACACCGGGGCCAGGTGGATCCGTGAGTGCATGATCGCCGCGAAGACGAACCCGATCACCGTCTGTGCCGTGAACGTCACCACGAAGAAGATCGCGGTGTGCCCGATGGCGCGCCAGAAGATCGGGTCGGCGAACATCGCGGCGTAGTTGTCGCCGCCGACCGGCTCCGACGGGCTGAGGATGAACCCGTTCCAGTCGAGGGTCGAGACGTAGCCGGTGTAGCCGATGGAGAAGTAGATCATCCCGACGACCAGTGCGAGCGCCGGAAGGATCCACGCGAGGCCGCCCGGGTACGGGGACCTCTGTCCGGCACGGCGTGGACCGCGGCCCGGGGTGCGTCGCGACCGCCCCGCGGTCACAACGGCTTCGGTAAGGGTGCTCATGTGCTCTTCCTTGAGTGGGGCGGGATCCTCCGTGGGCGGGAGTGGACCCGCCCACGGAGGGATTCGGCGCGGGGCTACTGCGCGTCCACGACGGACTGCAGGCCCGCGAGGGCGTCGTCGATGGTGACGTCACCGGTGGCGACGCCGATGAGGGCGTCACGGAAGGCGCTGTTGAGGTCGGCGGAGACCGTCGCGAACCGCGGCTGCGTCGACGACGCCGCGACGTCGGTGTACTCCTTCAGGGCGTCGAGCTGGACCTCGGGGTTGACCAGGTCGATGTCGTCCCACTGGGGCTGGATGCCCAGGAGCGACGGGATGTCGTTGAGGGTGTTGGCAACGGTCTGCTGCCCGGCCTCGGTCGTGGTCAGCCACGTGACGAACGTCTTGGCGGCGGCCTGCTGGTCGGACTGCGCGCTGATCGCCAGGCCGTAGTCGGCGTCACCGAACATGTTGCCCGTCTCGCCGGTGCCGGCGACATCCGGGAACTGGATCGGGATCATGGTGAACGGCTCGGGGTTGGAGACGCCCGCGGCCTCCATCGCTCCGATCATCGTGTCGCGGACGGTGTACTGCGTGTACCAGGTGCCCATCATGACCATCGCGTACTGGCCCGACATGAAGGCGTTGCTGGCGTCGGGGTACTGCTGGAGCCCCACGGCGCCGTCCTGCATGATGCCGTCGTCGAACAGCGACTTCCAGATCTCCATCCCCTCGACGAACGCGGGGTCGGTGTAGGGACGTTCGCCGAGCGAAGCCTCGATGTAGGCCCCGGGCTCGACGTTCTCCATGATCGCCTCGAAGGTGTCCATGTCGAACGCCCACTGTCCCGCGCCCTGCACGAAGCAACCCTGACCGGCGGCCTGGAACGCGGCGCAGACCTGCTTCCACTCCTCCAGGGTCGTCGGGGGCGTGAGGCCCTGGGTGTCGAACATGTCCTTGTTGATCCACAGGCTCCCCGAGTAGACCGACCCGGCCGACAGCCCGACGACCTTGTCGTCGACGACCAGTCCCTCGACCCCGGATGCCGACAGCTTGTCGCGCCAGTCGGAGCCCAGGGCCTCTTCGACGACGGGGGCGAGGTCGATCGCGCCCGCCTGGAAGGTCTCGACGCCGCCGTTCGCCGAGCCCGGGGCGACGTTGAAGATGTCGGGCCCGTCGGCGGACGTGATGGCGGGACCCATGACCGAGTCGTAGTTGTCGATCGGCTTCGAGACGAACTCGACGGCGATGTCGGGGTACTCCTCGTTGAACGCGGCGATCAGCTGGTCGGCGACGGGCTTGTCGGGGGTCCAGCCCCACCACACGAGATTCCCCTCGGTGGCGGACCCGGAGTCGTCGCCTCCCGATCCGCCTCCCGAGCAGGCCACGAGTGACAGCAGGGTGAGACCGGCGACCGCCGTCGCGCCGGCACGGCGCCAGGACGATGTCTTCTTCGACATGGATTTCTCCTCTTGTGCTGCAGGTGAGGCGAGCTCGCAGCATCGCGAGCCGCATGATCTTGCATCGCAAGTTTTAACAAAGTGAGGAACAACTTGTTACGCAACTTGCGTGGTTGCTATAGTAGATCCGTCGCCGCCCGCGGTCAAGAGTGCGGGCTCCGGGGGGAAGGAAACCCATGTCGCAGCGCACCGCCACGCTGGCGGAGATCGCCCGCGTCGCCGGGGTCTCCGTGCCGACGGTGTCTCGTGTGCTCAACGGGCGCCCGGGCATCTCCGCCCCGAAACGCGAAGAAATCGAGAAGCTCCTCGAGGAGCGGGGGTACGAGCGACGCAAGGCGCGACGCGAAACATCCCTTCTCGATTTCGTGATCGTGAGCCTCGAAACCCAGTGGGCCACCGAGCTCCTGCGCGGAGCGCAGGCCGAAGCCGCCCGGGCGGGAGCGGATCTCGTCGTCACCGCGACCGAGGGCTCGCCGGCCGGTACCCCCGAATGGCTGCAGCGCGTCGCCGGGCGGGGCACCGACGGAATCGTCATCGTCGTCTCCGAGATCGATCCGGTCGGTCGTGAAGAGCTCGCGCGCTTGAACGTGCCGGTGGTTCTCGTCGACCCCGTCGGCACCGACACTGAGTCGTTCGTCACGGTGTCCGCCGCCGACTGGTCCGGAGCCCGGGATGCCACCGACCATCTGCTCGATCTCGGGCACACGCGCATCGGATTCGTCACCGGTCCGCTCAACCTCGAGTGCCACCAGGACCGCCTCGACGGCTACATGTCCGCGCTCGGGCGTCGCGGCATCACCCCCGACCCCGGGCTCGTCCAGGTGGGCGACTCGCTCATCTCCGGCGGCATCACCTACGGCGGGAAGCTCCTCGACGCCCCCGAGCGGCCCACCGCGATCATCAGCGGCTCCGACGAGCAGGCGTACGGCATCTACCTCGCCGCGCGGGAACGAGGACTCCGGGTTCCCGAAGACCTCTCGGTCGTCGGCTTCGACGACGTCGACCTGTGCCGCTGGGTCAACCCGCAGCTGACGACCGTGCACCAGCCGCTCGCGGGCATGGCCTCCGAGGCCGCGCGTCTGGCGCTGGCCATGTCGCGCGGCGAGACGATCGCCCACCGACGGGTTCAGCTGTCGGCCGAGCTCGTCGTGCGCGAGTCGACGGCGCCGCCGCCGGCCCGGTAGCCGCGACAGACGCACCACGAACGACGAAAGCCCCGGCGAACCGGGGCTTTTCGTGGCGGAGACGGAGGGATTTGAAATCGCGCCGACGGCAACCGAGCTTATCGGATCCGCGCGAAACCGGGCGTCCTGACGTTCTCGATACCCGGTTCGATCATGTGGGGTCGATACAATTCGTGGCAGAAACGTGGCAACCCCGGAGCGCGTGCACATTGGGCACGCCACCCACCGCATGAGCAGCTCAAGGGAGTTCGCAGAAGGCCTGGTAGCTGCTCCCCTTCCATGGGAACACCGCATGGAAGTCACGATCGAAGGTGCCGTGAGCGTGGGTCCAACCCGAGTCGACGATTAGCATGCCCTGACTCGTCGTGTAGAGGCGAGCCTCGAGCGGATAGGTCGCTGGCCACATGCCGACATCCACCACGAGTTGCCCCTCCCCCAGCAGGCCGTCAGGACGCGCGCCGCCTTGCCAGATGCACTCATAGCGTCCCGCGGGGAACGATAGAACGTTCAGGAGGATGATGACGCCACCTATCGCCCCAACCCATACCCACCAACGTTGCCACCATGGTCGCGACGGCGAATGGGATGTGGCGTTGCTCAAGACAGGTTCCAATCGACGAGCCGAGGTCCTAGGAAGTCGTTCAGTTGGACAAACGGTTGCTGCGCTCCGGTGCCGTCTGGCCATGGTGGTCGGCTTGGATGACCCGTACGAATCACCTGGGATGGCGGCAGCCCCTTGAGCACCGGTTTGGCAACACCCCAGGCGCGATCACCCAGGACAAGGAAGGCCGGCGGCTCGGTAAGCGCAATGCAACTCGCGAGCACAGCCCGAGTGAAGTCCCGGGAGACCCCACGCAGACCCGCTGGCAGCCCGTCGCTGGCGTAGACCAGCCACGCATTCAGGAGTAGTACCCCACGCCTTGCCCACGCTCCCAGGTCAGCACCGCAAGGTGCATTGGTCTGCAGACCTGAGCGTCGCAACTCCCACAGCAGTGGTACCAGGGAACTCTGCGGCCAGAGCCCGGCAGAGGAGAACGCCAGTCCGTCTGCAACGCCGTCCCGTGCCGGCGAGGGATCCGGGTGGGCCTGTGGGTACGGGTCCTGCCCAAGGATGACTACGCGGACCTCCTCGAGTGGAGTGAGGTGAAACGCACGAAAGACAAGATCACGGTTCGGCGTCACGAGACGGTTCGCGGAAGCAGGCTGCGGCCCTCGGAACGTGCTGTCGAGCTCGCTGACGAGTCTTTCCAGGTCGCGATGGTCAAACGAATGGGACTGGATTGCGGCCGCCCAGTCGGCAGGTAACTCGTCGAACACTCTCTACGGCGTCCAATTCGCTCACGAGCGCGCGGGTTGCGCCAGCGCACCCATTAGTCCTCGAAGTACCACGTCTGTCCGCAGCCGTCCGCAACAGCCTTCACTCCCGTGCGGAAGGCCAGCCACCGAGCAGTCGACACTTCGCCCGTGACGGCATATTCGTCCGCGAAAGCGGCCGTATCTGAGGCGAGGCTCGCAAGCAGGAGATCAAGGCCGACGTCGCCCGTATCCCCCGCGTCGAGGGCTTGATCGCCGAGCGAGAATGCGAACTCCTTTAGCCCGGCGCCGTAGGTCTCGACCGTCGGGTCCGCGCGGGACATGTCCACGAACGCTGACATCGAGTCACCGAACTTCGAGCAGGCCTTCCTCAGATTTTTCCTCGCGGCCTCGGCGGCCACGTCTGCTGCAGACTGAGTCTCAGTCGGAACCGCGGCATCGGCTTCATCGACCACGATCTCCGGCGGTGCAGCGCATCCAGCGGTCGAGATCGCAAGCAACAAGATGGGGACCAGGAGAGTGGCCCGTCCAGGTTTCGGCACGTGCGCCCTTCGGTGTCCGTCAGGCCTCGAGCGCATCGCCGGACTGCTCCATCATGATCTTGCCGCCGACGAACACAATCCCCAAAGCAAGTGCGGACACGGCGACGACGCCGACACCCTTCATGATCTGCTTCAGGAAGTCCTTGTTCTCCGTATCCTTCGCGAACTCCTTGTTCCCCGTTTCAAGGATGAGCTCGAGAATCTGCTTGCGCTGCTCCCAAGGCAGGTCCTCCTGAGCCAACTCTCCCTTGAGGATCTCGCGAATCTCCTGGAAAGCCTGGTGCACCTGAGCCTGGCTCTCCTTGTTGTTCTGGAGCGCGGACTCCTGGGCGCGCTCCATGACGCCGACGGTCTCCATCGCGAAATCCTTGAACGCCGGGAACTGCTCGACGATCTTCAAGGCGACCTCACGATCCATGTCGGGCATCATCGCCGCGAAACGGATCATCTTGTCCTTGGAGAGGTTCCTCCACGACTCGATGTCGAGCGCTTTCTTGATCTCGGCTTCACTGCTGTACTTCACGCTCTGCTCCCCAGTCGGTTTCCCCGGCGGGCAAGCGCATTGGACGATCGGGATCCGCCAGATCTCTTCGGCGCGTGCCACTCCAAAGGAATCGTAGCGATCGCGGCGGACGTTGAATTCGCAGGTGGACGAGCGCGCAGGACCTTGGCCGCGAATCCGCGGGGAGAACGGCATCGACCCAGACCAAGGCGACGTCCCCCGGATTGATCTCGACCGGCTCTGCATCGAGGAAGGCGCTGGCCAAGTATGAGCGGCCGCCACAATTCACCGTCACGCGCTCACCAAGCGTCGGAGGCATCCGGGGCCGCCGCGATGTGTTGGTCATCGAGATCGCCGCACGCCAGACGTGCTCTATCACGCGGTCCTCGACGACGCGTGCCGGATGCATCTCGACGCGCACATGGTCGATCACGTACACGCGGCGAGCGCGGCGCCTCAGCCATACACCTACGACGAGCACCGCGGCGACGCCTGTGAGCACGCACCAGATCCACACATCCACCGCGACCACCTCCTCGGGCTACACCCCAGGCATACCCCCGACCGCGGACACGCGAACCGTCAGAACTCCCCGATCGCCATTCCGAGACGCAGGTAGAGGTCGGTGACGGCCTCGTTGTTCACGCTGTATTTGACCCAGACACCCTTTCTGGATTCCCCCGGCACCGACGGCGGGTCGGCGATCACGAGGCCTGCGGCCTCGAGTTCGTTGAGCCGTGGCTGGACTGTCGTGGGGCCGAGATCCAGGGCGTCGCAGATTGGACCGACCGTGACGTCGGGGTTCGAGCGGAGGTAGCGGAGAATCGCCGCCTTGACGAGGTTGCCGAGCAGCGCGATCGGGTCCTGGGCGTCTTCTGAGCCCGCTGGTTGCGCGAGACGAGGCATGCGGCAATTGTGTCGCAGAGGTAGTTGCGAAGTCCAGCAAAGCATCCGATTTAGTTGTTTACTTCCTACGCACACTGATATACGGTGTGGGCATGTCAGTCGGCCACCCCCACATCACGCCCCTCGCAGATTTTGCGGGGCTGGCGTTGTCCCCTTTTTGGGGGACAGACAACGGCCTGGTCCGAGGTCTAAAATCCCGGCCGCTGATCGTCTTCTCCTCCACAGAAGTCAGCCACGTCGACGTTATCCACAACCTCGAAACAAATCCTTTTCCGCGTTGCCCTGACGTGCCTAGGATGCCGTCACGGCGACCGATGCACCAGCCGTACCGTTCGTGCAAGGTTGCCGTCCTGGAAGATCAGGAGGGCTGACCGGTGATGATGAGCCAGAGTTCGGGGCGACGGGGGATCGCGTGGGCGATCGTCGGCGGCCTGGTCTTGATCGCGGGCATCGTCGCCATCATCGTCAGCGCGATGCTGGCTCAGCCGACTCCGACGCCGTCTGACACGCCGACCGCCTCGAACACCCCCGAGCCCACGCCATCCGAGCAGCCGGACGGCAGCTTCGTCGATCCGATGACGACCGACCAGGGCTGGACGCCGGAGCCGATCACGACAGACACCGACAGCTACATCCGCGCGGCGCTGGCTGCGGCATCCACGTTCGACACGACGAAGAGCGCGCGCGAGGAGTGGCTCGACTACCTCGACACGTGGTTCACGCCCGACACGCGGTTCACCTCCGAGGCGGACCAGCTCGCGGCGATGTCCGACTCACAGACCGAGCTGCGACAGGGCGTCGTGCTCCCGCAGGAGGAGTGGGACTCGCTCGCGGGCGAGAACGGCCGCGTCGTCGCGGTCGTCACCAGCGACATCGCCGACGTGCCCGTCACCGACGATCCCTCGGGCGACATGTCCATCGGCACGGCCGACGTGACACTGACCTTCACTCGCTCGGACGGTTCCGGCGGCGAGACGTCCTACGACGAGCAGGCGCGCGTGAGCGTGCAGGTGCTCTGCGGCGCAGCATCTGTGCCGACCGCCGACACCGACCAGCAGGCCGGCGACTGCAAGGTCGTCCGCTACTTCACGGAGCCGTTGGAGCCCTGACATGGGAGCCCCGGTGATCGCCGCCGCAGCCCTCAACACGAGGACTGGTCGGAAGATCCTGGCGGGGGTGCTCATCGGCATCCTGCTCGTCGCGGGGTTCATCGTCACGCCACTCGTCGCGATCCCGTTCGCGGTCGCCGGCGCCGCCGCGAGCACCACCGAGACCACCAACACCTCAGCAGATCCCGCGCCCGCCGTCAGCGGCGACTGGGGCTACCCGCTCGCGGGCAGCTACTTCAAGGGGCGCGGGTTCGGCTACAACCCGGTGGTCGGATGCGGCTACTGCTCGACGAACCACCAGGGCTACGACATGGCCCAGGGATGCGGCGCGACCGTCTACGCCGCGGGTCCCGGTGTCGTCATCACCGCCGGGTCGTATCAGGGCTACGGCAACGCCGTTCTGATCGACCACGGCGGCGGCATCGTCACGCTCTACGGGCACATGCAGTGGGGATCGCTGCGCGTATCGGTGGGCGACACGGTCACCGCAGGCACTCCCATCGGCGCCGAGGGCAATACCGGCAAGTCGTTCGGCTGCCACCTCCACTTCGAAGTCCGTCAGTCAGGTAACCCGATACCTCCCGAGCCCTTCATGGCCGCACGCGGCCTTCCCCTGAAGTAGTCATCGCGAAGGAGAACGATCATGTCTACCTACACCGCACCAACCGAAGTCGACATTCCGGACATCCAGCCGGACTTCACCGCCCCGTTCTTCCAGGGCTTCCAGGTCATCGCGTCGTACATCCTCGCCGGAGCGATGCTTGTCGTGTTGATCATGCTGATCATCGCCGGCGCGGCCCTCGCGTTCCGGGGACTCGCGTCCGACCGGGTGCGCACGTGGGCCGGCGAGAACATCCTCTGGATCTTCATCGCGGCCGCGGTGCTCGGCGCAGCATCCGGTCTCTTCGCCTGGTTCGTGAACTTCGACTTCGGCTTCTGATGAACGTCGCGCGCGCTCTCCGCGTGGGCATCGCGGTCGGCATCCTTCTCATGCTCGGGTCGGGTTCGCCCGCACATGCGACGACGACGGATGCAGTGGCCGCCGTGCCGATGGCGGCGTTGAGCGGTGAACCGTGGTCGGCGCCGGCATTCGACGTCGACTGCCAGAGCGCGGCCGATCAGGTGACGTGCACGCCGAACGACCCCAACAAGGTCACCGCGCAGCAGTGCTTCGTCGGCGTCTCGGTGAACGGCTCGCGCTCGACCGTCTGCACGACGTACGAGGGTCACGTCCAGGCAATCCAAGCCGATGGCGGCCGGGCGCTCCTGGTGAAGTACGGGTGCAGCCTCGGCGACGCCGTCTGCGTCACGTTCGAGAACGCCGGCCGCGGCATGGCGCTCGCGGCCACCGGCATGATGTTCCTCGTCGCCGACAACATGCGCTTCGACACCTCCACGCTGCTGTGGACGGCAGCGCTCGACCAGTGGTCGTTCTGGCAGTGGGCAATCCTCATCATCACCTTCGGCGCGATGGTGTGGGCAATCGCCGCCGCCGTCGTCTCGGGCGATCGGGAAGAGCTCGTCGGCGCTCTCGTGCGGTCCTTCATCGCCGTCCCCGCCGTGCCCATCACGCTGTGGTTCACCGGGCACGTGCTCAACGCGGTGGACGACATGACGTGGTACATCCTCGCGCAGGACGGCCGCGACGGCCTGTACTCGACGCTCCAGTCGGTGATGTGGGCAGGCGGTCAGGCGAACTACTTCTTCGCCTTCCTCATCCACTTCCTGCTGATGCTCGGGATGCTGCTCCTCATGCTCGTGTTCACCTTCCGCAACATCGTGCTCGCGGCGCTGATCATGGTCGGCCCGGTCGCGTGGATGCTGTTCCCGGTGCGCGGGATCGGACCACAATGGGTGGTCCGCTACGTCTCGGCGGTCTTCGTGCTCCTGCTCACGGGCCCGCTCACCATCGGCTTCGTCACACTGATCATCAACGGCCTGGCGTCCGTCAAGACCATCTGGAACCCGCAGTCGTGGCCGCTCATCGTCGGCCTGGTGCTGGTGGCGTTCGCACCGTTCGCGATCTTCGGCCTGTTCAGCTTCGCGGGCGCGGTCGCGGCCGACGGCATCGGCTCTCGGCTCGGCTCGCACGGCGGGCGGATGGCCGCGGGAGCTGCGCGCTCCGCCTTCCGGATCCCGACGAGACTCGGTGCGCTCCCCTCGGGTGTGCGACCTGCGGGCTCGCGTCCGGGGTCACCGTCGCCGTCCTCCTCCCCGAAGCCCGCGACAACCCGCACCGCGACAGGCTCCGCCCCGCGCGGTGCGTCCACGCCGGCCCAGTCGCGCGCCGCCACGGCCACAACGACCCGCTCAGCTCAGACGCCCGCTCCCTCCCCCGCCGCGTCGCCGCGCCCCAGCCAGACACCCGCTCCCCCGGCATCCGCATCTCCGCCGTCGTCGGCA
This sequence comes from Microbacterium sp. ACRRU, assembly GCF_022346945.1. Classification (GTDB taxonomy): domain Bacteria; phylum Actinomycetota; class Actinomycetes; order Actinomycetales; family Microbacteriaceae; genus Microbacterium; species Microbacterium mcarthurae. The sequence goes on along the minus strand of NZ_JAKRNI010000013.1, from coordinate 29,707 downwards.
CAGCCTCCCCAAACCCCCAAGCCTGATCGGAGCTCGTCATGACTGCTACCCCCGACTACGCACGTCCCGTGCGGTTGCCGCGCCGGTCGCGACAGGGCGTCGTCATGGGTATGGACCCGTGGCAGCTCGCCTTCGTCTCGGCCGCCGCCCTGGTGCTGCTCATCTTCGTGAACCGCTTCGGCCCCCTCGGGCTGCTGTACGGCGCACCGCTGTATCTGGCGCTCGGCATCACGGCGCTCACCAGCATCCACGGAGTGTCGACACCGCGAATGGCGGGACTGTGGCTCATGAAGCAACTGCGGCACGCGAATGGCGCGACGACCGAGAAGTTCCGGCCCGAACGTCCGCGCCTGACGGGAACGCTGAACCTCCCGGGCACGCGCGCGTCGATCCAGCTCTGGGACGTCAACAACGTCGCGGCCACCTACAACCCGCACGACCGGTCGGTGTCGGTGATCGCCGAACTCGAGGTGCAGGGCTTCCTCATGCACGACCTGCCCGAGCGGTTCGACCTCGCCGAGCAGTTCGACCGCGTCCTCGGCCCGTTCACCCAGCGCCCCGGCGTCAAGCGCGTCACGCTGCAGGAGCGCACCCTGCCGACGACGATCCGCGCGGCGCGCGAGCACTACGACACCGTTCGGCGCGTGAGGAAGCTCAACCCCGACTCCCCCGTCGCGCACAACTACCAGGACGTGATGGATCGCTCCGAGCGGTTCGAGGTCGCGCACCGCAACTACATCGTCCTGACTCTCGACCTCGTGTCGCTCGGCGGGCAGCTCAAGGCACTCGGCGGCGGCAAGGAGGCGATTGTGACGCTCGCGCAGATCGAGGCGGGCAACCTCGCCGACGCACTCACGGCCGCGAAGATCACGGTGCGTCGCTGGCTCTCGCCGCGCGACGTCGCCGCGCTCGGCCGTCTCGCGTTCGATCCCGAGTTCGCGCCGATCGTCCAGAACCGGCCGGATGCCGTCGCCGGCGTCGATCCGGCCGCGATCGGTCCGATGTACATCGAGGAGCCGAAGGGTCGGAACGGGATCGTCGTCACGGACTCCGGGGTCCACACCACGATGTGGGTGCACGAGTGGCCGCGCTCCGACTCCCCGATCGGCTTCCTCTCGCCGGTCGTCTTCGCCCGGCACCCCAACACCGGCGAGGCCATCACGCACATCTTCTCGATCGTGCTCACGCCGGTGCCGGTGTCAAAGGCGCTCAAGCGCATCCGCGACGAGAAGAAGGTGTGGCGCGGCAACGAGTCGCTCCGCGCGAAGCGCGGCGCCGACGGGTCGGCAGCGGATGCCGCGGACTGGCGCGCCCTCGAGCAGCGCGAGCAGGAGATCGCGCGGGGCCACGGCGAGTTCCAGTACGGCGCGTACCTCACGGTCACCGCGCCGGATGAGGAGCGACTCGACCAGGCGATCGCCGGGATGCGCAACGCGCTGTCGCGCGCGGGGATGGAGGCGCAGGTCCTCTACTGCCAACAGGCCGAGGCGCTCATGGTCAACGCTCTGCCGATCGGAATGGGGATGAAGTGATGGTGAAGCACGCGGCATCCTTCACTCCCGTCGAGCTCAGCCGACGCGAGAAGCGCGATCTCCAGCGCGAGATCAACCGCGCTCGGCAAGAGCAGGAACCGGCGCGCACTTCGCGTCGCGATCGTGGGCTTCCGGAGGCGGCCGTTCCGGGGCCGTTCGGTCCCGGGCTCGTCAACCGTGGGTACTGGAACCTCGCGAAGGCGTCGATCCCCGCGCATCAGGCCACCTCGCAGCACATCGCCGGGATCTACCCGTTCGTCGCCGACTCCGGCCTCGGCCACCGCGGCCCCATCCTCGGCGTCGACCTCAACGCCGACGCGCTCTGGCACTTCTCGCCGTGGGAGGCGTACGTCGACTCGTCCGAGCGCGGCACGTTCTCGACGAACATCCTCGTGCTCGGCGCGTACCGGGGCGGCAAGTCCGCGACCGTGAAGACGCTTGTCACCCGGTCGATCGCGTTCGGCCATCAGGTCGTCGTCCCGTCCGATCCGAAGGGCGAGTGGGTAAGCGTCGCCGAGGCGATCCCCGGCGGTCGCGTGATCCGCCTCGGCGGCGGCGCCGGCACGCGCCTCAACCCGCTCGACCGGGGTCCGCGCCGCACCGACAGCACCGACGAGCAGCACGAGCAGATGGTCAAGCAGCGGCGCATCGGCACCCTCATCGCGCTCATCGAGATGACGCTCGGTGCACGACTCTCGGCGATCGAGCACGCCGCGCTTCTCGATGCGCTCGACCGGTGCATCGCCCGCACCGGCGATCGCCCGACCCTGCGGGGTGTCTTCGAGGACCTCGGCGCCATCGCAGCTGAGACGGATGCCGCGTTCCACGCCGCCGACGGCGCGATCCAGCCGCGCTTCGTCCTGCGCCGCTTCGTCGAGGGCGACCTCTCGGGTCTCTTCGAGGACGAGTCGACCGTCGAGTTCGATCAGGATGCCCCGATCGTCGTCACCGACACCTCCGAACTCTTCGCCCGCGGTGACCTCGCGGCGCAGCTGACACAGGTGTGCTCGACTGCGTGGATTCAGGCCGTCATCTCCGACCGCGCCGCCAAGCGCACCCGCTACGTCGTCCGCGAGGAGGGATGGCGTGACATGACGTCGCTCACGTCGCTGCAGATGTTCCAGCAGTGGCTCAAGCTCTCGCGCCACTACGGCATCAGCAACATCGTCATCCTTCACAAGATGGGCGATCTGGATGCCGTCGGTGACGAGGGCTCGCTCGAGCGGTCGCTCGCGTACTCGATCGTCGGCGACATCGAGAACAAGTTCATCTTCCGCGTGAACAGCCAGGAGCAGGCCGCGCTGCGCGCCCGGCTCAATCTGCCGGCGCCGCACGTCGAGATGGCCCGGCACCTGCGCAAGGGCGAGTTCCTCGCGTACGTCGGCCAGTACTCCTACCTCGTCGATTGCTTCGCCACGTCGACCGACTGGGAGTACGAGCTCTTCGCCACCGACGATGCGCTGGCACCGGCAGATCGTGACGACGCAGAACTCCGCGCGATCGACGCCGCGACGCTCGACGCGCTCTGGCCGGAGGCGCGAGACATCGACACCGGAATCGAGGGCTGGCTCGCCGCCGACCCCCGCGAGAACACCGAGGAGCAGTGAACCATGAGCACGATCATCAGCCACCCTCGCGCATATGCGACCGTGACCGGCACGCACGTCACCTTCGTCACACTCGACGGCCGCGCCGAGCCGATCCACGCGGTCGCCGATGAGGACGTGCGGCACGCGATCGTCCGCCGCGCGACCGACGAAGCGCGACGCTCAGGCGCGACGCTCGAACTCGTCACGTCGGGCGACCGCGGCGACCACCGCCTGCTGGTCACGCCCGACGGGGCCCTCACCCACCTCGAGAGCCCGGCGCCGGCATCGGGCTCACCGGGTGACCAGCCCCGGCGAACCGAGTCGTATAGAGAGGAGGTGAGCGAACAGGCTCCGCAGCCGACCGCGACAGACACCGCTGAAGCGCCGGCTGCGGAGTCGCCCGCCCGCCCCTCCTTCCTCAGCCCCGCACCCGAGCCGCTCCCTCGGCCGACCGGCTGGCGAGGGTTTGCCCGACGACTCGGGATCATCGTCAAGCCCTCCGCAGCCGAGCGGCGGCGCGCCGAATGGACCGCAGTCGTGTCGAGGCAGTGGGCCGGCTGCCGCACCATCGCGATCGCGAACGGCAAGGGCGGCGTCGGCAAGACGATGACCACCGCGATGCTCTCGGCGGTGTACGCACGCGAAGGCGGCGGCAACGTGCTCGCATGGGACAACAACGACACCCGCGGAACGCTGGGCTGGCGCACCGAGCAGGGCATGTACGACACCACGCTCCGCGACCTTGTTCCCGAGGCATCCCGCCTGCTTGAGATCGGCGCGGGCGTCTCCGACATCACGCGGTTCGTGCACCACCAGGCCACGGACCGCTACGACGTCCTCCGCTCCAACCCTGAGCTGCTCGCCACCGACCAGAGGATCGCGTCCGCCGAGTTCGACCTGCTGATGCAGGTCGCCGCACGGTTCTACCGCCTCGTGGTCTTCGACTCGGGCAACGACGAGTCGGCCGAGCGCTGGCTGCGCATGGTCGACAACTCCTACCAGCTCGTCATCCCGACGCTGGCGACTCCCGAGTCGGCGGAGTCGGCAGCGTTGCTGCTCGATGCGCTGCGCGGGCGGGACGAGCGTTCGAGCATCCTCGCCGCCCGCGCCGTGGTCATCGTCACGCAGTCAGAGCCCGCTCCCTCGGTGGCGAGGCAGATCGCCGACGGCTTCCGCGATCACGTGCGCGCGGTGCACATCATCCCCTTCGATCCCGCGCTCAAGGCGGGACCACTCCGGTTCGACGAGCTACGCTCTCGCACGCGCGACGCCTGGTTCGCCGCGGCCGCCGCTACCGCGGAAGGACTGTAGGAGGCGCGCATCATGAACCAGAGCATGCTCGGAAAGGCGATCGCCGTCCTCATCGCTGCGGCCGTCATCCTGTCACTCGCGTTCGGATTCCTCGCCGAGTCCGTCACGCAGATCGTGTGCGGCGCCCGGCCGGCACCGGAACACCTCTTCGCGGGCCTCGCCCTGGCGATCACCGGCGATCCATCCGCCTACGTACCGCCGGCCGGGTGCGCGATGCCCGTCGTCGCGATCCGGATCGTGGACATCGCAGCGGTCGTCGTCATCGTCGCGCTCACCGTGTGGGTGCTGATCGCGGTGCGCCGTTACCGCGAATCCGACCGCGCATTCATCTCCGATCTGCGCACGCGGCCCGGATTCGCGACCTCAGGTGAGATCCGCGACCACCTGTCTGCGAAGGCGGTCCTGCGTCGCGCCGCGCAGCTGCGGCCGGACCTGTCCAAGCCCATGCCGACCGATGTCGGCTGGCGGGTCGGAAAGTCGCGCGGTCAGGACGTCTACGTCTCGATCGAAGACTCGGTCGCGCTCGAGGGCCCGCCACGCTCGGGCAAGGGCTACCGCGTGCTGATCTCGGCGATCGTCGACTGGTCGGGTCCGCTCATCACGACGTCAACGACGAACGACAACCTCACGGCGACGATGCGGATGCGGCAGGCCCGCGGTGACGTCCACGTGTTCGACCCGCAGGGACTCTCGGGCGTGCGGCATCCGCTGCGCATCTCGCCGATCGTCGGCTGCGAGGATCCGCTCGTCGCGATGCAGCGCGGCAACGCAATCATCACCGGCACGGCACTCGGCTCGTCGAACACCAACGGCGAGTGGGCTCAGGCATCCGGAGTCGTCCTCGGTCGCCTCCTTCACGCAGCCGCCGTCGGCGGCATGACGATCGCGGAACTCTACGACTGGGGTACGAGCCCCGCGCAGACGCGCGACGCGGTCGAGATCCTCAAGGCCGACGGCGCCCCCGGCTGGGGAGACAGCCTCGACGCCACGATCGCCGGCGACGAGAAGCTCGTCTCCTCCATCTGGTTCGGCGTCAGCGGCGCCGTCGCACCGCTCGCGGTGCCACAGATCCGTGAGGCGCTGTCGCCTCGACCCGGCGATCCCGTGTTCGATCCCTCGCAGTTCCTCGACGCCGCCAACACGCTGTACCTGATCGGCTCGTCATCCGGCGCATCGGCGATGGGTGGATGGCTCGGCGCAGTGCTCGACGACATCGTCGAGGTGGCCCGCAACCGAGCACTGGCATCGCCGGGCTCGCGGCTCGCCCATCCGCTCGGCCTCATCCTCGACGAGATCGCGAACATGTTCCGGTGGGGCAGCCTGCCGCGGATCATGGCCGACGGCGGTGGCCGCGGCATCTGCACGTTCATCGTGCTGCAGGCGCTCTCTCAGGCCGAGACTTCCTGGTCGCGCGCGGAGGCAGATACGATCTGGGCGGCCGCGACCGCAAAGGTTCTGCTCGGCGGAGCCAGTCACGTTGACCACCTGCGAGACATCGAGTCGCTCCTCGGCACCCGCGACACCCGCCGCGAACAGCGCTCCTGGTCGACCCGCGACGTCGGGCATTCAACGAGCGAACACCACGAACGGCGGCCCCTGATGTCCGTCGACGAGATCCGCCGCCTGCCGCCGACCGCCGGACTGCTCGCCTATCGCAACCGGCGCAGCGTGCTGCTCGACCTCGCCGGATGGGACGCGCGGCGCGACGCCCGCGCGATCCAGACCGGAAAGCGCGAGACCGAGCAGGAGCAGCGTGTCACCTTCGAGGATGCGCGGAGCGCGCCGGCTACTCCCCCGCCTGCCGCCGAGCCTGTCGAGGTGGTGAACGAGGAATGAGTAATCGACGCAAGCCGCTTCATGCGAAGGCCTATCGCTCGTTCTTCCTCCGCTCTCGAGCGTGGTTCGCCCGCCGCGACGCATGGTTCGACACCCAGGCGATGTGCGCCCGTCCCCTCGTCTGCGCCGGATGCGGCCGGCGCGCCACCAAGAAGGAGCTCGAGCTGCACCACCTCGACTACTCCGGAGTCAGCCAGACGGACGACGGCCGGTGGGTGGCGCAGGAGGCAGACCGCGACCTTGTGCCGCTGCATCCGTATTGCCACGAGCTCCTTCATCGGCTGCTCGACCGGGATGCCGTTCTCTCTCGGCATCGTGCGCGTCGCGCGGCATCCGAGTTCGCGCTCGAAGCGCTCCGCCTCAAGCTCAATGCGCTCGAAGGAACCGCGCCATGACAGACTACGACGACCCCCCAGACCTTGATGACGTGCTCGCCCAGCAGCTGAGCGACTTCCATCCCGGTGAGCGAGCCGGGTCTTCTGCTCCGATCGGCGCGCACGTCGTCGACTGGCGGACGCTCAAGGATGCCGATGCCCGCGCCGCCTGGGACTCGCTGCGTGCGTGGGTCGAGTGGTTCACCGTCAGGTACCAGATCTCGGAGTCTCTCGTGCCGGTGTGCTGGTTCAGGCACGGCGACCTCGTCGAGGAGCTGTCCGCGCTCCACACCGCGCACACTGTGGCCTTCGATGCATCGGATGCCGGCTTCGGGCCGATCGGCTGGCACGAACGTCTCAGCCTGACACTGCCCCGCTTGCGCCACGCGTATGCCGGCGGATGCACACGCGGGCACAACTACCGCAAGCCCCGCTCGTGGGCGAACGCCATCGACGAGCAGGAATGGGACGCGTGGGCCAACCGGACCCATGCCCGAGGAGGCGCCGCGGCGTCTCGGAACGGAAGGAAGAACGATGACCACGAGAATCCCGGTCACCATCGAGGGCAACCTCACGGGTGACCCCGAGCACGGCGCCAGCGATGCGGGCAACGAGTACGCCCGCTTCACCGTCGCCGTCAACGACCGCCGTCTCAACGAGACGACGAACCGCTGGGAGGACGTCGGCACGGTGTTCCACCGCGTCGTCGTGTTCAACCAGCAGTCGCGGAACGTCGCGACCTCGCTCCGCAAGGGCGACAGCGTGATCGTCGCCGGCGACCTGCGCTTCGGCACCTACACCGACAAGGACACCGGCAACACCCGCGAGACGCGGGACATCGTCGCCGACAACATCGGTGCATCGCTGAAGTTCGCGACCGTCTCGGTGGACCGCGCCCCAAAAGCTAGCGGCCCCGCTGCGGATCGAACCGCCACGGGGCCGGTAGCCGAGCCGGTCTCGTCCACCGGCGCCGGGGTTGTCCGCTGACCCATCGCAATAGGGGCGGGCAGGAGTCAGAGTAGTCCTGCCCGCCCTGCCGCGTCTGCGACGAATGATGTCGAGCGATCCCCGCGTGCGCTGGGGACTGCGCGCGGTGCGCCCGTGGACTTCGGCTGGCACGTCATTGTCGGTCGCGTAGGACAGAATCGAGCGTGTGACCACGAGCGGTGTGATCGGCGAAGATGCGAGCACGTCGTCAAGGCCCACCGAGCGCCCCAAGCGAGGGCGTCGTCTCCTAACCCTGGGACTGGTCGCTGGTTCGATAGTTGTCGCGCTCGTTGTCGGTGGCGTCGTCTACACGACGCGCGCGGATTCCGACCAGGACGGGTTGGCGGACCTCGTCGAGTTGTCCGGGTGGACGACGGTGGACGGCAGAACGTACTCCACCAACCCCTACGCGGCGGATACGGACGGCGACGGTCTCACCGATGCGGAAGAAGCCGGGGAAGTCGTCTCGGAGCCCGGCGCAGAGACTATCTACGCTGGCGTCTCCGACCCGACCAAGGCTGACTCAGACGACGATGGCCTCGCGGACATGCTCGAGGTCTCTGGCTGGCTGACCGGACAAGGAGCCGTCCATCGGACTGACCCGTTGAGCCCCGACACGGATGGCGACGGGCTCACGGACGCGCAGGAGGCGGGCCCGGCCGACGAGGCTTCTGACGGAAGCATCGAGTTCGCGGCGATCTCCGATCCCGAAGTCGTCGACACCGACGGTGATGGACTCTCAGACGCGGCCGAGGTCGATCTGAGCATCGATGCGTTCAGCACGGACACAGACAAAGACCAACTTGACGACTATCGCGAAGTCGAGATCCTGGGAACCGATCCCGCGAACGACGATAGCGATGGCGACGGCCTGAAGGATGGGTTTGAAGTCGCCAACGCTGAGAGCCGAGGCCTGGATCCGCTGTGGAAGGACGAGCAACTCGACCCCGCCACGATCGCGTGGGAGGTTGCCCAAGGAGCGATCGTTGGTGAGCTAGCGCCGGGCGATACGCTCCCTTGGCTCGTCGGCAACGTTGCCTCGAGCGGAGCGAGCCTCGTTCCCGTTGTCGGCACCGCAATCGGCACCGTCGCCGATGTGCGCGACACGATCGGATCGGCGATCCATGCCGACTGGGTCGGCGCCGGGTTGAGCGCATCCAGCCTGGTCCCCTACGTGGGCGACACCGGGGCTGTGGCCGGCAAGGTCGCGAAGTTCGTGGATCGAGTCCCGACGCTTGCAGTCGCCGCGGGCGCGGCTGTGGTCGCGCTCAAGTGGGTCCCTGACGATGTCAAGGCAACGGTCGTCAGACTGGTCAACAAGAAGTCTGATGATCTCACCACTGCGGGCGTGAGCGACGAGACAATGGTCACCCTCCAGATGGGCAAGACCAGTCTCGATGATCTCGCCGCTGCGATGGAGCGCCCGGGACATGTGAAGCTCGCGGGCCCGAAGCCCGGGTTCATGGCTACCGGTTTGGACGGCGAGGACTACGTCGCGCACCTATATGACGCGTCAACGCCGGGCGTGGATCTTCAAGTCGTGCTGCCGACTGCCAGCTGCATCGAGGTCTGCAACGCGGTCGCCCGCAGAATTGACGTGCTCGTCGACGGCGTCGCACATGAGTCGAAGGTGGGTCGGGTCTCACTGACAGCGGCGCTCCGCAAGCAGATCGAGTCCGACATCCATCTCATCGAGAACGGCACCATCCGCGAGGCCCACTGGCACTTCTTCGCTAGCGATGTGACCAAGAAGATGGGGCCGACGAAGCCGCTTCTCGACTTCCTCGATGAAAAGGGCATCAAGTACACGATCCACCTTCCCACCGAAGGGTAGCGAGAATGCGTGGCTATACCGACTTCGTCGCCATGAGCAGGCCAGAGGCCGCCAAGTTCCTCGAGGTGCTCCTGGCAGACCAGCAACGCGCTCTCGATCACTTCTCGGCAACCATCGGCGTGGATCTGACGTACTCCGCCGACTCCCTCATTTCCCTATGGGAGTCGATGGCACCACGACTCGCCTGGCGTGCCGGCTACGCCCCGCCGAGCCCGGGGCAGCCTGGCCCGCGAATCAGCGTGGATCAACTGGAGCCCCCATCCGAGTTGCCGACGTGGTTCCATCACCCAAGCGGGGTCGGGTACGCGCGATTCTCAGCCGAGACGCTCTGGCTGATCGATGGCGCCGGCCGCTACCTCGGGGAAACCGTCGTTCGAACGGGCCACGGCAAGTGGGCGACGGGGCGCTCTCGGGCGAAGGGGTACATCTTCCAGAATCAGCCGGTGATCATTCTGGCCGACGCTCCGCCCGTGAGCCCCTTCCAGACTGTTGCGGTCCTCGCGTCGCGGGCCCTGGGCACGGGAGCAGATGCTGGGCCGCGAACACTCACCGATGTGTATCGGGTGTGGCGTCCAGAAGAGCGACACCAGCGTTGATTGCGATGGTGGAGTGATCCTCAGGACGCGACGTGCTGCATGAGGATCGACTCGCGGCACGTAGTGCGTAGCCTCGCGGTGGAACCGAGTCAGGTCGGTTGTTTCAGCTCGCGCTCAGCCGACTCTGCGCGTGCCTCCACAAGGATCGCTACAACCTGCTCGACAACGCTTTCGACCAGCGCTTCGTCGGCCTGATGCGGATCGAGATCGATGGGGACCCAAAGGTGGCCACCGTCATTTCGAAGGAAGGGCGCGTAACGTGGCGCGTCCCCAAGGAACCCGCGAATCCGCTTCACCGCGAGTCGTTCGCCCGTAACCTTGTGGAATCTGAGCCACATGGGTGTCAGTCCTTCGGGTCTGCCGCACGGATAGGTGACGGGTTGTAGTTACGCCGCGAGGGCGACGTCGGTGTTCATGATTGCTTCGTACTCGACCGGGGTCAAACCGTGCAGCCGCTTCTGTCGACGTCGCCGGTGGTAGGTGCGTTCGATCCAGGTGACGATCGCGATGCGGAGCTGCTCCCGGGTGTCCCAGGATCGCCGATTGAGGACGTTTTTCTGCAGCAGGCTGAAGAACGATTCCATCGCCGCGTTATCGCCCGCCGCGCCGACTCGGCCCATCGATCCGACCATCCCGTGATGGTGAAGGGCGCGGACCATCTTCCTCGCGCGGAACTGCGATCCTCTGTCGGTGTGAACCACGCAACCGGCGACGTTCCCGCGCCTGGCGACGGCGCTGTTCACGGCATCGACGGCGAGACGCGCCTTCATTCGGTCGCTGATCGAGTACCCGACGATCCGGTTGCTGAAGACGTCCTTGATGGCGCAGAGGTAGAGCTTGCCTTCACCGGTTTTGTGTTCCGTGATGTCGCTGAGCCAGAGCCGGTTCGGTGCGTCGGCGGTGAACTCCCGACGCACGAGATCGTCGTGAACGGGTGGGCCGGGGCGTCGTCCCTTCCCTCGGCGGCGTTTCCCGAACGCGGACCACCAGCCGTTGTCGCGGCAGATCCGCCACGCCGTCCGCTCTGCCATGCCCTCGCCCGCGTCGCGGGCCTCGTCGAGGAGGAACCGGTAGCCGAACTCCGGGTCGTCGCGGTGCGCGTCGAACAACGCGTTCGCGCGATACGCGGCGACGAGTTCCGCATCGGTGATGGGGTTCGCCAGCCACCGGTAGTAGGGCTGGCGGGAGAGCTTGAGCACCCGGCACGTCACCGCGACGGGAACACCGTCAGCGGCGAGCTCGGTCACGAGCGGGTAGAGCCTTTTCCCGGCAGGTTCGCCTGCGACAGATACGCCGCCGCCCGCCGCAGCACCTCGACCTCCTGCTCGAGCAGCCGGATCCGCTTCCGCGCCTCGCGCAGCTCTGCGCCTTCGGAGCGGGTCACGCCCGGCTTCGCGCTCTCTTCGACGGCGGCGCGCCGCAGCCATTTCGTGAGGGTCATCGGGTGGACACCGAAGTCGGTCGCGATCTGCTCGATGGTCACGCCGGGCTCACGGCCCCTGGCGACGCGCACGACGTCGTCCCGGAACTCGCGCGGATAAGGCTTAGGCACAATGACATCCTTCCAGGGCGCCCTGCCAGGCAACCCAACTCAGATGTCACCTACTGGTGCGACAGACCCCACCGCCGTGCACGAGCTGGTTTCGGAGCGTGTAGAGCCGGTGGAACACGATCTGAAGGACAACGTTCGTGTCGCCTGCGCCGAGCGCGCGCTCGACGGCCCTGCGAGCGCCATCGAACTGCCGGTGATACTCGGCCTCGCTGATCCGCCCGTTCTGCCAGTCCCAAAAGGGCTGGAAGACGTATCGGTTCTCGAGCAGCACCCGCACGCTGCCCGAGAACTCATGCCAGAGGAGGGCCTCGTACCGCTTCTCATCGACTCGACACAGCTGGCCCAGGAACGCGTGGAGCCTCTCGCGCTCGGACTGCGAGCTCTCCACGCCGAGGTCCTGAGCGTAGGCGGCGTTGAACGCGACCCAGAGCAGGATGAACTGAACGTCCTTGTCGTCCGCGGACTGCTCCGCGCGTCCCAGCCAGCTCAGCGCGCGGTGCACGCGGAGCGAAAGCGCCGGCCGGTGGCTGTCGCGCTCCTGCCTGTGGCGGCTCTTGAGCGCGGCGTAGTCCATCGGCCGATCCGTCTCGTTCAGCATCGAACCTCCCCAGACCCATCACCCCGGATGAATCGGAGCGACACGACCATCCTGACCCAACATCGGCCCGGCTTCGCGCGCGACCCACTGAGCCCGCCGAGGCGCGCGAGCTACTCGCCCGAGTCGAGGTGCGCCGAAAGCTCTGACATGACGCGCTCCACGTTCTCGCGCCTGTCGAACGGCCCCGGCATCCGGAACACTCGCGCTCCCCACGACGTCCGCTTCGCCTGCATCCCCGGCACGCCCTCGGTCCCGAGCAGGACCTTCACGGGATGCCGGAACACGCACACGATCAACTGCACTCCGCGGGACTGGAGGTTGTCCGCGAGCTGCGCACTTCCGAAACAGATCTCGTCTGCGACAACATCGCCTTCCCCGCGGCTCGGCCGCTTGACGATGTCGGTGAAGCCGACCCCTGCGGCGAGCGCAGCATCCTCGAAGTACCGGCCGGCGGGCGTACGGAACAACCCCGCGGCGGCAAGCTTGCGCAACTGCCCCTGACCCACCTGGCCCTGGTAGTAGTGGCCCGCCTCGACGCTCGACGGCGCGGGGTTGAGCCCCACGATCATCGCGCGCGGCTCGTCGGGCCACACGTCTGCAAGTGTGAGGACCTCGTGCCCCATCCATTCCTCGCGGGCCTGGTAGCCAATCAGTTCGGTCATGAGGAGATCTCTATCAGGTACGTCACCCATCGATCGACTGTTCGACCACCGTTGGTCCAGATCAGCGGCCCAGCAACGAGCGGGTCCGCACCTCGTGCGCGGCAATCGGAGCCGCTACGTCCTCAGCGCGGCCCCGAGCAACTGCGCCGCGCTCAGTATCGAGGTACTGCCGCAGGAGATCCTTGTGTCGTCGAGCGGCAGCCTCGTACCGATCGAGCAGCGCACCGCGGCTCTCGACCAGATCAGTGCCAGAATCATCGCCACCTGCTCGACCATGAGCCCCCGCATCCTGCGCGGCGACCTGGCTGTCGAGGTCGAGCAATGTCCGGCGTGCGGTACGCATCCACTCGTTCAGTTGCCGCAACTCGTCGCCGCCGGCGTGCTCTGACGGACGAGCGGCCCGCCCGAGCTCGCTCCGCGCCGCGCGCACCGAGTCGTCGATGCTGACCTCGGGGATGCCGCGCATCATGCTTTCGGCGATCTGATCCGTTGCGGCGGCATCCGTTCGCGCGATCGCGATCGCCTCGTTGTGCGCACGTCCGCGCGTCATGCCGACGTACAGGCCTGAGGCGTCCACGCCCGGGCCGACGATCGAGGCATCCGTCGTCTCGCCCTGGATGCCGTGCACGGTGGACGCGTAGGCGAGGTGCACGTGGTCGGCGGCGTACTCATGGCTGACGACGCGGGTGTCGACGGCTTCGCTCACACTCGCCAACTCGAGCCCGGCCAGCGTGATGCGACGCACAACCCAGACCGCGCGGTTCTCGACGCCCGTCGCGCGATCGTTGCGGCGGGTCTGCACGACGTCGCCCTCGAGCAACCGCTGCTCGCCCTGACCCACAGCGATGCGAGCGAGCGGCAACTCCCCGCGCTCGAGCCGCCGCTGCTGGATAGCCTCGTTGATCGCGTCCGCCTCTTCGTTGGTGCTCGTCACCAGGGCAACTCGGCGCTGACCGGCGGCCCAGCGGAAGTACGACTCCACCATCACGTCGCGCGCCTGAACGTGATCGGACACGCGGTGCACCAGCCCGCGGTCGGCAAGCTCCGTCGCGACGGCGCGCGCAGCATCCTTGGATGCCGGTTCCCGCATGCGAAGCGTGAGGGCCGCGTACTCGGTATCTGTGAAGCGGTGCACCGCCGTCAACTCGACCACAGCCGTCGCACGTCGGGTCATTGTGGCCATTGCACCCGAGTGTCCGACGGGACGCGCTTGGAGGTGGTCACCGACCATCGCGATGCCCGCGCCAGACTCGGCGGCGATCGCGGCGAGCGCATTGGCTGCGTGGAGGTCGACCATTCCGGCCTCGTCGACGACGATGCGGTCGCCTGCGACGAGCAGATACCGCTTCGGGCCCCCGTACGCGATCCCGGTCACCGGGTCGATCTCACCAACCTGCAGCCGTGTCCAGGTCTCCGCGCCCGCGGCGTCTCGTCCCCACCGGAACCCGTGGTCGCCGAGCAGCGCGTGCAGGCTCGATGCCGACGCGCCGATCTCGCGCCCGGCTACGGATGCCGCCTTCTTGGTGGGAGCGACCACGACCATGCGGCGTCCGCGGTGCGCGAGGGCCGCCCTCGCCACCCGCAGCATCGTCGTCTTTCCCGCCCCGGCCGGACCGGTGACCGATACGAGCCGATCCGTTCCGGCGATCGCCGCCGCAGCCTCGACCTGTCGCGCCTCAAGCTCGATGCCGTCGCTCAGGACTGTGGCCGCGGCATCCGCGATCTCGTCATCAGCAACCCGGACGCCAGCGTGCGCGAGCGCTTCGAATCGTGCGGCGAGTTTCACCTTCGCCGCCGCCGTGGCCGACGCCATGTACCCCTTGATGTGCGCGGGACGCCCAGGCTCACCATCGAGCAGGTCGACCGTCTGCTCGAGCGCGCGATCGACGACGTCGTCGATGACGCCTTGGAGGTCGCCGCGCGGCGCGACGACGCCGGATGCCGCAACCGCACGAGTTGCGCCGGCCCGGACGTCGAACAGGCTGAAGCGTCCGCCACAGCTCGCCGATCGCGCGTCTGCCTCGACCACCGCGCGAGCAGCCAGCAGTCCCAGATCCAGTTCGTCGAGCGCCGCGGAAGGCAGCGGGACCTCGCGACGCTCCCGCAGGATCGTGGAATCGATCGCAATGAGTTCGTCGGCGATGAGCTGCTCCCACGCGGCTTCGTCGACTTCGCCGGGCTTGTTCGGGCGCGCCTTCGCCCACGCCAGCCGGTCGATGCGGTGTAGTTCGTCGGGGCTCGGTTCCAGCCCGGGGTGCTCGCCGCGCCAAGCGGCCAGGAGCACCGCCCGATTGGACTCAATCTGAGTCGACCGACGCGAGAGCGGACGCACGGCATGCGCGAGTTCCGCGATCTCGCCGTTGGCGTCGATCGTGAACCCGTGCCACGCGAGCGCGCTAACCCATTGCGGGTCCGTCCGCGCCGCGAGCTCCCCCTCTGCGTTGATGACCGTCTGCATCTTCATCGCGACTCGGGAG
Organism: Microbacterium sp. ACRRU; assembly: GCF_022346945.1. Lineage (GTDB taxonomy): Bacteria > Actinomycetota > Actinomycetes > Actinomycetales > Microbacteriaceae > Microbacterium > Microbacterium mcarthurae. The sequence goes on along the minus strand of NZ_JAKRNI010000013.1, from coordinate 14,359 downwards.
TCGACGTTCGACCACTTGCCGTCTTCGCCGAGAACCTTGACGTTCAGCCACAGGTGGCGGTGGACGTGCGGGTCGAGCGCGCGCGAGCGACGGTGCTGCAGCTCGACAACCTCGATGCGGTGGAGTGATTCCCGGATGCGGCCGCCGGCGCCGCGGCGGGCGTTCAGTTCGCTCTGCCAGGTCATGATGATGCGGTCGCGCAGCCTGTCCTGCAGTGCTTCGAACTCGCGCGCGAGGTCGGGGTTGATCATCGCCGCGATGCTGTACGACTTCGGGGCGTTGATCGTGCCGTCGAGGATCAGGTCGGCATCGGGAGAGGTGAGGTCGCGGCCTCGGCGTTCATCCGTGTCTGGATCGCGGCCGTCGACCCAGCGGCGGAGTTGCTGCTCGTCGAGGGTGTCGGTACGGATGCTCCCACCCTCGACGACGTACCGCGTGACGCCCGCGCGGTCGGCATCGCCGTATGCGGCGAGCGCCTCGACGCCGACGGCCGCTCGAAGAAGCGAGTCACACGACCCCTGGAAGGCGTACGCGAGAGCCTGTCGGACCCCGTGCGATCCGACACCCCTCTTCCAGCGCTCCAGGCCTCCGCGCATGGGTCCAGAGTACGCGTATTTTGCGATGTTCGGAACGAGTTACACAGAAAGTGCCTGCGTGCATTGTTCATTCGGTCTGTGTGGAGTCTTCGGCGTCGTGGCGTGCCCGGCGTCCGTCGCCACGTTCGGCGTCGGCGGTGTCGTGGACGTCGACCGTGTCGCGTCTTCGACCTTGGCGTCGAGGCGGAGACAGGTCAATGGGCGCGACCTCCGCCGGATCGACTCCGCGCGACTGGAGCAGCTCCACGAGGTCGGCCTGCGCCGGCTGGCCGAGCGCGAGCCTGTACAGCGCGAGCGACTTCCGCAACCGCATGTAGCGGTCCGAGTCGAAGCTGAGTGGATACTCGAGCACTTCACGCCGTACCTTTGCCGGCCCGGGGTACACCCACCACGGCGAGAACTCACCGAACTCGTTGTCATCCTCGGCCGCGAGCTCGAACGCGGCGGCCCACGGGTCGTCAGGTTGCTGGTCCAGAACGCGGGCCCGGTGCGCTGCGGCGACGTTCTTCCTCACTGCATGTCCCGCATATCTGTCCACGCGGCCCTCGCGCTGTTCGAAGTCGACGGGGTTCGGCGGCAGGTTCCAATGCACGACGATGTGGCTCCACCAGTGGAAGTCGATACCCTCCTGACCGACACTGGTCGATGCCAGCACGAACGGCTGGAACGGACTGTTGAATGCCCGGCGCACACCCTCGTCGCGGGCACCGCTCTTGACCTCGTCACCCGCTGCACCGTACCTGAGCGCGAAGCGCGTCGAGAAGTGAATGGACTGATCGTCGTCGTGGATCGCGGCGGGGTTTGCGGCTCGGTAGGTCGCCTGCTGCACGGTCAGGGCACTCACCGCGTCACCGGCGATCTTCCGCAACAGGTCGTCGGTCAGCTCCTGACCCGCGCGCTCTGATCGCAGGCAGTAGAAGTACTCGTCGAGCACCGCCTGCAGGTTGCCGTCGGCGATGTAGCGCAAGATCGACTGCCAGTAGGGTTGCTCGGTTCCGTAGACGGCCGCGAGCAGGACGTGCGTGTCCACACGGTTGAACAGGCTGCGCAGACCCTCAGCGACGCTGATCGCGGCGCCCCAGTGCCCAGCCTCTGTGGTTCCGTCACCGGGCCGCCTAAGGCGCCCGAGTGCTCGCCATGCGACATTGGCGGGGCCGTGCAACGCGAGATCGGGCAGGAGCTCGTGCGTGCGGCCATCCTGCGGCGTGCGCTGCACGACATCCAGATGTGCGCGAAGACCCGCGGATGCTGGAACACTCCCACCATCCGACTCATCATCATCGTCCGCTTGCGCCGCGAACAGTGCGTGAGGGTCGGCCCCCGCCGGCGCGCGGCCGGGGCGCGAGAAGTACGCCTCCCACGCCTCCGGGGTGGGCGCGCCTTCGAAGGACAGTGCCTCGCGCGCGTCGGACGCGACGCCGTGAAGCCGTAGCGGGTCCGCTTCTTGGGCGAGCGCCGGATGCGGCCAGAACAACGCCATCGTCGACATCCGCTCAGCGCGCGCTTCGCGGCCCCAGTTCAGCCGTCGCGATATCGACTTGCGCGCTTCCGCCGAGTACTCGGCGATGCGGCCGCCCGTTGTGGCTGCGAGCCGGTCGGCGCGGTAGCTCAACAGTGACGCGATCGACGTCGGCGTTGCAGTCCACGAGGAGAAGACGACCCGCTTCGAGATCGCAGTTCCGTCGAGATCGGCGTACGGCCCGTCCGGTACGAAATAGGGCAGGGACGCCGGCATCCAGAGCAGCTTCCACATGTCGGCGTCGACGGTTTGCTGAGCGAGCGCGCGCAGTCGCCCGTTCGCCGGATCGATCACGGCGAAGTCCCGAATCGCGTCCGGATCGAGGGTTCGGGCGCGCGCGGCCGCATCGATCAACCGCTCATCAGGCGCGCTGGTGAGGCGCCTGCCCACCGCATACGAACGCAGAAAATGCGCGAAGTGCGGGATCGATTTCCACTGCTCGACGGTGATCGGCTGACGGGCTTCCGCACCGAGGCGTCTCAGGTGCGTGAAGTCGACAAGATCGCGAGCAGCGGATTCCGCCCTCAGAACACCCCCCGCGAGATCGGCATCGGAGTGATCGACTTCAGGGCGCGGCCGCTCCGTGCGGCTCATCACATCGAGCAGTAGCCGCCGTATCTGCTGCGCGGCGCCCCTGCCCCTATCTGATGCGATGAGCGCCGCGCCGTAGTCGGCGAACGCCTCCCGCACCTGGGTCATCGCTTCAGCGTTCCGGTCGAAGAGGAAGTCGAGCGTAGCCATGAAATCGCGGTAGTGGTCATCGTCGGCATCCGCATTGCCGATCGTGTACGGCTTGTAGGGGGTCGCCGAAAGCAGCAGCACCCGCGCCGCGGGATCGTCGAACAAGGCGTGGGCGAGCTCAGCCGCAGGCCCACCCGCGGGGTCGAGCAGGTGCCGGAACCGCTGAAACTCATCGAGAATGATGAGGTCCGGGGTGAGCGATCTGACCGAGGCCTTGGCCAGCGCCTGCCGTAGTTCGGACACGAGCGCCAGCACCACACCACCGTTAGATCCCCATGCGTCCTGCGTCGCGCGCTGCACCTCCAACAGCCCCATCAGACGTTCGAGAAGGCCTCCGCGCAGAGACGCTGCGAACCGATCCAGCACGTCCTGGTCGACACCATCCCGCAGCATCCACTTGGTCCACTGCGCCGTCGACTCGAAGCGGCCAGTGCTCGCTCGACACCGCAGCACCTGGACGAGATCGTCACGGTCGAAGTCGGGAACGAGCCGACGCAGCAGCACGAACAAGAGCGCGCGCTCGTCGACGTGGCCGTCTCTCGATCGATCGAGATCGAGCGAGGTTCCCGGGGTGAAGGCAACGAGATTCAGCTGCTTGGTGCCGACGACCGGGACGCGACGGAACCGCGCCGACTCGCGCGCAAGGAGCGACAGGCGAGTGGATGAGGCATACCCCGCATGCCCGGTGATGTCGAGTCGCCGCAGATTCTGGTTCGCCAGTTCGGTGCTCGAGCAGATGTAGACGACATCGATGCGCTCGACCGAGTCGTCGTCCTGCAGCAGTTCGACAGCCTTCGCGACGACGCCGCGAGCGACGAGGCTCTTACCCAGCCCGGTCTCGTCAGCGACGAGGAAGCGCCCGGTCGCACCCGGGGCATACAGTCGGTCCGTCGCGTGGAGAACGGCAGCTCGCTGGAATGGCCGAAGTGCGTCGATGACGGAGGCCGCGTCGTACCGGCTCACGAGGTCGCCGCCCGCGCCTCTAGGACGTCGGCCCAGAGAGCCGCGAACCCCTCGGGGATCACAGAGTCGGCGTCATCGCGCACCTTGATCCCCTCGATTAGCGAGGCGAGGTCGTCGAGCGCGTGAGGCGCGTCGGTTAGCGCTCGCGCCAGCCGCTCGAAGATGCCAGTGGAGAACTCTGCCCAGGCTGCCGGACCCTCGGCATGCCCACCGGATGAACCCGCCGTGAAGAACATGTCGGCAGAGCCGAACGAAAGCAGCAGTGCCAGCAGCTGCATGAACTTCTCGGGGCTGTTGACCTGACGGGCCAGGATCGCCTGCCGTCGCTCCGGCCGGTCGCCACGTAGCTCGGCCATGACCACCGCGGACCGCACCATGCTTCGGTGATCCATCACGTCGACCACGAGGAACGGGCTGAGATCCTCCAGGGCGACGCTTCCGAGGGAGGCGAATTCACCCGTGCTGGGCAACGGGATTGCTCTACCGGGCTGGGTGATCAGGCGCACCGTCACCGAGAAACCCGCGCTGGCGACATCCGCTCTCTCGGAGGCAATCGTGGTCGCGAAGGCCGTGCCGTCCCATACTCCCTCCACGACGAACGACCCCGCAGCGACCAGGCGCACTGCGCGGTCGAGCGCGTTGTCGTCTTTCTGCCCCTGGTCGTCCTCGACGCCGCCGTCGGTTTCGTACGGCAGCAGCAGGTTCACTAGCGGATGCCGGGGGTCGATGAGGCGACTGGCTTCGTCACCCTTTGTCTCGAGTTCGACCATGAACTCGACGTTGCCTCCGAAGCCTGCGCCCGTAGCGTTCGCGGAGCCGACGAACCAGCTGGTGCCCCGTTTGCGGTCGACGACGACCGCCTTCGCGTGCAATCCCACAAGTTGGTTGGCTTCCTCGTCTTCGTTCGTGCCGGCATCTAGCACGTACAGCTTTGTCAAACGCGCGAGTGTGGCGGGCTTCAACCGATCGAGAGACTCAGGCCGCGACACGACGACCGCCGTTCCTGCTCGGCGCGCCACGACATGGTCGATCCCCTCGTCGGAGAGGAACGGCGAGATCACGACGGTGCGATAGGCGTCGAACAGAGCGGGATCGGGTTGTCGACCGAGCCCGAACGGGTGGAAACCGACTCGACGCACGCCTTCGGGCAGCTCCCAGCGCACGTCGCCCAGCGCCTCAACGAGTGCGGCGATCGCTTGTCGGCGCTCTGGGTTCACAGGCACCACAGCCAGGTCGGGCAGGCGCCCAACGAACTCCTGAAGGGGTGCGTTGTCGGCCTGTGCTCCGGTGGACGAGCTGTCGAGCCGAAGGATGGTGTCCCAGGTGCGATCGCTCGTCAGGTTGCGGCTCGAGCACAGCAGACGGTAGGCGCGTTCGTCGTCGCGCCCGAACTCGAGCACCCAGACCTTGGGGTGGAAGAGGCGACCGCGCGTGAGTGCCACCGGGTGAATCATCGGCTCGAGCAGCGCGACCAGGTCGGATGCCGGCGGTACGAATACCTCGCCCGCCTGCGCGAAGATGTCGACCCGGTCGGCGAACCGCCGAACACCGTCGAGGATCGCGATGGGGTCCCGTGACTCACTCATCGCCGCCGGTCCGAACGCGAGCGGCACTCCGAGCGCGGTCGTGAGGTCGAGCGTGAAGCTGGTGCCGATCGCGCGCATGAGTTCGTAGCCGCTCGGCGGTCGCAGCTGGTCGGTGAACAGGCTGCGGTCAGTCGGTGCGAGCATCGGTCCTCGCTAGCCCGTGGTGGATGTCGGCGAGGACGCGGCGCACCTGCGACCAGCGGAAGACGATCTCGCCGTCACCGGACGCGCCGCCCCATACCTCGAGTAGCTTCGGGTTCCGGAACCGCGACTGCCCCTGCTTGTGCTGGCGCTCGTGCAGGCGGACGCGATCGGCCGCCCGCTGCTGGTCACCCTGGAGCGTCAGCCCGACCCAATCGCGCAGGAACATTCGGCTGCGCGTGCTGATCCGCGGGTTCTCACGGAGCACGAGGGCGAAGAAGTCCTCAATGTCCCAGGCATCCAGTCCCGACTTCGGCACATCTGCAAGCCAACGCTCGTATCGTGCCTCGTAGGTATCCACCGATACGTCGATGCGGGTGTATCCCGCCTCGGTGTACGCCTTGGCTAGTTCAAGGTTGTAGAGCAGCGCCGCGCCGTGCACGGCGAACGAGAAGAGTCGCGCCTGTTCGAGCCCTGCCTGGACGGATTCGGGTGCCCGGTGCGATGCGGGGTCGAGCCACGGCGCTCGGTTGTCGCCCGGGCGATCGTCGACGAGATGCGCGAGCAGGCTGCCTTCGGCACCCAGCCGGATACGGTGCGCGAGTAACTCCGCCTCAGGCAGAGTCAGCTCGAATCCGCCCGCCGACGTCTTCGGGAAGTCGCGGGGCACCGGTGGCAGGCTGGGCAGCCAGCCCCCGAGCTCGGTGTCGGACTCCGGATCCCGATGGCGTCGCTCGATGTCGGCCGTGACCGCAGCGTTCAGCGTGGTGCTACCGGGAGCGAGGATGCCGTACCGTCGCATGGTCCCCCAGTACAGCGTCGATGGCAGCATCCGCAGCGCCGATCCGACGCGCTGGCCGAGTAGCCCATCCGTCTCGTGCTCGCCGATGAGCGTCGAAATGAGGTCGCGCTCGGCGCGTTCCCCGACGCGTCGTCCACCTTCGGCATCCGTCGCATGCATCGCACCGAACTGATAGCACCACGGGATGAAGAAGAGGTAGCGCGCCCTGGTGAGCAGGGTGGACGTGCCGGGAAAGAGCATGTCGCTCAAGGCATCGCGCATCGTCCCGATGCCGAGCTCTTCGCGGCTGTCTTTCTGTGTGAACAGGTTTACGATGTCGCGCATCCGTCGCTGCTCTTCGTGCGAGGCGTCCAGCCAGGTCAAGGTTGATGGCATTGCCCACTCCCGCGCACTCGGCTTTCCCCGCTCACCACAGACTCCTATCACCCGTCAGCCGACGGGCACCGGCACGACCCGCCCCGCATCCCCACCGCTGTCGAGGAACACCAGTTCGGCTCGGGCTCGCTCCCCCGTGGCCGCTTCGAGCATCCGCGCATACGCCTGAAGTTGCGGCGCGTAGTGGCCGGCTCGGGATGCGAGGGATGCAGCATCCGTCACTTTGTCAGTCTTGTAGTCGACGATGACGAGTGCGCCGTCGGCGTCGCGGAAGAGCAGGTCGATGAACCCTTCGTTGACCATCCCGTCATCGTCGGTCGCACCAACGTACAGCTCGCTCCAGTGCTCCGAGGCGAATGCGCGCTGCACCACATCGGTCGCGAGGGCCGACCGAACGTACGAGCCGACGTGAGATGCCAGAAGAGGGATGCCTTCGGCGAGCGCCTGCGCCAAGGCGACGGTATCCACCAGCGACGGGTCACCGCCCACCGCCTGCAGTGTGCCGTGCACGGCGCGACCGATGAGGTTGCCGTACCGGCCCTTCAGCCACGGTGCGAGTTCGACGTCACGCCCGCCCTTCGCCCCACCCGCGACCAGCTCGGCGGCCACCGGGTCTTCGGCGACCTCGGCGATCGCCCACGAAACGTCGGGTTCGGTGCCTTCGAGTCCCGAGGCTGTGACCGCCGACGGCGCACGGGATGCGGCGCGCGCAGCCTCGGTTCCAGCGGACCAATCGTCCCACGATGGGCCGGGCCCCGGTGGCTCCCGCCGGGCGCCCTCAGGCGCAGAACTCGGCCCGGGTCGGAACACCGTCACACCTGGCACGTCGATCGCCCCGGCGTCCGTGAGGATCTCGGCCGCCGTCGACACCGCGTCGCGCTCGGCCCTGTGCAGCGACACGACGAGGTGATCGCGCGCCCGGGTTGCGCCAACGTAGAGCAGGCGTCTGCGCTCCTCGTCGTCCATCTGCTCGTCGAGGGGTGCGGCATCCGCGAACTCGGTCGTCTGCAGCGAACTGGTCAGGCTCACCGAGTAGGTGTTGTCGTCGCCCCACAGCAGCCGCACCCCGCTCTGCCGATTCGGGTGGCTCGACAGGCCCGAGAGCACGACCATCCCGAACTCGAGTCCCTTGGCGGCGTGCACGGTCATAATCCGCACGACGTCGAGGTCGGTCTCGGGCAGCAGCGACTCCGCGACTCGGGCTCCGTCCTGCGACTGGTGCGCGGCCCACGCCAGGTATTCGCGCAGCCCGCCGTGCTCGATATCGGCCCAGGCGCGGGCCTGGTCGATGACGAACCGCACGCGCCCCCACTGATCGCGCGCGCGAGACGACGGCTCGGTCACCGATGCGGCCTCGAGCACGCGTCGGTCCACTGCGAGAGCGGTGAGCAGCTCGGCCGGGGTCATCCATCGGCTTCGTCGGAACAGACCGTTCAAGTAGCTCATCGCTCGCCCTGTCGGGGTGTCGGCGAGCGCTTCAGGCACCGGCGCCGACACCGTGAAGGCCCCGCCGTCGCGCTTGTAGACGAAGAGGTCATCGTCGCCGCAGCCGAACAGCGCCGAACGCAGCGCGGTCACCGCCGAGAGCTGGTCGCTCGGGTCGGCGATCGCCCTGGCCGCCGCGAGCAGCGACCGGATCTCGTTCGACTGGTAGACGAGCGAGCTCGACTCGGTGCGGTACGGAATGGCCGCGGCATCCAGCGCATCCTCGAGGAACGGTAGCGATGTGCGCGCGGGGATAAGGATCGCGATGTCCCGCGCTGCCAGCGGGCGGAACCTCGTCTTCTTGGCGATCGAGCCGTCGAGCTCAAGTTCTTCGTAGTCCTCGCCGACGGTCCAGCCCTCGGCGAGCGCGGAGCGAATGACGGACGCCACGTCCACGGCCTCCGCCTCGCGCTGCGGGCCCACCGGCGTCCTCGCCGGATGCGGTTCAGCGCCGAGCAGCGTGACGGTCGGGCCGTCCAGCGCCGACCCGTCGTCACCCGTCACCGTCCGGGCCGCACCGAGCGCCTCGTACCGCGGCTGTGCCTGAGGCTTTTCGGTGATGATGTTCTCGAAGACGGCATTCACCCAGTCCAGCACCGGCGGCACCGTGCGGAAGTTCGTCGTGAGCGACAGACGACGCCCGAGCCGCGCCCCCGCGTCGAGATACGTCGAGATGCTGGCACGCCGGAACCGGTAGATCGACTGCTTTGGGTCGCCGACGACGAAAAGCGATCCCGGAGGCAGCACCACGTCCCGCCAGTCGGCGGCATCTGCATCCCGCCCGCCCGCGATGCGAACAGCGAGCTCGATCTGAATCGGATCGGTGTCTTGGAACTCGTCGAGCAACAGTCGTGGATACGTCTGCTGCAACGCGGCACGCGCGTCGCCGCTCGTACGCAGCAGATCACGCGACGCGACCAGCAGGTCGTGGAACTCAAGACCTCCGGATGCCACTCGCAGGCGTGCATCGTCGAGCACGGCCGCCGCGATCCACCTCGCGAGCGGCCGGAGCGCAGAGTCACCGTAGAGCCCCGCGACCTCCCGCGCATCCGCGGTCAGCGCTTTGACCTCGTCTTTGAGGCCGGCGAGGTCGGGCCAGTTTCCTGACCTTCCGCCGCGGCCGAGTTTGAGGTTGCTGAGCTCGCGCACCAGCGCGAACCGCTCCCGGTCATCGGTCGCCGCACTGAAGCGGTCCACCCACCCCGCCACCGTGCGGATGACACCGAGGAAGAGGTCGGAGTCGTCGCAGCATCCGCTCGCCGCTTCGGCCACCAGCGTCGCGCGCCGTGCCAGCGAACCAGTGTCGGGTAGCACCATGCCCCGATCGGCGGCATTGAGCACGTGCGACTCGATTAGGTCCCAGTCGTTGCCGAATCTGCGGGCGAGGAAGCGCAGCTGCTCATCCTTGACCCCGACGGCGAGAGCGAGGTGCAGCGGCTCGGCGAGGGCATCGTCGTCGAGCATCCGTCGCCACATCACAGCCCAGCGGTCGTCGAAGGCGACCGACGACCCGACTTCGTCGAGCACTTCGACCAGCGGCGGCATTCCGGCCTGGATCGGGAACGCGGCGAGGATGCGTTGCGCGAACGAATGCAGTGTGCCGATCGCTGCGGCGTCGAGGTCGTCGAGCGCCTCCTGGGCCAGCCGGATAGTGTGCCGGTCGTGGGCGTCGATGCGCACCTTCTCGAACGCGGCGCGCAGCCGGTCGCGCAGCTCGGCACCGGCCTTCTCGGTGAAGGTCACGACGGCGGTCTTCGCGAGCGGCACAGGGTGCTCCCCCATGACCGAGGCGACCACGCGTCCGACGAGCGCGGAGGTCTTGCCCGAGCCGGCGCCGGCGTCGACGAAGAGGTTCTCGTCGAGCCGCGCACGGATCTCGGCCCGGGCGTCGTCGTCTTCGAGGCTCATTCGGCGCCCTCCGGGCTCTCGGTGGTGTCGACCGCGACCACGGTCGGGTCGAGCAGCCCATAGAGCCTCGCGAGCGAGGCATCCGTTCGCTTCTTCTCGTTGGTACCGCGCACGTGTCCGTATCCGACACCGTCAGGATTGCAGTAGGCGCACTGCACCCAGAGGAAGTCGTCCTTCTCGGGTGGGCGGGCGATGAAGAGCCCGGTGCGGATGCCTTCGGTCAAGGTGTCGAGCGCGTCGCGGTATACCTGCTCGAGGTGCGCATCGAGGGTGACGTCGACGCGCTTGCCGCGGTCGCGCCGACCGATGAACCAGTAGCCCGCGTCGACAGGTCCGTCGTGGTCGAACGCGGCCCGCGCGGCGTGCGCACAGAGCGGCAGTTGCAGCTTGCGGCCTGCCGCGACGGGGTCGCTGTCGATGTCTTTGAATCCGCCCGCGCTCCCGGTCTTGAAGTCGGTGACGACGAGCCGGCCGTCGCGGGTCTCATCGACGCGATCGGCGCTGCCACGCATGCCGACCGCCCCGCCGTCGATCTCGACGTGCACGGCAGGCTTGCCCTTCATGCCGAAGGCGAGCTCGCTGCCGACGATGCGGGAGTCGCGCGCGGCATGGGCCTGATCGTCGAGATCGAGGAACAGGTCGAGGTCGTGCAGCAGGGCTTCACGATCACGCTCCCACATGCGCGGATGGCCGGTGAGACCACGGCGCTCGTACTCGCCCATGACCTCGGCGGCGATGGTGCGCATCCGCTCGCGGTGCTCCGGCGTCCATGGCTCGCCGTAGCCCGGCAGCTCAGGCGACTCGGTCGTGAGCCGATCGATGACCTCGTGCACGATCGAGCCGAGATCCCACGGTCGGATGCTGATGATCTCGTCGGGCGATTCGAGGGGCCGAGCGCCCAGCATCCTGTCGACGAAGAAGGCGTGCGGGCAGCCGGCGAACGTCTCGAGAGCTGTGGGCGCGATAAGCGAGTGGCCGTCGGCATAGTCGGGTAGACCCGCGACTCCGGCGAGATTGCCGTCGAATCGCGTGAAGCCAGGGTCGCGGCGCGCGTGAATCAGCTCCAGCGCGGCGTCGAGGGCGGCGTCGTCTGCCAACGGCTCGTCGCCGGCGAGGTGCCGGAGGCGCCACTCCTGCGCGTTCGCCGGCTGCTCGGCTCGTGCGACGCCCTCCCAGTGCGATGCGACAGAGCGGAGTCCGGATGCTTCGGCCCAGCGCGTCGCCTCCAGCTTCGGCAGCTCGGCGAGAGCCCGGATTGTCGGCATGAGCCACCGACTCGGAAGGCGCTCCGCACCTCGGCGCAGATCGCCCCGCGGGAAGCTCGCCGTCACCCGCGGAGCTGCCGCGAACGCGGCGAGCACAGCGCGGTGCTGCAGTCGGATGCGATCACGCGCGGTGGGCAGCGCGGTCCCTTCGCGTGCGGCATCCGGAAGCAGCGGGTCGACGGCGTGGCGGCCCGGGTACAGGTCTTCCGACAGGCCGAGCACGAAGACGTGGTCGACGTCGAGCGACGGCGCGCTGCCGATCGGCCCCACGAACACGCCGTCGCCGAACCGTCCGACGCGCGGCTTGCGGGAGTCGAGGTCGACGTCGAGGATCTCGATCAAGTCGGAGATGCTCGGCATGATGATTCCGTCGAGCTCAGCGAGCGACCCCAGGGTGCTCTCAATCGCGGTAGCGGCACGCTGCTCGTCCTCGGGCAGGCGATTGCGGGCGTCGGTCTTGCCGAGGTACCGGTGCAGGAGCGCAAGCGCCCACTCGCCGACACTCGTCCACGTAGTCGCGTGGCGACCCTCGAGGAGGCGGCCGCGCAGCTCGTCGATGAAGGTCGCCAGCTGCTGCGCCTCGGCGATGGACCTTTCGCGGTGAGCCAGGCTGCCCGCGCTCGCGTCGGGGTTGTCGCGGTCGGCATCGAGTCGGGCCTGCTCCCGCGCCTCATGGTCGGCGAGGCGCTCCGACCAGTCGCCGCCCGTGATGCCGGCCTTGCGGCTGAGCTTCTCCCAGCGCGTGCGGGGGGCCGGGTCGGACCCGTCCCCGGCGACACGAATGGGGGCGCGTCCGAGCCAGTCGAACACCGCCACGCGCGGCAAGTCGTCGGGGTCGAGCGCGAGCAGAGTGAGGAACGCATCCGCGATCGCACGGTCGCGGAGCGGGCGCACCCCCGCCCCATTCGTGGTGATACCGGCCGCTGCCAAGTGATCGTGCAGGAGGCGTGCATACGGGACTGGGACCGGATGGAGCACCGCAACGCGGTGGGCCTTCGCGCCATGGGCGAGAAGCGCGCGGACTTCGCGCACGATCGCGCGCACCTCATCGTCGGAGTCGGAGGCGTGGAGCGCGGATGTTGCGCCCACCGGCTCGCCATCGGCCGTCGAGCCCTTGGTTCCGAAAATCTCAGCCAAGGGCCCGTCAACATCAGCATCCCCGGTGATTCCGACCACGGCGGTGAGGCCGGATGCCTCGTCCAGCGCCGCGACGAAGTCCCGTTCCGCAGGCGAGTGCTCCTCCGGGAGGTAGAGGATGACCGGCCCGAACGGGTCGAGTTGAGCGCCTCGCCGGACGTGCGATGCGGCGTCCCTCAGCACCGCGACTTCGTCGCGCCGTCCATCCAGCGCGGTCGCCGTGACTTGCCTGTGCAGCCGCGCGAGGTCTGCCCCGAGCTCGCCCTTGGCGGCGATCGTGTCGACGGCGGCGGCATCCGTTTCGCGCAGCTCGCGGTGAGCGCGAACGAGGGCTCTCACCGTGGCGGCATGGCGCGCCACCGGCGCGAAGCACCCGGCATCGATGGCGAGAGCGCCGCGCCATAGGCCCGTGAGCAGCGCCGAGGTGACCTGGGGTTTAGTGTCCCCGGCTGCCGCGAGCAGCTGCTCAGCGAGTCGGCGCAGTGTCGTGACGTTAATCGCCGCTACACCTCGGTGCTTGCCGATACCGCGGGCGAGCGCCCGCCGAACACCGATCGCCGCGATGTTGTCGCGCACGACAATCGTCACCGGCGCGAGCGGGTCACCCCCCTTGGCCTCGGCGACAAACTCCCCCAGCTTCGCGACGGCGCCGGCGCCGTACGCGGTCGTGTGCGCAAGCATCAGACCTCCCCCGACGTGACGCTATCGGAACGTGACTTGATCGGCGAAGCGCCCACCTACCGATGCGTCATCGGCACGAGCGTCGGCCCGCCGTGCCCGACCGCGCCATGGACTGACGAGGATGGGGCAGGCGTCGAGTTCACGGCGAAGGCTGGCCGTCTCTTGGGGCCGGCGGTTCTCTGAGTTCTCACCTCATCGCCGCCACTCAAAGGTTCCACCGCCCGGGGACCGCGCGTTCATAGTCGTCGATCCCGATGGCCTTGAAGTGCTCCCTCGCTGACTTGATCTTCGCAAGTTCCGTCGGGCGGAGCTTCGAGTCGTCGAGCGTGCTCTTCGTCTCGCGAATCATGTAGATCCGGTCCTCCCCGTCCTCGTGCTTGATGATCGCCCAGTCTGGGTTATATGGGCCGACAGGCGTGGACTGACCCCGTCTTGTAGGTCCAGTCGTTGTGTGAGTCGTCCTGTCGCCCGAGGGTTCGGGCAGGGAGACTGGTCAGATCATGACGAACAGCAGGAAGCGTCACACCCCGGAGCAGGTCGTCCGAAAGCTCGGGCAGGCCGACAGGATGCTCGCCGACGGCGCGGACGTCGCCGCGGTGTGTCGGGAGCTCGGCGTGTCCGAGCAGACGTACTACCGGTGGCGGAACCAGTACGGCGGCCTGAAGGCCGACGACGCGAAGCGTCTCAAGGAGCTCGAGAAGCAGAACGCCACTCTGAAGCGGCTGCTGGCCGAAGCGGAGCTGGAGAAGGCCGCGCTGAAGGAGTTGGCTGAGGGAAACTTCTAGGCCCGGGCAGGCGCCGCGCCGCCGTCGCTCACCTGATCAGGACACTGCAGGTGAGCGAGCGGATGGCGTGCCGTCTGGCCGGGCTGAGCAGGTCCGCGTACCGTCGCCCGCTCAAGGGCGACACGACCGCCGACCCGGACAGGGCGTTGCGGGACTGGCTGCGCGCGTACGCGAAGAAGCATCCGCGGTGGGGATACCGCAGGGCCTACCACGACGCTCGCGGCGAGGGGTGGGTCGTGAACCACAAGAAGATCCAGCGGCTCTGGCGCGAGGAAGGCCTCCGTGTCCCCCAGCGGCGGCGGCGCAAACGCGTCGGATCCTCGACCGTCGACGCCCCGGCAGCGGTCGCACCGAATCTCGTGTGGGCGGTGGACT
>NZ_JAKRNI010000012.1 GCF_022346945.1 Microbacterium sp. ACRRU | reverse complement strand
CACCCACCCCCATGCTGCCACCCCGGGGGCACTGTCCCCCCCCGGCGCGACGCCCCATTTGTTGGCCCCGCCGGCACGCCTCGGCGACAAATCTTGGCGACTCGCGCATGGAGGGAACTTGCACACGGGAGTGCAAGATAGGCGTAGGGTGGCGGGATGAGCATGACCGCCCGCCGCCGTGACGCCGTTGAGAACCGCGCCGGCATCGTCGACGCCGCCACCGCTGTCATCGGCCACGACCCTCGCGCCTCGATCGCCGACATCGCTGCGCGCGCCGGTCTTTCGCGCCGCGCCCTCTACGGCCACTTCGACGACCGTGACGCCATCCTCCGGGAGGTGATCGCCACCGGCGCCGCGAGATTCAACGTGATCGCCGACACCATCGACGATCCCGATTCGCGGGTCGCTCTCGCCCGCCTGGCCTCGGAGCTGTGGCGCGAGGCCGCGCACGTGCAAGCCGCGGCGGCCCTCGCGCTCGACGACACGCACCTGCCGCAGACCTCGGCGGCGCTCGCGCCGCTGCGGCGGCGCATCGACGCGATCGTCCGCCGGGGACAGGAGGCGGGTGAGCTGCGCACCGACCTCCCCGCACCGACGCTCTCGCGCCTGCTCGAAGAGACCGGCCGCATGGTCGTCGCCCGGGTCGACGCGGAGTCGGCGAGCGCGCGCGGCATCGCGGTCACGGCGGTCCTCGGCATCGCCGGGCTGTCCTGGACCGAGGCCCGCGAGCTCCTCACGCAGCACCCCGACCTGGAGGCGGAATGAGGATCGTCCTGGATGCCGTCGCGAAAGGACGCGCGCACGGCGCGCTCCCCGAGACCTCCACGCTCTTCGAGACCGGGCGGGCGACCCTCGTCGTCGCCGAGACGGAGCAGCGTCCCACGGTGCTCGGGCTCGTGGCATCCGGTCGCATGAAGATCGACGCGGGATCGGTCACGATCGACGGGCGCACCGACGCCGGGGCGATCCGTCGCCGCGTGGCTCTCGTCGACGCCCCCGTCGTGTCGGAGCCGGAGCCGAACGTCACCGTCATCGGCGTGGTCGCCGAGGAGCTCATGTTCGCCGGTCACGCGCCGACGCCGTTCGCCGCACGCCGTTGGCTCGAGGGGTTGGGCCTCGCGTCGCTGGCATCCCTGCCGATCGGCAACGTGGACGCGGCGGAACGGGTTCGGCTGCTCCTCGAGCTGGCCGTGCTGCGCCCGGGCGTGGAGGGCCTCGTCCTCGTGGCGCCCGACCGGCACGGTGGCGAGCCCGCCGCGTGGTGGCGCATCGCCGAGGAGTTCGCCGAGCGCGGCTACGCCGTCCTGGTCGTCGCGGGGCACGCCTCGCGCACGGCTCTCGCCGATCGCGTGCCGGCTGAAGCAGCCGCGAGCCGGGAGGAGAGTCGATGAAGGTCCCGCAGATGATCGCGGCGGAGCTCCGCCGCCTCACCTCCACGCGGATGTCGGTCCTCGCCCTCGTCGCGCTGCTCGCCGTGCCGATCCTCTACGGCGGACTGTATCTCTGGGCGAACCAGGACCCTTACGGCAACCTCTCCCACGTGCCCGTCGCGCTCGTCGTCGACGACACCGGCGCGCAGATCAACGGCACGTCGCGCAACCTCGGGGACGAAGCGGCCGGTGAGCTGCTGGACAGCGATACGTTCGAGTGGCACCGGGTCAGCGCCGACCAGGCCGCGAGCGGACTCGAGCGCGGTGATTTCGACTTCATCGTCACGGTTCCCGCCGACTTCAGCGACGCCGTCGCCTCCCTCGCGAGCGATTCGCCGCGCCAAGCCTCGATCGAGCTGCGCACGAACGACGCCAACAACTACCTCGCGTCCACGATCGGCTCACAGGCCGTCGCGCGCATCCAGACCTCGGTCGCGCAGAAGGTCGTCGACGAAGCGGGGCGCAGCCTGCTCGACGCACTTCACACGATCCGGGTGAATCTCGTGGATGCCACGAGCGGGGCGACGCAGCTCGTCGACGGCCTCGGCACCGCTCGGTCGGGGTCGTCGCAGCTGGCATCCGGATCCGCTCAGCTGGCGGACGGCACCGCGCAGCTCTCGGACGGGGCCGCGCAGTTGCGTGACGGCACCGCGGGGCTGCGCGACGGGTCGGCGCGCGTCGCCGACGGAGCGCAGCAGGTCGCGGGCGGCGTGGACCGCATCGACGCGGCGGCCCGTCAGGTCGGCACGATCGCGGGGGATGCCGCGGCCCAGCTGCCGCAAGCGAGGTCTGACATCGCCCGGGCCTTGGCGGACGCGGGCCTCGATCAGCAGCGCATCGACGAGATCCTGGCGCGGCTGGATCCTGTCGGCGAGCGCCTGGAGGCGGCGAACGCGCGCGTGCAGGACACCGTGGCACAGATCGACCGCCTCGATGACGGCGCGCGACAGGTGGCCGACGGGAGCGCGGCTCTCGCCTCCGGCGCGGCGACCGCGGCCGGTGGAGCGTCGACCCTGGCGGACGGCGCGGCATCGGCGGCATCCGGTGCGGCGCAGCTGCGGGACGGTGCGAGCCAGCTCGACAGCGGGATCGGGCAGCTCTCCGACGGCGCGACGCAGCTGCGCGACGGACTGTCGTCGGGTGCGGACCAGATCCCCGACTCGGACGAACAGACCCGGCAGGCTCAGGCCGACACGATCGCCGACCCCGTGAGCGTGGGCACGTCGTCGGTGACCAAGGCGCAGAACTACGGCGCGGGGCTTGCGCCCTTCTTCGCGGCGCTGGCGGGGTGGATCGGGATCTACGCCCTCTTCCTCATCGTCAAGCCCGTCTCCAAACGGGCGGTGACCGCCCTCCGCTCCCCCGTCCGCATCACCCTCGCGGGCTGGCTCACGCCCGCGGGGCTCGGCGCGGTGCAGATGGTCGGACTCTTCACGGTCCTCGCCGTCGCTCTGCAGTTCTCGTTCGCCAACCCGCTGGCCGCTCTCGGCATCCTGCTCTTCGCCTCGGCGACGTACGCGGCCATCGTGCTCGCGCTCAACGTGTGGCTCGGGTCGGTGGGACAGTTCCTCGGCCTCGTGCTGATGGTGCTGCAGCTCGTGACCGCGGGCGGGACGTTCCCGTGGCAGACCCTCCCCGGCCCCCTCGCGGCCCTGCACCACGTGCTGCCGATGGGGTACGTCGTGGATGCCATGCGGCAGGTCATGTACGGAGGAGACCTGGGCCGCGTGGGCCCTGATCTGCTCGTGCTCGGGGCATGGCTCGTGGGGGGTGTGCTCATCGCCGCGCTCGGCGTGACACGCATGACGCACCACCGCACCCTGCGCGATCTCCAGCCGAGTCTCATCGGGTGATGCAGCACGCGCGGCCGTCGAGCGCGCGCACACGGCCGCGGCGTCATAGGGTCGGAACACGACGACCGCGAAGGGATGCCATGGCCGCCCGCAACACCCGCCTGATGCGCTGCACGCCCGACGATCTGTTCGCCGTGCTCTCCGACGGCTGGCTGTACCCGGTGTGGGTCGTGGGAGCAGCCCGGATGCGGGACGTCGACCCGGAGTGGCCGCAGGAAGGCGCCCGCATCCATCACTCCCTCGGCATGTGGCCGGTCATGGTGCACGACACCACCGAGATGGTCGAGTGGGATCCGCCGCGGTGCGTCCGTCTGCGCCCGAAAGCGGGGCCCCTCGGTCGCGGCATCATCCGCTTCGACGTGCGAGCGCACGGCGACGGGATCGCGGTGACCATCGTCGAGGAACCCGTGACGGGGCTGCCGGCCGCGCTTCCCGGCCTCCTGTGGCGACCGGTGCTCACGCTCCGCAACCACGAGTGCCTCAACCGGCTCGCCTTCCTCGCCGAGGGGCGTCGTGAGGAGCGCGAGCGCGGCGAACTCGAGGCACGGCCCGAGACGCCGAATCCCGCAGAAGGGGCGCCGTCTCCGCAGGCGGAGAGCGATGCGCGGGAGTCCGACATCTGACGCTGCGGGACTGCCCCTCAGCGGTCAGTTCTCGGGGCGCGAGGGGGCGGCGATCGAGCCGCCTTCCTCGGTGCGGTGCTGCAGCTCGTCGACGTAGAGACCTGCCTCGTCCATCGTGCGGTTGCGGTACGCGGCGCGCCCCACCATGTGCGCCGCCAGCGGCGCGGTGGCGAACTGGATGAGCACGATCGGGATGCCGAAGGCCACGGCCTCCCAGGTGCGCAGCGACAGGGCCACCGCGGTCACGATGAGCAGCACACCGAGCACCTGCGGCTTCGTGGCGGCGTGCAGCCGCGAGGGGACATCGGGCCAGCGCACCAACCCGAGCGTGGCGGTCAGACACAGCACCGCACCGATCAGCACGAGCACGAGCGCGACGACGTCGAGCACGGATTCCAGGGTCACCGGGGGTTCTCCTTCCGCGCGACGAAACGGGCCACGGCGATCGACCCGAAGACGCCGACCGCGGCGATGGCGAGCATCACCGGAAGCGACCGGGTGTGGTGGTTGATCACCATGTCGGCCCCGAGGATGCACAGCACCTCGGTGAGCAGCACGTCGGCCGCGACCGCGCGGTCGAGGATCGACGGGCCGATGACGAGCCGGATCAGCGCGAACACCGCGGCGACGGCGAACACGATGAGGATGACGACGACGAGGGCGGTCATAGCGGGGTCCGTCCGTCGCGGGGCGAGGACGCCCCGAGGTGGGCGTGGTCGTCGGCCTCCGCGATCTGCCGACGCAGGTCGGCGAGCTGGGCACGGGATCCGACGGCCCGGGTGATGCGCGCCTCCCACCCGAGCACGACGCGCCGCTGGTGCTCGGCGTCCTCGTCGCTGCGGATGCCGATCGTGTGGAGGAACAGTGTGCGCCCCTCGCGGTCGACGTCGACGATGAGCGAGCCCGGGATGAGCGAGGCGGTGACGGCGGTGTGCGCCATGATGACGTCGTCGTCGACGCGCAGCGGGACCGCGATGATCGCCGCGCCCGGCGCGCGACGGAAGTCGAGAACCTGCCACGCGACGACGAGCGAACCGCGCACCACCGCGCCGAGGAACGTCACGACGAACACGAAGCCGTACCAGACGTTCAGCCGCCCGGACAGGTCGACCGGGGGCAGCCGGAACACGCGTGTGACGAAGACCGCAGCCGCAAGCCCCGTGATCAGGGCGAGCCAGGTCAGCTGACCCCACAGGAGCATCCACAGGGCGACGAGGATGATGAAGAACGGCAGTTGGTGCAGGAAGAAGCGGACCTGTGACCGCCGTGACGGACTCATTGCTCGCCTCCCTCGTCTTGCAGCTGCACCAGCGTGATGCCCTCTGCGATGCGCTCACCGGCACGCAGGCACACGTCGATCAGGGGTCCGGCGAAGACGGTCAGCGCGAGGGTGACGGCCACCATCCCCGCCGTCGCGGCGGTCATGATGCGCGGGATGGTGCGCCGCTCGGTCGAGATGGCCGCGGCGGGCGCGTTGCCGAGGTACGCGATCCGCTCCATCGTCTCCGTGGAGTCGTTCTCCTCGCGCCAGAACGACAGATTCCATGCGCGCATGAGGGCGTACAGCGTCAGGATCGAGGTCGCGATTCCGCCCACGATCATCACCATCATCACCGGTGTTCCCACTTCGGCCGCGGCGTCGAACAGGGCGTACTTGCCGATGAAGCCGGAGAAGGGCGGCAGACCGCCGAGGTTCACGGCCGGGATGAAGTAGAGCACCGCGAGGACGGGTGCCGCACGCATGAGCCCCTTGACCTTGAGGATCGACGTGCTGCCGGCCCGACGCTCGATCAGCCCCACCGCGAGGAACAGCGTCGTCTGCACGATGATGTGGTGAACGATGTAGTAGATCGTCGCGCCCACCGCCAGCGGGGTGTTGATGGCCAGGCCGAACACCATGTAACCGACGTGGCTGACCAGCGTGAACGACAGGATGCGCTTGAGCTCCGCCTGCGCGACGGCGCCCAGGATGCCGACGATCATGGTCGCCAGCGCCACCATCATCAGCACGAAGTTCAGGTCATTGTCGACGAAGAGCTGCGTCTCGGTGCGGATGATCGCGTACACGCCGACCTTGGTCAGCAGGCCCGCGAAGACAGCCGTGACCGGTGCCGGTGCCGTGGGGTAGGAGTCGGGCAACCAGAACGACAGCGGGAAGACGGCCGCCTTGATCGCGAAGGCGAGCAGCAGCAGGAGGTGCAGGATCGTCTGGGTGTCCTGCGGCAGCAGCGCCATCCGCTCGCTGATCTGGACCATGTTCACGGTGCCGAGCGCGCCGTACACCATCGCGATCGCCGCGAGGAAAAGGATCGACGACACCAGCGACACGACGATGTAGACGACCCCCGTGCGGATCCGCGACTCGGTGCTCCCGAGCGTGATCAGGACGTAGGAGGCGACGAGGAGGATCTCGAAGCCCACGTAGAGGTTGAACAGGTCGCCCGCGATGAAGGCGTTGAAGATGCCCGCGCCCAGGATCAGGTACGCCGGGTAGAAGATCGACACCGGGGTGTCCTCGTCGTTGTCGGCGGCGCCCTGGCCGATCGAGAACAACAGGACCGCCAGCAGCACGACGCTCGTGACCACGACGAGGAGAGCGGCGAGCACGTCGACATAGAGGACGATGCCGAGCGGGATGTCCCAGCCCGCGATCGCGACGGCGATGGGGCCGGTGGTGTCGACCGCGACGAGCAGGATGGCCGCGAGCACCGTCACGGTGGTCAGAGACACCACCGAGACAGCGATCTGGAGCTTCTTCCGCCGACCGAAGATGAGGTTGACGGCCGCCCCGATGAGCGGGATGCCGACGAGCAGGGGAACCAGGGCGCTCACGAGCGATCACCGTCCTCGGGGTCGCGGGCGTCGCCGTCGGCGCCGAGTTCACCGTCGTCCGAGCGGCGTTCGTCGCCCTCGGGGCGGCGCGTGTCGCCCTGCGGGCGGTCCCGTCCGACGGCCACCCGGTCGACGGGGGCGTCGTTCACGAGCCGGGACATGTCGCCCTGCTGGAGGATGCGGATGGGAGAGACGATGTCGCCGACGAAGTCGGTGGTCACATCCTCGTCGTCGGAGCGCGATTCGTCGTCGATGGCATCCTCGGGCTCGGCCGCCGTCCGCGTACGGATGGCGACGTCTTCGGCGTCGTCGATGACGGTGTCGGCCTGGCCGAGCTGCCAGGAGCGGTAGATGAGTGCGAGGAGGAACGCCGAGATACCGAAGGTGATGACGATCGCGGTGAGCGCGAGGGCCTGGGGGAGCGCATCGGACATGTCGGCGGAATCGGTCTCGCCGTCGTAGAACGGCGCGACCCCCGGCTGCCCCATGACGATCAGCAGCAGCAGGTTGGCGGCGTTGCCCAGCAGCAGGAACCCGATCAGCACACGGGTGAGGCTCCGCTCGAGCATGGCGTACACGCCGCACGCGAAGAGCACCGCCATGACGACGATGAGGACGAAGGAGACGCTCACGGTGTCGTCACCGCCCCGGTGTCGGCCGAGTCCTTGGACTGGCGGTCGACCTCGGCACCGAGGCTGCGGAGCACGTCGAGCACGAGGCCGATGACTACGAGGTAGACGCCGATGTCGAAGATCGTGCTGGTGACGAACTCCCAGTGCCCGATGAGCGGGAGATCACCCTCGAACGTGAAGCTCTGCAGGGGCGCGTAGCCGAAGAGGAGCGGGACGATCGCGCACAGCACCGCGATGGCCATGCCGGCACCGAGCAGGCGCCCGGCGTCGGTGGGCGCGGCGGCACCCAGTTCCCACCGTCCGCCGGCGATGTAGCGCATGACGAGGGCCATGCCCGCGACGAGACCCCCGGCGAATCCGCCGCCGGGCAGGTTGTGGCCCGCGAACAGCAGGTACAGCGACACGATCATGATCGCGTGGAACAGCACCCGGATGATGATCTCCATCATGATCGAGCGGTTCTCGGGCTGGACCTTCGCACCTGAGACCAGCCAGGCGCGTGGGGCGTCGGTCTCTCCGGCGCGCTGCGCGCGCACGCCGCTGTCGGTCTCCACCAGGGGGCGACGGCGCCCGAGGCCGACGCGGCTGCGTGAGGTTCCCGACTGGCGGGCGAGGTTGTCGCTGCGGTCGGTGATGAAGACGAGGGATGCCACGCCCGTGGCCGCCAGGATGAGCACCGAGAGCTCTCCCATCGTGTCCCACCCGCGCAGGTCGACGAGGGCGACGTTGACGACGTTGCGCCCGTGACCGATCTCGTATGCCAACGGAGGCCACTCGAGCGAGATGGGCAGCTCTTGTCGCGCACCGGTGGCGACGATGGCCACGAGCGCCATCGTCAGCCCCACTCCGACGCCGAGCGCAGCGCGGGCGAGAGGCGCCACCGACGCGTTGTGCTCACCCATGCGAGCGGGAAGGCGCCGCAGCACGAGAGCGAAGGCGACGAGTGTGATGGTTTCGATGAGCACCTGGGTCAGCGCCAGGTCGGGCGCACCGCTCGTGCCGAACAGGACGACCATCCCGAGCCCGGTCACCGAGACGAGGGCGACACCGGTGAAGCGCTTGGGCGCCCGCACGGCGAGGATGCCCGCGGCGATCATGATGGGCGCGGAGATGAGCTGCGCGGGCGACTGCCAGGCATCCAGCTGCGCACGCCACTCGTCGGAGGCGAGGAGCGCGGTGCCCTCCGCGACGACCAGCACGATGAAGATGGTGCCGACGTAGAAGGGCAGCGATCCGCGCTGGAACCGCGCCGTCGTCCACTCGGACGTCCGGTCCACGCCCCGCACGGACAGGTTGTACACGTCGTTGGCGGTGAAGGGCAGCAGCCGCCGGCGGCGGTGGAGCTGGGTGCGGCGCACGAGCCAGAAGATGCCGGCACCCAGAGCGAGCGTTCCCAGCGACAGGAACAGAGCCGGCTCGAGACCGTGCCAGAGGGCCAGGTGGTACGGGTACCCCGGGGCGGGCACCCCCGCCGTGGCCTCGGGCAGGCCGTCGGCGTACGGCGTCAGCCACACGTCGACCACGGGTGCGAGGAAACCGAGCGCGAGCGAGGCGCCCGCCAGCAGGACCGGCGAAGCGAGGAAGCCGATGGGCGGGTCGGGCCAGTCGGTGCGCGGCGTCGAGCGCTTGGTCCAGAACGCGCCCCAGAGGAACCGGATGCCGTAGGCCGCCGTCAGGGCCGACCCGGCGACGACGCCCACCAGAGCCACGATCCCCCACCCCGCACCGCCGGTGGCCTCGTGCCACAGCGCGGTCAGCGCGGTCTCTTTCGCCACGAAGCCGAGGGTCGGGATGACCCCCGCCATCGAGGCGATGGCGATGAAGGACGCGGTCGCCATGACCGGCGCCTGACGCCCGAGCCCCGAGAGTTCGCCGATATCGCGCGTCGACAGCTGACGGTCGATGACGCCGACGACGAGGAACAGGCACGACTTGAACAGCGCGTGACTGAGGACCAGGACGACGCCGGCGAGAGCGGCATCCCTCGTGCCGTAGCCGAGCATCACAATCAGGAAGCCGAGCTGGCTCACGGTGCCGAATGCCAGGATGCGCTTGAGGTCGCGCTCGCGCAGGGCCTGGAACCCGCCGAGCAGCATCGTGAAGACCCCGAGCGCGATCAGCGTCGGTCGCCAGAAGGGGGTGTCGGCGAATCCCGGAGCGAGGCGCGCGACGAGGTAGATTCCGGCCTTCACCATGGCCGCCGCGTGCAGATACGCGCTCACGGGTGTCGGTGCCGCCATGGCTCCGGGGAGCCAGAAATGGAACGGGAAGATGGCCGACTTGCTGAGGGCGCCGACCAGCAGCAGCAGCACCGCGGAATCGACGACGGGACCGACCGGGGGATCGGCGAGGATCTCCGACAGGCTCGTCGTCCCGGCCTGCACCACGATCAGCACGACACCGATCAGCATGACCAGGCCACCGAGCGTGGTGACCAGGAGAGCCTGCAGCGCAGCACGCCGGCTCGCGGCGCGCCCGTGGTAGTAGCCGATGAGCAGGTACGACAGAACGCTCGTGACCTCCCACAGCATGATGAGCACGACGATGTCGTCCGTGAGGACGAGGCCGTACATCGCGCCGGCGAAAGCCAGCAGCACGGCCGAGAACTGCCCCACGCCGTGGGTCTTGCCGCGGAAGTACCAGCGGCAATACAGCATGACCAGGGCCCCGACGCCGGTCACGATGAGCGTGAGCAGCCACCCGAGGACGTCCATGCGCATGGACAGCGAGACGTCGAGACCCGGAATCCAGGAGTATTCCTCGTAGGGAATGTCACCGGCGAAGATCCCGGGCGCGAGGACGATCGCGTACGCGAAGGCCAGCGTCGGAAGGAGAGCCGCGACGTAGAACGCCCGCGGGCCGATGCGAGCGACCAGGATCGGCAGGATCAGGGGGACGACGACGAAGGCGCCGAGGAATGCCAGCACGGTGGGGCCTCCTCGGGGTCGACGGGCGAATGCCCGGGCTCTCGGGGTGTCGCGTTCATTCTACCCGGAGCATCTTCCCTGCCAGCCCGCAGACCTCATGTGCTAGGCGGTGACGCGGTCGTCGTGCCCGCACGGAAGGCGCACGTCAGGTCGAGGCCGGCCGGCCGCGATCCTTCGAGCATGGCGGCGACCGCCTCTCCGGCGGCGCGCCCTTTGGCCGTCGCCGGCTGCACCAGGGTGGTGAGCACGTGCGGCGCCAGTCCGTCCACGACGATCCCGTCGAAACCCGTCACGCTCACGTCGCGCGGCACTTCGAGCCCGGCCTCTTCCGCCGCGCGGATGACCCCCGCGGCCAGGAGGTCGCTCTGTGCGATGACGGCGGTGGGCCGGCGTTCGGGGTCCGCGAAGATGGTTCGACCCGCGATGGCCCCCTCGTCGATCGAGCTGCCGGCCGCCGCGAGCGCCGGCGCGTGGGGGAAGACCTGCCGCGCCCCCGCGAGACGGTCGACGGTCACGTCGACTCGGGCCTCGTCGTCGCTTCCGAGCCAGCCCCGACGTCTCTGCGCGTCGAGGGGGAGCGTCACGATGACGACATCGCGATGTCCGAGATCGGCGAGGTGACGTGCCGCCTCTCGCTGCGCCTCGACGTTGTCGAGCAGCACGCGGGGGATGTCGCTGCCCGCGTCCCCCTCGACCACGACGACCGGGATGCCGCGAGCACGCACGATCTCCAGCGAGTCGCGCAGGCGCGTGTTGCAGCCGATCAAGACGGCGGCGTCGATGGGGGCGGTGTGCAGCGAGGGCTCGCTGATCGTCTCGCCGTCGTCGCGCAGGAGGAGGAGCGCGGCGCCGAGCCGCGAAACGCCCTCGGCGAGGCCGTCCATCATGTGGGTGGTGACGGGATCCTGGAACGCCGTTCCCAGATGCTGGTCGAAGACGACGCCCACGATGCCCGATCGTCCGCGCCGGAGTGACGCGGCTCGGGGGTCCGGTCCGGTGTAGCCGAGCTTCTCGGCCGCCGTGATCACGCGTGCCCGCGTCGCTTCCGACGTGGGTGTCTTCCCGCTGAAGACGACGGATGCCGTCGACACGGAGACGCCCGCCTCGCGGGCGACGTCGCTGATGGTGGCGCGGCGCGTGCTCACCGCCCGATCGTACCGCGCCCTCGCGAACATCTCTCGAATCGATTCGATTCCTGTGCGTCCCGTCGATATCGTGGCGGTATGGACTCGACCCTCACCCGCTCGCGCCTCGTGCGCTGGTACATCGCGATCTGCGCGATCTTCCTCGCGAGCGGGCTGAGCATCGCGACGTGGGCCTCTCGCGTCCCCGCCATCCGCGAATCGCTCGGCATCGAGAACTCGGGGGTGGGCCTTCTGCTGCTCGGGATGGGCGTGGCATCCATCAGCGGACTGACGGTCGCGCCGGCAGTCATGGCGCGGCTGGGAGCCCGGCGGGGCATGCTCGCGGCCCTGCTGTGCGTGGCGGTGGGCGTCGTCGTCATCGGGTTCGGGTCGGACGTCCTGCAGCTGTTCGGCGTGGCTCTCGTGGGGCTGGCCCTGTTCGGGTTCGGCAACGGCGCTGTCGACGTGATGATGAACGTCGAGGGCGCGGCCCTCGAGAAGGCGACGGGGCGCACCGTCATGCCGCTCCTGCACGCGTTCTTCAGCTTCGGCACCGTCATCGGTGCGGGCATCGGCTATCTCGCCGTCCTGGGCGGTGTGTCGGTGGTCGCGCACGCGGCCGCGATGGGCATCGTCATCGCCGTCGTCGCGTTCGCCGCGATCGCCAACGTGCCCCCGCGCGAGAGTGCCATGGACGCCCCGGCCGACGAACAGCGCGCCCACTGGCGGGAACGGCTCGCCACCTCGCTGTCGGCCTGGCGCGAGCCGCGCACCTACACTCTGGGCGTCATCATGCTCGGCATGGCCTTCGCCGAGGGCAGCGCGAACGACTGGCTCCCCTCGGCGGTCGTCTTCGGGCACGGCGCCCCCGAAGAGGCGGGACCTGCCGTTCTGGCGGTGTTCTCCGTCGCGATGACGGCGGGGCGCCTCGCCGGCGGCCCGGTCGTCGACCGCTTCGGGCGCGTGTGGGTGCTCCGCATCCTCGCGGTCACCGCGGCCGCGGGCCTGCTGCTGTTCATCATCGCCCCCTTCGGACCGCTCGTGTACATCGGTGCGGCGCTGTGGGGTCTGGGCGCCTCGCTCGGCTTCCCCATCGGCATGTCGGCCGCCGCCGACGACCCCGCCAAGGCGGCTTCCCGCGTGGCCGCCGCCGCGACGATCGGCTACGTCGCGTTCCTGTGCGGACCCCCGATCCTCGGCTGGATCGGAGACCACATCGGCCTGCTGAACACGTTGTTCATCGTGGTCGGGCTGATCGTGGCATCCGGGCTCTTCTCCGGGGCGGCCAAGCCCCTCACGGTTCCGGAGAGCGAGAACGAGACGGTCGGCCGGCGCGATTAGGCTCGTCGGGTGCGTCTCGTCATCGCTCGTTGCTCCGTCGACTACACCGGTCGCCTCAACGCCCACCTGCCCCTGGCCACGCGTCTGCTCGTGCACAAGGGCGACGGATCGCTGCTCGTGCACTCCGACGGCGGGTCGTACAAGCCGCTGAACTGGATGAGCCCCCCGTGCACCCTCGCGATCGAGGAGCCGGACGAGGATGCCGCGAGCGTCGGCGTCACGCAGCAGTGGCGCGTGACGCACAAGAAGTCGGGCGACGCCCTGGTAGTCAAAATCTACGAGGTGCTGCACGACACCGCGCATGATCTCGGGGTCGACCCCGGACTGATCAAGGACGGCGTCGAAGCCGACCTGCAGAGACTGCTCGCCGAGCAGGTCTCGGTCGTCGGCGAAGGGCTCACACTCGTGCGCCGCGAGTACCCCACCGCGATCGGCCCCGTCGACCTGCTGTTGCGGGACGACAACGGCGGCACGGTCGCGATCGAGGTCAAGCGCCGCGGCGACATCGACGGCGTGGAGCAGCTCACCCGTTACCTCGAGCTGCTCAACCGCGATCCCCTGCTCGCGCCGGTCAGCGGGGTGTTCGCCGCTCAGGAGATCAAGCCCCAGGCTCGCGTGCTCGCCACCGACCGCGGCATCCGCTGCCTCACCCTCGATTACGACGAGATGAAGGGCATCGAGTCCGGAGCACCGCGCCTGTTCTGACCGCCCGGGGCTGCGTTCCGGGCTCGCACCGGCCGGTAGCGTGGAGGCATGCCCCTGCGCTCTCCCTGGTCCTGTGTCTTGTGGGACGTCGACGGGACTCTCGTCGACGCGTCCGAGGGGATCCTTCGCCGTCTCACCATCACCCTCGAACACTTCGGTCTGAAGCCGCCCACGCGGGGGGAGCTGTCGCACTGGATCGGCCCGCCGATGTTCGAGTCGTTCCAGGTCAACGTCGGGATGACGCCCGACCAGGCGACCGAGGCGGTCACCTTCTATCGCGGTCTGAACAAGAGCGAGGGCTACACCGTCAGCGCCCAGCTCTACCCGGGGGTCGCCGACATCATCCGCGACCTCCACGCCGCCGGCATCCCGCAGTCGACCGCCAGCTCGAAGCCCGAGGTGCAGGTCGTCGCGCTCATGGATCACTTCGGATTGGCGCCCGACCTCGAGGCCACCGTCGGCGCGTCGCCGGACGAGCGCACGCTGAGCGCCAAGTCCGACATCGTGCGCGAAGCGTTGCGACGGCTCGAGGTCCGTGGGTATGACACGTCGCGCCCCGTGCTGATCGGGGACCGTCACCACGATGTCGAGGGCGGCGCGGATGCCGGCGTGCCGGTGATCTTCGTCCGCTGGGGGTTCAGCTGGCCGCACGAAGCCGACGGCGCTCAGGCCGCCGTCGACAGTGCCGACGAGCTGCGCGCCCTTCTGCTGGTCTCCGACGAGGCCCCGGGCGCGCCCGACGGTGTCTGACGTCCCCTGGACTCTCCCCGCCGCGATCGCGCTGCTCGCGGCGCTGATCATCGTCGGGGTCGCGACGGTCGTCGTCCGCGTCCGACGTCGATCCCCTCGCGCCGCCGCGGCCGCAGCCCATGCGCGCGCGGCCGCGGAGGCGGTGCTGCTGCGGCTCGACGACGCAGCGAACGCGCTCGACGTCGCATTCGAGGCGGCGGCGGCCGACGATGCGCCCGCGGAGCTCCGCCGCGCCCGCGCCGCTTCCCTGCGGGGCCGGGACCGTGGCTTCGAGGAGGTGGCCGCGCTCGCGACCTCGACACGACTGCCCGCCCAGCGTCGAGTGGACGCCGTCCGGCTGCGCGACGACCTCGAGCGGCGGATCACCGACATCGACGCCACCCGCGCCCGCCTGTCGGAGTGGATTCGTGCGCACGGCAGTCCTGCATCGCGCGCCGCCGCCGCGCGTGCGCGACGGGAGGACATCGCGCGGACGTCCGGTGATCCCGCCCGCCTCGTGACAGAGGCCCGGGCGCGGTTCGACGACGGGGAGTGGACGGATGCCGACCGCGCCGACCGCGAGGCCCGAGCGGCGCTCGCTCGAGCCGACGCGGCACTGGGGACCCCGGACGCCGCGGACGCGGAGGTCGTCGAGGCGACCATGGCGCTGCGCCGGGCGGAGCGCCTGTTCCGGGCGGTCGAGGACGCCCACCGCTTCCTGCTGCAGGCGGCGGAGAACGCGGCGGCGGAAGTGTCGGCCGCGGAAGCCGAGATCGCGACCGCGGTGGAGATCGCGCAGACCCGACCCGACGAGTGCGTGCCCGATGCCGTCGAACGGCTTCGCGAGGCGGGCGCCGAGCTCCGGGCTGCGTCGGCGGAGCTCCCGCGCCGCCCGCGCACCGCCATCGAGGTCGTGGCTCGCGCGCGCGAGACACGCGACGAGGTGCTTCGCCAGGCCCCGAGCGCCCGCCGGCGGCTCGAGGCCGCCCGCGCCGCCTTGCCGGGAACCCTTGCGTGCGCACGGTCGGCCGTCGCCGCCGCGGAGGCTTTCGCGAACGCGCCGTCGATCGAGCAGCGGCTGCGGCTCGAGCTCGCCCGGCGCGAGCTCGCGGCGGCCCGCTCCGCCGCCGACCCCTTCCAGGCGCTCGCGTCGGCCCGCGCCGCGTGGCACGCGGTCACGGACGCCTGAACCCCGGATCGCCGATACCGGGTACCGACGAATCGGTTACCGCAGCGCCGCGCGCGATGCGTACCTTCGCTGTTCGACCCCCACGAACAAGGAGAGAAGATGACCGCCAAGACCGTCCTGATCGTCCTCACCAGCCACGACTCGTTGAACGGGAAGCGCCCCACCGGGTACTACATCGGCGAAGCGGCGCACCCCTGGAAGGAGTTCGTCTCGGCAGGCATCGACGTCGAGATCGCGTCCATCGCCGGAGGCGAGCCCCCGCAGGACGGCCGCGATGAGACGGATGCCGTCCAGAACGCCTTCCTCACCGATCCGAAGGTCGCGGCGGCGTTGGCGGACACCCCCGCCCTGGCCGACGTCGACACCTCACGGTTCGACGCGATCCTCTTCGTGGGCGGACACGGCACGATGTGGGACTTCCCCACGACCGAGGCCGTGGGGCTCGCGGGACGCGACATCTATGAGCGCGGCGGCGTCGTCGCGGCCGTCTGCCATGGCCCCGCCGCCCTGGTGAACATGACTCTCAGCGACGGGACGCCCCTGATCGCCGGCAAGCGCGTGGCGGGATTCACCAACGCCGAGGAAGAGGCCGCGGGCGTGACGGAGGACGTGCCTTTCCTCCTCGCTGACGCCCTCACCGCGCGCGGCGCCGAGCACGTCCCGGCACCGAACTTCACGGCCAACGTGATCGTGGACGGTCGTCTCGTCACGGGCCAGAACCCGCAGTCCGCCACGGGCGTGGGTCGCGAGATCGTGGCTCTCCTCGCCGCGTGACCCCCGGGCCCGGCCACACAAGTCCGTGGCCGGGCCGTATCCGCAATGGGAGGATTTGCCATGACCTTCATCTGTTCCGCTCGATGGACCACCACACCCGACGCCCGTGATCGTGTGCTCGACGCGCTGATGTCGCTCGCGGCGGCATCCCGACAAGAGCCGGGCAACCTCGCGTACGTGGTCCACGTCTCCGACGAGGATCCCGGCGTGCTGCAGATCTTCGAGAACTACGTCGACGAAGCGGCGTTCGACGCCCACGTGGCGAGCGAGCACTTCCAGCGCTGGGCGGTCCGAGAGGCGATTCCCCTCCTCGTCACGCGCGAGCGGGCATTCTCCCGCTCAGTCGACGCGGTCTGAGAACACCCGTGCCGCCTCGTCGACCAGTTCGGCGAGGCGGTCGGTGCGGGGCGCCCTCCCCGGTCGCGCACGTCGACGCGCCACGTACAACGTGTTCAGCGGTGGGTCCGGCGGCTGAACGGGGTCGACGAGTCGTCCCGAGCGCAGGTACGGCTCGGCGAGATAGTGCGGCAACACCGTCATCCCCCTCCCCTGCGCGGCGAGGGCCCCCAGCACCCGGAGGTCGGGCACGACGGCGGCGATGGTGAGGTCCGTCGGACGGCGTCGGAACACCGTCCGCCAGTACCGCCGGATGATCGGGAGCTCCTCCGCGTAGGCCAGCAGGGGGACCGTTTCCGGGCGCGTGGCGAAGTCCTCGGCACGGTCCGGCGTCATCAGCAGGACGAACTGCTCGTCGAAGAACGGCCGGAACTCGACGCCCGCCACCCGCGGCTGGATCGCGCTGATCATCACGTCCAACCCTCCCGTCGTCAGCGTTTCGAGGAGTGGTTCGGCTTCGCCGAACTCGACGCGCAGCGTCAGGTCCGGCGCAACACGGGTGACGTGCGGCAGGACGACCTCCGAGACGAACTCCGCCGGGCCACCAAGCAGAATGGTCTCCCGCGCGGCGGGTTCTCCCCGTGTCGCTTCCACCGCGCTCACCGCGGCGTCGATCTGCGCCCCCACCCGCGCCATGAGCTGCCGCCCCCGAGTGGTGAGGACGACTCCGCGCGACGAGCGCTCGAACAGCCGGAATCCCAGCGACCGTTCGAGCGAGGAGATCTGGTCGGACACCGTCGACTGCGTCGACCCGAGATCGGCCGCGGCGGCACTGATCGACCCCGCGCGCGCGACGGACACGAAGGTCACCAACGAATCGAGCGACGTCCGTCCCATCTTTTCCCTCCGCGCGGTGGTCGGTCCCCACAAGACTGCCAGGCGCGCGCGGAGGGTGCCGCGATCCTCAGCCGCGGTCTCCGGCGAGGACACCGGCGGGCACCGTGCTGATGGCCGCGCGCACCGCACCCTCGGGCACCCCCGCCCGCAGGCACACCTCGACAGCGCGGTCCAGGGTGAGCGTCGACCCCGCCAGCGTGTCGGTTCCGCGCAGAACGGGCCGCCCGTCCGTCACCTCGACGGCGCGACCGCCCAGCGTGAAGGTGCCGTCGCCGAGGCCGGTCGCCGACATGGCATCCGTGACCAACGCCACCCGACCCGGCGCAGCGTCGAAGAGGGTGCGGATGAGCGTCGGGTGCACGTGCACCCCGTCCGCGATGAGCTCGAGCACGACGTCCTCGCGATCGAGGGCGGCGCCCACCGGGCCCGGATGCCGATGGTGCAGGCCGGCCATCGCGTTGAAGGCGTGCGTGAGGAGGCGCGCGCCGCTGTCGAACGCGGCCAGCGCCTCCGCGTAGCTCGCCTCCGTATGCCCGACGGCCACGACGACCCCCGCGTCGGTGAACGCACGGACGGCCGCGAGCGCCCCCGGGAGTTCCGGAGCGATCGTGACCTGGCGCAGGATGCCGTCCCCGGCCGCCAGCAGGCTGTGCACCGCTTCCGTGGTCGGCGGAGTCAACGCCCGGGGATCATGCGCACCGCATCGGTCGGTGGCGAGGAAGGGTCCTTCGAGGTGCACACCGACCGCGCCCGGAACGTCGGGCAGGATTCGGCGGAGCTCGGCAAGTCGGTGCACCAGCCGCTCGATGGGCGCGCTGACCAGGCTGAGCATGACGCCGTCGCTGCCGTGCTCGCGGTGGAACGCCACCGCGGCCGTCACCCCGGTGACGTCCGCGTCGTCGAACGAGTGCCCGAGGGCACCGTGGCAGTGCAGGTCCATCGCCCCATTGTTCTCCCGTACGGCCGCTCGTCCCAGACTCGGTCTGCGTGGCACGTGCCCTATCGTGAGCGGCATGGGGGAGAGAGACACCTTCCGTCGCCTCACCGTCACCGTCCGACGCCTCCCGGCCACGGTGGCGCTCGCGCTCGTGCTTCTCGGCGTCGGCGTGGCATCCGCGGGCCTGTGGTCGCCGTTCGCGTCGTCGCCGTTGCACGACGCCGTGGCGTACGGTCTTCCGGCCCTCGTGGACGGGCGCTGGTGGACTCCCGTGACGGGGACGTTCTTCGTATCGCTGCCCTGGCTGTACGCACCGATCCTCGTGGGCTTGGTCGGCATGGGGTACCTCGAGTTCCGTCGCGGCTCGCTCGTGGCGCTCGCGTACTTCGCGGGAGGGCAGCTCGGCGCCGTGCTGCTCGCGTCGGGGGTGTTGTGGCTGGCGGCTCTGCTGCCGTGGCCGTGGGCGCAGGAGCAGGCGGCGGCGCTCGACGTCGGGCCCTCCGCCGGGGTGATCGCGTGCCTGGCGGGGGCGGTGTCGACGCTCCCCTCCCCCTGGCGTCTGCGCGCGTGGACCGTGCTGGTCGCCGCGGTCTCGGTCACCTTCCTGTACTGGGGGTCGCTCAACGACCTCGAGCACGTGATCGCGGTGGTGCTCGTGCTCGCCGTGGACCGGTCGCTGCGCCCCCAGCGCGTGTCGGTGCGCGAGCAGCGGCTCATCGCGTTCGTGCTGGTGTGCGGGCTCGGGGCGATCGATGTCCTGACCTACGTCAGCCCCACGACGGGCCCCTTCGGCAGCTCCGCCCCGATCTCGGGGTCGTGGGCGGATGTCGCCCTGAACACCGTCATCGTGCTCGCGGTCGCCACCGGCGTTCGGCGGGGCCGGCGGTGGGCGTGGGTGCTGGTGGTGGGATACGGCATCCTGAACGCTCTCCTTCTCGTCGTCGTCGTTGCGCTCGTGCTGATCGTCGGTGTCGTCGACGTCGAGGGAACGGTCGATGTCGACCTGACGATCACGCTCGCCTCCTCGACGACCTGGGTCGTCGCCCTCGTGTACCTCGTGCTCGTGCGCGCCGCGTTCCGGGCGCGCCCTCGCGCCGCCCTGGGCGACACTCCCGCACCGAGCGTCGACGACGTGAAGGCCGAGCTCCGCGCCACGGGCGGCGGCACGCTGTCGTGGATGACGACGTGGGACGGCATGTCGTACGCACGGTTCGGACGCGGGATCGTCGCCTTCCAGCGACGGTCGGGCGTCGCTCTCGCCCTCGGCGACCCGCTGGGTCCGCCGGACACCCGGGCGGCGACCGTTCAGGCGTTTGTCGCGCACGCGGAGAACGCCGGCCTCGCGCCCTGCTTCTTCAGTGCCGGGGAGGCGACGCGCGCGGCCGTCCCCGCGGGATGGCGGAGCATCGTGGTCGCCGACGACACGATCGTGGATCTGCCGGGACTGCAGTTCACCGGCAAGGCGTGGGGTGCGGTGCGGACGTCGTTGAACCGCGCGGAGCGCGAGGGCATGACGTTCCGTCTCTCGCGCCTCGCCGACGAGTCGTGGGGGGTCCGGCAGCAGCTGCGCGCGATCTCGGAAAGCTGGGTGGGCGACAAAGGGCTGCCCGAGATGGGCTTCACCCTCGGCACGCTGCACGAGGCCGGCGACCCGGAGGTGCGAGTGGCGTTGGCCGTGTCACCCACCGGTGACGTCGACGGCTTCCTGTCGTGGTTGCCCGTGTATGGCGACGGACGCGTGCGCGGATGGACGCTGGATCTCATGCGGCGCCGCGACGGCGGCTTCGGACCCGTGATGGAGTATCTGATCGGGTCGTCGGCACAGCGCTTCTCGACCGAGGGCGCGGAGATCATGTCGCTCTCGGGTGCCCCGCTCGCGCACGAGTACCCGCCGGATGCCGGGGCGATCGCCGCTCTGCAGGAGCGCATGGCCGCACTGCTCGAGCCTGTCTACGGGTTCGCGTCGTTGCACCGGTTCAAGCAGAAGTTCCACCCGCGCTACGAGACGTTGTACCTGCTGTACCGCGACGAGGCTGATCTTGCCCGCATCGCCGCAGCGCTCACCCGAGCCTTCCTGCCGCACGCGTCCCTGCGTCAGTTCGCCGCGGCCGGAAGAGACCTCGTCCGACCGGAGCGGTGAGCAGGGGTGCAGGGCTCAGAGCGGGCGGATGTTCTCCGCCTGCAGGCCCTTCGGGCCCTGCGCGATGTCGAACTCGACGCGCTGGTTCTCCTCGAGGGAGCGGTAGCCGCCGGACTGGATCGCGCTGTAGTGGGCGAAGACGTCCTGCCCGCCCTCATCCGGCGCGATGAAGCCGAACCCCTTCTCCGAGTTGAACCACTTGACCGTGCCCTGCGTGCTCATGGACGTGCCGTTTTCCCTTGCGCCGGCGCCGAGCGCGCCGGTCAGTGCCCACGCTAACGCGTGGCCCCGCGGGCGCGCATCGGCTCGTGACAGAAACGTTGCACGACAGCCGTGTGGAGGAAGCGTCCTGAAGCCCATACGACGCCCGGGCTGAGCTGATGCTCGAAGCCCGGGCGTCGACGGATCCCCCCGGATATGTCACGCGAGGCGTGACGGCGATCACTTTACAGCCGCGACCACGCCCAGCGCGACACGAAAGCGGAGATTTCTTCGCGGATTACGCAGATGTGTGATATCCGGACGTCATAGAATCCGCGTGTGGACGCGCGGCGACAGCCTTCCGCCCTCGTCGACGAGGCGTACGCCGCCCTCGGCGAGGCGATCGTCGACGGGCGGCTGCGGCCCGGCGACCGCCTGCGCGACGTCGAGCTCGCCGCTCACATGGGAATCTCCCGCACGCCCGTGCGCGAGGCTTTGCAGCGCCTCGCCGCGATCCGGCTCGTCGAGATCTCGCCCCACCGTTTCACCCGCGTCACCACCCCCACAGCGCAGGAAATGTCGGACATGCGCGACTACGCGGTGCACATGATCGCGATGACGATGCACCTTGCACTGCCCCGGTGCTCGGACGAGGACATCGCGGAGGGGGTCCGCCTCTTCGGCGACGTGGCCCGCGCCGCACGCGAGAAGTCATCGCCCGCGTACGTCGACGCGGGGTTCGCCTTGCTGGCGCACTTCACTCGCGCGGCTGACAACATCGTCCTCGGCGAGACGCTGAAGCAGACGGAGTTCGTCGTGCGACGCAATCTGCGGGGCTGGATGTGCGCCGGAGAGGGCGATTGCGATGAGTTGTTCGCCTCGCTCGGCGCGGCGATCCGCGACCGCGACACCGCCCGCTCCGCCCATCTCTGGCTCACGATGCACGGGCTCTACTGACGCGCACGCGGCGAGCGCAAGGCATCCCTCTTCTGAATCGAAGCCCGTTACCGTGACGTCATGACCCGCATCGAGCTCCGCGACCTCCGTGACGACGACCGGGATGCCGCCTACGCGGCGCTGCGCGCGAGCGCGTCCACGTGGCCACGCGGGCAGGTGGAGGATCGCACCGCGTTCGACGCCTGGGTGAACGACGATCGCGTCACGGCCCGTGCCATCGTCGATGGCGCGACCGTGGTCGGTCTGGCCGCGACGCTCGACGTCAACGGAGATCGCGAGGCTCTTCTGGCGATTTCGCCCGAGACGCCGCGCGAGGCGGCGACGGAGGCCCTGCGGCTGCTCACGCTGGCCGAGGCCGAGCGCCCCCTGTACGCGTGCGTCGCGGCCGACGACGATCCCGCGCACGAAACCCTCGCGCGACTCGGTTTCGTCGAGCATGCGCGCGACGGGGCCGACATCGTGTACGTGCTGCCGCCGACGCTCGAGTGACGCTCACCGCTTTTTTCCTGCTCTCGGCCCTCCTGCATACCCTAGGGGGGTATGGTATCCAGCATGAACGGGTACGACGGCAACAAGGACGACCTGCAGAAGCGTCTGCGACGCATCGAAGGTCAGGTCCGCGGAATCGCGCGGATGGTCGACGAAGACAAGTACTGCATCGACATCCTCACCCAGGTGTCCGCCGCGACGAAGGCGCTCGAGACGGTCGCGCTGTCGCTCCTGTCCGATCACCTCAGCCACTGCGTCGCCGAGGCCAGCGCGGAGGGCGGCCAGGTCGCCGCCGAGAAGATCCGTGAGGCCAACGACGCCATCGCCCGGCTCGTCCGGTCCTGACCCCCCAAGGAGACACCATGAACGACCGCATCGATCTCGGCCTGCGCGACGCCCGTTCCTCGCTCGGCGACGGCGTGGCATCCCCCTCCCTGCCCGAAGGCGCGGTCCTTCGCGAGGTCGGCGTCAGCGGCATGACGTGCGCCCACTGCGTCCGGAGCGTGACCGAGGAGATCTCGGAGATCCCCGGAGTGCAGGGCGTTTCGGTCGACCTCCGCGTCGGGGGCGTCTCGCGCGTCACGGTCGCCAGCGAGGCCCCTCTCGACTCCGCGCTCGTCCGCAACGCCGTCGAGGAAGCCGGATACTCCGTCGCGGACGACCCGTCATGACGACCACCGACGTCGAGCTCGACATCACCGGGATGACGTGCGCCTCGTGCGCCACCCGGATCGAGCGCAAGCTGAACAAGCTCCCCGGCGTCGAGGCATCCGTCAACTACGCCACCGAGAAGGCCCGCGTCCGCGGCGCCGACCTCGACCCCGCGGACCTCATCGCCGTCGTCGAGGCCGCGGGGTATGCCGCCGCGGTCCCAGCGCCGCCCGCGCCCGACGAGGTCGAGACCGACCCCGAGACCGACGCGCTACGGCGCCGGCTGCTCGTCAGCGCGGCGCTGGCGCTGCCCGTGGCGGTGCTGTCGATGGTCCCGGCGCTGCAGTTCGAGTACTGGCAGTGGCTCGCGCTCACCCTGACCGCCCCGGTCGCGGTGTGGGGCGCGTGGCCGTTCCACCGCGCGGCCGCCGTCAACGCGCGGCACGGGGCCGTCACCATGGACACGCTCATCAGCCTGGGCGTGGTCGCCGCGTTCGGATGGTCGCTGTACGCGCTGTTCTTCGGCGGCGCCGGCGTGCCGGGCATGACGATGAGCTTCACGCTCTTCGGCGCCCCGGCCACGGGGGCTCACGAGATCTACCTCGAGGTCGCCGCACTCGTGACCGTGTTCCTCCTCGCCGGTCGTTACGCGGAGGCGCGGGCGCGGACGGCATCCGCCAGCGCGTTGAAGGCGCTGCTGAACCTCGGCGCGACGTCCGCGACGAAGCTCGAGGACGGCCGCGAGCGGAGTGTCGCCGTGTCGAGCCTCACGATCGGCGACGTCGTGGTCGTGCGCCCCGGCGAGAAGATCCCCTCGGATGGCCTGGTCCTGGAGGGCAGTTCCGCGGTGGATGCCAGCATGCTCACGGGCGAGTCCGTTCCGGTCGAAGTGGGTCCCGGCGCGCGCGTCATCGGCGCCACGCTCAACGTCGGCGGGCGACTCGTCGTCGAGATCTCGCGGGTGGGCGCCGACACAGAGCTCGCGCGCATGGGACGCCTGATCGAGGAGGCGCAGACCGGAAAGGCCCAGGTACAGCGCCTCGCCGATCGGGTCTCGGCGGTCTTCGTCCCCGTGGTGATCCTGCTCGCGATCGCCGCCTTCGTCGGGTGGCTCGTGGCGGGCGGGTCGGTGGAGCTCGCCTTCACAGCCGCGGTCGCCACGCTGATCATCGCGTGCCCCTGCGCCCTGGGACTCGCCACCCCCACCGCGCTCCTGGTCGGGACCGGGCGTGGTTCGCAGCTCGGCATCCTGATCCGCGGACCTCAGGTGCTGGAGCAGACCCGACGGGTCGACACGATCGTGCTCGACAAGACGGGCACGGTAACCACGGGCCGCATGGCGGTGACCGAGGTGCTGCCCGCCGACGGCGTGGACCGCGATGAGCTCCTCACGGTCGCAGCGGCGGTCGAGAGCGGATCCGAGCATCCGGTGGGGCGGGCGATCGCCGCGAACGCGGGGGCGGTCGCCCCCGTCGAGTCGTTCGCCGCGCACGCGGGGTACGGCGTCCAGGGAGTGGTGGACGGCTCTGCGGTCGTCGCCGGTCGACTGTCGTGGCTGCGCGATGAGTGGAGCGTGGGGCTGTCGGCATCCGTCCTCTCCTCGCTCGACGCGCTGGCCGAGCGGGCCACGATCGTTGCCGTCGCGCGCGACGGGGAGTACCTCGGCGCGATCGCCGTCGCCGACACGATCAAGCCGACGAGCGCCGAGGCGGTCGCGCGGTTCCGCCGCCTCGGGCTTCGGCCGGTGCTGCTCACGGGAGACAACGCCGCGACCGCCGCCCGCGTCGCCGCCGAGGTCGGGATCGACGACGTCCGGGCCGAGGTCACGCCCGCGCAGAAGCTCGAGGTCGTGCGCACCCTGCAGGCCGAGGGTCGAGTCGTCGCGATGGTCGGTGACGGCGTCAACGACGCCGCCGCCCTGGCCGCCGCCGACCTCGGCATCGCGATGGGCGGAGGGACGGATGCCGCGATCGCGGCGAGCGACGTCACCGTCGTCTCGGGCGATCTGCTCGTCGTCGCCGACGCCGTCCGGCTCGCCCGCCGCACGCTCGGCACCATCAAGGGCAACCTCTTCTGGGCCTTCGCCTACAACGTCGCCGCGATCCCGATCGCGATGGCGGGCCTGCTCAACCCCGTCGTCGCGGCCGCCGCGATGGCGCTGTCGTCGGTGTTCGTCGTGACCAACAGCCTGCGTCTGCGGCGGTTCCGCCCGGAGCCCGCCGCGCGCTGACATCGATTCGAGAGAGGGATGCCATGACCTCGCACGATCATCACGCTTCTGCTGCTACCGCGCCGGCGGGGCCCGCCGATCACGCGCACGCCGCGCAGGACGCCTCGGCGGCGCACGACCCGCGCGCGGGCCACTCAGGCCACGCGGGCCACTCAGGCCACGCGGGCCACGGCGACCACGTCGCGCGTTTCCGCCGGCTCTTCTGGGTCATGCTCGTCCTCGCGATCCCCGTCGTGGGGTTCTCGGCGATGTTCTCCGACCTCATCGGCTACCGCCTCCCGGATGCCGCGTGGGTGGCGTGGGTGTCGCCGATCCTCGGCACCGTTCTCTACGTGTGGGGCGGTGCGCCGTTCCTCACCGGGGCCGTCTCGGAGATCCGGGGCCGCGCCCCGGGCATGATGCTCCTGATCGCCCTCGCGATCACCGTCGCCTTCCTGGCTTCCTGGGGCGCGAGCCTCGGCCTGCTGCACCACGAGCTCGACTTCTGGTGGGAGCTCGCCCTGCTGGTCGTCATCATGCTGCTCGGGCACTGGATCGAAATGCGATCGCTCGCTCAGACGACCTCGGCCCTGGATTCGCTCGCGGCGCTGCTTCCCGACGAGGCCGAGCGCGTCGAGGGCGATACGACCGTGTCGGTCTCCCCCGCGGAGCTGAGCGTCGGCGACGTCGTCGTTGTGCGGCCGGGCGGCCGAGTCCCGGCCGACGGCCGGATCGTGCAGGGATCCGCCCGCTTCGACGAATCGATGATCACCGGAGAGTCGCGCGCCGTGCACCGCGACGAAGGCGACGCCGTGGTCGCGGGCACCGTGGCCACCGACTCCGGCGTGCGGGTCGAGATCACCGCCGTCGGCGACGACACGGCCCTCGCCGGCATCCAGAAGCTGGTCACCGACGCGCAGGCCTCGACATCGCGCGCGCAGCGACTCGCCGATCGCGCCGCCGCGTGGCTGTTCTGGTTCGCGCTCGGCGCCGCCGTGGTCACGGCAGCGGTCTGGACGCTGGTCGGGATGCCGGACGCCGCCGTCGTACGCACGATCACGGTGCTCGTCATCGCCTGCCCGCACGCCCTGGGCCTCGCGATCCCGCTCGTCGTGTCAATCGCGACCGAACGCGCCGCCCGCGGCGGTGTCCTCGTCAAGGATCGTCTCGCGCTGGAGAGCATGCGCTCCGTCGACACGGTGCTCTTCGACAAGACCGGGACGCTCACTCGCGGGGAGCCCGCCGTGATCGCCGTCGAGGCCGAGCCGGGTACGGACTCCGACACCGTCCTGGCGTGGGCGGCCGCCGCCGAGGCGGACTCCGAGCACCCGCTCGCCCGGGCCATCGTGCGTGCCGCCCGGAGACGCGATCTCGCCGTTCCGGCATCCACCGACTTCTCGTCGTCCCCCGCCGTCGGTGTGCGCGCGATCGTGGACGGACGCGTCGTGCGCGTGGGCGGCCCGGCGCTGCTCGACGAGGAAGGGGCCGACGAGCTCCCCGTCGCAGAGGAATGGCGCCGGGACGGCTCGATCATCCTTCACGTCGTGGTCGACGGGCGGGCGGTCGGCGCGCTGCGCCTGGCCGACGAGATCCGGCCGGAGTCCGTGACGGCGGTGCGCGCGCTGACCGAGCGCGGCATCGAGGTCGTCATGATCACCGGCGACGCCGAACCGGTCGCCGCCGCGGTCGCGCACGAGGTCGGCATCCGCCGGTTCTTCGCCGGGGTGCGTCCCGAGGACAAGGAGTCGACGGTCGCGCAGCTGCAGAGCGAGGGCCGCAGGGTGGCGATGGTCGGTGACGGCGTCAACGACGCTCCCGCCCTCGCCCGGGCGGACGTGGGCCTGGCGATCGGGGCGGGAACCGATGTCGCGATCGCCTCCGCCGGCGTCGTGCTCGCCAGTGACGACCCGCGGTCGGTGCTCTCCGTGATCGAGCTGTCCCGCGCGAGCTACCGCAAGATGCGCCAGAACCTCTGGTGGGCGGCGGGATACAACCTGCTCTCCGTGCCGCTGGCTGCGGGGATCCTGGCCCCGATCGGTTTCGTGCTGCCCATGTCGGTCGGCGCGATCCTCATGTCGCTGTCGACGATTGTCGTCGCCCTGAACGCCCAGCTCCTGCGCCGCCTCGATCTGCGGCCGGACGCGGTGGCGCCGATCGAGAAGACTCGCTGACGCGGGGGCGCAGGTCGGACTCCGTCGTCGCCGTACCCGCGGCGCCGCGTGATCCGATCGGGGGCGTCCATCGTCCTTTCGGATGAGATTCGACCGCGAATGCCCACCGCGCGACATCGGAGCGGGGAGCCGATCGCCGCGAGAACACGCGGGTCTTCGCTGTTCGCGCTCGAGATGTGGGCGGCGATCGATCGCGATCGACCGGGATACCGTCTGGGCACTCGGGTCGTCCGCGGGAGCGTCGATGGTTCGATGCACGCGGTGTCCGTTCGGGTCGGACACCGACGTCGGGCGGGGGCCGCATTGGGGGCGGCCCCCGCCCCCTCTTCTTCTCGCGCACACGGGGGGCGGGCGCGCGGTCCGAAGACCCCGCGCCCGCACCGTTCGCATCCGGCGGCTCAGCAGAGGCCGGTCGACGTGCTGCTGTAGCAGATCGACGTGCTCCAGGAGCTGGCGAAGACCTCGCTGCGCTCGGTCTCACCGCGCTCGAGCGTCTGCAAGGAGAGCAGGTATCCATCCGTGTCACCTCCCCCCGGACCTCGTGCCCCCGAGGGGGCAGCGGCGACCGGGGGGAGGTCGAGGAACGGCAACGACAGGCGTCGACCGTCACGCAGGCTCGCGAGAGTCCACAGGACGCCCGCGGATCCGGTGGCCAGGTCGCACGACAGACGCAGCAGCGCGCGACCCGGATACCCGACACCGACGGGCCGGGGGATGGAGTGCAGCCCGAGGAGA
Organism: Microbacterium sp. ACRRU; assembly: GCF_022346945.1. GTDB lineage: Bacteria > Actinomycetota > Actinomycetes > Actinomycetales > Microbacteriaceae > Microbacterium > Microbacterium mcarthurae. The sequence continues at coordinate 47,142 of NZ_JAKRNI010000012.1, read as the reverse complement.
CGCTCGTGACGGCCGAGCACGTCGCCCGCGGAGGGCGGCGCCGCGCCACGCGGGTTCACCTTCAGGGCAGCGAGGGCCAGGATCAGTCCGGCCCGGCCCTGAAACAGTCCTGATTCCAGAACGAACTCGGGCTGCGCGGCCAGGGTGAGGGCCTCGAGGTGCGAAGCCAACGCGGACGAAGGATGCCGGGCGACCAACGCCGCGAGCGCGGAGGCCACCCCGGCCGAGCCCGAGCCGAGGTAGGGCAGGAGCCGCCACCCCTCGTTCATCTGCAGCGAACCGTCCGGCGTCGGCACGCAGCGCGCCAGATCGGCGGCGATCGACGCCTCGGCGAGATCGAGAAGCGCTCGGTCGCCCTGGAGGTCGAAGAGAGTGAGGGCCAGGAGGGCGGCCCCGCTCGGGCCGCGCAGCAGTCCTCCCGCGCCTGTGGCCACGGGCCCCGAGGCGGTGACCGTCCACCCCCGCGCACGATCGGCGAGATCGTCGAAGATCCGGCGCGCCTCACCGACGAGCTCCGGATGCCGACCCGCCAGGCGAAGCGCCCCCAGGGCGGTGCCCGCGGGACCGCCGTACACCCCGGCGGCGTCGGCCCGCGCCGGGGCGTCCAGGCATCGTGCGAGCGCCTCGTCGGCGAGTTCGGGTCGGCCGAGCGTCTCCCAGGCTGCCGCAGCGCCGGCGAGCCCGTCGAAGAGCCCCGAGCGCGGCGCAGCCGCGTGCACGGCGTCGGCGCACCACCGTTCGAGTTCCTCCGGCACGCCCCCGGTCGCCGCGTGGAGAGCGAGAAGCGTTCCGAGCGCGCCGTGCGCGACCGCGTAGGCGGGCTCGTCGAATTGCGCGGGGTCGCCGGGCCACAGTCGGTCGGTGCGCTCCGGAGTGGCGTCGGCGAGGAGATGCCGGACGAGCGCGTCGATTCTCTGCTCACGCGGCTCGTCGTCCGCCGGTCGCGCCGGACGGGCGGTTTCGGCGAAGCGCAGGTTTCGGCGATCGAGGTCCGAGAGGACGAATCGTTCGGTCACCCACTGCTGCAGTCGTGACTCCACGTCCGGATGCAGGTCGAGCAGCGGAGCGAGGGGCGCGAAGAGGAACATCAGGAGGCGTCGCAGCGCGAACAGATCGGCCGCCGTGCCCGCGCGCGCGGCGGGGTCGGCGAAGTCGGGCGCGACGAATCCCGGCGCGCCGATGGCGACGGGGGCGTTCTCGGGTGCGGGTCGTGCCATCTCGAAGTCGATGAGGGTGACCGCGCCGGTGTCGTCGACCAGGAAGTTCCCCGGATGAACGTCGCCGTGGGCGAATCCACCGGCGTGCACCTGCTCGACGATGCGTACGAGCCGTTGTGCGAGACCCAGCGCCCATTCCCGATAGTCGGCGACCGCCGCCGCATCCGCACCGGCCGAGACGAGGGGATGCCGCGCGACCACCGCCTGGTGCAGCGGAACGCCCCGCGCGCGTTCGAGCACGAGGTAGCGGTGACCCAGCGCCGAAAAGTCCCGAAGCAGCGCGACGATGCCCGGGTCCCTGAGACGCCGGAGGGTGGCGGCCTCGCGCTCCGCGCGCGCCACCGCGTCGAGTCCGTCGGCGGTCACTCCCGCGTGCGGCCGTGCCTCCTTCAGCACGACCTCACGACCGTCGTCTTCGGCGATGTAGACACCACCGGCGTTGGAGTGGTGCAGCACCCCCGTGACGCGCGGGAAGCCCTCGGGAGGGCGCACCTCGCCGAGCTGCTCCACCAGCGGAAGGAGGAACGGGGGGATGTCGACCCACTCCGGCGGTGCGAATCCGGGCCGGCGCACATCGGCGACGAGATGACCCTCGGGGTGACGGATCGCCGGCGTCGGGATGCCGTCGATCTCGACGAACATGCGGTGGAAGCCGCCGAACCGGACGAAGACCGGCCCCTCGCTCCACCGCAGATCGGACAGGATGTGCGGACCGCGGTAGTCGGCGGTCACCCGGCCCAGCTCCGTCAGCGTGCGGTGCAGCGCGCTCGTCGGCGGGTAGATCGTGACGAACTTCCCGGACCCCTCCCGGCTGGCATCCTTCCCGTTGGAGGCGGCGAGAACGCTCGCGCGAGAGAGGTGCTTGAACGGGAGTCCCTCTCGGACGCAGTAACGGGACACGACCCGCAGCAGGGGTTCAGCGTCGTCGTGGGTGACGCTGAGATGGACCTTCCAGCCCTGCTCGGGGAGCGATGCGCCCTCGGACTCGTAGTAGGTCCAGATGCCGTCATCGGCGCGACGCCAGGATGCCGGGACGTCCACGGAGAAGGACACGTCGCCTACGGGCGCGGGACCACGGCCGGGGTGCTCGTAGAAGTGCCGGTCCGCGCGTGCGAACACCGGGTAGATCGCGTCCATGCCCCCGCCCACCGCCGTCGTCGCGCCGTCGGGTCGCGGCGCGAGGCCATGGTGTGCGGGAGGCGCGGCTCGGCCGGACGGAGGACGCGCACGCTCACGAACGACGAAACGCCGCGATTCAGCCGATCAACCGGCCGTTCTTTGCTCGCGGCCGATCCATGCGACGAGGGAAAGGATCAGGCTCAGATTCGTCCATTCGGATGAGACGCGAGCTCGGCGCGCACGCGCACGCCCCACAGCGCGAGCTGCGTCCGGTCGGCAGCACCCACCTTGCGCATGGACGACTGGATGTGGCTGCGAACCGTGTTCACGGACACAACGAGCGCGTCCGCGAGCTGCTCGTTCGAGGTGATGCCGTCGCTGAGGAAATGCACGACGCGGGCCTCGGCGGGACTGAGGGATGCCACCTTCGCGCGGTCGTCGTCGGACAGGCGACGTTGCGCGATATCGGTGAGCACCGACCGCGTCACGCGGGAGGACATGAGCGCGTCGCCGCGGTGCGCGGCGCGGATCGCCTCGACGAGCTGGGAGCTGTCGTGGGTCTTCAGAAGGTATCCGGACGCTCCGTTCCCCAGGGCGCTCATGACCAGCTGATCCTCACCATGACTGGTGAGGGCGATGACGCGCGTCGCTCCGCCAGACTCCCCGACGACGGCGCGCGTGGCGTCGATGCCGTTCATCTCCGGCATCTCGAGATCCATCAACACGACGTCGGCGTGCTCCGCGAGCGCGCCTCGGACGGCGTCCCTCCCGGTCGCGGCCTCGCCGACGACGGTGATGCCGTCCGCGTGCTCCAACCGCAGTCGGACGCCGCGTCGGAACGGACGGTTGTCGTCGGCGATGAGCACCCGGATGGGATCACTGTCAGTCACGTACGGCCTCCGTCGTCCTCGGGAGCGGGATGTCCACCCCCACTCGCCATCCGTCTGCGTCGTCGGAGGCGGCGTGGAGCGCTCCGTCGACGAGGGCGAGCCTCTGGCGCAGGTTATCCAACCCCCAGCCCAGTCCGAGACCACTCTCGGAGTCACGCGCACGGCGCGAAGCACCGTTCTCGACGGTCGCATGCACGCGTCCCGGATCGATCGCGAGGTGCACGCGGACGGGAGCGCCCGGGGCATGCTTGGCGGCGTTCGAGAGCGCCTCCTGGATCGCGCGGTACGCGGTCGTCGAGACCACGGCCGGCGGGAGCTCGGCATCCCCTTCGGTCGTCGCGACGACATCCATGCCGCGCTCCCGCCAGAAGGAGAGGAGTTCGTCGAGGTTGCGCAGGTCGGGCGTCGGCGCGTGCGCCGTGGCTTCGACCGCGCGGAGGTCACCGAGGGCGCCGTAGAGGCTGGCCGCGGCATACCGCCCCTCGGCGCGGACCTCGTCGATGAGCTGGAGCGCCTGCTGAGGGTGCGCGGGCGCGAGATCGGTGGACGCGTCGCACAGCGAGACCAGTCCGGCCAGATGCTGACCGGCGACGTCGTGCAGCTCCTGCGCGATCCGGCCGCGTTCGGCCGTGCGCGACGCCTCGATCGCTTCCGCCTGTTGCGCCTGCAGGTCCAGCGCGTGCTGCCGCGCCCGCTCCGTGCGTCGTTCGAGCGCCGCCCACAGCAGACCGAGCGCGACACCGGCGAAGGACAGGGATGCCAGCGACACGCCCTCGGTCAGGAGGAAGCCGATGATCGCTCCGGGCGGGACGCCGAGACCGGCCGCCCACGCCCCCAGGGACGCCCACCCGGCGCCGACCCCGACGGCCGCCCATGTCGCGGCGACCGGAATCGTGTGCGCGCTCCCCACGGCGAACATCGCGATCGCGACGACGAGCTGCATGGGCGTCGCCCACGTCGGCACGCCCAGGACGACGGCGACCGCGAGGTAGCAGCCGAGCGCACCGAGCATCGCGAACACCGGCCGTGGTGCCAGGGCGGAGACGCAGACCGCCTGCGCGAGACAGATCAGCGCCACGAGCGCGATGACCACCTGGGGTGACAGGCTGTGCGCCCACTCCCCCGTGCCGCTCGTGACGGCCAGCACGGGATCGCTGCACACCTGCACCACGGTGGCGAAGAAGACGACCACGGCGAACAGCGGCGAGCGCATGATCGTGACGACGCTCGGGCGGGCGACCTTGTCCATCTGACCTTCCTACCGTGGAAGGCCGGAACCGCGCGTATCCCGATCAAGATGGTTGGCGGCAGGCTCTGCGCGAAACCACCCGACGAATAGAAGGCAAGGCGTTCTATGAACACCCCCCTCCTCACTTCCATCAACTGGCCTGATCTGTCCGCCGAGCAGGCAGCGTCCGTTGAAGCGGCAATGGTCGTGCTATCTCGCGACAAAGACTTCGTCGGGGCTTCAGCGCGTGTGCTGTCGTCTCGGTCCGGCTTCGTCATCCGCCTGACATGCGTCGACGGCATGCATACGCTCATCAAGGTCTCCCCCACTGGTGAAACTCGGGAGGTGGCGACCGAGTTCGCCTCGCTCAACAGGCTCGGCCGTCGGTACACGCAGCGTGTGAAGGCATTCGTCTACACCGATCTGAACGCCGTGCTCGCGCTGGAGTGGCAGAACGGACCCAGCCTCAATAGCCGATGGGCCGACGCCGACGCCACAGACGTTGGCCGCCGAGACGATCTGAGGCTCATTGCGCTCGAGCTCGACAGGCTGCACGCACGCGGCCTCGTGCACGGGGACCTGCAGCCGACCCACATTCGCTTCGCGGAAGAGGGGCCGACTCTCATCGACTTTGGCGTCTCCGGCGCCCCCGCCACCCCCTTCGGTGGCGGGCTCGTGCATTACATCGCCCCCGAGTACGCGACCGATATCGTGCACGGGCGTACGCCCGAGCGAACCTTCGAAGGCGACTGGTACGCACTTCTCGCCAGCGCCTATGCGGCGATAACGGGTACCGCACCAGTGGTGTACCCCGACGAAGCTGATCGGGACGTCCGCCTCGCGGCGATCGCTGAGCGCAAGTTCGACTTCAGTGGGTCGCAGGACACACTTGCTCTCGAGCTCGGCGCTGCCTTGGAAGGTGAAGCGAGCAAGCGGCGTAGTTGGTTCCTGGAATGACCGCGGCCGCCGTCACGGTCGGCGTCAACGCGTTCACCCCAAATGGCAGTTGCGCGCACGGCGAGGACAGAAACGACGAAGCCGGTCAGGATTTTCGGTCCTGACCGGCTTCGTGTGTTGTCTCTTGAAGAACGGGCCTGAGAAAAGATCAAGACCGCCATCTGTGCGCGAGGGGGGACTTGAACCCCCACGCCCTTGCGGGCACTGGCACCTGAAGCCAGCGCGTCTACCTATTCCGCCACTCGCGCGAGTCATGGCATCCAAGGATGCCGCGCACTCAACTTCCCGAGAATATCACGCCCGCGGTTGCCCCACGAACCGTGTTCGGGCCGCGCTTCCATGACCTGTCCAGGCGTGCTGACTACGATGTGGCTACTGGTCTGCCTGCCTGAAGGAGTCTCGTGGGACTACTCGACAGTTTCGAGAAGGGTCTCGAACGCGCCGTCAACGGTGCGTTCGCGAAGACCTTCCGCAGTGGCATCCAGCCGGTGGAGATCGCCTCGGCGCTGCGGAGTGAGCTCGACAAGAAGGCCGTCGTGGTCACGCGCGACCGCATCCTGGCGCCCAACTCGTTCGCGGTGCGCCTGTCACCGTCCGACGACGAGAAGATGAGCGCGCTCGGTTCGACCCTCGTGTCCGAGCTCGACACGCTCGTGAAGAAGCACGCTCGCACGCAGGGGTACTCCTTCGCAGGACCGGTCACGATCTCGATCGAATGCGACGCGTCCCTGTCGACGGGCACCCTGCGCGTGGACTCGCAGACCAGCGAGGGTCAGGTGTCGTGGCGCGGAGTCGTCGACATCAACGGCACACGGCATCCCCTCACGAAAGCGCGGACGGTGATCGGTCGCGGCAGCGACGCCGACATCACGATCCCCGACGCCGGAACCAGCCGCAAGCACGTCGAGATCCTGTGGGACGGCGAGCGCGCGATGGTCCGCGACCTCGGCTCGACGAACGGCACGACACTCAACGGCCGCAAGGTCTCCGAGGCTGCGCTGCCGCCCGATTCGACCATTTCCATCGGACGCACCGATATCGTCTTCCGTGTCGTCGCTCAGGCGCAGGCTCCGCGGCGTGCCGCGCCGTCCGACGCGACACAGCTTTTCGACGCTCAGAAGCGGGGGACCCGGTCATGAGTCCACTGACTCTTCTTCTTCTGCAGGGCGGGTTCCTCGTGCTGCTGTGGTTCTTCGTGTTCGGTGTCGTGTATTCGCTGCGCGCCGACCTCTTCGGCGTGAAGGTGCGGAAGCTCCCCGAGCCCTCGGCATCCGCTCCCGCTGCCGCGGCACCCACGGCGTCGCCCAACGCGGTGACGACGCAGGTCAAGCGCCCCGCCCCGCCCACGCCGTCTCCGGCGGGGGGTCTGGCCACGACCGCGTCCGTGTCGCGCATCGTCATCACGAGCGGACCGAAGGCGGGCCTGGAGCTTCCCCTCGGCACTGAGCCGTTGACGATCGGCCGCTCGAGCGAATCGGGTCTGGTCATCCGCGACGACTACACCTCCAGCCACCACGCCCGCCTCGTGCTGTGGGGCGACCAGTGGATGCTGCAAGACCTCGATTCCACGAACGGCACGTCGCACGACGGGGTGCGGGTGGCATCCCCGGTCCAGGTGAAGGTCGGGGCGCCCATCAAGGTGGGCGCGACCACCTTCGAGTTGCGGAAGTAACCCCTCTCCATGGTCTTCCAGGGCTCGAGCGCGGCCATCTCCCACACGGGAAAGGTGCGCTCCAACAACCAGGATTCCGGCTACGCCGGGTCCAACCTCTTCGTGGTCGCCGACGGTATGGGCGGTCACGCCGGAGGTGACGTCGCCTCGAGCCTGGCGATCTCACGCCTCACCGAACTCGACCAGCCCTTCACCAGCACCTCGGCGGCCGAACACGCGCTGCGCGACGCCCTCGCCGACACCGCGGCCGAGCTCATCGACACCGTGGCGCAGCGCCCCGAGCTCGCCGGCATGGGCACGACCGTCAGTGCCGTGATCATGGTCGACGAGTATGCCGTCATCGGCCACATCGGCGACTCGCGCGTCTACCTGTACCGCGACGACACCCTGACCCAGATCACGACCGACCACACCTTCGTGCAGCGTCTGGTCGACTCGGGCCGGATCACCCCCGAAGAAGCCCGGTACCACCCCCGGCGCTCCGTGCTCATGCGCGTCCTTGGCGACATGGACCCCGACCCCGAAGTCGACACGTTCATCATGCCGACGCAGGACGGCGACCGCTGGCTGCTCTGCTCGGACGGCCTCTCCGGGGTCGTCGACGACGCGCACACCACCAAGGCCCTCGCGCTCGGGATGCCTCCCGCCCGCACCGCGGATGCGCTGCTGAAGCAAGCGCTCGACGGGGGTGCGCCCGACAACGTCACGGTCGTCATCGTCGACGTGGGCGGTCAGCACCCGGTGTTCATCGGCACGCCGACGATCGTCGGATCGGCCTCGAACCCGACCGGTGTCGTCGTCCCCGCCGCGCGCCCCACGCGATCGTCGTGGCTGCACACCGCCCGCCAGGCGGCCAACGAGCCGACGCATTTCGAACCCGCCGCGGAGTTCCTGGAAGAGCTCATCGAAGAAGACCGTCGGCGCGCCCGACGTCGACGTCTGGGCTGGCTCGCCGCACTCATCCTCGTGCTCGCGGCGATCGGCGCCGGCCTGTTCGCCGGCTACACCTGGACGCAGACCCGGTACTACGTCGGGGCCGACGACGACTCGGTCGTCATCTACCGCGGCATCCAGCAGTCCCTCGGCCCGCTGACGCTGTCGTCGGTGTACGAGGACACCGACATCGTGCTCGCCGACCTGTCGGACTTCGATCGACAGACCGTCGAGGCCACCATCACGGCCCGCTCGCTCACGGATGCCGAACTGATCGTGGATCGTCTGCGTCCCACCCCGGAGGCCACCGGATGACCGATCAGAAGCTGACCCGATCCGACGCGGTCTCCACCGACACGGCGGTGATGCGTGCGCTGAAGAAGATCCGCGTGCCCGCGACGCAGCGCAACCGCGAGCTCGGCCTGCTGCTGTTCGCGATCGCCGTCTACGGCTCGGCGATCGTGCTCGTGCAGCTCGGCGTCAACGGCGTCGTGGAGCCCGGCTACCTCGCGCTCGCGAGCGTCCCGGCGGTCCTCGCCCTCGTGATGCACGTCGTGCTCCGGCTGCGCGCCCGCGACGCGGACCCGTTCGTGCTCCCCATCGCCACGGTGCTCACCGGCCTGGGCATTGCGATGATCTACCGCATCGACCTCGCGGTGGGTCTGCAGGGCTGGGAAGCCACCTCCATCCGCCAGATCGCGTGGGCGGCGATCGCTCTGGTCGCGGCGTTGGCCGTGGTGATCTTCGTCCGCAACTACCGCGTGCTGTTCCGCTACACGTACCTGTCGGGTCTCGTCGGCATCCTGCTGCTCCTGCTGCCGTTCGTCCCCGGACTCGGCACCGAGCAGAACGCCGACGTGTGGGTGTCCCTCGGCTTCGTCTCGTTCCAGCCGGGCGAGCTGGCGAAGATCTGTCTGGCGATCTTCTTCGCCGGCTACCTCGTGCGCACGCGCGAGAGCCTGACCTCCACGGGCACCCGCTTCCTGTTCATGACGTGGCCCCGCGCACGCGAGCTCGGTCCGGTGCTGATCATCTGGCTCGTCTCGCTCGGCATCATCGTGCTGCAGCGCGACCTCGGGACGGGTTTGCTGATCTTCGGCATGTTCGTCGCGATGCTGTACGTCGCCACGGGAAAGACCAGCTGGGTGCTCATCGGCCTCGTCCTGGTCGCGACCGGGGCGTTCCTGGCATCCCGTGTCCTGCCGTACGTCAACGGCCGCTTCACCAACTGGCTCGACGCCTTCAACCCGGCCGTCATCGACGCCGACGGCGGCAGCTACCAGCTCACGCAGGGGATCTTCGGCCTCGCGCACGGCGGGCTGTTCGGCACGGGCCTCGGGCAGGGTCGTCCCTACATCACCCCGCTGTCGCAGAGCGACTACATCGTCCCGAGCCTCGGCGAAGAGCTGGGCCTCGTGGGCCTGTTCGCGATCCTCGCGCTGTACATGGTGTTCACCAGCCGTGGCATCCGCATCGGCCTGGCCGGTCAGGACGACTTCGGGAAGCTCCTCGCGACCGGGTTCTCGTTCACCATCGCGCTGCAGGTGTTCATCATGGTCGGCGGCGTGACCCGCGTCATCCCCCTCACCGGACTGACCACACCGTTCCTCGCGGCCGGTGGATCCTCGCTCGTGGCGAACTGGATCATCGTCGCCTTCCTCCTGCGCATCTCGGATGCCGTGCGCAGCCGCCCCCGGGTGGTGATCGGCTGATGCCCACCACCGCATCCACCCGCACGCTCATTCCGGAGGAGGCACCGTGACCAAAGAGCTCCGACGCCTCAGCATCGTCATGCTGGCGATGTTCCTCGCCCTGTTCGTCTCGACCAGCGTCATCCAGGTGGGGCAGGCCGCCAACCTCGCCAACACGCCGGGCAATCGCCGCGCGCTGTACGACTCGTACGAGATCCAGCGCGGGTCGATCATCGTCAGCGGCACCCCGATCGCACAGTCGGTCCCCTCGGACGACGTGTACAGCTGGCAGCGCGAATACGTGGATGCCGCCATGTGGGCGCCCGTCACCGGCTACATGAACCCGGTGCTCGACGCCAAGACCCGGATCGAATCGACCGAGAACAGCGTGCTCAGCGGCTCGGACGAGAACCAGTTCTTCTCGCGCATCGACCGCGCCCTGACCGGTCAGGTACCCCGCGGATCGAACGTCGAGCTGTCGTTGGATGCCGACGTGCAGCGCGCCGCGTGGGACGCCCTCGGCGACCAGCAGGGCGCCGTCGTGGCGATCGAGCCGTCGACGGGTCGGATCCTCGCCATGGTCTCCAAGCCCAGCTTCGACACCAACACGCTGGCCGCTCACGACCCCGACGCCGTGAACGCCGCCTACGACCAGCTCGCCGCCGACCCCACACAGCCGCTCACCAACCGCGCGATCGAGGGCAACCTCAACCCCCCGGGCTCGACGTTCAAGCTGGTCGTGGCCTCGGCCGCGTTGGCATCCGGTCGGTACACCCCCGACTCGACGTTCCCGAACCCGGCGTCGTACACGCTCCCGCAGTCCTCAAGCGTCGTCAGCAACGCGGGCGGCGGGGCGTGCGGCGGCGGTGACACGGTGACACTCGCGACGGCGCTGCGGCTCAGCTGCAACATCCCCTTCGCCGAGCTCGCGGTGGAGCTGGGCGACGATGCGATCCGCGAAGAGGCCGAGAAGTACGGCTTCAACTCCGCATTCACGATGCCGCTGACCTCGACCCCGTCGACCTACCCGTCCACGCTCGACGCGCCGCAGACGGCGCTGAGCGGATTCGGCCAGGGCCAGGTGCGGGCGACTCCGCTGCAGATGGCGATGGTGTCGGCCGGGATCGCCAACGGCGGTGTGGTGATGAACCCCCGCATGATCGATCGGGTGATCGAACCCAACCTGTCGGTCGGTCAAGAGGGCTCGAACAGCGAGTACGGCCGAGCGCTGGAGTCGAACATCGCGGCCCAGATGGTCACGATGATGACGGCGAACGTCCAGGACGGCGCAGCGTCGAATGCAAGAATAGACGGGGTCCAGGTGGCGGGTAAGACCGGCACCGCAGAGAACGACGCTCGTCCCTACACTCTCTGGTTCACCGGCTTCGCGCCAGCGGACGACCCGAAGGTCGCCGTCGCTGTTGTGGTGGAGAACGGTGGCGGCCAGGGGCAGAACGGAAGCGGCAACGAGATCGCCGCTCCGATAGCGAAGAAGGTCATGGAGGCGGTGCTGGGCAAATGAGACCGACGCAAGGAGTGACCTTCGGAGGACGCTACGAGCTGGATTCGCGGATCGCGATCGGCGGGATGGGTGAGGTCTGGGAAGCGACCGACCACGTCATCGGACGTACCGTCGCGATCAAGATCCTCAAAGACGAGTACATGGGCGACCCCGGGTTCCTCGAGCGCTTCCGTGCCGAGGCCCGGCACGCTGCGCTCGTCAACCACGAGGGCATCGCGAGCGTGTTCGACTACGGCGAGGAGGACGGCAGCGCCTTCCTCGTGATGGAGCTCGTTCCCGGTGAGGCGCTTTCGACCATCCTCGAGCGCGAGGGCTCGCTGTCGACCGACAAGACGCTCGACATCGTCGCCCAGACGGCCGCCGCCCTGCAGGCCGCGCACGCCGCCGGGCTCGTCCACCGCGACATCAAGCCCGGCAACCTGCTCATCACGCCCGACGGGCGGGTGAAGATCACCGACTTCGGTATCGCCCGCATCGCCGACCAGGTGCCGCTCACGGCGACCGGTCAGGTCATGGGCACGGTGCAGTACCTGTCGCCCGAGCAGGCGTCGGGTCACCCGGCCTCGCCCGCGACCGACACCTACTCGCTCGGCATCGTGGCGTACGAGTGCCTGGCCGGCAAGCGACCGTTCACCGGCGAGTCGCAGGTGGCCATCGCCATGGCACAGATCAACGAGCAGCCCGCACCGTTGCCGCCGACGGTGGCCGTGCCGGTGCAGAACCTCGTCATGGCCATGATCGCCAAGAAGCCCGAGGACCGCCCGGCCTCGGCCGCGGCCGTCTCGCGCGCCGCGACGGCGCTGCGTCGTGGTGACCTCACCGCGGCGGCCGCCGCCGTCCCCGCGATCGCGGCGGGCGTCGCGATCGCCGACGAGGCGACGCAGCTCCTCACCGCGGGTCAGACATCGGCCGCGACGCGCCTGATGCCGGCACCCGCGACGTCGCTCCTGACGGAGGAGCACACCGAGGAGGACCCGCAGCCTCAGAAGAAGAAGCGCAGTCCCTGGACGTGGCCGCTCGTCGCGCTCATTGCCCTCCTTCTCCTCGTGCTCGGCGGAACGCTGTTCGCCGTTCTGAGCAACCAGAACGATCCGGATGTCGGGCCGACCAGCGCCGCACCCAGTTCGACCGCTCCGTCGCGAAGCGCGAGCCCCTCGTCCTCGCCGACGCCGACCTCGCAGCTCGTCGACGTCAACGCGCTGGGCCTCCCAGGCAAGACGTGCGACGAGGCGAGCGCGATTCTGAGCGACAACGACCTGGGCGCGCAGTGTGAAACCGGTAACGCCGCGACCACCCCGGACCAGGTGGGCCGTGTCGACACGGTCAACCCGACCGGCCGCGTTCCCGCCGGCACGATCATCACGCTCCGTGTGTTCGGGGAAGAAACGCCGCTTCCGACCCCCGGCACGCCCACCCTCCCCGGGTCCTCCGTGACGGCGGGCGACACCGTCCAGGTGTCGTGGCAGCAGTACACGTGCCCCTCGGGCACCGGGAATGTCTCGTCGTACAACTTCACGGCCACCAACGGCACGTTCACCGAGAACGGGCAGTCGACGGCATCGTTCGCGCCCGACGCGCGCAACGCCGAGCTGCAGGTGAACAACTCCGTCGGCCAGAGCCTCCGTGTGACGTACACGGTCAGCTGCTCGGGAACCGACCGCACGGCCGGCCCCTCGGGTGAGGCATCCGCGTCGATCACGGGAGGAAACACCCCGTCGCCCAACCCCAGCGCCAGCAACTGATCGCCGCATCAGATCCCCCCGACATCCGCAGGAGCTTTCACCGTGACCACTGAGACGCGCGTCCTTTCCGGGCGCTATCGCGTCGACGATCTCATCGGTCGCGGCGGCATGGCCAGCGTCTACCGCGGCTATGACCAGACCCTCGGGCGCACGGTGGCGATCAAGATCCTCAAGGCCGACCTCGCCGGCGATGCGGCATTCCGCACGCGCTTCCGTCTCGAGGCGCAGGCCGCGTCCCGCATGGCGCACCCCACGATCGTGAGGGTGTTCGACGCGGGCGAAGACGTCGAGGTCGGCGTCGACGGACACGAGCGCCCCGTCCCGTACATCGTGATGGAGCTCGTCCACGGCAAGCTCCTGAAGGACGTCATCGCGGGCGGCCCCGTGCCCATCGATGACGCCCTGCGCTACGTCGACGGCATCCTGGAGGCCCTGGAGTACTCGCACCGCGCAGGAGTCGTGCACCGCGACATCAAGCCGGGCAACGTCATGATCACCGACTCCGGTCGGGTGAAGGTGATGGATTTCGGCATCGCCCGCGCCGTGTCGGACTCGTCGTCGACGGTGGCCGAGACGACCGCAATCGTCGGCACCGCCGCGTACTTCTCGCCCGAACAGGCAAAGGGTGAGTCCGTCGACGCGCGCGCCGACCTCTACTCCACCGGCGTCGTCCTGTACGAGCTCCTGACCGGCCGTCCGCCCTTCCGCGGCGACACCCCGGTCGCCGTCGCCTACCAGCACGTCAGCGAGGCTCCGCTTCCCCCGAGCGAGCTCAACGAGAGCGTCCCCCGCGCCCTCGACGCGGTCGTCCTCCGTGCTCTCGCGAAGGATCCGTTCCAGCGTCCCCAGGACGCCGCCGGCTTCCGGGAAGACCTGGATGCCACGGTCTCGGGGAAGGAGCCGACCAAGCGCCAGATGTCGGCCCTGTCGAACGAGCTGTACGGACCGAATCCCCGCCAGGCCGCCGAGACGGCGCGTTCGCTGCGGCAGCTCAGCACGGACACCACCATGCGGCGCACCCAGCCGGGTCCGCCAGTCGCGTGGATCTGGGCGGGTGTCGCCATCCTCGCGGTGCTCCTCGTCTCGGTGCTGCTGTGGGTCGTGCAGATCCAACCGTCGAGCACGGTTCCCACGGCCGGTCGCACCGTGCCGGATGTGGTCGACATGTCGTACGACGACGCCGTCACCGCCCTGGAGGAACAGGATCTCTTCGCCAAGCGTGTCGACGAGGCGAACGACTCGATCGCGGCCGGGAACGTCGTGCGCACCACGCCGAGTGCCGACACGACCGTGGCGGCCGGGCAAGAGGTCACGGTGTACGTCTCCACCGGCGCGGACACCGCCGAAGTACCGAACCTCGAGGGAATCACCGAGTCCGAGGCGCGGTCCGCGCTCGAGGAGGCGGGTCTCTCGCTCGGGTTCGTGCAGCGTAAACCCGACCCCGCACTCGCCTCGGGCGTGGTGATGTCGGGGAGCGTGGCATCCGGAACCGAGGTCGCCAAGGGCACCACCGTCAACCTCGTCGTCGCCAGCGGCACCGTCGTGATCGTGAACTACGCGGACTATCCCGTCGAGGTCGCTCAGCGTGAACTCGAGGCCGAGGACAAGCAGCTCACGGTGCGGACGCAGGAAGACCCCGGGTGCCCTGCAACCACCCCCGCGCTCGTGACCACGCAGTCGCTCGCCCCGGGCGAGGTGCCCATCCACAGCGAGATCACGCTGACCTACTGCACCGGCTCCTGACCTCGACGCGGACGGAACGTCCTTCCCGCAGCCGCCGCGCCGGGCAAGCCGGCATCCTCGAGCCAGGTGCCGAGCAGCGCGTGACCGGCGTCGGTGAGGACGCTCTCCGGATGGAACTGCACGCCGGTCAGCGGCGCGGTGCGGTGAGCGATGCCCATGATCACACCGGACTCGCTGCGCGCGGTCACGACGAGCTCGTCGGGCAGGGAGTCTGGGTCCACGGCGAGAGAGTGGTAGCGCGTCGCGGTGAAACCGTCCGCGAGACCGGCGAAGACTCCGCGCCCGTCGTGGTGGATGCGGCTGGTGATGCCGTGCAACAGCTCGGGGGCGCGGGTCACCCGAGCACCGAAGGCGACCGCGAGGGCTTGGTGACCGAGGCACACCCCGAGCAGGGGGATGCCACGTTCCCCGGCCGCGCGGACCATCGCGATCGATGCACCGGCATCGACGGGGTGGCCCGGGCCGGGCGAGACGAGCACGGCGTCGGCATCCGCGAGGATCCCGGTGACATCGAGGCCCTGCGCCGGTCGTTGAACGACCTCGGCGCCGAGATCGGCGAGGTATCCGGCGAGGATGTGGACGAAGCTGTCGCGGTTGTCGACGACGGCGACGCGGAAGCTCACTCGACGGTGACTTCCTGTGGATAAAGCACGCCGCTGACCCACGGGAACACGAAGAAGAAGAGACCGTAGAGCACGGCCGCGACCAGCACGAGCACGATGAAGAGCCGAACCCACCAGGGTCCGGGCAGCACGCGCCACAGGGCTCCGTACATCAGGCGGCTCCGAGGGTCAGGGACGCGGGCGGACCGTCCGCGCGGGGAGTATAGGACTCGAACACACCGTACGCGATGGCGCGTTCGGTGTTCCCGTAGCGGGGACTGCACGTGGTCATCGTGATGACCCGGTCGGTCGCCTGGACATCCGGGACCTGCGGGACGGGCAGCAGCACACCGACACCATCCGGGCGGACGTACTCGAGGTTGCGGAAGCGGTAGGTGTACCACCCGTCGGAGGTCTCCACCACGACGGCGTCTCCGATGCGCAGCGCCGGGAGGTCGGCGAAAGGCGCGCCATGTCCGCCGCGGTGCCCGGCGATGGCGAAGTTGCCCTGCTGACCGGGCATCGCCGTGTCGGGGTAGTGGCCGATTCCGATCGGGTCGAGCGTGACGGAGGCGCTGACCCCACCGGCCACACGGAACTGGTAATCGGGTCCGAGACGAGGAATGTGCACGACGCCGAAAACCTCACCGTTTCCTGGCTGCGCAAGGATCGGCGGCTCAGACGGTGTCGTCTCGACGGCATCCGGAGTGGGGACGGATGGCGCCGGCGCCTCCGCCCATTCGCGGGTGAGGGCGTCGGCTTCGCTCTTGAACTGCGCGCCGATGATGGCGTCGCCGATCCAGAGCTGCCACCCCACGAACAGAAGCACGACGACACCCCCGGTGAGCAGCAGATCACCGAGCACACCGAGCACCGTCACGCGTGGGCGACGGGAAACACGTCGCCGGGAGCTGCGGCGCGTGGGGGGAAGCTCAACCGTCGACACGAGCCGATTCTACTTCCGTGGGCGCACGGCGACCTGGCCGTTAGACTGACCGGCATGGCACGTACTGGCAACGGCGAAGACCCGATCGCTGAGCGCAACGAGAACGGATCCGCGCCGAACCCCGTGTGGTTCCTGCCGATCATGATCGGTCTCATGCTCGTCGGCTTGGTGTGGGTGCTCGTCTTCTACCTGAGCAGCTCGCAGTTCCCGATTCCGGGCATCGGTGCCTGGAACCTCGTGATCGGTTTCGGCATCGCCTTCGTGGGCTTCCTCATGACCACGCGCTGGCGCTGAGGTCCACCGACTTACACACGTGTAATTCATCCCCACCTGTGGATGATCCTGTGGATAACTTTCAGAAGTAGACCACCGCGGGTACGACGAGCAGTGCTATCAGCGCCACGGTGAGCGCGATCAGCAGCCCTGTCTGAAGCCCCCGCTGGCGGGTGGACCGCGTCCGGGCGTAGATCAGCCCCACGACGGCGCCGACCACGAGGCCGCCCAGGTGCGCCTGCCATGAGACGCCGATGTTGTTCAGCGCGGTGACGAACGACCCGCTCCCCAGCGACGTGATGAAGGCCACGACGAACGGCCACGCGAAGTTGATGCCGATGAGGACCGCGATGACCCGGATGTCCGCACCGATGTGCCGGCCGATGACCAGCAGTGCGCCGAACAGCGCGAAGATCGCCCCCGAAGCTCCGACCACGAAAGTGGTCGGCGCGAGAAGGGCAACCGCGACGGATCCGCCGAGGGCGCCCAAGAGATAGAGGATGACGAATCGTCCGCGCCCCAGCAGGGGCTCGAGGTTTCGGCCCAGGAACCACAGGACGAGCATGTTCAGGCCGACGTGGAAGAAGCCGGAGTGCACGAGCGCCGCGGTGAACAGGCGCCAGGGTTCGATGGGGCCGAACTGCGGGACGAGGTACAGCGGCGAGAACGCCAGAGCGTTCGTGAGGAGACCGCCGACGCCCGGGATGAGTCCGATGATGTACGCCAGGCCCGTGATCGCGATGATCGCCAGGGTGGCCGTGGGTCGACCGTCGGCGACCACGGCCACGGGACGGGATCGCGCCCAGCGGCGCTGCGCCTTCTTCTGCGCGGGTGTGGCAGCAGCCCGTTGCTGGGCCATGCACTCGGGGCAGATGACGCCGACGGCGGCGGGGGTCCGACACTCGGGGCATACCGTGCGCAGGCACCTCTGGCACAGCACGAAGCTCTGCCGGTCGGGATGCCGGTAGCAGAAGTTGTCGCTGTTGCGACGGAACTCCTCGGTCGTAGACACCCGCCGCCGCCGAGGGTCAGACGGCGACGACGTCGACCGACTCGAGCACGACGGGCTCGACGGGGCGGTCTCCGGCGGCGGTGGGCACCTTGCTGATCGCGTCGACGACCTTCTTCGAGGCTTCGTCGGCGACCTCGCCGAAGATCGTGTGCTTGCCCTGCAGCCACGGGGTGGGGTCGGTAGTGATGAAGAACTGCGAGCCGTTGGTGCCCTCGGGCTGCCCGGTGATGGCGTTGCGGCGCAGACCGGCGTTCGCCATCGCGAGCTTGTAGGGTGCCGAGAAGTCGAGCTCGGGGTGGATCTCGTCGTTGAACGTGTAGCCGGGTCCGCCGATGCCCTGGCCGAGCGGGTCGCCGCCCTGGATCATGAAGCCGGGGATGATGCGGTGGAACACGACGTTCGAGTAGAGCGGACCCTCGCCCTTGGCGCCCGTGGCCGGGTTGGTCCATTCCTGGGTGCCGTCGGCGAGACCGACGAAGTTCCGGACGGTTCGGGGCGCGTGGTCGCCGAACAGGTTGACGACGATGTCGCCGTGGTTGGTGTGCAGAGTCGCAACGGCGGTGTGGGAAGCCATGGCTACATTCTCTCAGAGTTATCTGCAAGGGTCCGCGGACCCCGAGCCCCGTTCTGGCAAGATGAATCGCGTACATCCCATCGACAGGGAGGATGAAGCCGTGGGCCTCAGCCGCAAGAGCAAGAAGGAACTGCGCAAGCTCCAGAAGCACGCCGCGAAGGTGTGGGAGTCTCAGCAGGTTCTGCTGGGCGAGAGCGGAAAGGTGGCCCGCGAAGCCGGTCGCCAGCTCGGTCGCTTCAGCCGCGAAGACCTCGTGCCCGCCGTGCACGACGGATACGACAAGTACGCCGCACCGTACGTCGGCAAGAGCGTGACCTACGCCAACCGCTTCCTCAGCGGCAAGGTCATCCCGGCGGCCGGTGCCGTCGTGGGTGGCGCGATGTCCGTATGGGATGCCGCGGGCGACACGCGTGATCGACTGGCGAAGGGGCGCGGGTTCGAGCTCGACACCCACAAGTACGCCAAGCGCGCCGAGAAGTACGGCAAGAAGGCGACGAAGAACCTCGCCGCCAAGCTGCCGAAGCAGAAGAGCGGCATGGGCGCCGGTGGTGTCATCGCCATCCTCCTCGGCGTCGTGGCCGCTGCCGGTGTCGCCTACGCCGCGTGGCAGACGCTTCGCGCCGACGATGAGCTGTGGGTGGCCGACGACCCGCTCCGTGCTCCCGACGCGTGAGCGACCCCACCAGGAGAGTTCGAGAGGCCGCGCGAGAGCGCGGCCTCTCTGTCGATGTGCGGGAACGGCCCGCCGCGACCTCGCTGGAAGAGGCGGCCAAGCTACTCGGCATCCTCCCCGACGACATCGTCAAGACGCTCGTGGTGAAGAGGGCGGACGACACGTTCCTGTTCGCGCTCGTCCCCGGTGATCGCGTGATCTCGTGGCCCAAGCTCCGCGCGCTGGTCGGCGTGAACAAGCTGCGTCTGCCCGAGCCGGAGCTGGCACTGGCGGCCACCGGCTACGAGCGCGGCACGATCGTCCCGATCGGCAGCACCACCGCGTGGCCCGTGTACGCCGACGAGAGCATCGTGGGGCGCCGCATCGCGATGGGCGCGGGTGCGCACGGCTACAGCCTGTTCGTCGACGCCGACGACCTCATCCGGGCGTACGACGCCACCGTGGCCGACATCACCGCTCCGCGCGACTGAGCGGTCATCGGGGCCCGTGCAGGCCCGCCATGCGGAATGCGATGTCGACGAGTTGCACACGCCGCAGCGTGCGGGTCTTCGCAAGACTGAACCACTCCGCGCGGTCGGTCGATCCGTCGATCTCGTTCCGGAGGCGTCCGCCGACGACGCGCGCGCGATAGACGATACGCAGCGCGTGCAGAGGTTCGGTGGCATCCTCCGCCAGACGCGCGTGCGCGGGAATCACACGGGAATGGATGCCGAGGAGCCCGTCGACGGTGACACGGAACCCGGTCTCTTCGCGCACCTCTCGGCGAACCGCGTGCTCGGGGTCCTCCCCCTCTTCGAGACCGCCGCCGGGCAGCGTCCACGCGGCGCGCCGACCCTCGACCCAGTGGGCGAGCAGGACACGGTCGTCGGCGTCGGTGATGACGGCGTAGGCGGCGACTCGCATGTCCATTGCGATCACCCTAGCCAGCGCGACGCGACATCGGAGGGAGAAAAGAGAAAGAGCCGGCCGGGGCCGACTCTTTCGGAATGTGGAGCCTAGGAGATTCGAACTCCTGACATCCTGCTTGCAAAGCAGGCGCTCTACCAGCTGAGCTAAGGCCCCGAGAGGGAACGGGTGGGGCTACCAGGACTTGAACCTGGGACCTCTTCATTATCAGTGAAGCGCTCTAACCGCCTGAGCTATAGCCCCGTCTCGCTGACGTAACGTCGTCAACCTCGAAGACTTTACCTGAATCCCGAGGTTTTTCCGAATCGACGTCAGTTCGAGGTGAAGCCCACGAGCAGACCGCCCGTGACCTTTACCGCGAGGTTGTAGATGCCCGCGACGACGGCTCCCATCACGGTCACGACGACCAGGTTGAGGATGGCGACGATCGCCGCGAACGCCATCACCTGCGGGAGCCCCACGTACTGCGAGAGCGTGGCGCTGCCGTCGGTGAAGCTCGCGAAGAACTCGTCAGCCTTGCCGATGAGGCCCGTCGCGCTCACGACGAGGTACACCAGGAAGTAGGACACGACGGTCACGATGGCGATGGCCACCGCCGCCAGGAAGGACAGCTTCACGGCCGACCAGAAGTCGATGTACACCAGGCGCAGGCGCACCTGCTTGGCAGGGGCCTTATGAGTCGACTTCTTGGCGAGCTTGTCGGCTACCGTGCTCATGCGTCAGTACTTTCCTCGGGGGTCTCGGAAGCGGAGGCGATCTCGGCTGCATCGGGCACCGCCGGATCGGGCGTTTCCGCCGTCTCAGCCAGGTTCCGCTCGGTGTTCCTCGCGATGGCGATGATCCGGTCATCGCCTCCAGCGCGGGCGAACACGACACCCATCGTGTCGCGTCCCTTGGCCGGCACCTCGGCCACGGAGGAGCGTACCACCTTGCCGCTGGCAAGAACCACAAGGACCTCGTCGCCCTCCGACACCATCAGCCCGCCCGCGAGAACCCCGCGATCCTCGGTCAGGCGCGCCACCTTGATGCCCAATCCGCCGCGGTTCTGCATGCGGTACTCGGTCACGGAGGTGCGTTTGGCGTAGCCGCCCTCGGTGACGATGAAGACGAACTCGTCGTCCTTGGCGACGGATGCCGAGAGCAGGCTGTCGCCGGCGCGGAAGTCCATGCCCTTCACACCCGACGTCGAGCGGCCCATCGGGCGCAGCGCGCTATCGGTGGCGGAGAAGCGCAGGGACATACCCAGCCGGCTAATCAGGAGGATGTCGTCGCCCTCGTCGACCAGCAGCGCGCTGACGAGCTCGTCGGCGGCGCCCTGCTCGGCCTCGCCCTCGTCGTCGGAGGCCTGGCCGCGGAGCTTGATCGCAATGACACCGCCCTGGCGGTTGGTGTCGTACTCGGTGAGACGCGTCTTCTTCACCAGGCCCGCTCGCGTCGCGAGCACGAGGTAGGTCGCCACGTTGTAGTCGCGGATGTCGAGGATCTGCGCGATCTCTTCATCGGGCTGCAGAGCGAGGAGGTTCGCGACGTGCTGGCCCTTGGCATCCCGTCCCGCCTCGGGGACCTCGTAGGCCTTCGAGCGATAGACACGACCCTTGTTCGTGAAGAACAGCAGCCAGTGATGCGTCGTGGTGACGAAGAAGTGCTCGACGACGTCGTCGGCGCGCAGCTGCGCGCCCTTGACCCCCTTGCCGCCGCGGTGCTGCGAGCGGTAATTGTCGCTGCGCGTGCGCTTGATGTAGCCGTCGCGCGTGACGGTGACGACCATCTCTTCCTCGGCGATGAGGTCTTCCACCGAGACGTCGCCGTCGAAGCCGTGCAGGATCTCGGTGCGACGGTCGTCGCCGAAACGGTCGACGATGGCGGTGAGCTCGTCGCGGATGATCGTGCGCTGACGTCCCGGCGTGGCGAGGATGTCGTTGTAGTCCGCGATGCGCGCCTCGAGCTCGGTGGCCTCGTCGACGATCTTCTGTCGTTCGAGAGCGGCGAGCCGGCGCAGCTGCATGTCGAGGATGGCCTGCGCCTGGATGTCGTCGATGTCGAGGAGCTTCTGCAGACCCTCGTTGGCATCCTGGGCCGTCGGGGAACGGCGGATGAGCGCGATGACCTCGTCGAGCGCGTCGAGCGCCTTGAGGTACCCGCGCAGGATGTGCATGCGCTCTTCGGCCTTGCGCAGGCGGTACCGCGTGCGGCGGACGATGACCTCGATCTGGTGATCGATCCATAGGCTGATGAAACCGTCGAGCGACAGGGTGCGCGGCACGCCGTCGACGATCGCCAGCATGTTGGCGCCGAAGTTCTCCTGCAGCTGCGTGTGCTTGTACAGGTTGTTCAGCACGACCTTGGCGACGGCGTCGCGCTTGAGCACGATCACCAGACGCTGACCGGTACGCCCAGAGGTCTCGTCGCGGATGTCGGCGATACCGGTGATCTTGCCCTCGCGAGCGAGGTCACCGATCTTCACGGCCACGTTGTCGGGGTTGACCTGGTACGGCAGCTCGGTGATCACGAGGCACGTGCGGCCCTGGATCTCTTCGATGTTGACCACCGCGCGCATCGTGATCGAGCCACGACCGGTGCGGTACGCGTCCTTGATGCCGCGCGTGCCGAGGATCTGCGCGTGCGTGGGGAAGTCGGGGCCGGGGATGCGCTCCATGAGCGCCTCGAGGAGCTCCTCGCGGCTGGCATCCGGGTGCTCGAGCGCCCACAGCGCACCGGCAGCGACCTCGCGAAGGTTGTGCGGCGGGATGTTGGTCGCCATGCCGACGGCGATACCGACCGAACCGTTGACGAGCAAATTCGGGAATCGCGCCGGCAGGACCGTCGGCTCCTGCGTCTGACCGTCGTAGTTGTCCTCGAAGTCGACGGTCTCCTCTTCGATGTCGCGCACCATCTCGAGCGCGAGCGGAGCCATCTTGGTCTCGGTGTATCGCGGTGCCGCCGCACCCTGGTTGCCCGGCGAACCGAAGTTGCCCTGACCGAGCGCGAGCGGGTACCGCAGCGACCACGGCTGCACCAGACGCACCAGGGCGTCGTAGATGGGCGCGTCACCGTGCGGGTGGTAGTGCCCCATGACCTCGCCGACGACGCGGGCGCACTTCGAGAACGACTTGTCGGGACGGAATCCGCCGTCGTACATGCCGTAGATGACGCGGCGGTGCACGGGCTTGAGGCCGTCGCGCACGTCGGGCAGCGCACGCCCGACGATCACGCTCATCGCGTAGTCGAGGTAGCTCCGCTGCATCTCGAGCTGCAGGTCGACCTGGTCGATCTTGCCGTGGTTGTGGGCGGCTTCCTCGCGCGCGTCAGCGGGCTCGGGAGTGATGTCGTCAGCCATGGAATCTCAGTTTCGTATCGAGTCGACCGGATCAGATGTCGAGGAAGCGGACGTCTTTGGCGTTGCGCTGGATGAAGCTGCGACGCGATTCGACGTCTTCTCCCATCAACACGGAGAAGATCTCGTCGGCCGAGGCGGCGTCGTCGATGGTGACCTGCCGGAGCGTGCGGGTCTGGGGGTCCATCGTGGTCTCCCAGAGCTCGTGGTCGTTCATCTCGCCCAGACCCTTGTAGCGCTGGATGCCGTTGTCCTTGGGAATGCGACGGCCGGCGGCCTGCCCCTCGACCAGGAGCGCATCCCGCTCGCGGTCGCTGTAGGCGTACTCGTGCGGGTGGTTCGACCACTTCAAGCGGTACAGCGGCGGCTGCGCGAGGTAGACGAAACCCGCCTCGATGAGACCACGCATGTAGCGGAAGAGCAGGGTCAGCAGGAGGGTCGTGATGTGCTGACCGTCGACATCGGCATCCGCCATCAGGACGATCTTGTGATAGCGGGCCTTGGCCATGTCGAAGTCCTCGCCGATGCCCGTGCCGAACGCCTGGATCATCGCCTGGACTTCTTTGTTGCCGAGCGCGCGGTCGAGGCGTGCGCGCTCGACGTTCAGGATTTTGCCGCGCAGCGCCAGGATCGCCTGCGTGTGCGGGTCGCGCCCCTGCACCGCCGAGCCGCCGGCCGAGTCACCCTCGACGAGGAAGATCTCACTGATCGACGGGTCTTTCGACGTGCAGTCCTTGAGCTTGTCGGGCATCGCTGCGGACTCGAAGACGCTCTTCCGGCGCGCGGTCTCGCGGGCCTTGCGCGCGGCGAGACGAGCGGTGGCGGCATCGATCGCCTTGCGGATGATGTTCTTCGCCTGCGCCGGGTTGCGGTCGAACCAGTCGCCGAGCTTGTCGCCGACGACCTTCTGCACGAACGCGCGCGCTTCGGTGTTGCCGAGCTTGGTCTTGGTCTGACCCTCGAACTGCGGCTCCGAGAGCTTGACGGAGATGACGGCGGTGAGGCCCTCGCGGATGTCCTCACCGGTGAGGTTGTCGTCCTTCTCCTTCAGGAGGTTGTTGGCCCGCGCGTAGCGGTTGACCTGCGTGGTCAGCGCCGCGCGGAACCCTTCTTCGTGAGTCCCGCCCTCGTGGGTGTTGATGGTGTTGGCGTAGGTGAAGACGTTCTCGGTGTAGGCCGTGGTCCACTGCATCGCCAGCTCGAGGGCGATCTTGCGGTCGGTGTCCTCGGATTCGACCTCGATGACCTCGTCGTTGACGACGTCCGCCTTCCGGACACGGTTCAGGTGCTCGACGTAGTCGACGAGACCGCGCTCGTAGAGGAACGTGTCGTGGCGCCCCGCGGTGACCTCTTCACCGGGCTCGCCCTCGGTCACCACGGCCTGCGGACGCTCGTCACGGAGGCTGATGCGCAGGCCCTTGTTGAGGAACGCCATCTGCTGGAAGCGGGTACGCAGCGTGTCGTAATCGAAGTCGACGGTGTCGAAGATCGTGGCATCCGGCCAGAACGTGATCGACGTACCGGTCTCGTCGCTGGCCTCGCCCTTTTCCAGGGGGGCCAGCGGAACACCGCCGTTGCGGAACGACTGACGCCACACATGACCCTGGCGCTTGACCTCGACCTCGAGGCGCGTCGACAGAGCGTTGACGACCGACGAACCGACGCCGTGCAGACCGCCCGAGACGGCGTATCCGCCGCCGCCGAACTTTCCGCCCGCGTGCAGAACGGTGAGAACGACCTCGACGGTCGACTTGCCCTCGGTCCGGTGCATGTCGACAGGGATGCCGCGACCGTTGTCGATCACGCGCACCGCGCCGTCGGAGAGGATCGTGACATCGATGGTGTCGCAGTAGCCGGCGAGGGCCTCGTCGACGGAGTTGTCGACGATCTCTTGCACGAGGTGGTGAAGGCCCCGCTCGCCGGTCGAACCGATGTACATGCCGGGACGCTTGCGTACGGCCTCGAGACCTTCGAGCACCTGGATGGCGTCTGCCCCGTACTCGTTGGGAACCTTCGTGCTGGTCGTTTCGGGTTCCTCGGAAACGTTGTCGGGGTTTTCGGACGTCATGACTTCGCGAGCTCCAGATCGATTCGTCGGAACCTCCATCTTACCGCGTGGGGTCTCCCAACACGGTGTGTACGCCCCTAGGAGGGGAGAAATCGGAGCGAACCGACCCCGACCATGGCCTAGCCGTAGGTATCGCGCGGGCCGCGGCCTGGAACGGCTCTCGTCCCCCATTTCCACGAGGGGACGTCCGGCCCGATGAAGCGGATCGATTCGACCCCCGCCTCCGGGAAGCGACGAATGATCTCCGACAGGATGTGCGCGCGCATCAGTTGCAGCTGTTTCGCCCACGCCGTCGAGTCGGCCTGGACCGTCAGCATCCCGGCATCCAGGGCCACCGGACGCGTGTGCGCAGCGGTGTCGGCGCCGGCGACGTCGTGCCACGTGCGGACGAGGTCTTCGCGCGCGAGCTGCGGCTCCCACCCCGCGGAATGGGTGAGCGCCGACAGGACGTCGCCCAGCCCGCGGGGGTCGCGTCCGGGAGCGAAGGGGGCGTTGTCGCCGTCATCGGCCCGGCGCCGGCGCTTCTTCTTGCGGTAGGGCGACGGCTCGAGCCCGCGCAGACGCAGATACGTCGCCATCGTCTCGGGCAGTTCGGACTCGTCACTCATCGGCATCCTTGATGCGTCCGGCCTCGACGCGAACGACGTGCGCACGGAGCCCCTCGGGCACGTCCTCCTCGACCGCGGACGTGACGATGACCTGTTCGTATCCGGCCGCGAGCTCGGCCAGGCGCGTGCGACGGCCGGCATCGAGCTCGGCGAAGACGTCATCCAGGATCAGGACGGGGTCGCCGAGCCGCGACTCGGCGCGAAGCAGCTCGGCGGATGCCAGCCGCAGCGCCAGCGCGACCGACCACGACTCACCGTGCGAGGCGTACCCCTTGACCGGCAGCCCGCGGACCTCGAGCACGAGGTCGTCGCGGTGCGGACCGACGAGGGTCAGCCCGCGCTCGAGCTCCATCGACCGCCGCGCGGCCAGTGCCGAACGGAACTGCTCCGCCAGCGAACCGGCAGCTCCCGCCCCCGCGATCGCGTCGCCCTCCTCGGGGTCGCCCCCGACCACCGACAGCGCCCAGCGCAGACGGGGGTCGTGGTCGGCTCCGGCGATAGCCGTGTACGCCTCGGCCACGGGAGAGGACAGATCGGATGCCAGCGCCAGACGCGCCTCGATCACCTCGGTGCCGAGGGCGACGAGCTTGTCGTCCCACACGTCGAGGGTGCCGAGGGCGTCGCCCCGGACCCCGCGGGCCCGCGCGGACTTCAGCAGAGCCGTGCGTTGGCGGAGCACCCGGTCGTAATCGGCGAGAACGCCCGCGAGACGCGGCGACCGCTGAACGATCAGCTGATCGGCGAAGCGTCGTCGCGCGGAGGGATCGCCACGCACGATCTGCAGGTCTTCAGGCGCGAAGAGCACCACCTGGGCGTACCGCGGCAGCTCTGCCGTGCGCACATTGACGCCGTTGACACGCGCCTTGTTCGACCCCTGCCGGTTCAGCTGCAGTTCGAGCAGCACACTGCGGTCACCGTGTGCCAGCCGCGCACGGACGATCGCGGCATCCGCACCGTCGCGCACCATGGGGGCGTCGCTCGAGACACGATGCGACCCCAGTGTCGCGAGGTAGGCGACCGCCTCGACGAGGTTCGTCTTGCCCTGTCCGTTCCGCCCGACGAAGAGGTTGGCCCCCGTAGAGAGGGAGACGTCGGCGGCCGCGTAATTGCGGAAGTCCGTTAGTCCCAGCTGCTCCACGATCACCGGGTCAGACTACCCGCCGGCCCCGACATCCGCCGGGTCGGACCCCGCTCAGCGCAGCAGCAGGTTCGGCTGCAGCAGGTACTTGAACGAGCCCTCGCCACCCTTGTCGACCGAGGTCTGCGGGGTGATGAGCACGGGGCTGAGCTTGTTGGCGTTGTCGCTCGACGTGAACGTGATGCGGGTGAACTCGCTCCGCACCGCGCCGAGCGACTCGAGCAGGTACTGCGGGTTCAGACCCAGGGTCACCTCGTCGCCAGCGAGCGTCGCGTCGACCGACTCGGTGGCGCGTGCCTGCTCGGTGCCGGAGGCATCCATCGACACCCCGTCGGGACCGAAAGTGAACCGCAGCGGTGCGGACCGGTCGAGCACGAGCGCGACGCGGCGGACCGCTTCGGCGAGCTCGGCCGTGTTGACGACGCTGTGGTGCTCGGTCTGCGCGGGGAACAGACGGCGGACCGGCGGGAAGTTGCCCTTGATGAGCAGCGACGTCACCGTCTTGTTGCCGGACGAGAACGCGATGATCTCGCGGTCGCCCGACCCCGAGAACGCGATCGAGATGTCGCCGCCGTGGGCGAAGGTCTTGCCGACTTCCTGCAGCGTGCGGGCCGGAACCAGCGCGGATGTGGGCTCGTCGGATGCCGCGGCTCCGCCGTCCCACGGGATCTCACGCAGCGCGACGCGGTAGCGGTCGGTGGCGACGAGGCTCAGCTGGGTGCCGGTGACCTCGAGCTGAACACCGGTCAGCACCGGTGTGACGTCGTCGCGCGACGCAGCGAACGCCACCTGAGCGATCGCGGTGGCGAAGTCGTCGGCCGGGACGAGACCGGATTCTCCGCTGACCTCGGGAATCGCGGGGTACTCCTGCACCGGCATCGACGCCAGCGTGAACCGTGCGGAGCCGCATGTGAGCAGGATGCCGCCATCGTCATCGACCGTGATCTGGATGGGGGCGTTCGGCAGCCGGCTGGCGATGTCGGAGAGAAGACGGCCGTGGACGAGGATCGTGCCCGGTTCGTCGACCGTGGCCTCGATGGTCGTGCGCGCCGACGCCTCGTAGTCGAAGGCGGCGAGGGTCAGACCCTGCTCGCCCGCTTCGATGAGGACCCCGGCGAGGATCGGCTGCGGGTTGCGCTGTGGCAGGAGCTTGACCACGAACGAAACGGCTTCGCTGAAGACATCGCGATTGACGTGAAACTTCACGGGCGCTCCCTTGACGGCGGTATGGCTTACCCATGCTAGTGCCCGACCGTGTCGGCACATGTCGCCCCACCTCGGCCCCTCGAGGTCATCGGATCTCTGTTAACTCATCAATGGGATCTTCATCTTGTTAACCGCTGTGGAGAATGTGGATAACTCTCGCGATGCGTGTTAACAGAAGGGAACTACACGTCTGTGACCTGTGGACGTGTTGCGGAGAGCCTGGGCAGTTAACAGACGACAGCGGTCGTCGGTTCGAGTCTTCCTCCACAGGGAGAGGCGTGTCGTTCACAACTCCTCCGCAGAGATTTCAAGTTATCCACAGGTTTTCCACACTGTGTAGAACCGGGTGAAAACATCCCCGTGAGGGGCGATGTCCGCCCCGTGGAGCCGCGAAAACGACGAAGGGGTTCGTCCGCGGATACGGACGAACCCCTCTGTTGACGCGGCTGCTCAGCGCATGCGGCCCAGCTGCGTGGTGATCTCGGAGACCTGGTTGTAGATGGATCGACGCTCCTTCATCAGGTCGCTGATCTTCTTGTAGGCGTACATCACCGTGGTGTGGTCGCGATTGCCGAACAGCTGCCCGATCTTCGGCAGTGACAGGCTCGTCCGCTCGCGGCACAGGTACATCGCGATCTGCCGCGCCGTGGCGACGGCCTGTGATCGGCTCGAACCGTAAAGATCGTCGACGGACAGCTTGAAGTACTGCGCCGTCGCCGTGATGATGTCGGTCGGCGACACGACGTTCGCGTCGTCCTGGTCGATGATGTCGCGCAGAACGGTTTGAGCCAGGGACATGTCGAGCGTCGAGCGGTTGAGGCTCGCGAACGCTGAGACGCGGATGAGAGCGCCCTCGAGTTCGCGGATGTTCGACGACACGACCGTCGCGATGTACTCCAATACGTCGTCGGGGATCAGCAGACGCTCGCTCTGCGCCTTCTTCCTGAGGATCGCGATACGCGTCTCGAGGTCGGGAGCCTGCACATCCGTAATCAGGCCCCACTCGAACCGGCTGCGCATGCGGTCCTCGAAGCCCGTGAGCTGCTTGGGCGGCAGGTCGCTGGTGATCACGACCTGCTTGTCGTGGTCGTGGAGCGTGTTGAAGGTGTGGAAGAACGCCTCTTGCGTCTCGGCTCGTCCCTGCAGGAACTGGATGTCGTCGATGAGGAGGATGTCGACATCCCGATACCGCGCCTGGAACGCCGAACCACGGTTGTTCGCGATGGAGTTGATGAAGTCGTTCGTGAACTCTTCGCTCGAGACGTACCGGATGCGGATACCGGCGTACATGCTCGCGGCGTAGTCACCGATGGCGTGCAGAAGGTGCGTCTTGCCCAGACCCGAGTCGCCGTAGATGAACAGCGGGTTGTAGGCCTTCGCGGGTGCCTCGGCGACCGCGACCGCGGCGGCGTGGGCGAAGCGGTTGGACT
The DNA here is from genome assembly GCF_022346945.1 of Microbacterium sp. ACRRU. Classification (GTDB taxonomy): domain Bacteria; phylum Actinomycetota; class Actinomycetes; order Actinomycetales; family Microbacteriaceae; genus Microbacterium; species Microbacterium mcarthurae. Next base: position 17,658 of record NZ_JAKRNI010000012.1, on the reverse strand, counting down.
GGCCGATGACGAAGTTGTCGAACGTGTACTTCGGGTTCAGTCGGGTGTCGTTCCGGGATGCCGGGACGATGGGCTCGGGCGCCTGCTCGGGCATCGGCGAGTTCGTCGCGGGAGCAGCGGGTGCGGGACGCTCCTCGGATGCCGGCGCGGACCGGTGCGATTCGATCAGGTCGGGATTCACCACGACGCGGAAGTTGCTGACCTCGGGGTCGACACCCTGCACCTGCGTGAGTGCTTCGAGGATAGGTGCGCGCATGCGCTTGTTCATCTGCGCTGCCGTGAGATCGTTGGGCACGTCGAGATAGAGCGTGCCGCCCATGACACCCTGGGGAACGGCGAGGTTCAGGAATCCGTGGAGCTGCGGAGTGACGCGGTCATCGGTGAGGAGATGGTCGAGCACGGCGGACCAGACGGGAACATCCGGTACTTGGTGCAGTGACATATCCCCTCCGGGATCTCGGCGCGCGGCTATCGACGTACATCGCGCCGAACCTGTGGATAACTTCCGGGGACACGCTAGTTCGCGGTCCGCACGGAGCAAAATCAACTGTAGAACGCGCTCGCGTGTCTTTGCCACGGGTGTGGACGACGCTTGGGGATAATGAGCGGTCGCGCTCTCGGTTTGAGTTAACGTCGTGCGCGACGTAGCCTTAGTCGGTTGACTTATGCCTACACGGCAGTCCCGACCACGTCCCCCGGCAGAAGAGCATCGGGCGACATCACCTCCGGAGTGACCCATGAGCAAGCGCACCTTCCAGCCCAACAACCGCCGCCGCGCCAAGAAGCACGGTTTCCGCGCCCGCATGCGCACCCGCGCCGGCCGCGCGATCCTGTCGGCGCGTCGCGCCAAGGGCCGCACCGAGCTCTCGGCCTGACCCACCTAGTGCTCGCGAAGCCGAACCGACTCACCCGCGGATCGGATTACAAAGCCACCGTCCGTCGGGGTTCTCGGTGTGCCGGTGCGCACACCGTGACCTACGTGGGCGGCGTGCCGGACGAGGGTCCCGCGCGCTTCGGTTTCATCGTGAGCCGCCAGGTCGGCTCGGCCGTCACACGCAACACCGTTCGCCGCCGCCTCAAGGCGGTGTGCGCCGAGGCGCTCCCGATCGTTCGCGGGGGCGCCTCGGTCGTCATCCGCGCCCTTCCGTCCGCCGCCACCGTCGACTACGCCGATCTCCGGGCGGATGTCGTTCGCTGCCTGGAACGCAGGGCTGCCGCGTGAGCGCCTCGACCCTCCCCACGTCGTCCACGGGCGCTGGCCACCTCGAGTGGGACACCGTCATGGCATCCCTCCCCCTCCTCCCCCGGAACGCCGGTCTTGCGCTTCTGCACGCGTACCGGGCCACGATTTCGCACGTCTACGGCGACGTCTGCAAGTACTACCCGTCCTGCTCCGCCTATTCGGTGGGTGCCCTGCAGCAGCACGGACTCGTCAAAGGAGCCGCGATGACCGCGGTCCGCCTCGCCCGCTGCCACCCCTGGGCCCAGGGAGGCATCGACGATGTCCGTCCGCACCGCGCGTTCCGCCACGAACTCACTCCGCACGGCTTCGTCGTGCCCTCCCGAAAGGACTGATCCGTGCCGGATCTCATTGGAATCGTCCTCTGGCCCTTGAAATGGGCCGTGGAGCTCGTGCTGGTCGGCTGGCACGCGCTCTTCACCGCCGTGGGCATGGCGCCGGCCGCTGGTCTCACGTGGGTGCTGTCCATCATCGGCCTCGTGCTGGTCGTGCGCGCCGCCCTCATCCCCCTCTTCGTGCGGCAGATCAAGAGCCAGCGCAAGATGATGGAGATCGCTCCTGAGCTGCGGAAGGTGCAGGAGAAGTACCGCGGCAAGAAGGACCAGCTCTCTCGCGAGGCCATGAGCCGCGAGACGATGGCGCTCTACAAGAAGCACGGAACCACCCCGGTTTCGAGCTGCCTGCCGCTTCTCGTGCAGATGCCGATCTTCTTCGCGCTCTTCAGCGTGCTGAACGACGTGTCCAAGCACGCCAACAGCGGTCAGGGCGGCGTGGGCCTGCTCACCCCGGAGCTCACCCGTGAGTTCTATGACGCCCGTCTGTTCGACGTGGCATCCATGCACGTGAACCTCGTGACCGCGTGGGGACAGCCCGACGGTCAGGTCACCGTCGCGATTCTGTTGACCCTGGTGGTCCTCATGATCGCGTCGCAGTTCTTCACGCAGCTGCAGATCATCTCGAAGAACCTGTCTCCGGAGGCCAAGACCGGTCAGGCCTATCAGATGCAGAAGATCATGCTCTATGTTCTTCCGCTGGCGTTCATCTTCTCGGGTGTCTTCTTCCCGCTCGGTGTCGTCATCTACTGGTTCGTCAGCAACCTGTGGACGATGGTGCAGCAGTTCGTCGTCATCCGCGAGATGCCGACTCCCGGCTCGGATGCCGCGAAGGCCCGCGAGGAGCGCCTCGCGCGCAAGGGCAAGGCGATCGACGCCAACGGCAAGGTCGTTCCGCTCGAGAAGTACCAGGCCGAGCAGCAGCGTCTGTTCGAGGAAGCCGAGCGCGCACGCGCCGCACAGCCCAAGCGTCAGCAGCCCGTGGGCAAGCAGCGGGCGAAGAAGCAGCAGCAGTCCGGCAAGGGCTCGAGCCCGGCGCCGCGCACGCCGGCGAAACCCGGCACCGAGACCCCCTCCTGACGACCCGGAGACCATGATGACGACGTCCGAGCAGATCGCGACCGATCAGAACCCCGCCACTGACGAGCAGCTCGAGCAGGAAGGCGATATCGCGGCCGACTTCCTCGAAGGGCTTCTCGACATCGCTGACATCGACGGCGATCTCGCCCTCGATGTCCGTGCCGGTCGCGCGTACGTGTCAGTGGAGGCGGACGACTCCTCCGCGCTGTCGACGCTGTCGCACCCCGACACCGTTCAGGCGTTGCAAGAACTGACCCGACTGGCGGTGCAGAATTCGACGGGTCGGTTCTCCCGCTTGATCCTCGACATCGGCGGATCCCGCGATGCGCGCCAGCGACAGCTCGAGAACCTCGTCGATCGTGCGATCCAGCGGCTCGATGAGGGCGCTTCGCAGGCGTCGCTTCCCGCGATGTCGAGCTACGAACGCAAGCTCGTGCACGACATCGCGGCAGATCGTGGGTACGCCTCCGAGTCGTTCGGCGAGGGCGCCGACCGGCACACCGTGCTGCGGCGCGGCTGATCTTCGTGATCGACGAACTCGAGACGGAACCGGATGCCGCCGCGCCGGTGTTCGGCGACCGTATCGATCTGGCTCGTCGTTTCACGGCGGCGCTTGCGGCGCATGGCGAGGAGCGTGGGCTGATCGGACCACTCGAGGTTCCTCGCCTGTGGTCACGGCATATCCTCAACAGCGCGGTGGCTGCCCCCTTCTTCACCGGTCGGGTGGCCGATGTCGGTTCCGGGGCGGGCCTGCCGGGCCTTGTCCTGGCCATCGCGCGCCCCGATGTGGAATTCACGCTCATCGAGCCGATGGAGCGGCGCACGGTATGGCTCACCGAGCAGGTGGAAGCTCTCGGCCTCGACAACGTCATCGTGGAGCGCTTGCGCGCGGAAGAGTGGGCGGAGGGACGTGTCTTCGACGTCGTCACGGCGAGGGCCGTGAGTGCGTTGCGCACCCTCATTCCGTGGACTGCGCCACTCGCCCGGGTCGGGGGCCGGCTTGCCTACCTCAAGGGTGCGAACGTTGCCGCGGAGGTGGATGCCGCCGAGAAGCAGATCCGGCGGTTCGGTGTCGCGGACGTGGAGATCCACGTCGTCGGCGAGGGGGTCGTCGCGGAACCCACGCGTGTTCTGACGGCGACGGTGACACGCTAGCCGCGTCGGGGGATCCCTCGATCTCCTCTGAGTCATCGCTCGATGGCGAGTACAGTGTTCACGCTGTGCTGCGGGAGGCGTACTCCTCGATCACCACGCCCGATTCGAAGGAGCGAGTCCGGGTCGCGGTGAACGAACGCGGTTCGTACGGTGCGCGGCCGAACAGCGGGATGCCGGAGCCGAAGACGACCGGATTCCGCTTGAGGACCAGGTGGTCGATCTCGGGCAGGAGTGTGCCCGCGAGCGAGCCGCCACCGCAGAGCCAGATGTCGAGACCGTTCTCTCGCTTCAGGCTCCGGACCATGGCAACCGGGTTGTCGGTGAGGGTGATGTTCGAATCGACGTCACGCGGGCTGCGACTGGCGACCACCTGACGCAGACGGGCGTACGGGCTGGAAATCCCCGCATTCAGCGCCGGGGTGAGCGTGTTCCACCCCATCAGCACCGTGTCGAATCGCGTTCCGGGCGGTGCGATTCCCAGCGCCCTGTGGGCGTGCGTGGGCAGCGCATCCGCGTACTCACCGAAGACCACTTGTGCATGATCGCCGTCGACGAGGAACGCATCGAACCCACCGCTCGGGTCGGCGATGTATCCGTCGATGCTGACAGCGACGTAGTACACGAGCTTTCTCATACCGATCCCCCCATCACGACACCTGTCGTGGTTGAAGTACTACAGCAGTCGTGGTTTGGCTAGCATGGGGTCATGGCTCGCAATGACCAGCGCCGCGTCGCTCTTGCCGACGCCGGCATTACTGTCCTGGCGGAGGAAGGCGCGCGCGGCCTTACCCACCGGGCTGTCGACGCTGCCGCAGGGGCACCGCGTGGCACGGCCTCGAACTACTTCCCGACTCGTGACGACCTCATCTCCGCCCTTGTGAACCGGATCGGCGAGCGACTCACTCCTGACCCCGAGGCGGTGTCATCCCGCGCCACTCGGGTCGCCGACCGTGAGCTCTTCGCCGAGTATGTGCACGACGTCGTTCGGCGACTTCGTGCGGATCCTCACGTATCGCGCGCGCTCTTCGAGCTGCGTCTGGAGGCTGCGCGGCGTCCTGCTGTTGCCGAGGCTTTCGGGGCGTGGAGACGGCGGGCCTTCCACGAGGACGTCGCATTCACCGAACGTTCTGGCCTTCCGGGCGGACGGACCGAGATCGCACTCCTTCACTACGCCATCGACGGACTGATGCTCGATCACCTCACCGTGCCCCTCGATACCGGACTGACCGTCGACCTGGCTGTCGACGAGTTCGTCGACCGCCTCCTGCGGTGATGTTCCGGGGGTCGCGGTCATTCGTAGGGTGACGGGCACCGCGGGCTCATCGCGAACAGCAGCGCGCGAGCGATGCTCTGCCCTGGAAGAGGACGCGATCGTCGCTTTGTCGGGTTTCACGTGAAACGTGCACCCTGTCGGGAGGATGGATGGCGGAGCTCCATCGCTCCCCCGCGGGACGCCAGTGCGACGACTGAGGCGGCGTCGTCGAGAATGTCGAGAGATGGTCGACCTTCCGGGAAGGAGGAGAGCCGCGGTGAGCACGAATAACCCCCTCTCCACGTGTCCTCGACGTCGACGGATTGCGTTCGGATCATGCCTTCTCGCCACCGGAGGGAGATAGTGCACGAGGCCTGAGCGACGCTGGACTGTGATCGTCGATGCTCCAGCGTGGTATCCGTGGGTGCTCCGCGTCACGCGTCCCATCGATTGGCGCCGGGTGGCGGCTTTCGCGACCACGGCGCAGGCGCGTGCGGCGGTGTCGGCTCGACGCAATGGGGATGACACGTGTGGCGTGGAGTGAGGGTCCCGGTGACGGGCGGGGTTGTGTCGCATCGGGACCACTGGGCAGTCGCTGAGGGAGTGCACAGCCTGCCGGTGGGGGCATTCAGTGGACTGCATAGCCCATGCGCCGCCCATGTCACGCGGTGTGGAGTACCCGACCCACGGCTCGCTAGGCACGAAGGGGGAGATGGCCTGGATCGGTGCACGTAGGACATGCGGTGTCCCCCCGCGGGCACGGTGGACGGTCACTTCCGTTCGTCCGCAACTCGACGCGCACACGAGAACACCCTCGGTCGGCGGTCTTCCCGGAGACGGCTCTACCGAACTTCCGATCCCCGCATACGATCGGCGAACCCCGCTCCCCCGCGGAACTGTTGCCTCGACAAACGAGGAGTCCTCGATCGGGAGCGCCGCAGGGACGTCGTCCTCGGTTGATGGTGAGGGCGCCTATGGGACGAGGGTACGAGGCGGGTAGCTCCGCCGGGTGGATGTGCCGCCGTAATCGCTGTACGCGCGGGAGCACGTCGCGCCGCGGGGGGGGGGGCGCCCGCGTCACACGAACTATCCGGAAGCGGGGCGCCCAGCACCCACGAGAGTCGCACGTTTCACGTGAAACCCCGGAAGTGAGTGGACCGGACCGCCATCCACGCGACTTGTGTGTTTCACGTGGAACATCCGGAAGAGAGCGGACCGGACCGCCATCCACGCGACTCGTCCGTTTCACGTGGAACATCCGGAAGAGGGGCGAACCGCTAGGGCATTCGCGCCAGGCGCCTGTTCCACGGCCAACATCCGGAAGTAGGGCGGACCGGGCCAGCACCCCGCCGATCGCCGGCTTTACGTCGAACATCCGGAAGCGGGGCGGACCGGGCCACAGCCCACGCCGATCACCCGTTTCACGGGAAACATGCGGCGGGGCTGCGCCAGAAGAGCACTGTGCGGCCACGACCCGCGCCCACCCGGTGAGAAACACATTGCCCGCACCCCGCGACGACGCAGCGCGCGAACGGCGGGCGGGCACCGGCCGAGCCGAGCGAGGATCCCGCGGGGGTCTCGACGTGAGATCCTTTCGTCGCAGTGCAACTCCCCGCAGAGGTGCACTGTCAGCCGCCGCGATCTGAGCTCGCTGAGGCAAAGGTCTAGTCGCGGCGTGATGTGATGCTTTACGCGGTGTCGGAGGGACCCGCGCATCGTCGTCGCCTTCGCGGGCGTGCCCGTGAGTCAGGCCGAACGGGGTCCGCCGCGGGCGAGTCGGATGGACCGCGGGCGCACCGATAGCGCGGCAGAATCATGGAACCGGCGACTTCACGGTCTGGGGGGCCGATTCGCGGGTGGCGCTGCTCACCGCCACGGTGCGGGCCGCGGCTGTGATCAGCATCGCGGAGTGCCGGGTCGCGACCGCCGGTCCGTGAGGCGGTGTTGTGCGCCCCCCTCTTGTCAGGCGTGAGAGGTGCATTCCCCGCGTAAAGTGGCGCCGTCATGCCGCGACGGAATGCCCCGCTCCCCCATCGCATCAGGCAGTGCAACACAGCTGTCCGTCCCCGCCTCTCTAAAGGTGCGCTCGGCCGAGCTCGGTGTCGGTCGGCCTGTGGCATCCCGTGGTTGGATTCGACTCCCCTCGGCGTGAAGCTTGGCGCAGTTCCCGAGATGAGGAATGCGGGCCGAAGGTGCGGGAATGTTTTGCTCGGACACCGTGACGATGTGTTTCAGGTGAAACATCGCGCGCTCGGCGCGCCCACTTCTGGCCAGAGCGTGGGAGCCGGGGCCCTGCCCGGAGGCAAGCGGCGCGGCGAGAGATGCATCCCCGACGGCGCTCGGTCGGATACGCGAGATGCATCGCCGAGGTGCGGCGGAGACCGTCGCGTGTGTCAGGAGCAGGCGCGTCGGGGAACCAGCGGCGCCACCCCTGTCAGTTCGGGTTCCGCTCCTGGATACCCCGCGAAAGGCGAGCGTTGCGGAGCAGGCGCAGTGGACAGCTGGCGCACGCCCCTCCAGCGAGGTTTCACGTGAAACAGAGCTGCCGATACAGAAGTCCGGGCGTGCGTCGCTACGAGAGCCAGGTGGTGTGCGCCTCGGGGAACACCCCGCCCCTCGCCCTCGACCGCCCGGGACACGCCTACCCCCGCGTGGTCGGAACCGTCGCCATTCCCGCTCAGTATGGGTCTCGTGGCGGTCCTGCCCGCGGCGGCGTGAGAGCGTCCGTGCCGCACGTCGGAACTGGGCTACAGGCGTCGTTCTGGTCCAGCGGACGGAGGCCGTATGCGCGCGGTGTTTCACGTGAAACATTCGCCGGTGTGGGGCGACGGGGTCGTGCCATCGCGCCACAGGGGCCTTGAGGTGTCAGAAGAATGCTGTGTTGAGGCGGTCGCGAGGGGCGGCGGTCGTGCGTGACGCGCTACCGCACGCCCGGAGCGGGGTGCACTATCCGTATTTCCCGGGTGCAGAGAAGCGTGTCGAGTCGGACGACGAGCCGTGATCGGTGCAGTGCACGGGGACGTTTTCGTGAGCCCCACCGGCGGCGACCATCCCGCGGGGGAAGAACGCCTCCCACGATCCCCACGAAGGAAGGGGTGACACGTAGACTGGGAACGTTGTCCCCGGAGATGAAGGAGCGCGTTTCACGTGAAACAGTCCGGTGCGTCGTCCGGCTCCCCCTCCTTCGAGGACTCCCCCATTGCACGAGAGCTCGCCGATCTTTCGGCCCGGCGCCGAGCACTGGAGGCTGTGGAGGTGACCTTGTCGGGGCGTACCCGCGTGTTCACGGTGTCGAACCAGAAGGGTGGCGTCGGGAAGACCACGACGGCCGTCAACATCTCTGCCGCTCTCGCCTCGCTGGGGGCGAAGGTCCTGGTCATCGACTTGGATCCGCAGGGCAACGCTTCGACGGCGCTCGGCGTTCCTCACAACGCGGACACCGCCAGCATCTATGACGTCCTGATTGACGAGTTCCCCCTCTCGGACATCATCCAGACGAGCCCCGAGTCCCCCAACCTCCTGTGCGCTCCGAGCACCATCCATCTCGCGGGAGCGGAGATCGAGCTCGTGTCACAGGTGGCCCGCGAGCACCGTCTCCGGGGTGCGCTACGGGACTACCTCGCGGACGAGGGAAACCATCTGGATTTCGTCATCATCGACTGCCCGCCGTCGCTGGGGTTGCTCACCATCAACGCGTTTACGGCCGCCGATGAGGTGCTCATCCCTATCCAGTGCGAGTACTACGCGCTCGAAGGCCTGAGTCAACTGCTCGGCAGCGTACAGATGATCCAGAAGCACCTGAATCCGGCGCTGCATGTCTCGACGATTCTGCTCACGATGTACGACGGGCGCACGCGCCTTGCTCAGCAGGTCGCCGATGAGGTGCGAGAGCACTTCTCCGACGAGGTGCTGCGCACGGTGATCCCGCGTTCTGTGCGCGTGTCGGAGGCGCCGAGCTTTGGACAGACGGTCATCGCCTACGATGGCCACTCAGCGGGAGCGATCGCCTATCGCGAGGCAGCGGTCGAGATCGTGGGCCGAGACACCACCATGAAGGAAGACTGATGGCCAAGAGAACCGGACTGGGCCGCGGCATCGGTGCCCTTATCCCCACCGCGGAATCGACCGAGGCACGCCCCGTCGATGTCTTCTTCCCGGGCGCCGCGGCATCCGAGGGGTCGACCAAGACATCGCGCTCGAAAGCCCGCGCTTCTGCAACGGAGACGGAAGACGTCGAGGCGACGGAGCTCGTTTCGGTTCCGGGCGCACGTCTCGTGCATATCGACCCGGCGTCGATCGTGCCGAACCCACGTCAGCCGCGCACGCACTTCGATCCGGAAGATCTCGCCGAACTGGTGCACTCGGTGCGCGAATTCGGTGTGCTCCAGCCCGTGGTCGTGCGAGACAAGGGCGATGGCACCTATGAGCTCATCATGGGCGAGCGACGCACGCGCGCATCGCGCGAGGCGGGCCTGACGTCGATCCCCGCGGTGGTTCGCGAGACGGAGGACGAGTACCTCCTTCGCGACGCTCTTCTCGAGAATCTGCATCGGTCGCAGCTCAACCCTCTCGAAGAGGCTTCGGCCTACCAGCAGCTTCTCGAGGATTTCGGAATCACGCAGGAGGAGCTCGCGACGCGGATCGGACGTTCCCGTCCGCAGATCAGCAACACCATCCGTCTGCTGAAACTCCCGGTTCCCGTGCAGCAACGTGTGGCGGCGGGGGTGCTCAGCGCCGGCCACGCCCGTGCCATCCTTTCTCTCGACGACCCGCGTGAGATGCAGAAGCTCGCGGACAAGATCGTCAACGAAGACCTGTCGGTGCGCGCTGCCGAGGCCGCGGCGAAGATGCCCGGCGTGGCGCCGGTTCGTCAGAAGCCGAAGGCCGGGTCGCGGCGTTCGGGTCTGGACGACATCGCCGACCGCCTCGGCGATCGGTTCGATACCAAGGTGCGAGTCTCTTTGACCGCGAGAAAAGGCCAGATCAGCATAGATTTCGCAACTATCCAGGATCTCAATCGGATCCTCGCGGTGCTCGGGGAAGAGGGCTACACCGGCTGACGGCCGGACTTTCTCCGGTCGGCAGACACGGCCGGGTCTCCCCGGCCGTGCCGGTGTCGGAAGGCCGACGTAGGCTTGATTGGTGACCGCGAACGACCAGAGCCCTCGCCGCCGCGCCAGTCTCGAGCTGTTGCGAGCGGAAGCCTCCGATGAACTCGCCGTCCTCATTCATGAGCGCCTTCGTGGCGGAGAAGACCCGTGGGAGTTCATGGACGACCTGCCGAGCGTCGACGAACTGGTGGTCCTCACGCTTCGGGCGGAGAACATCGCCGAGAACGGTGGTGTCCGTCCCAACCGTTCACGCAACTACCGCGTCCTACGCCAGATCGCTCTCGACTACCCGGCTCTCACGCGCGCCGTGTGGCGCATTCTCGGTGACGACGAGCCTCACCGTCGGTGGGACGCTTCCGTGCGCCTGGACGCCTCCTAGGGCCCTCACACAGGCCTGTGGCCGGCGGGGTGCAGCAACACACGTCGGCGCCGTCAGGGCAGCAAGATGCATGACAACCACGTCTCGTTGACGCGCGGAGCGCGGACGATCGGGGCGGCTCGAGCCCCTGCCGCTCGCATCCCCTCCCGAGCGATTCAGCAACTGCCGTTTCGCGTAGGGCGATGGCATCCACACACAGCGAAAGCCCCCGACATCGTGAGGATGCCGGGGGCTTTCAGCGAAGCGATCGTCAGCCGAGGAACGGCTTGAGGTCGGCCTCGAGGGCGTACTTGGGCTTGGCGCCGATGATGGTCGTCTTGACCTCACCACCCTGGAAGACCTTCATCGCGGGGATCGAGGTGATCTGGTACTTCATCGCGAGGTCGGGGTTCTCGTCCACGTTGAGCTTGAGGACGGTGATCTTGTCCGCGTTCTCGGACTGGATCTCGTCGAGGACGGGGGCGACCATACGACACGGTCCGCACCACTCGGCCCAGAAGTCCACGAGGACGGGTCCTTCGGCCTGCAGGACGTCCTGCTCGAAGGTCGCGCTGGTCGTCGCCTTGGCGGTCATGTGCATTTCTCCTTAGGTGAAAGCGTCACCGGGTGAAACCCCGATGGGCGCAGGTCTATTCCTTAGACGACAGCAGCGTCGGGCAGTCCCTCGATGGGGCTGTCGGCGACGGCGGGCTCGCCCGCTTCTCCGCGTCCGGCGAGGAAGTGTTCCACGTCGAGCGCAGCCACGGTGCCGCTGCCGGCTGCCGTGATGGCCTGGCGGTAGGTGGGGTCGATCACGTCGCCCGCGGCGAAGACACCCTCGACCGACGTGCGCGAGGAGCGACCGTCGACCCAGATCGTGCCCTGGGAGGTGAGTTCGAGCTTGTCGTGCACGAGATGCGTGCGCGGGTCGTTGCCGATCGCGACGAACAGGCCCTCGATCTCGAGGTCGCGCTCGGAGCCGTCGACGGTCGAGCGCAGGCGCAGGCCGTTCACGGCCTCGTCGCCCAGGATGTCGGCGACCTCGCTGTTCCAGATGAACTCGATCTTCGGGTTGGCGAAGGCGCGCTCCTGCATGATCTTCGAGGCGCGCAGCGAGTCCTTGCGGTGGATGACGTAGACCTTGGAGGCGAACTTGGTGAGGAAGTTCGCCTCTTCCATGGCCGAGTCGCCGCCGCCCACGACAGCGATCGTGCGCTCACGGAAGAAGAAGCCGTCGCACGTGGCGCACCAGGAGACGCCACGGCCCGAAAGACGCTCTTCGCCCTCGAGGCCGAGCTTGCGGTAGGCCGACCCCGTCGCGTAGATGATCGACGCAGCCTCGTGGACCTTCCCGCTTCCCAGCGTGACCTTCTTGACGGGCCCGTCGAGCTCGAGCGACACGACGTCGTCGTACAGCACTTCGGCGCCGAAACGCTCGGCCTGGGCCTGCATCTTGGCCATGAGGTCGGGACCCTGGATGCCTTCGGGGAAGCCGGGGAAGTTCTCGACCTCGGTGGTGTTCATGAGCTCGCCGCCGGCTTCGACGGAACTCGCGACGACGAGGGGTTCGAGGTTCGCTCGGGCGGCGTAGATGGCGGCCGTGTACCCGGCCGGGCCCGATCCGATGATGATGACGTGACGCACGGTGGCGCGTTCCCTTCGTTGATTCCGTCGGATGAAACCCATGCTAGCCCCGGGGTATTCCGTTGAGCGGGGTCTAGCGCTTGGGGACGAGGCGTCGAGCCAGGGCCAGCGCGGGCGCGAGCTCGGGCGTTCGGAACAGGGCGAGGATGCCGACGTACACCGCCAGCACGACAGAGCCGATGATCCCGGCTCCGACGGCGCCCGCGAGGGCACTGTCCGAAGTCCATCCACCGGGACCGCCGAGAAGGAGGAGGACGCCGAATCCGGCGGCGGCGGCCGGGAGGGCGGCGAGCGTGAACATCACGAGGGCGCGCATCCACGAGGCCGTTCCGATGCCGGACAGTCGACGGTGCAGCAGCGCGGTGGCCACCACGACCTGCACGATGCTGGCGATCGACTGCGTGAGCGCGACCCCCGCGGCCAGCTCTCCGCGTTCGAGGACGACCCCCGCGCCGAGCGCGCCACCGGCGACGAGCACGCACTGCAGCAGCGTGAAGAAGAACGGCGTGCGGGTGTCGTTGTAGGCGTAGAACGTGCGCTGCACGACGAACAGCACCGCGAGGGGCACGAGGCACACCAGGAAGCACAGGAGCACCGGAGCGGCGGCCGCGGCCTGCTCGGGACCGTTGGTGAAGATGCGGCTCGCGGGCACGGCGGCGACGGCGAGGGCCGCGGTGGCCGCGACGATGAAGAACCCCAGGGTGCGGATGCTGCGCGAGATGTCGGCGCGGACGTCGTCGTCTCGGCCGGCAGCGGCGTGCTCGCTGAGTTGCGTGAAGTAGGGCGTCCCGATCGAGAGCACGATGATCGAGTACGGCAGCATGAACAGCAGCCACGCGTTCTGCGACGCGAAGATCGCGGGGTCCTCCCCCGACGCTCCGGAGAGCACGTTCGACTGCACCACGCCCGCGAGCTGACCCGCGACCACCATGAGAAACGTCCACCCGGCGAGCCGACCGATGTGCCGCAGGCCCACGCCCCTCCACTGGAAGTCCGGACGCAGGGCGAGGCCCGCCCGGCGCCAGAAGAACAGCAGCACCAGCGTTTGCACGATGATTCCGCCGGTCGCGGTTCCGGCGAGCACGGCGATCATCCCCGGGGTCCAGGCATCCACCAGGGTCTGCGGGCCCCCGAACAGCAGGATGAACAGGCCGAAGCCCGCGATCGAGACGATGTTGTTCACGATCGGTGCCCACGTGTAGGGCCCAAAGACGCGCCGCGCGTTGAGGATCTCGCCGAGCAGCGCGTAGAGGCCGTAGAAGAACACCTGCGGGAGGCACCAGTACGCGAACGCCGTCGACAGGGCGAGCTGGTCGGGGGTGAACCGGCTGGCGTACACCTGCACGAGCAGCGGCGCGGCGATCATCGCCAGTGCGGTCGCCCCCAGCAAGCCGACCGTTCCGAGGGTGAAGAGCTTCGAAATGAAGGCCTGGCCGCCGTCGGCGTGTGCCGCGGCTTTGACGATCTGCGGCACGACGACCGCGGTGAGCAGACCGGTCGAGATGATCGCGTAGATGTTGTTCGGCAGCTGGTTCGCGACAGCGAACGCGTCGCCCGCACCGCTGATCGAGCCGATCGCCGCGACCAGCACGATCGTGCGCACCAGACCGCTCACGCGCGAGACGATGGTCCCCGCCCCGATGAGCACGCTGGCCCGCCCGATACTGCTCACGTCCTGATCTCCTGATCCGTCTCGGGGGCCGATTCCTCCGCGTGCGCGCGCCGACGATGCGCGATCGTGCGCACTACGCCGACGCTGAGGAACACCACCACGAGCCCGATGATGACGAAGAGCCCGATGCTCTCCCACTCGGCGCGCACCTCGACCTGCACGCTCTGGCGCGCGCCGATCGGCTCGCCCGTGGGGCTGTAGAGCTGCATGGCGACGCCGACCTCGCCGTTGGCGATACGCGCCTCGACGGGCACCTCGGCGCGCGTGTTCGCCGAGGCCTGGGCATCGATCTCGGTGTTCGCCTGCACGCGCAGTCGCGCATCGTCGGGCTGAGCACGCAGCACGACCGAGATCGGCCAGGGAAGATCGTTGCGCACCCATGGCCTCAGCGGAGCGCTCGAACTCACGAGCCGGAAGTCGGAGGACAGGATGCCGACGGAGTCCAACGTCGTCTGGGTGTCCGCGCGATGGTCTGCGATGGCCGTGCGGGCGGCATCCCCCGTCCACGACACGCTCAGCACCTGCAGCACCTCGGCGCGCTCACGCCCGGTGAGCAGCTCCGGCTCGTCGAGCACGGTCGCGAAGCGGTCGATCACCTGCTCGTCGGCGAGGAGATTCGTGACGTCTGCGGCGCGCGCGTCGTCGGTCGCGGCCTCACCGAGCGTCACCTCCGCGGCGGGCGCGTCCGCCAGGGCGGCAAGGGTCGACGGCGTGAATCCGGGGGTGGATGCCACCAGCCCCAGGGCCGCGCGCAGGCTCACGCGAGAGCGATCCGTGCCGCGATCGAGCACCGCGAGGACCGGACGGTCGGCCTCTCCCGTGCGGGCGAAGGCAAGATGACCCGACGCCGCGGCGAGGGCCGCTCCCCGTCGTGCGCTGTCGTTCTCGCCGGCGGCACGAGTGAGGGCGGCCGACACCTCGGCGTCGTAGACCGTCGTCGCAACCCCTGCCACCGTGGACGCGGCGCTCGCGGGAGGGGAGGTGAGGTTGCTCGAGGCCACGAGGACGCGGGCGGGGTCGCCGTCGCTGCTCAGAGCGCCCAGAGCGGCCACGGTCCCGGCATCCACCGAGTCCGTCGCGGGCCAGAACACGTTTGCGTCTGCGGGGCCGATGTCGAGCAGCGTGGCGAGGTCGGGGAAGGACGGCGCACCGGGGGACGGCGACGGTGCCGGGGTGGGGAGTGTGGCCGTGGCCTGCGCTTGAGTGAAGTCGGCCGCGGACATGTAGGCCCGCAGGGAGGTGGGCGTGAGCGGCGTCGTCACTCCGGAGCGGATCTGAGCGGCGAGGTCGGCGTCGCCGAACTGCAGCGCGAAGCGGTCGTTGGGGAGGGCGAGCAGCCGTTGCAGCCACGCGACCGCCGTCGGAGGTGCCGCAGAGCCGAGGACGCGGATCGCGGCGGGAATAGCGGGATCGATCGCGAGGGTCGCGAGGGAGCCGTCGACGGCGTCCAGCTGCGCCGACAGCGCGCCGTCCACGGCGGTGAGGTCGGCCAGTTCGTCGGCCGTGAGCAGACCGCTCGTTCGCGGAGCCGCCGTGATGGGCACGATCAACGCGAGTGCCGTGGCGGCCCCGTCCGCGGGGATCACGACGACGGTCCGCGCAGCGAGCGGTACCCCCCCGTTCGTCTGCGCGAGCACGGGGTAGACGCCGGGACCGCGGCCGGCGAGCGAGGCGTCGGTCCCGGGGACCGTGAACGACAGCGACGTCTGCGCGCCCGAGGCCGTGGCATCCACCGTCCCCGTCGCGATCTGCTGCAACGCGATCCCGGAGGCGTCTCCCTCGAGCCAGCGCGAGAGGTCGGCGTCATCGGCGAGGGGGGCGGTGCCGATCGACAGGGTCGCCGACACGGGCGGGACGGGCGCCGCGGCGGGGTTGGCGAGTGTGGCCAGGACGGTGAGGGGCTCACCGGGGCGAAGGATGCCATTGCCCGCCGGTGCCGCGGACAGCGTGGGCGGCGTCGTGCTCGCGGAAGGCGACGGCGTCGAGGGGGCGGCGTGGGCAGCGCCCGGGATGGCCAGCCCGATGGCGAGCGCGGCCGCCGCGAGGGTCGCCAGCAACCGGCGCGTGAGGGGGCGCCGCGGCACGGGTGAGCCCGAGGGCAGAGAGGTCACGGTCATACGAGCGTCGGTCGGGCGAGGGGGCCTCGCACCGCGACGAGTCTAGGCCCGCGCACCTTCGAGCCCCCCGATAGCCTCGCGCAGACGGTTGAATGGACCGGTGCTCCCCGAACCCGACCCCACCCTGTGCCGAGCCCTCGCCGACGATCTGCGCTCCGCCGGATTCACGGGTGCCGCGCTGCGTGACGCCTGGGGCGTCCAGGCCGACGACGCCGTGGCCCGCGGGCTCCGAGGGCCCGCGGAGAGAGTTCTCGACGGTCGCCGCGACGCTCTTGCGGTTCTGGGTCGGCTGTGGGGCCTGGGGGTCGCTGTTCCCCGGCCGGACGCGGAGGCTGCTTTGCCGTCACTCGGCGTCCAGGGTGCCGTCGCGCTCGGACTGGCCCGGGTGGACGACGACCGCGTCGCCCCGACGGTGCTCGTGCGCCCGCAGCCGTTCGCCGACGCCGAGGGCGAGGTGGAGTGGTGGATCGCGAGCGACCTCGACGAGGCCGCGCTCGGCGGGCCGCTGCCCGAAGACCACGTCCTCGGCGTGGGCGGCGCTTCGCAGACCCTCGCCCGGCTGCAGGTGACCTGGCGGGGCGGAACCGCACTCGACCTCGGCACGGGTTGTGGCATCCAGGCCCTCCGTCTGCGACGGCTGGTTCCCCGTGTGATCGCGACCGACATCTCCGAGCGCGCGCTGCGCTTCACCCGGTTGAATGCGCTGCTCAACGACGTTGACGGGATCGAGACGCGGCTCGGTTCGCTCTTCGAGCCCGTTGACGGCGAGGTGTTCGACCGGGTGGCATCCAATCCCCCGTTCGTGATCACCCCGCGCGTCGCGGGCGTGCCGGCATACGAATACCGCGACGGCGGTCTCGAGGGCGACGCGCTCGTTGCCTCGGTCATCGCGGGCGTCGGCGCGCACCTCGCGCCGGGCGGGGTCGCGCAGTCCCTGGGTAACTGGGAGTACCGCGACGGCGAGTCGGGGCTGGACCGGGTGCGCGAATGGGTCGGACCGTCGTGGGATGCGTGGGTCATCGAACGCGAAGTGCTCGACCCCCTCGCGTACGCCGAGCTGTGGGTGCGCGACGGGGGCACCGTCCCGGGAACCCCCGCGTACGCGCGTCTCATCGACGCGTGGCTCGATGACTTCTCGGCGCGCGGGGTCACCGGCATCGGCTTCGGCTACGTCTTGCTACGGCGTCCTCTCGCCGGTGCCCCGACGCTCGCGCGGTACGAACGCGTGGCCGGTGGCGGCGAATCGGTGTTCGGACCGCACCTCGCGGCGTGCCTCGAGAACCACGACCGCGCCGCGATGCTCGACGACGAGGGGCTGGCATCCGCCATTCTGCGTGTCGCGCCCGACGTGACCGAGGCACGGCACCACCGCCCCGGCGAGGAGTCGCCCTCGGTGATCGAGCTGCGCCAGGGCGGCGGCTTCGCCCGCACAATCGAGGTGGACTCCGCGCTCGCCGCGCTCGTCGGGGCCTGCGACGGCGACCTGCCGGTGGGCGCTCTCGTCGGCGCGATCGCACAGTTGCTCGAGGTGGATGCCGACGAGCTCCGCGCCGACATCCTCGCGCGGGTGCGCGAGCTCATCGTCACCGGGTTCCTGACGTTCGCCGACGCCTGAGGGGTGAGGCGCGCATCCGGGCTTTCGCGCTGGGTTCGGGCCGGGTTCGAGCCGGGGCGCGGGGGCCGGGTTCGGCCCGAAC
>NZ_JAKRNI010000011.1 GCF_022346945.1 Microbacterium sp. ACRRU | reverse complement strand
CGCAGAAACACGTGGCCACCGCGTTTCCGCGCGACGCCGCCCCCTCCCCGCCGCCACACCCCCGCGGCCACGCATAAACGCGATCGGCGCGCGGAAACGCGCTGGCCACGTGTTTCTGCGCGTGAATCGCGTTTATGCGTGCGGGCGGACGATGGTTCTCCACAGCCCCGGCATCCGCCGTCGGCCAACCTGGCAGTCTCGCCGGATGGATGCCGTTCCCCGCTCGCTGCGCGCGTCACCGACTCCCCTGCTTCTCACCTCGGATGCTCCCCGGTCGGGGCCCCCACCGTGGCGTGACGACTCGCTGTTGCGAGTTCGCGCCGGCATCTACACGATGCGCTCCGCGTGGGAAGGACTGACTCCCTGGGACCGCTACCTCGTCCGCGTCCACGCGTTCGCTCTGGCGCGACCGGATGCCGTGTTCTCCCACGAGTCCGCCGCATCCCTCCTCGGGCTGCCCACGTTCGGGCACCCCCGCATGATCCACATCTTCGACGCGCGCCGCTCGCGCTCGGTCCGATACGGCGACGTCACCGTGCACACGAGCGCCGACGCGCGATCGGCATGCGAGGTCGCCGGCATCCGGATCACCGCCGTCGAAGACGTGGTCGTCGACCTCGCCCGCGCGTTACCGCCCGCGCTGGGTCTGGCGGTGGCGGATGCCGCGTTGCGCAGTTTCGACCTCGACCGCGAGCGACTGCTCGATCGGGCTGCGGCGCAGCGGAACAGCTTCGGTCTGCGACGTCTGCAGTGGACGCTGGCACACGCAACGCCGCTCGCCGAGTCACCGGGAGAGTCGATCAGCCGCGCCGTCATCGAGTGGTGCGGTTTCCCTGACCCGGCCCTGCAGGTGGAACACCGTGTCGATGGGCGCATCTTCCGATCGGACTTCTGCTGGCCGGACGAGAAGATCCTCGGGGAGTCCGACGGCTGGCTCAAGTACAGCGCCGATGACGCCGCCGCGGCCGCTTTCTCAGTCCGGGCTGAGAAACGACGCGAGGACGCGCTTCGGCGGCAGGGGTGGCGCATCGCTCGGTGGGACTACGCCGGGGCACTCGGGGTGGACGCGCTGCGCCGTGCGCTCATGGCCGTGGGGCTGCGGCCGGTGCGGCGCCCCGAGGTCGCCGCCCTGGCCTCCGTGGGGAGGAACGCCCGCTCAACCTGACACGCATCAACGCGATCGACGCGGGCACACGCTGCGGCGCATAAACGCGATCGGCGCGCATAAACGCGGTGGCAGCGTGTTTATGCGCGCTCGGAGCGTTTATGCCCGGATGCCCGCCGAATCCACCGGACAGCCCCGCGCCCGGCGCGCGGCCCGGCACGGCACGGCCCGGCACGGCACGGCCCGGCGGGGCGCGGCGGGGCGCGGCGCTGCGGGGCGCGCGGCACGGCACCGGCCCGGCACGGCACGGCCCGGCGGGGCGCGGCGCGGCGGGGCGCGGCGCTGCGGGGCGCGCGGCACGGCACCGGCACGGCACGACGGGGCGCGGACGAGGCGCGCATAAACGCGATCGGCGCGCATAAACGCGGGGGCAGCGTGTTTATGCGCGCCCGGAGCGTTTATGCGCGGATGCCCGCCGATTCCACCGGACAGCCCCGCGCCCGGCGCGCGACGGGGCGCGCGGCACGGCACCGGCACGGCACGGCGGGGCGCGGCGGGGCGCTCATAAACGCGATCGTCGCGCATAAACACGGGGGCAGCGTGTTTATGCACGCTCGGAGCGTTTATGCGCGAATGCCCGCCCGACCCGCGCCGCAAACCGCCGCGAATGCCCGCCCGACCCGCGCCGCAAACCGCGGCAGCGCGGGGGGAACGGCGAACGCCCCGCGCGGCCGGAGCCGGGCGGGGCGTTCGCGAAGACGCGGGGCGTCAGATCATCTTGGTGACCTGGTCGAACGACAGCTCGACCGGGGTCTCGCGCTCGAAGAGCGACACGAGCACCGTGAGCTTGCCGCTCTCGGGCTTGATCTCGCTGATCGTGCCGGGCAGGCCCGCGAACGAGCCCTCCTTGATCGTGATGGTCTCGCCGGCTTCGAAGTCGACCTCGGCGGGGATAACACGCTGAGCAACCGGAGCGCCCTTGGCGGCACCGGACTTGGCGGGAGCCGACTCCTTCACCTCGACGAGGCTCTTGAGCATGTTGAACGCCTCATCGAAGCGCAGCGGCGTGGGGTTGTGGGCGTTGCCCACGAAGCCGGTCACACCGGGGGTGTGACGGACGACCGACCAGGTGTCTTCGTTGAGGTCCATGCGCACGAGCACGTAGCCCGGGATACGCACGCGCGTGACCATCTTGCGCTGGCCGTTCTTGATCTCGACGACGTCCTCCATCGGGACCTCGACCTGGTAGATGTCGTCCTCGACCTCGAGCGTCGACTTGCGCTGCTCGATGTTGGCCTTCACCTTGCGCTCGAAACCGGCGTACGAGTGGATGACGTACCACTTGCCCGGCAGCGACCGCAGCTCGGCACGGAACGCCTCGTACGGGTCGAGGTCCTCGGCGTCGGCGGCGTCCTCGTCAACCGGAGCATCGGCGGCGTCGGCCGGAGAGACGGATGCCTCGACCTCGTCGACGACGCTCGCGGCGCCCGCGACCTCGTCGACGAAGTCCTCGTCGAGCACGGGCGCGTCGGGCTCGCCGTTGATGTCGGGGCCGTCGTAGGGGGTGACCTCATCGGCGGCTTCGGCCGCCTCTTCCGCGGCTTCCTCGGCGAGGGAGTCGTTGAGCACCTCAGCGGCGGCCTCGGCCTCGCCGGCCTCGTCGATCTCGAGCGCGTCGTTCACGATGGCGTCCGCCTCCGGGTCGGTGATGTCGATGTCGCCAAGGTCATCGGCGACGTCGTCGTTCTCGTCGTCGACGATGTGGATGGCACTGTGCTCGGCCGCGTCGGAGGCGTGCTCCTGCGAGGCGAGGATGTTGCCCTCCTGGGCCTCGTCGTCCTCGCTGGACTGCTCGGCCATGGGCGCCCAATCGGCGTCGTCGACATATCTTTCAGACACTGATGATCTCTTCCGTTCTGGAGCGGCCGCTCGTGGGGCCGCGCGTCCGCCGAAGCGCCGGTCAGGCGCCCGCGGCGCCCGGGATACCGAACACGGCGCTGGTGAGCCACACGAACAGCACGTCGAGGCCGTAGACGATCGCCATCATGACGACGACGAACCCGAGGACGACGGCGGTGAACTTGACCAGCTCTTGCCGGGTGGGCGTAACGACCTTGCGCAGTTCCGCGAAGACCTGACGGATGAAAAGAGCGATCCGCGCGAAGAAGTTGAGCTTCTTCTCACGGGGCGCGCCGCGGTCTGCGACGATCTCGCCCTTCGTCTCGTCCTGCGTCATCGAACCACCTAGGTCGCTTCTCGTTGCCAGCGTGCGCTGTGCGCAGGGCGGACAGGAATCGAACCTGCAACCTGCGGTTTTGGAGACCGCTGCTCTGCCAATTGAGCTACCGCCCTAAGACCCGCGGGGGTCCGGGATGCGAAACCGACACGTCTTCGCCAGGAATCTCTCGGGGAGGGATGCCGCCTGTGCGCGGGGCACGGCGAAAGAATGCAGATTTCGACTGCACGTCCCAGTCTATGCCATGTCCCCCGGCGTGGCGAACCGCGCCGGGGGACGAGCACGACTCAGGCCGTGCGGATGAGCTTCTTGTTCACGAACTCGTCCGCGGCGAGCAGCCCCAGCTCACGGGAGGTGCCGCTGCGCTTGACGCCGCCGAAGGGCAGCTCGGGCGAGTCCGCGAGGACGAGGTTGACGTAGACCATGCCGGCCTCGAGACGCTCGGCGATGCGCTCGGCTTGCGCGGCATCCGTCGTGAACACGTACGACCCCAGACCGAACCCGGTGTCGTTGGCGATCGCCACGGCCTCGTCTTCGCCGGAGACGCGGTAGACCGCGGCGACGGGACCGAAGAACTCCTCGCGGTACGCGTCCATGTCGCTCGTCACTCCGGTCAGCACGGTGCCCGGGTAGAACGCACCGTCGCGTGTGCCACCGACTTCGAGCACGGCGCCCTGCTCGACGGCGCGCTGCACCTGCTCGTCCAGGCGTTCCGCGGCCGCGAGCGAGGAGAGCGGCCCGAGCACGGTGTCTTCGGCGAACGGATCGCCCACCTTCGCTTCGCCCAGGGCCGCGCTGAACTTCGCCAGGAAGGCGTCGTACAGGTCGTCGACGACGAGGAACCGCTTGGCCCCGTTGCAGGACTGGCCGTTGTTGTCCAGGCGCGCGTCCACGGCGGCCTGCACCGCCGCGTCGAGGTCGTCGGTCGAGAGCAGGATGAACGGGTCGGAACCACCGAGTTCGAGGGCGACCTTCTTGAGGTTGCGGCCGGCGACCTCGGCGACAGCGGCACCGGCCCGCTCGGAGCCGGTCACCGAGACGCCCTGCACACGGGGGTCGGCGATGATGGTGGCCGCCTGGTCGTTGGTGACGCGGATGTTGACGTAGGCGCCCTCGGGGAGGCCGGCGTCGCGGTAGATCAGCTGCAGCGCCTCGGCGGACTCGGGGCACTGCGGCGCGTGCTTCAGCAGGATCGTGTTCCCGACCGCGAGGTTCGGCGCGGCGAAGCGGGCGACCTGGTAGTAGGGGAAGTTCCAGGGCATGATCCCCAGCAGCGGCCCGAGCGCCGAGCGACGGATGACGGCGGTGCCCTCCCCCAGGATGTCGATCGGCACGTCGCCGGTGATCCTGTCGATGTTGTCGGCGTAGTACTCGGTGATGTCGGCGGCGAAGTCGACCTCGCCGAGCGCGGCCTCGAGGGGCTTGCCCATCTCGCGCACGATGATCGCGGCGAGGTCGTCGCGACGGTCGCGGTGCAGCTGCGCCACGCGGCGCAGAGCCTCGGCGCGCTGGGCCGGAGCGGTCCGCGACCACACGCGGTACCCGTCGTGGGCGGCGGCGAGCGCCGCCTCGACCCCGGCGTCGGACAGGGTGTCGTACTCGGCGAGGGTCTCCCCGGTGGCGGGGTTGATGACGGCGTAGTCACTCATGTGTGCTCCCGTGTGGTGTCGTGGTCGATGGTCACTGGTTCGCGCGGCGCAGGTGGCGGGCGCTGGGCGGCGCGTCCGTGGCGAGTGTCTCGCCGCGGAAGAACGCCGGCCGGCGGAAGTACTGCACCACCATGATGACCGCCCCGAGCACGATGATGGTCACGCCGAGGATGAACACCAGGCCCACGCCGCCGATCTCCGACCCGCTGCCGTACTCGGGGTTCATGCTGTCGATGAGCGTGGTGACGAAGATCACCGCGAGGATGACACCCCCCACGAGCGGGAACAGGAACGTGAAGAACACGTTCCGCGCGGAGTCGAACCACTGCTTGCGGAAGTACCACACGCACGCGAAGGCGGTCAGGCCGTAGTAGAAGCAGATCATGATGCCGAGCGTGAGGATCGTGTCCGACAGCACGTTGACGCTCACGACCCGCATCACGGCGTAGAAGCCCGCCGCCACCGCGGCCGAGACGATCGTCGCGAACCCGGGGGTGAAGAACCGCGGGCTGACGGCGGCGAACTTCGGCGGCAGGGCGCCGTAGTGCCCCATCGCCAGCAGGGTGCGCGCGGGCCCGACGAAGGTGGATTGCAGTGAGGATGCCGAGCTGGTCAGCACCGCGAGCGAGACGAATGCCGCGAAGGGCCCGAGGATGGGGCCGGCCAGCGCGAAGAACGCGTTGTCCTGGATGTCGGGGTTGCCCAGGCCGAACTCGCCGTCGCCGATGCCGGCGAACATGATCATCGACACCGCCAGCAGCAGGTACAGCGAGACGATCGTGAGCACCGTGATGGTCGCGGCGCGCCCCGGCGTCTTCTCCGGGTCCTTGGTCTCCTCGTTCATCGTGAGGGTGACGTCCCACCCCCAGAAGATGAAGATCGACAGCGACACGCCCGCGGCGAACGCGCTGAACGACGACACCGCGAACGGGTTGAACCACGACCAGTCGAACGGCGTCGGGTCGTAGGCATCCCCGCCCACGACGTGCGCGATCGCGACGACCGCGAAGATGACGAGCACGACGACCTGGAAGCCCACCAGCACGTACTGGAGCTTCTGCGTCGTCTGCATGTCGCGGTACGACACCACCGTCGCCCCGAGCACGAACAGCAGGCACACGGCGATGTTGATCGGGAGATTGGATGCCAGGTCGGCGACGCCGGGCTGCCCGGTGAGCTGCGAGATGAGCAGGAAGAGGAAGTCGACGGCGATGCCGGCGAGGTTCGACAGCACGATGACGGTCGCCGCGATCAGCCCCCACCCGGCCATCCACCCGATCCACGGGCCGAACGCGCGCGCCGCCCAGGTGAACGACGTGCCGGAGTCCGGCATCCGGTTGTTCAGCTCGCGGTAGCCGAAGGCCACCAGCAGCATGGGGATAAACCCCACCAGGATGATCGCGGGCACCTGGAGGCCGACAGCGCCGACGGTCGGGCCGATCGCGGCGGTGAAGGTGTAGGCGGGGGCGATGCAGGAGATGCCGATGACGACGGCGCCGAGCAGTCCGATCGTGCCGGCGCTCAACCCCTTCTTCGACAGGCCGCCGGCGTCGCTGCCGGTGGCGGGTGCGGGTGCGGTCATGGCCGCGATCCTTCCGGTGACGAGACGTCGGCACGGCTGCGTGGCACGACGACGAGGGGAACGGGCAGTTCGTGCAGCATCTTCGCCGCGGTCGAACCGAGGAACAGCCGACGCGGCTGCGCGAGACGGCTGCTGCCGACCATCACGAGCTCGGCGGGGTCCCACGGCAGGTCGCGCACGGCTTCCTCGATGCTGTCTCCGTCGGCGACGACCACTTCGGCCGCGACGTCGGTGGGGAGTTCCACGCGGGCCTGCGCCAGCACCTCTTCGGCGTGACGCGCGCCGGCGACGCGGATGGCGCCGGTCTCGAGCCCCGGCGGGAGGTCCACGGTGACCAGCGACAACAGGCGGAGGGGAACGGATGCCGCCGCGGCGAGCGCGACGCTCTCCTCGCGCAGCACGTCGGCCCCGGGACGGCTGCCGATGGCGGCGGTGATGCGGCTCACGCCGATCGCCGGGTCGACGCGACGCGACCCCTCGGGGGCGAGGACCACGGGGACGTCGGAGGAGTGCAGCAGCTCCGATGCGACCGTCCCGAGGCGGTGCCGCCCGCGGAGCCCGCCGTTGGCCGCGCCGACGACGATGTAGCCGGCGCCGATCTCGTCGGCGAAAGCCACCAGGCCCTCGGCGAACGAGTCGGCGTGACGGACGTGCTCGCGGTGGGGCACGGCATCCCGGATCACCTCCGCCGCGTCCTTCAGCCACCGGTCGGCCTGCTCGGCCACGAGCCGCGCGTACGCCGCGTCCGGGGGCGTGATGACGCTCCGGGCGTCGTCGGGCAGGACGAGGGCCACCTCCAGTGGAGCACCGATCGCCCGGGCCAGACGGATGCCGAGCGCCAGGGCATCGGCACCGGTGTCGGTCGCGGTGTAGCCCACGACCACCGCGGCGGTCATCGCCGTGCCCGTTCCAGGATCTCGTCGGCGGCGCGGTGACCCTGGCGGATCGCGCCGTCGACGTGCTGGTAGCCGGCACCCGCCATGTCGCTGCACGCGAGATGGATCGGGCCGACTGGCTCGCGCAGGTCGGCACCGTAGCGCTCGAGCCCGCCGAGGTCGAAGCTGGCGGCGTAGGCGCCGCGCGTCCACTCCTCGGTTCCCCAGTCGCTCTCGTAATAGACGATCGGGTTCTTCGCCTCGGGCCCGTAGTAGTGCGAGAGGGACTCGAGGATGCGCTCCTTGCGCTCCTCCGCGGTGAGGCGGAAGAGGTCGTCGGCGTTCTGATCGGACACGAACCCGACGAGCGTTCCGCGCTCGTCGCCGTGGTTGGTGTTGTCGTACGCCTCGTGCGAGAGCTCGTAGGGGCTGAAGGCGGTGCCGGACAGGCCCTGCTCCCGCCAGAACGGCCGGTCGTACACCGCGTGCACCTTGATGACGAAGCCCATCGAGATGTGCTGATGCATCTGATGCTGCAGCCGCGGCAGCGGCGGGTCGAAGGAGATCCGCGAGTACAGCACGGGGGCGAGCGCGAGAATCGCGTACCGTGCCCGGACCGTGACGCCGTCGGCGATCACCGTCACGCCCGCCGACGAGGACTTCGCGGCCTCGACGCGGGCCGTCAGCGCGCGGAGCTCGTCGACCCGGCGCCCGGTCACCGCCTCCCCGCCGCGCTCGGGCGCCACGGAATCCGGGCCCCAGATGATGCGCCGAACGGGCTGGTTCAGCAGGACGTCGTCGCCCAGCCGTTCGGCGAGGAGCTCGGGCACCTGCTGCAGACCGCCGACGACGCGCTTGTCGAGGATGAAGTCGGCGTCGACGAGGTGCGAGTACGAGCCCGCGGATGCCGCCATGAGCAGCGACTGCAGGAGCGAGAACGTGTGCGTCGGCTTCGTGAGCATCGCCGAGCCGGTGGCGAACGCGAGATTGCGGACCGCCTCGTCGTCGTCGGTCTGCTCGCGCAGCCACGCGTCCCACGAGATCTTGTCCCACTCGGCGGCGCGGGGGTGCTCCCACGGCTTGTCCGGGTCGATCTCGGCGACCATGGCATCCAGGCGCGCGGTGATCTCGTCGATGACCTTCTCGGTTTCGGGGGCCACCGGGAACATCTCACCGGTGAAGCGCTTGGCGACGCCGTCGGGACCGACGTAGACGCTGTCGCCCTCGCGGTAGCGACTGTAGGTCGACAGGCCCAGGTCGGCGACGGTGTCGATGAGGGCCTGCTGATCCGGCGAGACCCACTGGCCGCCGAGTTCGAGCATGGCGCCGTCGACGACGTCGGTCCACAGGCGTCCGCCGACGCGGTCGCGCGCCTCGAGCACCACGACCGAGAGGCCGGCTTTGCGCAGGTCGTTCGCGGCGGTCAGGCCCGCGGCCCCCGCACCGATGACGACGACGTCTCGCGTGATCTCATCCATGAAATCTTCTTTCTCTGCGTCGGTGACCCGAAGGGAGGACGAGGGGGCGGCGCGTTCGGGTCATTGCCGCCCCCTCGGGTCTATCGCTCAGTGGCGCGCGAGCGCCGCGGCCACGACGTCGAGGCCTTCGTGGAGCAGGTCGTCTCCGATCGACAGCGGGGGGAGGAAGCGGATGACGTTGCCGTACGTGCCGCAGGTCAGCACGATCACGCCCTCGGCGATGGCCGCCTTGGCCACGGCCGCGGTGAGAGCGGCGTCGGGGGCGCCGGTGGCGGGATCGACGAACTCCGCGGCGATCATGGCGCCGTGACCGCGGACGTCGCCGATGCGCGGGTCGGTCTGCTGCAGCGCGGTGAGGCGCGAGAACAGGACCTCGCCGATCTCCCGGGCGCGTTCGACGAGTCCGTCGTTCTCGAACGCGTCGATCGCGGCGAGCGCCGCGGCGCACGCAATCGGGTTGCCGCCGTAGGTGCCGCCGAGGCCGCCCGTGTGGGTGGCATCCATCATCTCGGCGCGACCGGTGACGGCGGCCAGCGGCAGACCGCCGGCGATCCCCTTGGCGGTCGTGACGAGGTCGGGGACGATGCCGAAGATCTCGGAGGCGAACATCGCGCCGGTGCGGGCGAAGCCCGACTGCACCTCGTCGGCGATGAAGACGACGCCGTTCGCGCGGCACCAGTCCACCAGGGCGGGAAGGAACCCGTCGGCGGGCACGATGAATCCGCCCTCTCCCTGGATGGGCTCGATGATCACCGCGGCGAGGTTCTCGGCCCCGACCTGCTTCTCGATGAGCGTGATCGCGCGCGCGGCGGCTTCGGCGCCGGAGAGGCCGTCACGGAACGGGTACGACAGCGGAGCGCGGTAGACCTCGGCGGCGAACGGTCCGAAACCGCTCTTGTACGGCATGTTCTTCGCGGTCAGCGCCATCGTGAGGTTCGTGCGGCCGTGGTAGGCGTGGTCGAAAGCGACGACGGCCTGCCGGCCGGTGTGCTTGCGCGCGATCTTGATGGCGTTCTCGACCGCTTCGGCGCCGGAGTTGAACAGCGCGCTCTTCTTGGCGTGGTCACCCGGGGTCAGGCGGTTGAGGGCCTCGGCCACCGACACGTAGGAGTCGTACGGCGAGACCATGAAGCACGTGTGCGTGAACGCCGCGACCTGTTCCTGCACGGCGGCCACGATGGCCGGGTGCGCGTTGCCCACCGAGGTCACGGCGATCCCCGAGCCGAGGTCGATGAGCGAGTTGCCGTCGGCGTCGACGACGACTCCCCCGCCGGCGGCGACGGCGTGGATGGGGGCGGTGTGGCCGACACCGGCCGACACGGCGGCGGCCTTGCGGTCGAGGAGTTCCTGCGAGCGCGGGCCGGGAATGCTCGTGACCAGGCGGCGCTCCTGCGGGAGCGAGGGTCCGCCGACAGGGGGTGCGGTGACGGTGTGCGGTGCGGTCATGCTCGGGAGCGTAGGCAACGGCGACGCGACCGAGCACCTTCCGTGCTGTACATTCTGCTTACCCGGCTGTACGAGACGTACACGCCTCGTCGCAAGGAACCCATGGATGCCACCGACACCCCCACCCTGGGGGCGCTGCTGCGCCGTTCCGACCTCCACCTGAAGCTGGAGACGGGAGCACCCGACGCCCTCGAGCGCCCCGTGCGGTGGGTGCACAGCAGCGATCTCGCCGACCCGACGCCCTTCCTCTCGGACGGGCAAGTGCTCTTGACAACCGGCACGCAATTCCAGGGCCCCGACGCCACCTCCGCCGCCGACTACGTGCAGCGCCTGACCGCCCGGGGAGTCGCGGGGCTCGGGTTCGGCACCGAGGTCGTTCGCGATGGCATCCCTCCCGAGCTCGCCGCCGCGTGCCGCGAGGCGGGGCTGCCGCTGTTCGAGGTGCCGTACCGCACACCGTTCCTCGCCGTCGCGCGCGCCAATGCCGAGGCCATCGCGGCCGAGGCGTTCGCGCGGCGCACGTGGGCGCTCTCGGCCCAGCGCGCGATCGCGCTCGCGGCGCTGCGGCCCGATGGTCTGGGCGCGACCCTCGCGGAACTCGCCCGACAGCTCGGCACCTGGGTGGGACTGTACGACGCCGCCGGAGAGCTCACGCGCGAACACCCGCCCGGAGACCTGGATGCCGAGAGCGCCCGCGCTGTGAGCGATGAGGTGGCCGCGGTCCTGCGACGCGGAGCGCGCGCCGCATCGGCTCTCCGCATCGCGGGGCGCCCCTTCACCCTCCAGACGCTCGGGCGCGGCGGACACTTGCGCGGCGTCATCGCGATCGCCGCCGGAGAACTCGACCAGGAGGGGCGTGGGGTGGTGACGGCCGTCATCGCCATGGCGGGTCTCGCCTTCGAGCAGCATCAGGGGCTCAGCCGAGCCCGCGGGGCCCTGCGCGCAGGCCTCGTGCAGTCGCTGCTCACCGACGACCCCGCCCTCGCCCGGCGTATCGCGCGCGACGCCTGGGGGCCGCTGCCCTCGGCGCCGATCGTCGTCGCCCTCACCGACGCCGTCGTCGCCCGCAGCGATGGCCTGGCCGAACTCCTCGAGCTGCGCGCCGAGGAGCGGCACGGCGGCCTGTTCTTCGGTCGATCCGACGACGGCGTCGTCGTGGTGCTGCCGGCGAACGAGCGGCACGCCCTCGACGAAGCCGCCGAACGCTTCGGCGCGCGGATCGGCGTGTCCGACCCCACCGGCTACGACCGGTTCGCCGCGGCCCTCGAGCAGGCGCGCGTCGCCCGCGACCGCGGCGTCGAGCCGGTGACGACCTTCGATGCCGTCGCCGCCTCGGGAGTGCTGTCGGCGCTCGGTCCGGACGCGCCGTCCCTCGCCGCCGCCGAGCTCGCGCCCCTCACCGCCCACGACGCGGTCGAGGGGTCGCGGCTCGTCGAGACCCTCCGCGCCTGGCTCGACCACGACTGCTCCCACGAGGCGACCGCCCAGGCGCTCGGCGTGCACCGTCACACCGTGCGGACGCGGCTGGCCCTGGCCGAACGGCTGCTCGGGCGCGACCTGGGGTCTTTCGCGACCCGCGCCGAGCTGTGGGCGGCGCTCCGGGTCCAGCGGGCCTGACGCCGCGGCCCCGCCCGCCGCCTGCCGGTAGTGCGGTGCCCGCCTCGAGAGCACACGTTCGTGTGCGCTCGGCGCCGCGGAACCCCGGGCGCGGGTCAGGCGCGGCAGCCGCAGCTCTGGCGCACCGTCAGCCGCGGCTCGAAGACGACGTCGAAGGGACGGTCGGCGGGGCCCGCGGCGCCGGCGAGGATGCGCGCGGCGGCGCGACCCATCGCCTCCATCGGCTGACGCACGGTCGTCAGCGGCGGAGAGCTCAACCGCGCGGCCAGGGTGCCGTCGAACCCGGTGACGACGACGTCGTCCGGCACACGGATCCCCTCGGCGGCGAGCGCGTCCAGCACCGCGAAGGCGTGCTGGTCGGTCGCGCACACGAGTGCCCGCGGCATCCGCGCCCCGGCGATGAGGGCACGCAACTGCGGGACGAGCTCGTCCTCGCCGCGCACCGTCGCATCCACCACGTCGGGGCGCAGCGCGACGCCGAACTCCGTCGCCGCCGCACGCAGACCGCTGAGTCGCTCGACGGTGTCGGAGGCCTCGGGCCGCCCGACGAAGGCGACGTCGCGGACGCCGTGCGCGCGGGCCAGATGCTCGACGACCGCACGCATGCCCGCGGCGTTGTCGACGCGGACGCGATGGTGGTGGTCGTCGGCGGGGGGCGCACTGAACAGCACGATCGGGATGGTCGGCGCGTAGCGGGCAAGGGCCGGTGCCGTCTGCGGCGACGGGAAGATCGCCAGCCCGTCGACACGACCGGCGGTGTCGGCCACCGACACGTCCGTCCCCGCACCGCTGCTGAGCATCACGGGGCGCCCCAGCGCCCAGCACTCCAGCTCGAATCCGCGCTGCACCTCATCGACGTACAGCGGGAACGCGCGCGGGTCGGACAGCACGTCGTCGTCGGTCTGCGTCCACGGGATCACTCCGTCGGCGTCCAGCCGCGGCGTGGCCAGGCCCGACAGCGGGTTCGCCTGCGCGATGGGATCGGCGCGCTCGAGCAGCAGATCGAAAGCGTGCAGGCCGAGCGTGCCCGTGCGGCCGTGCGCGAGGCCCCGGGCGGCGGCGCTGGGGGCGTACCCCAGTCGCCGCGCGGCCTCGAGGACGCGTTCCCGAGTCGCATCGCTGAGTTTGTCGGGGCGGCGGAACGCGAACGACACCGACGCGATCGAGACGTTGGCCTCCTGCGCCACGTCGTACACGGTCGGTCGTCGCGTCGCGTCCGCTTCGCTCATCGGTGCGCGTATCCCCTCGTCGGCTCCGGCGCCTCCTCCACACCCTCGAGGTCCAAGCCGAAGTGGACGGGGAAGACAGGGTCGCCGGTGTCCGACGGTACATCCTCTCGCGAGGCCCGCACGGCATCCATCGACCGGGGGATCTCGATCGGCAGACGCCCCCGCGGCGCCACGCGTCCGGTGAGGGCATCCAGGACGGCCCGCGCGGAGCTGCCGTAATCGGCGACGATCGCCGCGGCATGCCCGACGAACGGCGTCAGTATCGCCGGGCGATCGAGGTTGACGACCAGAACGAGCGGGCAGGATGCCGCGATCTGCTGCAACCGGTACACCAACCCGGGGGCGAACTCGAGCGAGCCCTGGTGGAACCACGCCTCGAGGAAGAGGTCGTCGCGCGGATCGAACGGAGCGCCGACGCGCACGAGCGCGAGACCCGCGTCCGCGGGGTCAGCGACCACACGGCCGAGCTCGGCGACCTCGTCGGGACGGAACCCCTCGACGTACACGGCGCCGACGGCGCCGAGCGGCAGCACGGGGGCGCCGTCGCGCTCCTCGTTCACCAGCACCGTCAGCGAGCGCGCCTGGGCGCGTTCCCCCTGCGCCCGGAAGTCCGCGTTGCCGACGATGCGCTCGGCCTCGTCCACGTCGACGAACGGGTCGTCGAACAACCCGAGGGCGAACTTCACCCGCAGCAGTCGCCGCGCCGAGGCATCGATGCGCTCCTCGGACACGCGGCCGGAGCGCACGAGGTCCAGGAGCATGTCGACGCACTCCTCACCCCCGAACTGGTCGGCGCCGGCATCCAGGATCTTCTCCATGCGCTCGGTCGCGCTGAGGTGCTCGACGCCCCATGCCCGGGCGGGCAGCACCTGGTCGCCCACGTGGTTGTCGTTGACGAGCTCCCAGTCGGTCACGACGACGCCGTCGTAGCCCAGCTGCTCGCGCAGGAGACCCGTGACGATCTGCTTGTTGTACCCGAAGCCCACGGGCTCGATCGGCTGCCCGTCGAGTTCGAGGCCGATGGGCATGCCGTAGTACGGCATCATGCCCGCGGTGCCGCAGCGGATCGCCTCGCGGAAGGGCTCCAGGTGATAGTCGAACATGCCGCCGGGGTAGACCTGC
Source organism: Microbacterium sp. ACRRU (assembly GCF_022346945.1). GTDB lineage: Bacteria > Actinomycetota > Actinomycetes > Actinomycetales > Microbacteriaceae > Microbacterium > Microbacterium mcarthurae. The sequence continues at coordinate 64,701 of NZ_JAKRNI010000011.1, read as the reverse complement.
TCGCGACCGTAGGGGAAGTGAGCGTCCTCACCGCCCTGCTGCGGACCGCCGCCCGGGAAGTGCTTCGTCGTGCACGCGACGCTGTCCGGTCCGAGGGTCTCGCCCTGGAATCCGCGCAGGTACGCCGCGGTGAATTCCGCGACGCGGGCGGCATCCTGTCCGAGGGTCTGCGCCTGTCGGCCCCAGCGCGGCTCGGTCGCGAGGTCGATCTGCGGGTGCAGAGCCGCCCGGATGCCGACGGCGCGGTACTCGCGCCGCGCCACCTCGGCGAACTCGCGCACCGTCTCGACATCGTCGAGCGCCGCGAGACCCAGCCCCTCGGGCCACTGCGAGAACGGACCGGCCGAGAAGGCGACACCGGTGTTCTCGACGAAGGCGTGCCGCGGATCGGTGCTGATGGTGACCGGGATGCCGTGGGGGGTCGTCGCAGCCAACGCCTGCAGGCGGTTGTTCCACTCGGCGGCCTGGCGGGCGGTGCGGATCGCGTGCACGTTGAAGTGCGTCATGTTCTTGCCGACGACGACGGTCGTGGTCGGTGACTTCGAGATCTTCCCCGGCGCCTCGAGCAGCTCGCCGTCGTCGCCCACCTCGATCACGGTCTGGAACATCAGACCGCACTTCTCTTCGAGGCTGAGGCGGCCGAGGAGATCCTCCGTGCGCTCGTCCACGCTGCGGCGCGGGTCTTCATACGGATCCATCACGCCGTTGCCGTTCAGGTCGCGGAAGCGCGTCCCGTCGGGGGCCGTGTGAAAGCGGGGGGAGGTCATGGCATCCTTTCGGATCGGTCGCGGGTCACTCGACCCCGAGGGCGACGTCGTGGAGAGGGTCTCGCGGGTCACTTCAGCCCGGTCGAGGCGATGCCCTGGATGAAGTACCGCTGGAGGAAGACGAACAGCACGATGATCGGGGCGATCACCAGCACCGATCCGGCCAGCAGCAGGCCGTAGTCGGTCGCGTTCTGCCCGGTGGAGTACAGCGACAGCGCAACGGGGAGGGTGTACTTGCCCTGCGTCTGGGCGGCCACGAGCGGCCACAGGAAGTTGTTCCAGGACGCCAGGAACGTCAGGATGCCGAGGGTCGCCAGGGGCGGTCCGCACAGCGGCATGACGATGCGGGCGAAGATGCGCAGCTCCCCCGCACCGTCGATGCGGGCGGCTTCGAGCAACGGATCCGGGATGCCGAGCATGAACTGCCGCATGAGGAAGACGCCCAGCGGTGTGGTGACGAAGGGCAGGATGAGCGCCGCGTACGTGTCGACGAGGCCCAGCGAGGAGACCATGACGAACAGCGGCACGAAGGTCACCACGCCCGGCACCATGAGCGTCACCATCACGACGACGAACAAGGCCTTCTTGCCGGGAAAGTCCATCTTCGCCAGGGCGTAGCCGACCATCGAGCAGAACACCAGGTTGCCGGCGACGGTGACGACGGCCACGAGCAGACTGTTGCCGAAGAACTGTCCGAAGTTGAGCTGTCCGAACCAGACGGCGAAGTTCTCCCACGTGAACTCCTGCGGCCACCACGTCGGCGGGCGCTGCAGGATCTCGCGCTGCGTCTTCACCGACCCCAGCAGCATCCACGCGAACGGCACCATCCACACCAGCAGGCCGAGGACGAGCACGGTGAGGGTGAGGGCGCGACCGGGGGTGAGACGGGTCTCGGAGCGGCGACGGCGCGGCGGGTGCGCGGTCTCGGCGACGGCGGGGGTGGCCGCGGGGGCGGTGAGGGTCATGAGCGTCTCCTTGCCTCAGTCGCGCGAGCGCAACAGGCGGAACTGCAGCAGGCTGAGCAGCGCGATGGCCAGGAACAGCAGGTAGCTCGCCGCGGAGGCGGTGCCGTACTGACCGAAGCCGAACTGCTTGAACGTGTAGAAGGCCACCGAGAGGGTGGAGTTGAGCGGACCGCCCTGGGTCATGACGAAGGCCTCCTCGAAGAACTGGAGGAACCCGACCGAGATGAGCACGGCACCCAGCAGCAGCGTCGGGCGCAACAGCGGCAGCGTGATCGAGGTCAGTCGGCGCCAGGACGAGGCACCGTCCATCAGCGCGGCCTCTTTGACATCGGTCGGAATGGCCTGGAGCCCGGCGAGGAAGATGACCATGAGCGTTCCGACGTTGCGCCACACCGCCATCGCGATCAGCGACGGGAGCGCGGTGGAGGTGTCGTTGAGCCAGTCCGGACCCTGGATGCCGACGACCGCGAGCGCCGAGTTCAGCAGCCCCTCCGGCTGCAGGATGTAGCGCCAGACGACGGCGACCGCGACGATGCTCGTGACCACCGGTGCGTAGAACCCGACGCGCAGGATCGACACGATGCGGCCACGGCTGGCGTTCAACGCGAGCGCGAGGGCGAGGGCGAGCGCCATCGTCACGGGGATGCCGACGATCACGAACGTCGCGGTCACCCCGAGCGAGGTCAGGAAGACCGGGTCGCCGAGCACGGCGGCGTACTGCTCGAGCCCGATGAAGTTCACCGAGAACGGGGAGCGGATGTCGGCCGCGCGGAAGTCGGTGAACGACATCGCGAACGATCCGACGATCGGGATCACCATGAACACCGCGAACACGGCGACGAACGGCAGCGCGAAACCCCACGCGATCCATCCCTGACGGCGGCGACGGCTTCCCGCGCCGCCGCGCGCCCGGGCGCGACCGGGAACGGCACGCGTCCCGGTCGCGCCCATGACTGTCTGGGTCATGGCCTCAGCCCAGGCCCAGCTGGTCGGCGGTGGCCTGCAGTTCCTTCAGGCCGTCGGCCGGGGTCTGCTGCCCGAGACGGATCTTCTCGAGCATGCCGTCACCGGCCGCCGCGACCTGCACCCACGTGGTGGTGGCGGGGACGGACTTGGCCGTCTCCAACTGCGTGCCGAAGGCGGCGAGCGTCGGCGACGATGCGAGCGCGTCGTCGTTCCACGCCTCCTGCACGGCGGGCAGATCACCGGTGGCCTCGTACCACGCGACCTGCGTCTCGGGCTCGGTCAGCCACTGCACGAGCTTCCAAGCGCTGGTGGCGTTGTCGGAGTTGTCGAACACGGCGAGGTTCGCGCCGCCGCTGAACGACGTCGACGACTCCTTCGCCGGCAGAACGGCGGTGGTGAACTTCTCGCTGAAGCCTTCCCCGCCCAGCTCCTCGAGCTGACCGATGAGGAAGGGGCCGTCGATCAGCATCGGGGTGGCTCCCGAGACGAAGTCCGCCTCCTGCGCACCCGCCGAGCGGTCCGCGGCCGGGTTGGCCACACCGTCGGTGTAGAAGCTCTGGTAGTACTCGAACGCCTCCGCCGCTTCGGGGGTGTCCAGCGTCCACTCGGAACCGTTCTCGAGCTCGACACCGTTGGACCACGGCATCCACAGGTTGCCCTGGAAGGAATCGTTGCCGGCGGGAAGGCGCATGCCGTACTCGGCTCCGCCCTTGGCCTGCATGTCGGCGGCCATCTGCTTCAGCTCGTCCCACGTGGTGGGCGCGCTGGTCCAGCCGGCCTGCGCGGCGATGTCGGTCCGGTAGTAGAGCACGCGCGTGTCGACGTACCACGGCACCCCGGTCGCGCGATCGTCGATCATCGTCGAGTCCACGGCGCCGGGGAAGATCCCGTCGGTGGACAGGTCGGTGGGGACGGTCTGCAGCGCATCACCGAAATCGGCCATCCAGGTCGAGCCGACCATGGCGAGATCCGGGGTGTTGCCGCCGGCGATCGCGGTCTGGAACTTGCTGTACGCGGCATCCCAGGGCACCGGCGTCACCTCGACCGTGACGCCGGGATTGGCGTCTTCGAAAGTCTTCACGAACTCGGGCAGGGCTTCACCCTCCGCGCCCATGGCCCACATCGTCAGCGTGCCCTCGGCCTGGGCGTCGCCGATCGTGGATGCCTCGGCGGCGTCGCCGCCGGAATCGGAGGTGCGTCCGCACCCGGTCAGCGCGATCGCGGCCACCGCGACGACGGCGACGGCGCTCCATCGGGTCTTTCTCATCGTGTTCCTCCTCGAACGGGCGCCCTCCATCGGGCGCGGTGTCCCCCTTAGTTTAAGCGCATAACTTCCCGCCCGGCAACCACCGCGTCTCTGGAAAGCACACGATCCGGCCGAACGCACACGACAGGGCCGCCCCGAACGCGTGCGTTCGACCCGAGCGTGTGCGCTCGACGCCAGCGGCCGACGGACGCCGGGACGCTGACGGACGCCGGCTGCCGGGACGGGCGACCGGGATGCCGGGGCGTCAGGGCCGCGGTGCGAGGTACCCGCGGACGAACTCGGCGAAGTGGGCCACCATGTCGACCGAGTCGTCGAGCAGCCACTGCTGCTGCAGTCCGTCCATCACCGCGCTGAGGAGCCGCGCCGCGCGCTCGGGGTCGATGTCGGCGCGCACCTCTCCCGCGGCCTGCCCCGCACGCAGCAGTTCGGTGGCGCGCTCCGCGCCGTCTCGGTACCGGGCCGCGAAGGCGGCGTGAGCGGGATGGTCGGGGTCGCTCGCCTCCGCGACGACCACCGTGTACAGCGACGTGAGACCGCGCGTCGTGGCGTTGTAGGCCACGACCTTGCTCATCTGCTCGACGAGGGTGTGCTCGCGCGGGTCGCCGGCGGCCGCGCGCACGCGTTCGTCGCGCTGGCGCAACACCTCGGCGAACAGTTCCTCCTTGGTGGCGAAGTGGTGCAGCAGGCCCGCCGGGGTCAACCCCACGCGTTTGGCGACCTCCCGCAACGACCCGCTCGTGACCCCCGAGCGCCCGAAGACGAGGACGGCCTCGTCGACGATGCGCTGACGCCGCTGCTGTCCCTTCGGGTAGCTTCCGCGCGCGGCGCGCGGCATCCCCTCGTCCGCCATTCGAATCCCTCCGCACGCACCGATGCCCGGTCCCGCGAGGGTACCGGGCATCGAGCCGACCGAGCATCAGGGGCGGCGCTCACCCCACGACGATCCGAACACCTGCTGCTCCATCGCCGGGCGGAGGGTCTGCTCCATGCGGTCATCGACGAAGTAGTCCTTGAGCGTGTCGCCGGTGAGGGCGTTGCCGATGGCTGCCATGATCATCGACTGGTCGAGCGACAGGTAGCGTTCGGCGATCGTTCCGCTCTTCACCGCGACCGCGTCGTAGAAGCCTCCCGGACCGTACGCGCCGAGCTTCTTCTCGAGGCCGCGGAGGTTCTTCAGCACGCCGGGCCGGTCGTACGGCAGCGCGAGGAAGGCCGCGTGCGGGGTGACGACACCGTCCCCGAAGGCCGGGTCGGGGTTCGTCCCGGTCGCGCATCCCGCACGGTCGATGTCGACGTCGGTCTTCTCGGCATCCGAGGTGTAGCCGTCGGAGCGGATGCCGGCGATGTCGACGCCGTATTCGGCGTATCCGCCGAACGGGTTGCTGGCCGGGGAGAAGCCCCAGAACCCGTAGCCCGCCTCGTGCAGGCCGTGCCGCTTCTGCACCTCGACCGTGATCGGGTGGTTGACCGCCCACGACTGCGGGCCCCACTCCGTCTCCGGCACCAGGAGGTCGGGCATGAGCGACTCGAACATGCTGCCGCCCCAGCTGGGCACGAACGACATGCCGTCGTACGAGTAGACGCCCTCGTACACGTCGACGCCGTCGTACGTGCGCGTCTGCCCGGTGGGCAACTGCTCCTGCCATGCCCAGTCGCAGCCGGCGGGCATCGTCCGGTGCGTTCCGTACAGGGCCGTCGCCGGGATGCCGCCCTGCGCGATGCCGAGGTAGGTGGCGATCCGGCTCTCGCTCACGGTGGTGTCGTAGTGGTGGCACGTGTAGAAGGCCGTCTCGCCGCTGCCGTTGTACATCGGCGCCTCCACGGCGCAGCCCCCGCCGGGCGAGGCTTCCCAGAAGCCGCCGCGGTTGGTCCCGGCCGGCAGGCCCGCTGCCCCGGCGGTGTCGAAGAACGCCGAGAAGTCCATCGACGCGTACAGCGCGTCGGCCCGCTCGGCGAGCGACGGCTCGGCCTCGCGCACGATCCGCAGCGCCGCGGCGAGCCAGCCGTTGTCGACGGTGCTGAGGAAGGGGTGGATGACCTCGCCGGACGTCGGGAAGATCTCGAGCTTGGCGCCGGTCTCGGGCGAGTACCAGTTGTAGTACATGCCGCTGCCCTCGTTGCGCTCCATGCCCTCGAGGGTCGTCACCGTGGCCGTCAGCCGCTCGCGCGCCTCATCGGCGCCGATGATGCCGAGGTCGCGCGCGGTCACGGTCGACCACAGGTAGCCGCCGATGTTGGTCGGCGACGTGTAGCCGGATGCCGTGGCGGCATCCAGGTCTCCCCCGATGTTGTCGTCCGGGAGTCCGGTGTTCGCGTGCGCCATTGCGGCCATCGACGTCCACGTGTCCTCGGCGTATCGCAGCAGGTCGCGGGCGCCGGGGCCGCTTCCGGCCCCGACCGGTGCGCCGGCGTGCGGCGGCGGTCCGGGCGGTGCGGCGACGGCGGGAGCGGCGGCGACGAGACCGCTCACGACGAGACCTGCGATCGCGGTGGATGCCAAGCGGGTGTGCTTCATGACGGGCTCTCCTCATCGAAAGCGCTCCGGGGGGACGGAGCTCGGTGCACAAAACCTTACACCCGCGTGGTTTTTACACAACCCCGCGTCCCGCCCCGCCAGCTCGTACGTTGGCGACGGGCTCGCCTCATCGCGGCGCGTGCGCCTCCAGGAACTCGTACACCTCGGTCGTGTCGACGCCGGGGAACGCGCCCGTCGGCAGGGTCGCGAGCAGGGTGCGCGGCGTGCGGACGTTCGGCCACGCGTTGTCGCGCCACGCGGCCTCGAGCTCCGCGGGCGGACGGCGGCAGCACACCTCGACCGCGTGCCGCGAAACGCCGCGGTTGGGGGTGTCGCGCCCCCGGAACCACTTCGTGTCGTCGAACCGCACCCCGACGCTCACCGAGTGCGCGCCCTCGCTGGACTGCTCCACGCGCGCGGTGCACCAGTACGTGCCGTTGCCGGTGTCGGTGTACTGGTAGTAGGGGTTGAAGCGGTCGTCCTCGTCGAAGACGACGCGGCTCGTCCAGCGGCGGCAGCACATCTGCCCCTCGATCGACCCCAGCCGATCCGTCGGGAAGTTCACGTCGTCGTTCTCGTACGCCTTCGTGATCGTCCCCGACTCGTGCACCTTCAAGAAGTGCACCGGGATGCCGAGATGCACCGTCGCGAGATTGGTGAACCGGTGCGCGGCGGTCTCGTACGACACCGAGTAGGCGTCGCGGAGGTCCTCGATGCTGAGGGCGCGGCGGGCCTTGGCATCCCTGAGCGCGGCGACGACGTGCGCCTCGGGCATGAGGAGCGCACCGGTGAGGTAGTTCGTCTCGACGCGCTGCCGGAGGAACTCGCCGTAGCTCGTCGGCTCGGTGTGCCCGAGCATGCGGCTGGACAACGCCTGCAGCACCGACGCCCGGGGGTCGCCCTTCGCGACGCGGGTCGACAGGTACAGGCGCCCGTTCTTCACGTCGGCGATGCTGCGGGTCGTCTGCGGCAGGTCGGGCACGTAGTGCAGCGAGAACCCCAGGTAGGCGGCGATGTCGCTCGCGGCCCGCTGCGTCAGAGGCCCGCCGGGATGATCGACCGCGGCGAGGATCTCGGATGCCGTGCGCTCGAGCTCCGGGAAGTGGTTGTCCTGCGTGCGCATGAGCCGGCGCAGCGCCACGTTGGCTCGTCGCGCCTCCTCGGGCGTGGCGGAGCGTTCGTCGCGCAGCCGCTCGATCTCGGCCTGCAGCGCGAGCATCGCCGCGAGCGCCTCGTCGGGGACGGTCTTGCCGACGCGGAACGGCGTGATGCCGAGCGCCTGGAACGTCGACCCGCGCATCGCGCGCTCGACGGCGATCTCGAGGGAGGCGCGTTCGTCGAGGGGCTCGGCATCCAGGAGGGCGTCCAGGCCCGTCCCGAGCGCGCGCGCGATCGCCTGCAGCAAAGTCAGCTTCGCCTCGCGACGACCGTTCTCGATCATCGACATCTGACTCGGCGCACGGCCGACCGCTGCGGCGAGCTCGTCCAGCGTCAAGCCGCGCGCCGTGCGCAGCTGCCGGATGCGTTTGCCGATCGTGAGCGTGTCCACGCCCTCATCGTCGGATGCCGCGGAGGGGGCTGTCAGGGAGACACCGGTGTCCATGACGCGATGATCTCACCAGAACGGAAGAACGGCCAAACTTCACAGGTGATTTTGTTGAGGAGACCTGCATTCTTCGCAGACAGTGGTCTCACGGGCACCGACGCCCCGCACCCGAAGGAGGACGACATGACGATCCAGGCCACCCCCGCCTCGCAGCCCCTGCGCCCCGGCGACCAGACCGAGACCGCCGATGAGATCCGGGCCTCGTGGGAGAACGACCCCCGCTGGGACGGCATCGAGCGCACCTACTCGGCCGAGGACGTCGTCCGCCTCCGCGGGAGCGTCCGCGAGGAGTCGACCCTCGCCCGCCGCGGGGCCGAGAACCTCTGGAACCTGCTCCACACCGAGGAGTACGTCCGTGCGCTCGGCGCCTACACCGGCGGCCAGGCCGTGCAGCAGGTGCGCGCGGGCCTGAAGGCCATCTACCTCTCGGGCTGGCAGGTCGCCGCCGACGGCAACCTCGCCGGGCAGACCTACCCCGATCAGAGCCTGTACCCCGCCAACTCGGTGCCGGCCGTCGTGCGACGCATCAACAACGCGCTGCTGCGGCAGGACCAGATCGAACGCGCCGAGGGCGAGGTCACGCGGGACTGGCTCGCCCCGATCGTGGCGGACGCCGAGGCCGGATTCGGCGGACCGCTGAACGCCTACGAACTGGCGCAGTCGCTGATTGCGGCGGGGGCCGCCGGCATCCACTGGGAAGACCAGCTCGCGAGCGAGAAGAAGTGCGGGCACCTCGGCGGCAAGGTCCTCGTTCCGACGCAGCAGCACATCCGCACCCTCAACGCCGCGCGGCTCGCCGCCGACGTCGCGGGAGTGCCGACGGTCATCATCGCGCGCACCGACGCCCTCGCCGCCGACCTGCTCACCAGCGACGTCGACCCGCGCGACGCGGAGTTCCTCACCGGCGAGCGCACCAGCGAGGGCTTCTACCGGGTGCGTCCGGGCCTGGATGCCGTCATCTCGCGCGGACTCGCGTTCGCCCCCTACGCCGACCTCATCTGGGTCGAGACCGGCGAGCCCGACATCGAGCTCGCCCGCGCCTTCGCCGAGGCGATCCACGCCCGCTACCCGGGCAAGCTCCTCGCCTACAACTGCTCGCCGAGCTTCAACTGGAAGCGTCACCTCGACGACGCGCAGATCGCGACGTTCCAGGCGGACCTCGCCGCCCTGGGGTACGCGTTCCAGTTCATCACCCTCGCGGGCTTCCACGCCGTGAACCACTCCATGTTCAACCTCGCCCGCGGCTACGCCGAACGCGCCATGAGCGCGTACGTCGAGCTGCAGGAGGCCGAGTTCGCCGCCGAGGCCGTCGGCTACACCGCCACCAAGCACCAGCGCGAGGCGGGCACCGGCTACTTCGACGTCGTCTCGACCGCGCTCAACCCCGACAGCGCCACGCTCGCCCTCGCCGGCTCCACCGAAGCCGCGCAGTTCCACTGACCCCCTCTCTGCTCATCGAGTGTCCACGACACGCGGATGCCAGGATCTTCCGCCCGCGTGTCGTGGACACCGAGGCCCACACGAAAGCGACGATCATGACCCTCATCGAACCCCCGCCCACCACCGATCGACGGAACCCCGCGCCCGCGGCATCCGCGACCGCGCCGCACCTGCGGATCGAGCGCCCTCTCGAGGGGCGCGACGGCGAGATCCTCACCCCTGCGGCCCTCGCGTTCCTCACCGAGCTGCACGACCGCTTCGGCCGCCGCCGCCACGACCGGCTCGCCGCCCGCCTGCGCGGACGGTTCGAGATCGGCAACGGACACGACCCCCACTTCCGCTCCGAGACGGCGCACATCCGCGAGGACCCGTCGTGGCAGGTGGCCGGTGCCGGCCCCGGACTCGAGGACCGCCGCGTCGAGATCACCGGTCCGACCGACCCCAAGATGACCATCAACGCGCTGAACTCCGGCGCGCGGGTCTGGCTGGCCGACCAGGAGGATGCCACCTCCCCCACGTGGCGCAACGTCATCGGGGGCCAGCTCTCGCTGTTCGACGCGATCCGCGGGCAGCTGAGCTACACCAGCCCCGAGGGCAAGGAGTACCGGGTCACCGCCGAGCGCACGCCCACGATCGTGATGCGCCCGCGCGGATGGCACCTGCCCGAGAAGCACATCACGGTGATCGACCGCGCGGGCCGGGAGCTGGCGGCATCCGGGTCCCTCGTGGACTACGGCCTGTACGTCTTCCACAACGCGCACGCGCTGATCGCGGCGGGCCGGGGACCGTACTTCTACCTGCCGAAGATCGAGTCCGCCGACGAGGCACGGCTGTGGGATGACGTGTTCTCCTTCACCGAGGAGCGCCTCGGCCTCGCCCACGGCACGATCCGGGCGACGGTGCTGATCGAGACGCTGCCCGCGGCGTTCGAGATGGAGGAGATCCTCTTCGCCCTCCGCGACCACTGCGCGGGACTGAACGCCGGCCGCTGGGACTACATCTTCTCGATCATCAAGACCTACCGCGGTCGCGGAGCACGGTTCGTGCTGCCCGACCGGAGCGAGGTCACGATGACGGTTCCGTTCATGCGGGCCTACACCGAGCTGCTCGTGCGCACGTGCCACAAGCGCGGCGCCTACGCGATCGGCGGCATGAGCGCGTTCATCCCCAACCGCCGGAAGCCCGAGGTGACCGAGGCCGCGTTCGAGAAGGTCGCCGCCGACAAGCGGCGCGAGGCCGGCGACGGCTTCGACGGCACGTGGGTGGCCCACCCCGACCTGATCCCGGTGGCCCTCGCCGAGTTCGACGCGGTGCTCGGCGACCGCGACAACCAGCTCGACCGGCTGCGCGAGGACGTCGAGGTGCGAGCCGAGCAGCTGCTCGACCTGCGGATCGGCCTGCCGATCACCGCGGGCGGGGTGCGCGGCAACGTCTCGGTGGCGATCCGCTACATCGAGGCGTGGCTGCGGGGCCTCGGGGCCGTCGCGATCGACGACCTCATGGAGGACGCCGCGACCGCGGAGATCTCGCGCTCGCAGATCTGGCAGTGGATCCACCAGGACCGCTCGACCGACGACGGCACGCGCATCACGCGCGAGTACGTCGAGGGGCTGCTCGGCGACGTGCTGTCCGAGGTGACCCGCTTCGAGGGCGACCGCTTCGAAGACGCCGCCGACGTGTTCCGCGAGGTGGCGCTGCGCGACGAGTTCCCGTCCTTCCTGACGCTCCCGGCGTACGCGAAGCACCTGGACTGACCGGATTCCACGAGGGGCCGGGGCTCAGCGCTCCGGCCCCTCGCTCGTGTCCGCCACGCGCTACCGTGAGCGCATGGCATCCGTCTCCCCCGCCGGTCGGCGCGCGACCGACGCCCTCGGGATCGTCGCGATCATCCTCGCGGCGCTCATCCTGCTGCCGGCGCTGATGATCTTCCTCATCGGCCTCTCCCCCGAGATGAACGCCATCTGGTGGCTCGGAATCGTGCTGCTGCCGATCATGGCGTTCCTCGGGGGCGTCGCCGTCGTCATCGGGGTGATCGGCATTGTCCTTCGTGTGCGGCAGCACCGGAACCCCGTCCTGTCGATCATCGGGCTGGGGCTCGGCGTTCTCCTCGTCCTGCCGATGCTGTGGGTGCTGGTCGGCTCGACCGTGTGACACCGGCGTCCGCGCCGACGCGGGGCCCGCGGCATCCCGGGCGTGCCGAGTAGGCTCTGTGCCGTGACCGACCGCGCTCCGCTCTCCCGCAAGCTCTCCGCCATCGCCGAATCCGCGACCCTGAAGGTCGACGCCAAGGCCAAGGCCCTCAAGGCCGCCGGCCGTCCCGTCATCTCCTATGCGGCCGGCGAGCCCGATTTCGCCACCCCGCAGTTCGTCGTGGATGCCGCGGCCGAGGCGCTGCGCGACCCCGCGAACTTCCGGTACACCCCCGCCGCCGGCCTTCCGGTGCTGCGCGAGGCGATCGTGGCCAAGACGCGACGCGACTCCGGCCTGGAGGTCCCGGCGTCGCAGGTTATCGTCACCAACGGCGGCAAGCAGGCCGTCTACCAGGCCTTCCAGACCGTGGTGAACCCCGGCGACGAGGTGCTGCTCCCTGCGCCCTACTGGACGACGTACCCCGAGGCGATCGCGCTCGCCGACGGCGTGCCCGTCGAGGTGTTCGCCGGGGCCGACCAGGACTACAAGGTGACCGTCGCCCAGCTCGAGGCCGCCCGCACCGACAAGACCACCGTGCTGGTGTTCGTCTCGCCCTCGAACCCCACGGGCTCGGTCTACACGCCCGAAGAGACGGCCGAGATCGGCCGCTGGGCGCTCGAACACGGCATCTGGGTGATCACCGACGAGATCTACCAGAACCTCACGTACGAGGGTGCCCGCGCGGTCTCGATCGTCGAGGCGGTGCCCGAGCTCGCCGGCCAGACCCTGCTGGTCAACGGCGTCGCCAAGACGTATGCGATGACCGGGTGGCGAGTGGGCTGGATGGTAGGGCCCGCGGATGCCATGAAGCTCGCCGGCAATCTGCAGTCGCACCTGTCGAGCAACGTCAACAACATCGCGCAGATCGCCGCGGCGGCGGCCCTCAACGGCCCGCAGGACGAGGCCGAGCAGTTCCGCGAGGCCTTCGACCGGCGCCGCCGCCTGATCGTCTCGGAGCTGGCGAAGATCGAGGGGGTCGAGGTTCCCAACCCGCTCGGCGCCTTCTACGTGTACCCCGACGTGCGGGGGCTCCTGAACCGCGAGTGGGACGGCGTGACACCCACGACCTCGCTCGAGCTCGCCGACCTCATCCTCGACAAGGCCGAGGTCGCCGTGGTCCCCGGCGAGGCCTTCGGCCCGAGCGGTTACCTGCGCCTGTCGTACGCCCTCGGCGACGCGGAGCTCCTCGAGGGCATCCACCGCCTCCAGCGCCTCTTCTCCTAGTCCCAGGGCGCGAGTCGCCAAGATTTGTCGCCCGGAGCGGAGCCCGGGCGACAAATCTTGGCGACTCACACGGGGTGACCCTCCTCCACCTGGGGAGAGACCCGAATGGGAGGGGCGACGAGGCACGAGGATCGGCGGATGCCGATATCGCCCCACCTCGTCGCCCCCGCTCCCGCTTTCACCGTCGCCGAGGGCTCGGCATCCGGTCTCTCGCCCAGCAGCCTGCGGTCAGCGCGCTGGACGAGCCCGCACACGGGGGTGCGCGTCGAAGCGTCAGCGACGCAGCGGCAGCGGCTGGCCGCACTCCAGCGCGCCGCGCCTGACCATACGTTCTTCTGCGGATCGACGGCGGCCGTCCTTCTCGGGATGCCCCTGCCTCTGCCCGTCGCCACGCGGGCGTGGAGTCATCCGGTGGTCGGCGTGCCCCGCGGGCGCAATCGCATCCGTCGTCCGGGAACGAGGGGACGCGCGCTGACGGTGGGTCCGGACGACATCGTGGAGGTGGATGGCATCCGGTGCACATCCGCCCTTCGGACGTGGGCCGAGCTCGCCGAGAGCCTCAGCGTCGGGCAGCTGACCGCCATCTCGGACCATCTGATCTCGCGTCGTCGGCCCCTCGCCACGCGAGGGCAGCTCGAGCGTACGCATCTGCGCTTCCTGGGTGGGCGAGGATCTCGCCGGCGGCGGCTCGCCGTCGACTTCGCCGACGACCGGGCCGAGTCGCCGCGGGAGTCTGAGCTTCGCGTCCTGCTGATCCAGGCGGGACTTCCGACGCCCGAGACCAATGTCGAGATCTTCGACGGGCACCGCTTCGTCGCTCGCGTCGACCTGCTCTATCCGGAGGCCCGCCTCATCATCGAGTACGACGGCGACTACCACCGCGATCCGGATCAGTGGAGCCGCGACCAGTCCCGCCGTGCCGAGCTGGAGTCCCTCGGCTACCGGGTGACGGTGGTGACGGCCCGCGACTTCGACGCCCCCGAGGTGTTGCTCGCCCGTCTCCGCCGCCTCCTCCTCGCGTGAGTCGCCAGCTTTTGTCGCCCGTGCGAGCGCCGAGGCGACAAATCCTGGCGACTCGCGCCCTGGAGGGGCTACAGCTCGACGTTCACCAGGACGGGCTCGGGCTGCAGGAGCAGACCGAACTCCGACTGCACGCGCTGCTGCACGAAGCGCGCGAGTTCGGCGATCTCGGCGGCGGTCGCCTCGCCACGGTTCGTCAGCGCGAGAGTGTGCTTGGTCGACAGACCGGCGCGCGAGCGGGGGAAACGGAAACCGCGCGACAGGCCCGCGTGCTCGATGAGCCACGCCGCGCTCACCTTCACCTCGCGGCGCTCCGCCGTCGGCGGCGGCACGACGCCGTCGAACGCTGCCAGAGGGATCACCGTCACCGGGTCCACCGCCGGCGACAACGGCCACTGGGGACACTCGGCGGGCAGAGTCCGCGCGAACGCTTCGGACACGATGGCGTTCTGGAAGAACGACCCCGCGCTCCAGGTGTCCGGATCCTCGTCGTCGAGCACCATGCCCTTTCGGGCGCGCGTGGCCAGCACGTGCTCGCGGATCCAGCGCAGCGACACCGCCGTGTCGGCATCCAGTCCGAGGGCTCCGCGCAGCTGAGCGCCCTCGATGGGACGCTCACCGTCGCCGACCCGCGCGAGTTCGAGGGTCACCGAGACGATGACGGCGGGCCGTTCGGCGACCGACCCGTAGTGCTGCTTCAGCACCGAGGTGCGAAAGCCCAGCCCCAGATCGGATGCCGGGACCGTCGACAGCTCGCCGGTGGACTCGTCCAGCAGCTCCACCTCGACGAGGGTCTGCACGACCTCCTGACCGTACGCCCCGATGTTCTGCACGGGCGCGGCGCCGACCGTTCCCGGAATGCCCGACATCGCCTCGATGCCCGCGAGACCGCGGTCGACCGTCTCGGCGACGAGAGCGTCCCAATCGTGGCCCGCCTGGACGCGCAGGCGCACCGTGTCCGCGCGCGACCCGGGAAGCTCCTCGATCCCCGACGTGCGCACGAGCACGACCGTGCCGTCGAAGGGCTCGTCGCCGACGAACAGGTTCGAGCCGCCCCCCACGACGAGCCACGGCTCACCCGTCGCCCACACGTCGCGCAGGACGGTGACGAGCTCGTCGGACGTCCGCGCTTCGATGGCGCGCGCCGGGAGTCCACCCGTCCGCAGCGTCGTCAAGCCGGACAGGGGTACGGGGGTGACCTCGGCCATCAGGACAGCCGCACGCGCACCTGCGCCTTGCCGAGGACGGTGGTCCCCGCGTGCGTCACGGTGAGGTCGATACGGGCGGCCTCGTCGTCCACGGCGCCGACCTTGGCGCTGACGTGGAGGTCGGCCCCGGAGTCGGGGTCGACGACGACGGGCCGGGTGAAGCGGACGCCGTACTCGAGGATGCGCCCCGTGTCGCCGATCGCGTCTGCGAGGGTGCCGACGGCGATGCCCATCGTGAGCATCCCGTGGGCGAGCACACCCGGCAGGCCCACGGCGGCGGCGACGTCATCGCGGTAGTGGATGGGGTTGAAGTCGCCGGATGCGCCGGCGTAGCGCACGAGCGACTCGCGCGTCAGGTGCACGGAGCGTTCGGCGACGATCTCTCCCACAGTGAACGCGCTCATGCGCCGGCCTCCCCGGCCAGCAGGACGCTGGTCGTCGTCACGACGTGGGCGCCGGAGGCATCCACGATCTCGGCTTCGCTGGTGATCATCGCGTTGCCCCCGAGGGAACGGATGCCGGTGACCGACAGCGTCGCGGTGAGTTCGTCGCCCGCGACGATCGGGCGCGTGTAGCGGAAGCGCTGCTCGGCGTGGACGAGACGGGACAGCTCGATGCCCGAGTCGGGGTCGCCGAGCAGCTGCTGCAGCGTGAGGTCCTGCACGACCATGGCGAACGTCGGCGGCGCGACGACGTCGGCGTAGCCGAGCGCACGCGCGGCCTCGGGGTCGGAGTGCGGGGCGGCGTCGGCGAAGACGGCGCGGGCGAACTCGCGCACCTTCTCACGGCCGACGAGGTACGGCGCGGTCGGCGGGAAGGCACGACCGACCAGTTCGGGGTTCACGGGCACCGGTTCAGTCTATCGACCGCCGCCCCGGCATCCTCAGCGCTGGCGTCGTCCGCGCACGGCCTTCACGGCCATCTGGCTGGCGATGAAGACGAGGAACAGCGAGAACAGCACGTTGCCGACGAACGGGTCGATGAGCTTCGCCAGGAAAGCCCCGAGCGCGGTGGTCGTGCAGGCGGCGATCCCGATGCAGGCCGCCGCGGAGAGGTCGACGTTGGACCGACGCAGGTTGCCGACCGTGCCCGAGATGGCGGTGGGGATCATCATGAGCAGCGACGTGCCTCGCGCGACGAGATCGCTCGTGCCGAAGAACAGCAGCAGCGCCGGCACCACGATGATGCCGCCGCCCACGCCCAGCAACCCCGCCAGGATGCCGGTGATCAGGCCGAGCAGGGCGAGCCCCGGTCCCGTGACGAGGGTCAGCTCGAGCTCGGCGTCGCGGGAGGGGATGACGAAGTAGAGGCTGACGATCACGGCGACGAGGAACGCGACGAAGGCCCAGCGCAGCGCGGTCTGCGACAGTCGCGGGAGAAGCCACGTGCCGATCTGCGCCCCACCGACCGCACCCGCGGCGAGGATGAGCGCGGGGATCCACGCGACGTGCCCGTCGATCGCGTAGGTGATCACACCGACGGAGGCGGTGGGGACGATGGCGGCGAGCGAGGTGCCGGCGGCGAAACGCTGGTCGAAGGCGAGCAGCAGCACGAGGAGGGGCACGATCACCGTGCCACCCCCCACGCCGAAGAGGCCGGAGAGCAGACCCGCGAGCAGGCCGACCCCGATGCAGACGGTGTAGTAGCGGGCGGAGCGGGGAGGGCGGGTCTGTTCGATCACTGTGCGGAATCCTCGCGCGATGGGGTCGCGACGGGCCGACGCCCGCCGACGCACCAGTCTTCCACCTTCGCAACGGCTCTCCGGACGCGACCCGGGGCGGGAAAGAAAGCGGCCCCCGGTGGTCCGAAGCCGCGTCCACCGGGGGCCGTCGCCCTCACAGGTCAAGCGGAACGGTGACCCGAACACCGGTCTGCGACCACGATCGCGAGGGTGCGACAGGAAAGAAGCTACCCCGCGGAACCGGAAGGATCTCCCTCTTGACACTGATATCTCAGGCTGCTAACTAACTAACTCGGTTCGTCTATCTCGCGGGGGAATGCGCTCGGCGGCCCGACGGTTCGGTACGAGTATGACCACCGTAGGAATCATCGGAGCAGGACACATCGGGCAGGCCCTCGCGCGGGGCTTCGTGAACAACGGATACGACGTGGTGATCGCCAACTCCCGGGGACCGGAGACGCTCGCCGACTTCGTCGCAGAGCTGGGCGACAAGGCGCACGCCGCCACGGCCCACGACGCCGCCGAGGCCGGGGAACTCGTCGTGGTGACCGTCCCACTGAAGGCGTACCGCGAGATTCCCGTCGCACCGCTGCGCGGGAAGACGGTGCTGGACACGAACAACTACTACTGGGAGCGCGACGGGCGGATCGCGGCACTCGACGACAAGCGCACCACCACCGCGCAGATGCTGCAGGAGCATCTGCCCGAGAGCACGGTGGTGAAGGCGTTCAACCACATCGTCGCCGCCGAGATCCTCACCACCGGTTCTCCCACCGGCACGCCCGGGCGCCGGGCCCTGGCCACGGCGAGCGACTCCCCCGAGGGCATCGATGTCGCCACCCGGGTCTACGACGAGTTCGGCTTCGACACGGTCGCCATCGGCCCCCTCGCCGACAGCTGGCGCATCGAACGCGACACCCCGGGCTACGGCATCCGCCAGACCCGCGAGGAGCTCGAGCAGAACCTCGCTCGCGCCGAGCGCTGACCCGGCCGCTCCCCCGCGTGAGGTGCCAACTTTTGTCGCCCCGACATCGTCGCGGGCGACAAAAGTTGGCGCCTCACGCGAATGGGACGCCGGGCGTCAGAGGCCGGCGAGGGCCTGGTCGACGTCGGCGACGAGGTCGTCGGCCGACTCGATCCCCACCGAGAGGCGCACGATCGTGTCGGGGACGGCCAGCTCGGTGCCGCGCACCGAGGCGTGGGTCATGGCATCCGGGTAGTTCACGAGCGACTCCACACCGCCCAGGGACTCCGCCAGCGTGAACAGACGCGTCGACTCGGCGAAGCGTCGCGCGGTCGCGCCGTCGGCGAGCTCGAGCGACACGATGCCGCCGAACCCGCTCATCTGCGCCGCGGCGAGTGCGTGACCGGGGTGCGCGGGCAGGCCCGGGTAGTAGACCTTCGCGACGCGCGGGTGCGTGACGAGGTGCTCGGCGACGGCCTGCGCGTTGAAGCTGTGGCGCTGCATCCGGATGCCGAGGGTCTTGATGCCGCGCGTGGTGAGGTAGGCGTCGAAGGGACCCGACACCGCGCCGGCGGCGAACTGCAGGAACTGGGTCTTCTCGGCCAGCTCCGCGTCGGCGAAAGCGAGCGCGCCACCGACGACGTCGGAGTGGCCCCCGAGGTACTTCGTGGCCGAGTGCACGACCACGTCGGCGCCGAGGGTCAGCGGACGCTGCAGCGCCGGCGACGCGAAGGTGTTGTCCACGACGACGATCGCGCCCGCGTCGTGACCGAGGCGTGCGAGGCCGGCGATGTCGGTGATCCGCAGCATGGGGTTGCTGGGCGTTTCGACCCAGACCATGCGCGGCGCGCGTTCCTGGATCGCGGATGCCACGGCATCCAGGTCGCTCATGTCGACCACGCGCAGCTTCACGCCCCACGGGCTCAGCACGCGCGCGAGCAGACGGTACGTGCCGCCGTAGACGTCGTTGCCGAGCAGGACCTCGTCGCCCGGGACGAGCGCGGCGCGCAGGAGCGCGTCCTCGGCGGCCAGGCCCGACGCGAACGAGAGGGCACGGACGCCGCCCTCCAGCGCGGCGATCTGGGTCTCGAGGGCGGTGCGCGTGGGGTTGCCGCTGCGGCCGTACTCGTAGCCGCCGCGGAGCCCGCCGATGCCGTCCTGCGCGTACGTGGTCGACAGGTGCACGGGCGGGATCACCGCACCGGTCGTGGGGTCGAACGCCTGCCCCGCGTGGACGGCGAGGCTGTCGAAGCCGCGGGCGGCGTCGTGGGTGCTCATGCGGAGTGCTCCTGGGGGTTCGAAACGGGAAGGACGGATGCCACGGGCTCGACCTCGTAGCCGCGGTCGGCCATCCACTGGTCGTCGAAGATCTTGCTGAGATAACCGCGGCCGTGGTCGGGGAGGAGGACGACCACGACAGCGTCGGCGGGAAGGTCGCGCGCCACGCGCAGGGCGCCGACGACCGCCATGCCGCTGGAGCCGCCGACGAGCAGCCCCTCCTCGCGGGCCAGGCGCCGCGTCATCGCGAACGACTCGGCATCCGAGACCCGTTCGTACGCGTCGACCACGGTGGGGTCGAACGCGGGCGGCCAGAAGTCCTCTCCCACGCCCTCGACGTCGTACCCGTGGATGTCGTCGCCCGAGTAGATCGAGCCGACCGGGTCGACGCCGATGATGCGCACGGCCGAACCGGCGACCTCGCGGAGGTAGCGTCCGGTGCCGCTGATGGTGCCGCCGGTGCCGACGCCGGTGACGAAGTGGGTCAGGGCACCGTCGGTGTCGCGCCAGATCTCCGGCCCGGTGGTCTCGTAGTGGCTGCGCGGGCCGTTCGGGTTGGCGTACTGGTTGGGCTTGAAGGCGCCGGGGATCTCGCGCACGAGCCGGTCGGACACGCTGTAGTACGAGTTCGGGTCGTCGGGTTCGACGTTCGTGGGGGTCACCACGACCTCGGCGCCGTAGGCGCGCAAGACCGCGCGCTTGTCTTCGGCGACCTTGTCGGGCACCACGAAGACGCACCGGTAGCCGCGCTGCTGCGCGATGAGAGCGAGACCGACTCCGGTGTTGCCGCTCGTGGGCTCGACGATGGTGCCACCGGGGCGGAGCAGTCCGTCCCGCTCGGCGGCATCCACGATGTTCGCGGCGATGCGGTCCTTCGCGGAACCGCCGGGGTTGAAGTACTCGATCTTGGCGAGGACCGTCGCGGCGATGCCATCGGTCACACGGTTCAGGCGGACGAGGGGGGTGTTGCCGACGAGGTCGGCGACGCTCTGGGCGTAACGCACGGTGGAATCCTGAGGGTCGATGCGCCGGAGGGCGCGGCTGACGGGGTCGTCGAAGAAGAACGCGGGGGCGTTCAGCGACAACAGCGACAGGTCAGCACGCGGTCAGCATACCCGAGGGAGGGCGCGCGCGGCGAGGAATACCGGTGATCCGGTCCTCGATGGTCACGCTTCGTCACGCGAATTGAGGATGCCGTGTGGCACTGCCTACGGTGCTCGGACGCCCCGAACCGGGTGTTGCACCAAGGAGAGCACCATGAGTGATCGCACGAACGGCCCTACCGGGCCCGTCCTTCCCGAAAAGCCCCGCCGCCGCGGCGGACTGTACGCCCTGATCGCGGTCGCCGCGGTCGCCGTCATCGTCGCCGGTGCGCTCGTGATCCCGCGGCTGTTCACGTCGTCCGATGACACCGCCGGCGGCGAGCGCACCACCGTGCGTCTGGGGACGACCGACGCCGCGCAGGGACATTGGCCGGTGCTGGAGGAGATCCTCTCGGAGGAGGGGATCGATCTCGAGGTGGTCCCGTTCGACTCGTACGAGACCCCCAACCCGGCCCTCGCCGACGGCTCGATCGACCTCAATGCCTTCCAGCACGTCGATTACCTCTCCGACCACAACAACGCCACCGGCGACGGTCTCGCCGTGGTGGGCCCGACGATCATCGTGCCCCTGCCGATCTACTCCGAGCAGTACTCCGACGTCGCCGACATCCCCGAGGGCGGTCGCGTCGCCATCCCGCAGGATGCCACCAACCAGGCGCGTGCGCTGAAGGTGCTCGAGTCGGCCGGCCTGCTGGAACTGAACGACGCCACCACCCCGACCCCGGCCGACGTCGTGACCAGCCGCGTGCAGGTGGAACCGGTCGATGCGTCGCTCACCGCCCCCGCACTCCAGGACCCCTCGATCGCGGCCGCGATCGTGAACAACACCTTCGCCACCGACGCCGGCATCATCGACAAGGCCATTTACTCGGTCGACCCGTCGGATGCGAACAGCTGGCCGTACATCAACATCATCGCGTCGCGCGCCGGCGAGGAGGACGACCCCGTCTTCCAGAAGGTGTGGGAGGCCTACCACGACCCGCGTGTCACCGAGATCGTCGTGGCGGAGTCCAGCGGCACCGCCCGCATCGTCGAGGAGCAGCCCGCGCAGGTGCGCGAGTGGCTCGCCGAGATCGAGGACGAGAAGGATGCGGGGGCCTGAGGCCGCCATGCCGCCGCTCATCCGCCTCTCGGGCGTGACCAAGACCTACGACGTCGACGGAAGCACCGTCACGGCGCTCGACGGTGTCGATCTCGACATCGACGCGGGCGAGATCTTCGCCGTGATCGGTCAGTCGGGCGCGGGCAAGAGCACGCTCGTGCGCTTGATCAACGGCCTGGAACGTGTGACCTCGGGCACGGTCGTCGTCGACGGGGTCGACATCTCGACCCTGCCGGAGCGGCAGGTGCGCCCGATCCGGCGACGGACGGGGATGATCTTCCAGCAGTTCAACCTCTTCGCCTCGCGCACCGTCGCCGGCAACGTCATGTATCCGCTGAAGGTCGCGAGATGGTCCAAGGCCGACCGCGAGAAGCGCGCCGCCGAGCTGCTGGACTTCGTCGGGCTGCTCGATCGTGCGCACGCGTACCCCGACCAGCTGTCGGGCGGTCAGAAGCAGCGGGTCGGGATCGCCCGTGCCCTGGCGACCTCTCCCCCGATCCTCCTCGCCGACGAGTCCACGAGCGCGCTGGACCCGGCGACCACCGCGGACGTCCTCGACCTCCTGCGTCGCGTCAACAGGGAGCTGGGGGTCACCGTCGTGGTCATCACGCACGAGATGGACGTCGTGCGGGCGATCGCGGATCGGGTCGCGGTCCTCAGCGCCGGCCGGATCGTCGAGAGCGGAACGGCGTTCGACGTGTTCGCCGAGCCCTCCTCCGACACGGGCCGGTCGTTCGTGTCCACCGCGCTGCACGACCGTCCGAGCCCCGACGACCTCGCGCGCCTGCGCGCCGCGCACCCCGGACGGATCGTGATCGCCGACGTCATCGACGGCGCCGGGATCGGCGGCATCCTGTCTCGCGCGGCGAACACCGGCGTGACCTTCGAGCTGCTGTACGGGGGCATCAGCTCGCTGCAGCAGCGCTCGTTCGGCTCTCTCACGATCGAACTGACCGGATCGGATGACCCCGTGGATGCCGTGATCGCGCAGCTGCGCGCCGTCACCCGTGCCGAGGAGGTGGCGCGATGACCTCTCTCACCGCCCTGATCGCCCCCGCGGCAACGCAATGGAGCTGGGACCGGTACGGCCCCATCCTGCTCGAGTCCATCGGCCAGACGCTCACCATGGTGCTGCTCACGATGGTGTTCGGCGGGATCGGCGGCCTTCTGCTCGGGCTCGCGCTCTATGTCACCCGCGCGGGCGGTGTGCTTCCCGCCCGAGCCGTGAACGTCGTGCTGAACCTTCTCGTGAACGTGTTCCGACCGATTCCGTTCATCGTGCTGATCCTGGCGCTCTCGCCCGTCACCGCGGCCGTGGTGGGCACGGCGATCGGGACGACCGCGGCCGTGGTGCCGCTGTCGATCGCCGTGACGTTCGGTTTCTCGCGCATCGTCGAACAGAATCTCGTCACGATCAGCCCCGGGGTCATCGAAGCGGCGCGCGCCGCGGGCGCGGGGCCGTGGCGGATCATCGCGACGCTGCTGGTGCCCGAAGCATTGGGACCGCTCATCCTCGGGTACACGTTCGTCGTCGTCGCGATCGTGGACATGACCGCGGTCGCCGGCGCCGTCGGAGCGGGCGGGTTGGGCTCGTTCGCCCTCACCTACGGCTTCCGTCGGTGGGACTTCCTCACGATGTGGATCGCCATCGGCATCATCATCGTGCTGGTCCAGCTGGCTCAGTTCCTCGGCAACCGGTTGGCGCGACGGATCCTCCGCCGTTGAACGGAGGCGGTCGCGTCGTCGTCCGCGGCGGCGCGACCGCTCAGCCGACCGCGCCGAGGAACTCCTCGAACGTCTGGGCGGGGCGACCGGTGACGGCCTCGACGTCGCCGGAGATCCCGGCGAGGTCACCGCTCGCGATCGCGGTGTACGTGCTCACCCAGGCGTCGACCTGCCACCGGGGAGCCCCGAACACCGCGCGGGACGCGTACGCATCGTCCACGCTTTCGTCGATGAAGCGCACCGGATGGCCGCGCACGGCCGAGATCTTCTCCGCCACCTCCTTCAGCGTGAGAGCCTCGGGACCGGTGAGGTCGTAGGTCGCGTGGGCGTGCGCGGCGGGGTCGAGCAGGACCGCGACGGCCGTTGCGGCCACGTCCGCGCGAGAGACGAGCGAGCACCGCCCCTCGCCGGCGGGCCCGCGGATGACGCCGTCGTCTCCCGCGAAGAGCTCCATCATGTCCATGTAGAAGTTGTCGCGCAGGAACGTCCACGACATCCCCGAGGCGCGGATGATCTCCTCGGTCGCGGCGTGATCCCGCCCGAGAGTGAACACCGCGTCGGGTGCGGCGGCGAGGAACGACGTGTAGACGATCGAGCGCACACCCGCGCGTGCGGCCGCGTCGATGAACTGGCGGTGGTGTTCGACCCGGTCGGCCGTCTCGGATGCCGAGACCATGAACAGCGTCGTGACGCCGTCGAGCGCGGCGGCGGCAGCATCGGCGTCGGAGTACCCCGCGACGTGCACCTCGGCACCGTCGAGCTCGGGGGCGCGTGCCGGGTCACGCACGAGCAG
Organism: Microbacterium sp. ACRRU; assembly: GCF_022346945.1. GTDB lineage: Bacteria > Actinomycetota > Actinomycetes > Actinomycetales > Microbacteriaceae > Microbacterium > Microbacterium mcarthurae. The sequence goes on along the minus strand of NZ_JAKRNI010000011.1, from coordinate 40,887 downwards.
ACGCTGCGGGATGCCGCGGGCAGCCAGGTCGCGTGCAACCCGCCCTCCCACGGCTCCGGTGGAACCGGTGACGGCGATGACGGGCTGGGCGGGCATGCGTCCTCCGAGAGGCGAGAGTCGGTGCTCTCCAGCGTATTGCGCTGTTTCTTTGAGGCGGCCGCGAAGGTCAGACGCGTGGGGCGACCAGGCGAGCGACGCGGACGCGCACGGTGTCGGACGAGCCGGCGCCCGCGCCGCGCACGGCGCGAGCGACCGCGGATGCCACCGCCGCGCTGTCGTCGTCGGCCGAGACGCCGATACACACGGTGATGGCGCGGGTGTCACCCGCCTCCTCGACGGCCGCGAGCGAACCCTCCACCTCCGCCATCCGTTCATAGGCACGCGCCACGACCGGTCGGGCGGAGTAGGACTCGCGCACTCCGGCGACCGACGTGACCGCCAGGTCGATTCGCGGTGCCAGTTCGGCAGCGTTGTCCGTCATCCCTCGTCCTCCCCCTCGAGGTGCACGTCGCCGACGGTGACGTCGACGCGGCCCACCCGCAGATCGCCGTGACGCTCGATGGCATCCCGGATCCCCTGGCGCATACGTTCCACCGTCTGCCCCATCGGGTGACCGAAGAGCACGCTGACGGTCACCCGCACGTCGAGCGGTGCCGCGGCATCCGTCTGTTCGAGACGCACACGCCCCACCAGCACACCCGGAACCTCGTCACCGACCGTTCGGATCAGTTCGTAGAGCGCCCCTTCGGTGACCACCAGCTGCGTGCCGTCCTCGGTACGGGCCAGCGGGATGTCGCGTCCGGCCCGGAACTCGCGCATGACCTCGCGCATGATGCCGTCGTACCAGGACTCCGCGAGCGGCTCGGAGGCCTGCTCGTCGACGATCTCGCGGGAGAGTCGCCCCATCCGCTCCATCGAGGCCAGCAGGGCCTGACACTCGGCATTGCGCTCGATCGCCGGGATCCGGGGGGTGCGCCCACGATCGAGATAGGCGGAGAGGTCTTCGAGCGAGTACCCCGAGCCGCCCACATCGTTCACGTCGTCACTCATTCGATCACCTCCACTCCTGCATGCGTTCCAACACGGTCTTGCGCGCCCTCGCGAGACGTCCCCGCACCGTCGCGGGTGTCTCGCCGACTTCGGAGGCGATCTCGTCGTAGCTGTGCCCGCCGATCTCTCGGAGGACCCACACGACACGAAGCTCTTCGGGGAGATCGGCGAGGACTTTCTTCAGCGCGTCCATCTGCGACGATGCCACAACCGAGCGCTCGGGGTCATCCCCGAGAGAGACCATCTCCTCGTCGATCTGCTCCGAGATCTTCCGGGACCGCATGCGATCGGTGACCTTGCGGGACACGATCGTGGTCAGCCAGCTGCGCACCTTCTCGGGATCGGCGAGATCGGGCAGCCGGCGCCAGGCGGTGATGAGCGCCTCTTGGACGCAGTCGTCGGCGTCCGCCCGCGACCCGGTGAGCTTGGTGGCGAACGCGACCAGAAACGGTGCGTGGCGGCGGACGAGCACGCCGAAAGCGGTCTGGTCGCCGTCCGCCGCGCGCGACGCGAGGAACGCGTCGGTCGCGGAGGACAAAGTGGTCATGGCGATTCCCGTCGGATGATCTGCGTCCGGTCCCGTGACGATTCACGAACCGGATCCGACCCATAGCGAAACACCCCGGCCCGGCGGCGCGCGGGCTCTTGACGAACTCGCGAACTCGTGGCATCCGCGATCGAGGGGGCGTTCCGGTCGCGCGGCCTCGACCCCCCAGCACACGGGTAACGTCGTAGCGTTCCCCCGATCGAAGGACGCTCATGCGCATCGCCCTCACCGGTTCATCCGGAAAACTCGGCACCGTCGTCGCTCGCGAGCTGCGCGCCGCCGGCCACGAGGTCATCGGCCTCGACGTGCGCGGCGAGCGCGGGCCCGGATTCGTGCAGGTCGAGCTGACCGACTACGGCCAGGTGATCGACGCCCTCGCCGGCGTCAACGACCAGCACGAAGGTGTCGACGCCCTGGTGCATCTGGGGGCGGTCCCCGCTCCCGGCATCCGTTCGGACGTCGCGACGTTCCACAACAACATGACCAGCACGTTCAATGTGTTCTGGGCGGCCGTGCGGCTGGGGATCCGCCGCATCGTGTACGCGTCGAGCGAGACCGTTCTCGGGCTCCCGTTCGATGTCGACCCGCCGTACATCCCGGTCGATGAGGAGTACGCGCCGCGCCCCGAGTCGGTCTACTCGCTGGTCAAGGTGCTCGAGGAGCACCTCGCCGGTGAGCTGGTGCGGTGGCATCCGGAGCTGTCGATCACGGCTCTGCGGTTCTCGAACGTCATGGTGCCCGAGGATTACGTCGAGTTCCCGTTCGACGCCGACGCGCGCACCCGCAAGTGGAACCTGTGGGGCTACATCGACGCACGGGACGGCGCCCAAGCCGTTGAGCGTGCGCTCGAGAACGCGCCCGCGGGATTCGACCGCTTCATCATCGCGGCCGCCGACACGGTCATGACGCGGCCCAACTCCGAGCTGGTGGCCGAGGTCTTCCCGAACGTCGAGACCCGTGGCGACCTCGAGGGCACCGACACGCTGCTCTCGATCGACAAGGCGCGACGGGTGCTGGGATTCGAGCCGCGACACTCCTGGCGCGATCACCGCTGACGCGGCCTCCGGCGACCGTCATCGCCAGGCGCGCTCCGATCGCCGCCGCCAATAGAGCTCGGGATCGACGGCCCACCGCGCGCGGTCGTCGTCGTTCACGGGCAGCGGGGCCGTGTGCGCCCCGCGCCGCAGCTGCGCGAGCGTCGAGGCCCCGCTGAGCACGATGTCGACGCCGCGCTGGGCCCTCGCGGCCCCGATCGCGAAGGCGTCGGCCGGGACACCCGCTGTCGCGGCGCCCGCGGCGACCTCCGCCGGGCCCGCGGCGAGTTCGCCGTTGGCGAGGACCTCTTTCACCACGACGGTCCAGCCGTCGTCGTGGGCGCGCACGAGCGCCGGCCCGACCGAGCCCTCGATCAGGTTCCAGGTGGCCTGCACCGCCGTGAACGGCGTGCGATCGAGTTCTCGAGCCCGGTCGAGCACGGCGGCTTGATGGGGTCCGCTCGTGGAGAGTCCGACGCGCACCCCGGTGTCGGCCAGTCGGCGGAGCTCGTCGAGCAGGGCGGCGTCCTCCAGGGCGGGGCTGTCGGGAGTGAGGGAATGGACGAGGTAGAGATCGGGAGCGCGTCCGAGGGCCTCGAGCGTCTCGGGCCACTGTCGCTGGAACATCGCCACCGAGTGCTCTTTGCGCTCGTGCACCTCGGCATCCATCCGCCAGCCGCCGACGTAGGCGTAGCCCCACTTCGACCCGATGGTCAGCTCCGTGGCGCGCTCGGGGTGCTCCCGCAGCCATGCGCCGAGGAAGTCCTCGGCATGACCGTACGAGCGAGCCACGTCGATGTAGCGGATGCCGAGACGCCATGCCTCGTCGAGCAGTGCGTGCGTGCGCGCGCGCATCGCCGCGATCGACCTCTCGGCCGGAGCGCCGAGATCGTCGTCGCGGCCCGCGGTGATGTAGGCCGGCCGTCCGACGGCGGCCAGCCCCAGGCCGAGGGCTGCCGGGGGAACGGGATCGTCGCTCATGACTCGACGCTATCCCGTGCCGCCGACGCTGCGTCGAAGCGGGGAACGTGCGCTCGCGTCACGCACCGCGGCGTGGCGCGTTGCCCAGCCGCGCCCGCCGGGAGTTGGTCCAGTAGAAGATCGGCGTGAGCACGAGCGTGATCGAGGCCATCGCGATGACGATCGTGAGCACCTGGTGCTGGCTCATCAGCGCCACGATGAGATACCCGCAGCTGGCGGCCAGAGCCATGATGAAGCTGTTCAGCCAGAGGCGGCCCTTGCTGATGGTGGGGGTCGGTGCGGACATGGGAACTCCTGTCGTTCGAGGGGGTGATCAGCGCGGGGTGAAGGCCGCGAGGAGACGTTCGGGATGCCGGTCGAGGAAGAGGCCGCTCATCCGGGTGGAGAGTGTCGCGGCGATCGCGGACAGCACGAGCGCGGCGCCGAGGACGACCTCGACGGGCACAGCGGGCTGCAGCGACGTGTTCAGCCAGCCGACCAGGTAGACGAGCGCGAAGGCGAGACCGAACGCGAGGTACATCCGCACGGCGATGGTGCTGCGGTCGCCTTGCGGCGCCTCCTGGTCATACGGATTCCAGGCGCTGCAGGCGGCGCCGACGGCGAACGCGAGCAGCAGCCCGGCGAGCGCCGACACCAACGCCAGAGGAATCTGATCGGCCATGCCCGTCGCGATGCCGAGGCCGATCGTGAGCAGGGCCACCCCGGGAACGAGGAACAGCGAGACCGCGAGGAGCTTGCCCCGGAGCACGCTCGCGAGCGAGCCACCCGTCTGCACGGTGAGCTCGACACCGCGCCCGTCGAAACCGAACAGGTTCAACAGGGCGCTCGAGCCCATCGCCACCGCGCCCACGGCGACGGCGAACGTCAGGCCCGTCGCATGCACCTGGGTCGCTGAGAACATCACCCCGACGACCGGCCCCAGGATGACGACCTGCGCCGCCCGCGGCGCGCGGAAGAAGTAGTACCGCAGGTGTTGGCTCGCCGCGGCGAGCGCGGGACCGGTGGGCAACACCCGCAGCACCAGCGGTACGAGGGTCAGGTCGGCGGCCGACCGGTGGTGACCGGATGCCACGGCCCGCGCCGTCCGACCCCGGACGTGAAGTCGCAGTGCGAGGCCCCACAGCAGCAGAGCGACAGCGATGGTTGCGACGACGACCGCGAGGCGGGCCAGCGTGCCCACCACGTCGCCGGTCTCGAGCACGTACCCCATCGCTCCGACGGCTCCCGGCGGCGTCCACGTCAGGATCGTGACGAGGATCGCGCCCGCGTCCTCGGCCGCCCCGAGCAGAGGGCGAAGCAGGTGCGGCAGGACGTAGAGCGCCACCACGATGAGGGTCGACGCGATCACCGCGACATCGCGCCCGCGTCGCGCCGACAGAGCCTCGGCGAACAGGGCGCGCACCGCCGATGACGCGGCCACGCACAAGACCGTGAAGAGCACTCCCCCGGCCACGGCGACCACCCGCTCGCCAATTCCGACGTTCACGGCCGCGACGCCGCCCGCGGCGGTCAGGAACGTCGCCGCCGCCGCCGGCGAGGCGAGCCCGCCGAGCAGCAGTCCCGTGACCTGCTGTGCCCGGCTGAGCGGATACTGCTCCAGCACCGCGGGATCGATGATGTTCGCGGTGGGAACGGGCGTCGCGATCGGCAGCACGATCCACGCACCGAAGATGGCCACGAACAGCAGCAGCACCAGAAGGTCGCCGAACGGCGAACCGCCCGAGTCGAAGAACGCGACGAGGAACCCGCCGGCGAGTCCGCCCAGGATGCCGAGCGCCCACGCGAGCGCGAACGCGACGATACCGAGGCTGGATGCCCGCGCGCCCCCGATCTGGAGGGCGAGTTTCAGGCGGGCGAGGACGAGAGCCACGACAGATCCCCCTCGGCGAGTTCGCGTCCACCGACGATGTCGACGAAGGCGTCTTGCAGTGATCCACCGTGCGACAGTTCCGCGACGGTGCCCTCCGCCACCACGGCACCCCGTGCGATGATCGCGACCCGATCGCACAGCTTCTGCACCACGTCGAGCACGTGGCTCGAGAACACCACCGTGCCGCCTCCCTCGCGGAACCGCTGCAGCATCTGCTCCATCACCTGCGTGTTGACAGGATCTAGGGCTCCGAACGGTTCGTCGAGAATCAGGACGCGCGGAGCGTGCAGCATGGCGACGGCAAGCCCGACGCGTTTGGTCATGCCCAGCGAGAAATCAGCGATGGGTCGCCCCGCATCGGCCTCGAGATCCAAGACTCGCAGAAGGTCGTCGCCGCGGGTCCGAATGTCTTCCGCGGCCACTCCGCGCAGCATTCCGGCGTAATCGAGCATTTCCCGCGCCGTCAGGCGACCGAACAGCGGCGGATTGTCGGCGACATAGCCGAGAACGCTTTTGGCACGTCGGGGATTCGGCCATACGGAGATTCCGTCGACCTCGATGCGGCCGGCATCCGGTTCGAGAAGACCCGTGATCATGCGAATGGTCGTCGTCTTGCCCGCCCCGTTCGGTCCGGCGATGCCGTAGAACGAGCCCGCCGGAATGGAGAGATCCACCCCATCGACGCTCGTGACCTCGCCGAACTTCTTGACCACGCCCGTGGCCCGAATTGCCGCCCCCATGATGCCGAGAATAGGGGAACACGGAGGCTTGCTCAGACGATTTCGCTATCCGGCCCGATGGGGCGCGTTGGAGACGCCGTGATCCAGGCCGGTCCCGACGGTCTTGCTTCGATGTCGGTGGCCGCCGATACGGTGGGGGTCCTCGGCCGGAGAAAGGTTCCGGCACACCGTGACGCAATGGCATCCGATTCTCGCCGCGGTCGAAGGCCCCACGGGCGTTTGGCGCATGATCGACCCGCACGGCCACGAGTACGGCCGCGTCGAGATCCGCCGCATTCAGCAGGCGGACCGGGTCCTGTACAAGGCGGTTCATGCGGGCGAGACCATCGGATGGGCGACGACGCTTTGCCTGGCATGCTTCCAGGTACATATGGCGTTCCTGGCGTCGCTCCGGCCCGGAGGGGCGCCGGCGGCCGACTGGGGAGAGCTGACGGGGAACGGCCGTCGGGGCGATCGGGGCCCCCGCGACGCACCGTTCAGACCTACGAAACCCCCCATTTCGTAAATCGTCTATTCCGATGCCATTATGACCTCGGGGAGGAACGAATGGCACGCGAACGCACCATTACTCACGGATACCGGCTTGCCGTCGGATGGGAGAAGATCGGTCGTCGGCCGCTGACGCCTGAGAATGCACGAGACCTGCGCGCGCGCGGGTACACGATGGTGATCGCGAAGCGGGGGCTGTTCGATTCGCGCGAGATCTCGCTGAATCAGGTGGCGCCCCCCAATTGAAGCGATCTTTCGATGGATTAGTGGTACGCCTCGCGAACGATTATTCCTATATGCATTTCGCGAGTCGAAATGTTTGATCGCGGCGGCCTTCATAGCGGCTGTCATTGATGACGCATGAAGCGGACACGGTACCGGAGGCATTACCTCACGTTCATGCGACGCGATTCCCCGCGATCACGGGTCGTCCGGGTGAACGTAGGGGATGACTCCACGAGGACCTGGCAGCAACAGCAGAGGCCCCGGCAGGGCCGGGGCTTCTGTGATGCTTCGGTAGCGGGAGCGGGGCTTGAACCCGCGACCTCACGATTATGAGTCGTGCGCTCTCACCAACTGAGCTACCCCGCCGCGCGGCATCCCTGGGAAGAGATGCTGTGAGCCCCGAGTCAGGATTGAACTGACGACCCCTTCCTTACCATGGAAGTGCTCTGCCACTGAGCTATCGGGGCGTACCCGGATTTCTCCGGGCAACTAGAAGAGGATATCAGAGCAGAGCCGTCATCCTCGAATCGAGTCAGCCACCGGTGTGCTGACGCAGCCACGGCAGGGGGTCAATCGGCGTCGACCCGTTCTGCAGCAGCTCGAAGTGGGTGTGCGCGCCGAACGAGCGGCCGGTGTTGCCGGTACGGCCGAGGAATGTCCCCACCGTCACCTTCTGCCCGGGGGTGACTTGCAGTGAGCCGTACTGCATGTGTGCATAACGGCTCGAGATCAGCTGGCCGTCGACCTCGTGGTCGATGACCACCGTGACACCGAAGGCGCCACCGCTTTCGGTGGCGATGCGCACGGTGCCGTCGGCGATCGCCTGGATGGGCGACCCGTCGCCGGGCACGAAGTCGACGCCCTCGTGCATCCGACCGTCACGCATGCCGAAGCCGTACGTGATCGGAACACCCACCGCGAACGGCCACTGGATCGCCGCCGTGGGGTCGTTGACGAAGAAGTTCGAGAAGTTGGAGATGCCCGAGTCGGCGGCCATCTGCGCGTAGGTTGCGGCGCTGTAGCCGTCGGCACGATCCACGACGCCCGCCTGGGCCTCCGCGGGGGCGACATAGGCCTGGATCTCGCCACCGGCGACGTCGCCACCGCCCACGGCGAGGTTCTGGGTCGCCGTTTCCGCCGAGGCGACATTGGCGGTGCCGCTGGCCGAGGCGAGAGCGCTGACCGGCATGGTCATCCCGACGGTCATCAGACCGACCAACCCCATCACGCCGACGGAGAACGACGCGGCGGCGACGCGACGGCCGTTGCGGCGGCGTGCAACGGCATCCACTGGGATTCCCTGCGTCACCGGACGCGCCGGCGCAACGATGGGCTCGGAGGCGGCTTCCTGCACGGGGGTCTCGCCGGTGAAGGCGAACAGCCGTGCGGCGGCCTCGAATTCGTCGACGGCCTCGCGATCCGCGGCCTCGTCAACGGTCTCGCGGTCCGCTGGAGCGGCGCCTGCGTCGGAGGGGGCGTCCTCCCCGCGCGGAGCGTCGGAGACGATCGGGCGAGGGTCGTCGATCGCCGCGGGACGACGACGGCTTCGGCGGGTCGCCGGGAGCGTGATCGGAGACGTGGGAAGCGTCACGGGCGTCGTCGCCTCGGACGCGTCGGCGCTCTGCAGGATGACGGCGACCTCGTCGTCGTCCGTACGACGCTCGTCGACGACCGTCACCTCGAGGGCGTCGGATGCCGAGCCCTCGGTCGATGCGGTCGGAGTCTTCTCGGTGGGCGCCGAGACGGCGGATCCTGCCGTGGGCCGCGCGGACCGACGGCGCGCCGCCGGCAGAGTGGGGACGATCGTCGCGGCGATGACCGTCTCGACGACGGCGGCGGCGACCTGCTCGACGATCTCGGGCTGTGCCGCGCTCTCGGCGTCGATCGGGGCGGGGTCGGATGCCACCGGCGCCGACGGCTCATCGGCGGCGGGGACCGGAACGGCGCGACGACGCCTCTCGGCCCGCGTCAGCTCGGTGGCGCTGGGCGCGGCGGAGGGTCGACTGGATCGCCGGGTACGGGCGGGCTCAGTCTGGGGGGATTCTGACGGCAACGCGCGGGGGCTCTCGTGTCGTGTCGCGAGGGCGACGGCTTCGGGCTTTCTGGGCTTCTGCCATTTCCGCTGATTCGGGTCGCGAAAATAACGATCAGGTAAACACCCTACCCTCGGACGGCTGGGAATGCCATCAACGCTCCGAGTTCCGCAGTTCGGGTTCGAGCAGTGCGGCGAGCCGGTCGAAGAAGTCCGGCCCCGCGGCAACCACCATCGCGTTCCCGGGGCGACCCCCGGGTGCCCCGCCGACACGTCCGCCGGCTTCCTCGACGAGCAGCACCCCCGCCGCGTGATCCCAGGGGTGCGTGCCCTTCTCGTAGTAGGCATCCAAGCGACCGGCGGCGACCGATGCGAGATCGAGCGAGGCCGCCCCGATGCGCCGGATGTCACGGGCGATCGGCATCACTCGGCTCAGACGCTCGAGGGTCGGCGCGTGCGTTGCGGGGTCGTAGCCGAAACCGGTCGCGATGAGACCACCGGCCGGGCCGACCTCGCGCGTGACCGACAGGCGCTGCTCGCCCAGCCACGCGCCGCCCCCGCGGGAGGCGCGGAACATCTCGCCCGACACCGGGTTGTAGACGACCCCGGCGACGGCGGTCCACGTCGCGGGGTCGGCGGTGCCCTCGACGGCCGCGATGCTCACGGCCCACGCGGGAATGCCGTAGGCGTAGTTGACCGTGCCGTCGATCGGGTCGACGACCCACGTCACACCGCTGGCACTCTCCTGCGCCGCAGACTCCTCGCCGAAGAAGCCGTCGTCGGGGCGCTCGCGCGCGAGCTCGGCACGGATGAAGGCCTCCACCTCGCGGTCCGCCGCCGTGACGATGTCGGCGGCGACCGACTTCGTCGCGATCTCCAGCCCCTCTCGGCGTCGGCGCGCGGCCAGATCCCCGGCTTCCCGAGCGATGCGGGTGGCGATGTCGAGCAGGTCTGCGGCGAGGGTCATGGCATCCACGCTACTGCGATGCCAAGCCCTGGGCGGCCCGGGTCCGACTCGTTACCGTGGGGGCATGAGCGCCCCGGAGACCACTCGCTACGACGTCGTCATCGTCGGCGGAGGACACAACGCCCTCGTCGCCGCAACCTACCTCGCCCGCGCGGGGAGATCGGTCGTGGTTCTGGAGAAGCAGGATGCCGTCGGCGGCGCCGCCGTCTCGGAGCGGCCGTGGCCGGGAGTCGACGCCCGGTTGTCGCGGTACTCGTACCTGGTGAGCCTTCTGCCACGGACGATCATCGACGATCTCGGGCTCCGGATCGATCTCCGTCGGCGCCGGTACTCGTCCTACACCCCCGACCCGGCGGATCCGACGCGCGGCATCCTGATCGATACGCACGACGCCGACGCCACCGCAGCGTCCTTTGCGCGCACCCTCGGCGACACGGCGGAAGCGGAGCGGTTCGCCGCGCTCGGCGAGCGACTCGCCCCGCTCGGGCGGGCCGTCTTCCCCACGATGACCGAGCCGCTGCCCACCGCCGACGAAGTTCGACGCCGACTCGACGACGACGATCTCTGGACCGCTCTGACCCAACGGCCCCTCGGTGACCTCCTGCGCGCGTCGCTCGACAGCGACCTCGCCCGCGGCATCGCCTTCACCGACGGACTCATCGGCACCTTCGCGTCCTCGGACGACACCTCACTCGCTCAGAACCGATGCTTCCTCTACCACGTCATCGGCGGCGAGACCGGCCATTGGGACGTCCCCGTTGGAGGCATGGGGGCCGTGACCGCGGAGCTGGAACGGGCGGCCCGCGAGTCCGGCGTCGACATCCGCACCGGTATCGAGGTCATCTCGGTCTCGCCCTCGGGTGAGGTGCACGGCGTGACCGATCGGTCCGAGGCCTACGTCGGAGAGGTCGTGCTCAGCGGAGTGGGGAACGCGGTGCTCGCGCGACTGCTCACCGCCGGCGGAGCCCCCACCGAGGCCCCCGCACCCGAGGGCGCGCAGATCAAGGTCAACATGCTCCTCTCCCGCCTGCCGCGGCTGAAGGACACGTCGGTGACGCCCGAGGCGGCGTTCGCGGGCACGTTCCACGTCAACGAGACGATGACCCAATTGGATGCCGCCTACGTTGCGGCATCCGCGGGACTCGTGCCCGAGCCGCTCCCCGCCGAGATCTACTGCCACTCGCTCACCGACCCGTCGATCCTCGGCGAAGAGCTCCGCGCCAGTGGTGCGCAGACCCTCACCCTGTTCGGACTGCAGGTGCCGCACCGACTCATCGACGGCCAGGATCCCGTCGCGGCCGGAGCCCGCCTGCTCGCCGCGGCACAACAGTCGCTGGACTCGGTGCTGGATGAGCCCCTGCGGGACTGCATCCTCGAGGCCCCCGACGGCCGCCTGTGCATCGAGGCGCGCACGACCACCGACCTCGAGCGGTCGCTCGGGATGATCGGAGGAGACATCTTCCACGGCGGTCTTTCGTGGCCGTGGCTGGAGGGCCCCGCCGACGGGCTGGGGCCCGCCGAGCGATGGGGCGTGCAGACGGGCCACGGACGCATCCTCGTGTGCGGATCCTCGGCGCAGCGCGGCGGCGCGGTGAGCGGCATCGCGGGGCACAACGCGGCGATGGCGGCGCTGGAGATCCTCGAACGGCGCTGAACGGGGGGTTCCGGGCGCAGTGACGGCGGCTGAGAGTTCTGGAACGGCGCGGAAGTGCGAGACTCTGGGGCACAGTGCGGCGACGTTGAAGATCCATGGCCAGCGCGAGAGTGCGGAATCCTGGCAACCGCATCACCGAAGGGTGATTCCGGGCGAGGTTCAGACGAGATCACTTCAGAGTGTCGAACATGTGTTCTAGCGTGGAGTCATGGCATCCACCCCCCGCTCCATCCCCCTCGGGAGGGATGAGGGTGGCTCGCTGCGGACACTCGTCGAGCAGATTCGGGAACAGTCGCGGCAGGCGGCGAAGACTCACGCCGAGCTTGTGAGGCTGCGTTCCGAGGCCCTGCGTATCGCGCTCGACGAGGTCGCCCGCTCGCGCTCCCGGAACGCGAGGGAGCGCGAGATGCCCGTCCGTTCACTCGCGCTCGAGATCGCCGTCGCGACGCAGAGTCATGACCTCACGGTGCAGCGAGAACTCTCCGACGCGCACACGCTGACCGAGAAGTTCGCCGCGACGGTCGACGCTCTTTCCGCCGGGCGCATCGGCGCGCGCCACGCACAGGCGATCCTCGAGACGGGGGTCGTGCTCGACGACGACGCGACGCGCGCCGGATGGGAGCAGGTCGTGCTCGCCCGCGCGGAACGCGAATCACCTGGACGCGTGCGCGCTTTCGGACGTGAGCTCGCCGAGAGCGTGCACCCCGTCGGAATGAGCACGCGCCACGCGCGCGCCGCCGCGACGCGCGGCGTGAGCGTGCGCGACCTCGCCGACGGCATGGCCGAACTGAGCGTGATCCTGCCGGCGACGGTCGCCTACGGGATCCGCGACCGCCTGCGGCGGCAGGCCGTTGCGATTCGCGACGCCGCGCTGCGCAAAGAGGCGGTCGTCGACGGCGCGCGGGCTGCGGCCGATGCGGCGGGGGCGGCCGTCTTGGACGCAGCGGCTCCAGCTGCGGCGGGGGCGTCTGTGGCGGCGGCGGCGGCGGCGCGCGGAGCGGCGGCAGTGCGCGTGGCGGCGGGCGCGCCCGTCTCGGATGCAGCGGCACCGGCTGCGGCGGGGTCGTCCCTGGCGGCGGCCGAGTCGGAGGCGCGAGCGGGAACCCGCCCGACCGACGCCGAGGCACGCGACACCCGCACTCTGGCGCAGATCGGAGCTGACGTCTGCGCCGACCTGCTGCTGACCGCCGCCCCCGCGATCGACCCGACGACGGATGCCGACTGCCCGGGCGGACTGGGGGCGATTCGCGGCCGGGTGCAGATCACGGTTCCCGTTCTGACGCTCCTCGGGCACGCGGACGCGGGTGCCAGTATCGACGGCCTCACCCCGATCGACGCCGCGACGGCGCGGCACCTCGCCGCCCACGCTCCCGGCTGGGACCGCGTCCTCTGCCACCCCGTGTCAGGGACCGTGCTGGACGTCGACCGGTACACGCCGACAGCCGCGCAGCGGCGCTTCCTCGCTGCCCGCGATCGGCACTGCCGGGCTCCCGGATGCCGGGCCCCCATCGCGCGATGCCAGATCGATCACAACCATGAAGCTCACGAGGGCGGCCCGACCCACCTCGCCAACCTGTGTCACCTGTGCGTCCGACACCACACGCTGAAGACCGAGACCGGATGGACGGTGACGCAGGCTCCCGATGGGACGCTCACCTTCCACAGTCCCCTGGGACAAGAACGCACCGAGAAGCTCGCACCCCGGGTGTTGTTCGTACCGGATACGGATCCGCCGCCGTTCTGATCCCGCGGGGATGGAGCCGGGCGACACGCCTCGGCTTCAGACCATCGCTCTCCGCGATCGGCTCGGTGGCTGCCCCCTGCCCGTCGTCATCGGTCCCGCTACAGCCCCGGGCCCGCCCCGCCGCCCTGGCCCTTGCCTGCCGCGCCCTCTGCGGGGACGGCTCTCCCCACGCCCCATCCGCCGCGCCGGCGCTCCCCCTTCCCTCTGTGGGGAGAGCGCCCCCCGCCACCGGCGTCGCGGGCGCGCAGCACCTTCGCGACGACGGCGAGCGCCTCCACGAGCTGCGGAATGGTCGGTTCGGCGTATCCCAGAACGATGCCGACAGCGGGACTCGAGGGCGCGTCGGGGACCGAATACGCCCCGAGCCCGGCCACGAGCACGCCGCGCTGGGCGATGGCGTCGACCAGGGCCGCCTCCTCCGCCGGTTCGGCCGGCGACAGCAGCGCCACGGCGTGCAGCCCGCCGTTCACGGCCGCCAGCGACACCCCCGCGATGGATCCGAGGGCCTCCAGCACGAGCTGCCGCCGGTGGCGGTAGTCGCGGCGGCGACGCGCGGTGTGCCGCGCGAGCGAACCGTCCGCGAGGTACAGCGCCAAGGCCTGCTGCGCGACCTCCGACACCGGCGCGTCGAGGTCGGCGCGGGCCTGGCGGATCCGGTCCCGCACCCCTCCCGAGGCGACCACCCAGCCGCACCTCAGTGCGGGGCTGAGCACCTTCGACACGCTTCCGATCAGCACGACATTCCTAGGGTCGAGCAGGCGAAGGGGCGGGAGCGGAGCGCGACCGTGCGGGAACTCGCTGTCGTAGTCGTCCTCGATCACCACCGTCCCGGTGTCTCGCGCCCACGCGGTCAGGCGCGCCCGCGCCGCCGCGTCGAGTCGGCTTCCGAGCGGGTAGTGGTGGTGGGGTGTGACGACGACGGCATCCAGGTCTCGGTGCCGCTCCACGGCATCCAGATCGAGTCCCCCGTCGACCGACACCGGCAGGGGGACCATTTCGATGCCGGCGCGACCCAGGATCATGCGAACACGCGGGTAGCCCGGGTTCTCGATCCCGACCCGCGCGCGCCGCGAACCCGACAGGCTCACGGCCAACAGCAGCAGGGCGTCGCTCGTCCCGGCCGTGACGATCACGTCGCCCGGATCGACAGTCAGCCCCCGGGTACGCCCGAGGTGGCGGGCGATCTGCTCACGCAGCGCGAGCAGCCCGGTCTCGTCGTCGACATCGGGCGCGGGGTCGACCGCGCTCGCCCGCCGCCACGCCGACCGCCACGCGGCATCGGCGAGCCCCCGCGTGCCGGGGCGGCCCGGACGCAGATCGGTCGCCGACGGAGCGGTCGCCGACGGCTGTGGCGGCACCTCCGAGGCGAACGACGGCTGCCGCGGAAGCACCGCGACCGTCGTGCGCGCGCCGGGCCGCGCCACGAGGTACCCCTCACCCGCGAGCGTCTCGAACGCGGCGACGACGGTCCCCCGGGCGATGCCGAGATCGGCGGCGAGCGTGCGCGTCGAGGGAAGCGGCTCCCCCGGCGTGAGGCGTCCGTCGACGATCGCACCTCGGAGCCCCTGGGTGAGCTGCGTGTGCAGCGGGACGGGCGAGGAGCGATCCAGGATGCCGGACGAGATCACGGAACCGATCCTGGCACTGGTCCACCCGATCCAGGGAAAACCGGTCTATGCATCGGTCCTCGCGGGGGCGTGAGATCGTCACATGACCGATCTGCCGCTCACTCCCCTGACCCGCATCCGACGGCTCCCGCATCACCAGGTCACCGATCGCGCAGCCCTCTACGACATCATCGACGGGGCCCTCGCGGCGACGCTCGCGATCTCGCGCGACGGGCGCCCCGTGGCGCTTCCGGTCGGCATCGGTCGTGACGGCGACGACGTCCTCATCCACGGGTCGACCGGCAGCGACTTCTTCCGGAGGATCGCCGCGGGGACGCCGGTCTTTCTGACCGTCACGCACCTGCTCGGACTGAAGTACGCGCGTTCCCTGTTCGACAGCTCGATGCGCTACCGCTGCGCCGTGGTGCACGGGATGGCATCCGTCGTCCTTCCCGACGACAAGGAAAGCGCTCTCCTCACCCTGTCGGAGCACCTGATGCCCGGACGTCCGGCGGAAGTGCGCCCCATGACCGCGCGGGAGCTCGCGGCGACCATGGTCCTGCGTCTGCCCCTCGCCGAAGCCAGCGTCAAAGACAACGCCGGCTCCGCAGTCGAAGAGGACGACGACGGGGAAGACCGCTCGGTATGGGCCGGCACCCTCCCCCTTCGGGTGGTGGCCGGCGACCCGGTCACCTCCGCGCAGACCCGACCGTCGACCGCGATCCCCGCGTCGGTCCGCCTCGCAGCGGAACGGATCGCCGCCAGCGGCACGGCGTAGGGGCCGTCAGACCCTCGGAAGCGCGGACACCACGGCGTCGCCGCCTCGTCAAAGTCCCGGAGGTGCACACGACGGCGTCGCCCAGCCGCCCGAGCCCCGGAAGCGGGCACGCCGCGGCGCAGCCCACCCGCCGGAGCGTCACGAGCGCGCGCGCCGTCACCTCATCCGACTGTCAGGGCGCCACGAGCGGCGGCACCGTGTATCGCCGCGGCGTGCCGAAGCGATGGGCCGTGATGGACACCGCCTGTTCGCGGAGGAACGGCAGCAGCTCGACCTCGCCGGAGCGGGTCGGCTCACCCGCG
The DNA here is from genome assembly GCF_022346945.1 of Microbacterium sp. ACRRU. Classification (GTDB taxonomy): domain Bacteria; phylum Actinomycetota; class Actinomycetes; order Actinomycetales; family Microbacteriaceae; genus Microbacterium; species Microbacterium mcarthurae. Next base: position 24,867 of record NZ_JAKRNI010000011.1, on the reverse strand, counting down.
TACACCGCGACAGCGGGCGATCCGTCGGTGATCGCGGCGAACGCGTCCGGGGAACCGCCGAGCAGGCGCACACGGCCGCCGGTGCGGACGAGACGAGCCGCTCGACGCTCCCACGCGCCGGCGTCCTCGATCGCGGAGGCCACGCCCGCGCCCTCGAGCCAGGCCCGCACCGCGGGCGACAGCTCGCGGCCGGCGCTGACCGTCACGGTCGACCCGGCCCGCACGCCCGCAGCCACCACCCGGACGAGAGCGACGTCGCGCGCGTCCTCGAGACGCACGGTCACCGGGACCGCGGCGTACCGCAACACGTTCTGCTCCGACTGCAGCGCCGTGACGTCACGCGCGACGGCGAACTCGCTCGACCAGATGGCGGCATCGGATGCCAGAGCGGAAGCGAGCCACTCGCGGTCCTCTGCCGGAACGGCCGCCGACGCCGACCCGACGAGGGGATCTCCCCCGCGCGGCGCGGAGGACTCGGCATCCGTCCACGTCCCGAATCCGAAGAGGTAGTGCGGACCGCCGGCCTTGGTGCCCGCTCCGACCGCCGACTTCTTCCACCCGCCGAAGGGCTGCCGCTGCACGATCGCGCCCGTCGTGCCGCGGTTGACGTAGACGTTCCCCGCCTCGATGCGCGACAGCCACCGTTGGATCTCGGCCTCGTCCAGCGCGTGCAGTCCCGAGGTGAGGCCGTACTCGATCGCGTTCACGATCTCGATCGCCTCGTCGAGCGTCTCGGCGGTCATGATGCCCAGCACGGGTCCGAAGTACTCCGTGCGGTGGAACTCGCTCCCCGGCTGGACCCCCTCGCGGATGCCGGGTCGCCACAGTCGCCCGTCCTCGTCGAGGCGGCGCGGCTCGACGACCCACCGCTGGCCGGGCTCGAGGGTCGTCAGCGCCCGCAGCAGCTTGCCCTGCGCGGGCTCGATGAGCGGTCCCACGCGGGCGGCGTCGTCCCACGGCATCCCCACCTCGAGGGAGGTGACCGCGTCGACGAGCTGGTCCCGGAACCGGCGAGACGTGGCGACCGACCCGACGAGAACGACCAGCGACGCAGCCGAGCACTTCTGACCCGCGTGGCCGAAGGCCGAGAGTGCGACGTCCTTCGCGGCGAGGTCGAGGTCGGCGCTGGGGGTCACGATCACCGCGTTCTTGCCGCTCGTCTCGGCCAGCAGGGGAAGGTCGGGCCGGAACGAGCGGAACAGCTCCGCCGTCTCGTACGCGCCCGTCAGCACCACGCGCTCCACGGCCGGGTGGGTCAGCAGCTGCCGGCCGAGGTCGTTCTCGGAGACCTGCACGAGCGTCAGCACGTCGCGCGGGACGCCCGCCTCCCACAGTGCCTCCACCATGACCGCTCCCGAGCGCTCGGCGAGCGCGGCCGGCTTGATCACGACGGCGGACCCGGCCGCGAGCGCGGCGAGGGTCGAGCCAGCGGGGATGGCGACGGGGAAGTTCCAGGGCGGGGTCACCACCGTCACGCCCACCGGCGTGAAGCGGGCACCGTCGACACGATCCAGGTGCCGCGCCTGCTCGGCGTAGTAGTGCGCGAAGTCGATCGCCTCCGACACCTCGGGATCGCTCTGCTCGACGACCTTTCCGCACTCGGCCCCCATCACCTCGACGAGCTCGGCGCGCCGCGCCTCGAGCGCGTCACCGGCCCGGTGGAGGATCTCGGCGCGGGCATCGGCGCCGAGGTCACGCCACGCGGCGGCCGCAGCGGCGGCGGCGCGGATGCGCTGATCGAGGACCGCCTCGTCCGACACGGTGTGCTCGGCGATCGTCTCAGCACCCCGGCGCGACGTCGCCATGCGCGCGACGATCTCCGCCGCCCACGCGCGATTCGCCGCGATCGCGGGGTCCGAGTCCGGGGTGTTGCGGAAGCCCTCCCGCGGAGCGGGCTCCGGCACCGCGGTGCGGTCCTGCACGCGGTGCGACGCGGGCACACCCTCCGGCATGTCCGCGAGAGACGCGAGGAACCGGTCGCGCTCCCGCGCGAACAGCGCCTCGTGCGTGTCGAGATCGAACACCGCCGACATGAAGTTCTCGCTCGAAGCGCCCTCTTCGAGGCGGCGGATGAGGTAGGCGATCGCGACGTCGAACTCCTGCGGGTGCACGACCGGCGTGTAGAGCAGGATCGAGCCGACGGTGCGCCGCACCACCGCCTGCTGCGCCGTGGCCATGCCGAGCAGCATCTCCACATCGACACCGCCCGTGACGCCACGCCGTTCTGCCAGCAGCCAGGCCAGCGCGATGTCGAAGAGATTGTGCCCCGCGACGCCGATGCGCACGTGCGCCGTGTGCTCGGGGCGCAGAGCGTAGTCGAGCACCGCCTTGTACGAGGCATCCGTGGCCTGCTTGGACGGCCAGGTCGCCAGGGGCCAGTCGTGGACATCGGCATCCACGCGCTCCATCGGCAGGTTCGCGCCCTTCACGACGCGGACCTTGATGGCGGCGCCACCGGATGCCACGCGCGCCGCCGCCCAGTCCTGCAGGCGCATCATCGCGGCGAGGGCATCCGGAAGGTACGCCTGCAGCACGATGCCGGCCTCGACGTCGTGGAACTCCGCCTCCCCGAGCAGCGTCTCGAACACCGCCAACGTCAGATCGAGGTCCTTGAACTCCTCCATGTCGAGGTTCAGGAACGTCCCGGTCTCCTTCGCCACCCGGTAGAGGGGGCGCAGGGCCGAGACCGCGTCCGACACCGCCGCGTCGAAGGCCCACGGGGTGTGCGGCGCGACGGTCGACGAGACCTTGATCGAGACGTAGTCGACGTCGTCGCGGGCGAGCAGGCGCCGCGTGCCCTCCAGACGGCGAGCCGCCTCCTTCTTCCCGAGGATCGCCTCGCCGAGGAGGTTCACGTTGAGACGGATGCCCTCGCCGCGGCCGCGGATGGCGGCAATGGCATCCCCCAGGCGGCGGTCGCTCGCGTCGACGATGAGGTGACGCACCATCGACCGCAGCGCCGCGCGAGCGGCCGGGACCACCACCCGGGGCACGATCGGGGCGGTGAGCGCGCCGAGGCGGATCGCGGCCTTCAGATGCAGGGGGAGGAAGGAGGGGACGAGCGGTGCGAGACCGGCGAGGTTGGCGGCCGCGACGCGCAGGTCTTCGGGTCGGACGACACCGTCGACGAATCCCACCGTGAACGCCAGACCGTTCGGGTCACGCAGCACACCGGCGAGTCGGGTGGCCGCCGCATCGACGGGCTCCGAACGGCTTTCCGCCAGCCAGCGTCGAACGAGCGCGACGGCGTCGTCGGCCAGGTCGGCGGGCGCGATCTCGGCGGGGGTGACATCGGTGAGCGACATGGGGATCCTTCCTCGGATGCCCTCAGTGTGCGGCCGGCGTACGATCGAGAAAAGCGATGATTTGCGAACGGTATTGTTCGCGAAACCTGAACGGAGCGGGATGTTCGACCTTCGTCGTCTGCGGCTCCTGCACGAGCTGTCGATGCGCGGCACGCTGGCGGCGGTCGCGGATGCCCTCTCGTTCAGCCCGTCGACGATCTCGCAGCAGCTCGCGCAGCTCGAACGCGACGCCGGCGTTCCCCTGCTCGAGCCGGACGGCAGGCGCGTGCGCCTCACGGCACAGGGAGAAGCCCTCGCCGCGCACGCGGCCCGCATGCTCGCCGCCGACGAGGCCGCGAGGGCCGAGCTCGAGTCGCTGCAGCCGTCACGCGCCCCCGTGCGACTGGCGGTGATGCAGTCCGCCGCGCACGGCATCCTCCCGCGCGCTCTGGGCGCCCTCGCCGAGACCGAGCCGGGACTGCGTGTCGAGGTCGTCGAGCTCGCGCCCGAAGAGAGCCTCTTCGAGGTCGCCGCGCGGGGATTCGATCTCGCCGTGGCCGAACAGTATCCGGGGCACACGCGCGAGCAGCGCCAGCTCCTCGAGCGGCGCACGCTCGGAAGGGATGCCATCCACCTCGCCGTCGCGCACGGCGACGACGCCGCGTCGATCACCGACCTGAGCGAGCGGGCGTGGGTGATGGAGCCGGAGGGGACGGCTGCCCGCCACTGGGCGACGCAACAGTGCCGCGCCGCGGGATTCGAACCCGACGTGCGTTTCGAGCTCGCCGACCTCACCGCACACGTGCGCCTGGTGGCGTCCGGTCACGCGGTCGGCATGATCCCGGCGCTGGTCTTCGGGGGCGACGAGCCGGCGACCCGGCTCCTCGACCTCCCCGGGCGGCCGCGACGGGAGATCTTCACGGCGGTGCGGCGCGGTACGGCCGAGCGTCCCGGCATCCGAGCCGTGCGGTCGGCCCTGCAGACGGCGTTCGATGGGGCGACGGGGATCAGCGCGGACCCTGCGCCGCGCGGATGATGCGGTGCAGAGTCTCCGCGAAGTCGTCGGTCGTCGACGCCGGCTCGGCGTCGACGGCACCATCGAGGTCGCGCGCGAAGCGGTCGAGCCGTGACCAGGGCACGGCATCCAGGTCGACCTCGAGGTGGATGTGGTTCATCCGGCGATCCGCGGTGTCGAGTTCGCGACGCACCAGACCGCGCTCGACGAGCCGGTCGACCAGCGTCGTCACACCGGCCGACGTCACGCCCAGGTGGTCGCGCAGTTCGGAGGGCCGGATGCCGGGACGCTCGCGGATGCGCAGCAGTGCCCGCACCTCGGTCTCACTGAGCCGCAGCTCGGCCCGTGTCGCCAGCTCCGCGGAGCGCCGCGCCTCGACGTAGGCGTCGAGCGCGAGGGAGAGAGCGGGACGGGACGACATGGCTCCACAGTATGGGCGACTGCCTAGATCTGTGAATAATTCGGCTCACTATTTAAGACGCTTAAATGATGGTACGGTCACGTCCGCGTCCCGGCACGGGATAATGACGTGAGCGCCGCCCGAGCGCCGAGACGGAGTCCGCCGTGCCTGTACGTGATCTGCTCGACATGCAGCTGCTGGAGCAGTGGCTCGACGAGTTCCGAAGCCTCGGCTATCTCACCGGCAGCGACATCCGTGTGCTGGAGCAGCAGGACGACGCCGACGCCCGTCGCGGACTGATCGTCGTCGACCTGAGCGAGGCGGCGACCATCACGTACCTCCAGCCGATCGCCGGGAGCGAAGGCCGCTGGAAGGCCACGATGGAGGCGCGCGACACCACGATCGAGCTCACGGCGGTCGAGTTGGTGAACCTCGGCAACGAGGTCAATGTCCTCGGCGCGCTGGTGTCCTTCCTGGAGACGAAGTCGCGGGCGCTGCTCGCCTCCTGCTAGCGCCGTGTCACCCTCCGTGGCGACGCCGGTACGCGGCCGGCGCCTCCCCGGTGTGTTCGCGGAACCGGGCGTAGAACTGGCTCAGCGAGCCGAACCCCGCGGATGCCGCGATGTCGGGGATGCCGGCATCCGTCATGAGCAGCAGCTCGCGCGCCCGTGCGATCCTGCACTGCGCGAGGTACTCGCCGACCGTGACGCCCAGAGCCGCCCGGAACACCGACATCGCGTGATGCGGGTGCAGGTGGACCTGCGCGGCGACGTCTGCGACGGAGATGTCCTCCGCCGCGTGACGGGCGATCCACGCCGCCATGTCGGCCACATCCGCCCTCAGGCCTCCGCCAGCGCGACCCGCGGGCGCCGCAGGAGCAACCGCGTGCGCCGCGCGCAGGACGAACGCCTGCACCTCCCCCACCGCGGCGCGGCGCAGGGGGTGAGCCGCCGCCAGCTCGTCGCTCCACGACTCGACGCGGTCGGCGAGGGCCAGCGGACCGACGGCGGTTCCCGCCACCGCGATCTCGCCCGCGAACATCCGCGCGAGGAACGCGCCGGGCAGGCGCCATCCCCGCGCTTGCGCCAACGGAACGGTCAGCCACGCCAGCGCGCTCTCGCCCGAGTCGCGAACGAGCTGGTGCGGGCGCGCCGCCCAGAACACCGCGAGGGCTCCCGCGGGGATGACCACTTGACGCCCGTCGATCAGGTACTCCAGATCCACCGGAGCGGTGTTGAACTCGAGGTCGTCGTGCGTGTGCGCCACCGACATGCGCGGCACCGCTCCCCGCCAACACGCGAGGTCGAACGACGAGATCGCGGAACCCATGATCCGAGTATCCCGGAAGAACCGAGGTCTGTACGCGATGAGATCGTCTTTCTTCGGCTCGTAGCGTGAGGGGACGCCTCGCCGAGGCGACAGAAAGGAACCTCATGACCTCGCTCGCGCCGACACTGCCCTCGGTGTCGACCTCGCCGTACCACCTGACCCCCGAGCAGATCGCGCACTTCGACGCACACGGCTACGTCGTCCTCCCCGGGCGGATCCCCGCCGACCTGCTCGCGCGCCTGCAGGACGCCGCCGATGACTGGATCGCCGCCGGCCGCGCCCTCGGCCCCGACCACCCCGAGGGGCCCGACTACCAGTGGGCCACCCGGGGCGGTGCCCGCCGCATGTTCCGCGTCGACTACCTCCACGGGAAGGGCTCCCCCGCCTCGCTCGAGCTCCTCGGTTCGCCCGCGGTGCTCGGCATCGCCGAGAGCCTCGCCGGCCCCGACCTGGTGCCGACCTACGAATCCCTGGTCTTCAAGGACACCGGCGATGGCGCCGCGATCGACTGGCACCAGGATGCCGTGCACCCCCGTACGCACCGCATCTTCAACATCGACGTCTACCTCGACGCGTCGAAAGCCGGGGAAGGCGCGCTCCGCGTGGCTCCCGGGTCGCACCTCGCCCCCGTCGACGTCTGCCAGCTGCAGGACGAGTTCGGGTGGGACGCACCCGGCGTCGTCCAGGTGGAGCTCGAGCCCGGAGACGTGCTCGTCCACGACGTCATGGTGGTGCACGGATCGGAGGCCGTCACCGGCAACCGTCTGCGCCGCACCATCTACTACGAGTTCCGCGCGGCAGAGCAGATCCGCACGGAGGGGCCCTGGGATGCCGAGTGGGTGGACCGACGCATGCGCCTGCTGCCGCTGGGGCTCGAGGCCCACGCCCGCCGCTTCCCCGACAGCGAGCAGTTCCAGTGGAACGCCTCGCCGGAGGTGCGTCCGCAGATGTCCGGCGACGCCGACGCAGAGCTGCGCATCGCGCACCTCGTGCACTCCCCGGGCTCGTACTGCAGCGCCGGCAGCGTCCCCTTCACCCCCGAGGACGACTGACCGACCCGCGCCCCACGACGAATCGCCCCGTCCCGAACCCGGGACGGGGCGATTCGTCTGTCGTCACAGGGCGACGGCGTGAAGGAGGAGCGCCTCCCCCGGGGCCAGGAGCGGCGCCGTCAGCACGCCCTCGGCGAGCACCGAGCCGGGGAGCTCGATTCCGTTCGCGAGCCACGCGGGATCGGCATCCTGGACCGTCCGCACGGGAGCACCGACATCGCACACCCGCACGCGGTAGCGCCGGGTCGGGTCGAGGCCCGGCAGCGAGATCGGCGACGGCAGCGCCGCCTCGAAACGATCCAGGGCGACGTAGGCGAACAGTCCCTCGGTGCGGTCGGGCGAGACCACGCCGTGCTGCAGCAGGGCAGGGTCGGCATCGTCGGACCGGACGGTCGTGCCCCCGTGCACCAGGGCACGGTGCGTGCGGTACACCTCGGTCCATCGCGCGAGGACGTCGAGCTGAGCGTCGTCGAGCCGCGAGATGTCGGACTCGATGCCGGCGTGCAGGAACAGCGCCGTCGCGAGACGGAACGCCATCGAGGCCGTCCGGCCGGTCGTGTGCGCACGTTCGTCGCCCACGTGGGATCCGAGGAACTCCGGCGGGATGAGGATGCCGGTCCACCGCTGGATCCGCTGACGGGCGAGGGGATCGTTGGTGTCGCTCGTCCAGAACCGGTCGACGCGCCGCAGGATGCCGAGATCGATGCGAGCACCCCCGGACGCGCACGACTCGATCTCGACGTCCGGGTGGGCGGCGCGAAGCGCGTCGAGCAGCCGGTACAACGCCCTAACCTGCCCGCCGGAGTGCGGGACGAGGAGGTCGCGGTTGTGGTCCCACTTGAGCGCCGCGATCGGGTACTGCGTCAGCAGGGCATCGAGACTGTCGAACACGTGCCGCCAGGCATCCGGATGCGTGAGGTCGAGCACGTGCTGCCACCGCCACGACACCGCGTCCGCGGGCGTCAGCATCCAGTCGGGGTGTGCGCGCGCGAGGTCGGAGTCGGCGCTGACCATCTCGGGCTCGACCCAGAGCCCGAACTGCAACCCCGCCTCCGAGACGCGGGAGATGAGAGGACCGAGGCCGTCCGGCCACACCCGCTCGTCGACCGTCCAGTCGCCGAGCGCCCGGCGGTCATCGGTGCGGCCGTGGAACCAGCCGTCGTCGAGCACCAGGCGTTCCGCGCCCACTCGGGCGGCCGCCTCGACCAGGGGCGTGAGCCGCTCGAGCGAGTGGTCGAAGTACACGGCCTCCCACGTGTTCAGGGTCACCGGGCGCGGGCCACGCGGGGCGGCCCACGACCGCACCCACGGATGCAGGCGCGCGGAGAGCCCGTCCAGACCCTCGTCCGACCAGACGGCCACGACCGTGGGGGCGGCGTAGGTCTCGCCCGGGGCGAGCACGTGACCGTCGAGGCGTTCTCCGGCCCCGACCACGGACGCACCCAGGTCGCTGCGCTCGAGCCACACCGAGCGGTCGCCGCTCCACGCGACGTGCGTGGCCCAGACCTCGCCGTGGCGGAACCCGAACCCGGGAGTCCCGACCGTGAACAGGAAAGGATCGTCGTGTCCGCCTCGGCCGTGGCGCGTGTCACGCGCCCACACGCCGTGGCCCGGACGCAGGCGCTGCGGCTCGCGCTCGCCGGCCCAGCGGCCGGTGAAGTCGAGCACCTCGCGGGCCCGCGACGGCACGGGCAGGAGGGCGGCGAGGGCGCGCACCTCGATGTCGGCGGGGCCGTCGTTGCGCACCCGGCGGTCCACGAGCAGAACGCCCTCGGGGCTGAGGGCGTACCGCAGTTCGATCCGGGCGCCGCCGAGGGCGAGCATCGTCAGGACGGCGTCGCCGTCGCGGCCGGTCCCGATGTGGCGGAGCGCGGCGGCGTGGGGGGAGATCTCGACGGCGGGACGCCCGGTCCAGCCTTCCGTGAGGAGAGGGACGACGCTCACCCGGAACGGGCGGTCGATCGAACTCGGGGCGATGGCGGGTGCGCTCGCGTCGGCCAGGGCGGTGAGGGCGGCGGTGTCGAGGTCACCGAGGGCGCGGCCCCAATGCACCACGACCGGCGCCGCCGTGCCGCGGGCGTCGATGATGAGGTCGACGCCCGCGGCGCGGAGGTGATGGATCATGCCCGCGGTTACTCCGCGACCGGAATCGACTGCGCCTCGAGGGTCGCGATGGTCTTCTCCTGAGCGGAGGCCAGTGCCTCGGCCAGAGTCCCCGAACCGGCGACGGCCGACTTGAAGCCGTCCGACACGTCGGCGTACACCTGGGTCATGGTCGGGCCCCACACGAAGTTGGGGTCGACCTGGCCGGAGGCCTCGGCGAAGACGTCGTAGATCTTCTGGTCACCGTAGAAGGGCACGCCCTCCTGCAGCGACGGCAGCGACAGGCCGTCCTTGGTCGCGGGGTAGATCGCCGCGGTCGTGTTCAGCGACGTCAGGGCTTCCTCCGACGTGTTGAGCCACAGCGCGAACTTCGCCGCCTCGTAGAGGTGCTCGGTCGACTTGAACACCGCGATGGAGGATCCACCCCAGTTCCCCGCCGCCGACTGACCGGCCTCCCACTGCGGGCTCTGCGCGACCGACCAGTTGCCGGCCGTGTCGGGAGCGCCGCTCGAGATGGAGTTGGCGCCCCACACGGCGGAGTTCCACGTCCACACCTCACCGGTGTTGTAGGCGTTGTTCCACTCGTCGGTCCACGCCGGGTACGACGAGACGAGGTCGTCTTCGATGAGACCCTGCCAGTAGTCGGCGACCTGGGTCGAGACGCTGTCGGTCAGATCGACCTGCCACGCGTCCCCGTCGTTGGCGAACCACTGCCCGCCCGCCTGCCACACGAAGCCGGCGAACTGGTTGATGTCGCTCTGCGAGAAGTTGGTGATGTATCCCCCCAGCTCGCGGATCTTCACGGCCGCCTCGCGGTACTCGTCCCACGTCGTGGGAACCTCGATGCCGTTCTGGGCGAACAGGTCGCTGCGGTAGAACAACGCCATGGGGCCGGCGTCCTGCGGCACACCGTAGACCTCGTTCTCGGTGCCGAGCGTTACCTGCTTCCAGGTCCAGTCGACGAACTGGTCCTGAGCGGCGACGACCTCTTCACACGCGCCGAGGTTCGCCAGTCCGTCCTGCACGCGGAAGTTCGGCAGCGCGTCGTACTCGATCTGGCCCAGGTCGGGGGCGTTCCCCGCCTGCAGCTGGTTGAAGAAGTTCTGGTACGTGCCGGCGTTGCCGGAGGGGCCGGTCTGCACCTCGACCTGGATGTCGGGGTTCTGCTCGTTCCAGATCGCCACGGCATCCTCGATGCCCGGGATCCACGAGGTGAACGTGAGCGTGACGTCCTCGCCCGCGGGGGCGCACGACGCCGCGTCGCCGCCGCCGGTGCTCGACGCCGAGCATCCCGCCATGACCAGGGCGCCCGCGGCGAGCAGGGCGACACTGACCGCTCTCTTCTTGTGCTGCATGATTCCTTCTCTCGGTTGGCCCGTCGGTCGCGCCGACGGGAGGTTCGTTACTTGAGGGCCCCCGTGCCGAGCCCGGTGCGCCAGTACCTCTGGAGCAGCAGGAACGTCACGATGAGCGGGACGATGGAGATGAGTGAGCCGACGAGCACGTACGTGCGCAGCTCGGGGAACTGGTTGATCGTGGAGTTCCACGCGTAGAGGCCGTACGTGACGGGGAAGAGCTCTTCGCTGCGCAGCATGATCAGCGGCAGGAAGAAGTTGTTCCAGATCGAGACGAACTGGAACAGGAACACCGTCACCAGCGCGGGGAACATCAGGCGGATCGACACCGTGAAGAACGTGCGCACCTCCCCCGCCCCGTCCAGGCGGCTGGCCTCGAGGAGCTCGTCGGGCACGGATGCCTCGGCGAACACCCGCGCCAAGTAGACGCCGAAGGGGCTGACGATGCTGGGCAGCAGCACCGCCCAATAGGTGTCGGTGAGCTGCACCTGGCTGAACAGCAGGAACAGCGGCAGGGCGAGGGCCGTCGCCGGCACGAGGACGCCGCCGAGGACGGTGTTGAAGATCGCTTCGCGGCCCGGGAACCGGTACTTCGCCAGCGCGTAGCCGCACATCGCGGCCACGATGGTCGCGATGACACCGCCGACGCCGGCGTACAGGGCGCTGTTGGCCAGCCACTTCAGGTACACCCCGTCGCGGTAGGTGAACAGCTGCGCCACGTTTTCGAAGAACCGGAAGTCGGCGAACCACAGCGCGTTGGTGCTGAAGAGCTGTCCGCGGTCCTTCGTGGATGCCACGACGAGCCACCACAGCGGAATGAGGAAGTAGAGCGTGAAGATCGACATCACGACCATGGCCGTGGTGCGCGACACGATGCTTTCGCGCGGGCCGGTCGCCACGGGACGCCGCGCGGCGCGCCGGCCCGTCGTGAGCGTGCGGGTGTCGGTGGGGTGGGGGGCGAGCGCGCTCATGACTGGACTCCACGACGGCTGAGACGGAGGAAGGTGAACGACAGCACGAAGGTCGCCAGCGCGAGCACGACCGAGAACGCCGCGGCGAGGGAGACGTTCGGGATCGAGCTGGTCGCGTAGATCGTCATGTTGGGGGTGAAGGTGCTCGTCACCGCCGAGCTGAACGACCGGAAGGTCTGCGGTTCGGCGAGGAGCTGCAGGGTTCCGATGATCGACAGCACGCCGGTGAGGACGAGAGCGGGCCGCACGAGCGGGATCTTGATGGACCACGCGATGCGGGCCTGACCCGCCCCGTCGATGCGTGCGGCCTCGTAGATCTCCTGCGGGATCGCCAGGAGCGTCGAGTAGATGATGAGCATGTTGTAGCCCACGAACACCCACGTCACGACGTTGGCGATGGACCACAGCACCAGGTCGGCGGACAGCAGGTCGACGTTGGCGGTGACCGCGGGGAACGGCGACAGGTTCGGGGAGTACAGGAACCCCCACATGATCGCCGCGATCACTCCCGGCACCGCGTAGGGCACGAAGAACGCCAGACGGAAGAACCGCTTGCCGCGCAGCAACGGCGAGTCCAGCAGCAGCGCGAACAGGAGCGCGAGTCCCAGCATCACCGGCACCTGCACGACACCGAACAGCAGGACGCGCCCGACGGACGTCCAGAACGCGGTGTTCTGGAACACCAGTGCGTACTGGGCCAGCCCACCGAACACCTCGCGGGCCTGACCGAACGTGCCGTCCCGCTCGACGACGAGCAGAGATTTCCACACCGCGTAGCCGATCGGCACGAGGTAGAAGAGCACGAACAGCACCACGAACGGGGCGATGAAGGCCACGATCGCTCCCTTGTGGGGGATGCGGCGGCGCACCCGGGGCGTCGATGCCCCGGCCGGTGCCGCGGTGGCGACGGGAGCGGTCATGAGTGGTTCTCCTCTCGGACGACGCGCACGGCGCCGGGGGGAACGGGCAGTCGTCCGTCGACCGCCGTTCCCGTGACGAGCTCGGCGCCGCGCACGTCGGCGACCAGCTCGGTGTCGCCGTGGTTGACGACGAAGACGTACGACGCGGTCTCGCCGCGCCGCCGCACGATCTCGCACGCCCCCGGGGCATCGACCTCGACGGGCGGGCGGACGCCCGCCTCGCGCGCGATCGCACCGAGCCGGTCGGCGAGGGCGGCGGGCTCCAGTTGCGTGGCGAAGTACCAGGCGTTCCCCCGCCCGTGGGCATTGCGCGTGATCGCGGGCGACCCGGCCGCCGGGCCGTCGACGAAGCGGGCGACGGTCTCGGCCGTCGTCGCACGGAGGCGTTCGCTCCAGAGACGGGAGGCCGTACCGTCGTCGAGCGCGATCCCGACACCGGGGGCGACGGGCGCGAACTCCTCGACGTGGATGCCGAGCGCCTCGCGCAGCGGACCGGTGTAGCCGCCCGCCCAGATGCGGTCGTTCTCATCGACGATGCCCGAGTTGAAGGTGACCACGGCGGTCCCGCCCGCATCGATCCAGCGGGTCAGGACGGCCGCCTCGTCGGCGCGCAGGAGGTGGAGTCCCGGTACCGCGACGAAGCGGTAGGCCGACAGGTCGGCGCCCGGTCGGACGATGTCGACCGTGAGGCCCTGGAGGTGCAGCGCGGCGTAGACCGCGTGCACCTGCGTGAGGTATCCGACCGCCTGGCTCGGACGGCATTCGGTGTCGGTGGCCCACCACGCCTCCCACGAGAAGACCAGCGCGGCATCCGCCACCACCCGGGAGCCCGCGACCTCGCCGAGGCGGTCGACGATCCCTCCGAGTTCGACGACCTCGCGCCACACCGCGGAGTCGGTGCCGGCGTGGGGCAGCATCGCGGAATGGAACTTCTCGGCGCCCTGCACCGACGCCCGCCATTGGAAGAAGCACACCCCGTCCGCGCCGCGCGCGACGTGCGTGAGAGAGTTGCGCAGCAGCTGGCCGGGCTCCTTGGCGAGGTTGAGCGGCTGCCAGTTCACCGCCCCGGTGGAGTGCTCCATGAGGATCCAGGGCGCTCCCTCGGCGAGGCCGCGGCTGAGGTCGGCGGCGAAGGCGAGCTCGCTCCGGGGGTCGCCGAGCCGGTGGTCGAGGTAGTGGTCGTTGGCGATGACATCCATCTCGGCGGCCCACGACCAGTAGTCCATGTTCTCGATGTGCGCGGTGACCATGAAGTTCGTCGTCACCGGGCGGTCGCTGAGACGGCGGAGCACGTCGGCCTCCGCGCGGTACTGCGCGAAGACGGCGTCCGAGCTGAAACGGTGGAAGTCGAGCAGCTGACCGGGGTTGCGGGCCGACAGCGCCGCCCGCGGCGGCAGGATCTCCTCCCAGTCGTGGTACGTCTGGCTCCAGAAGGCGGTCCCCCACGCGCGATTCAGTTCGCTGATCGACCCGTACCGCTCGCGCAGCCAGAGGCGGAACGCCGCGGCGCTCTCGTCGCAGTAGCAGAGGGCGTTGTGGCATCCCAGTTCGTTCGAGACGTGCCATAGCGCCACCGCCGGGTGCGCTCCGTAGCGGGCGGCGACCGCTTCGACCAGACGCAGGGATGCCGTGCGGAAGATCGGCGAGCTCGGGCACCAGGCCTGACGCCCACCCGGGTACCGGCGGGTCCCGTCCTCGGCCATGGGCAGCACTTCGGGGTAGGCCCGGCTCAGCCACGCGGGGGCCGACGCGGTGCCGGTGCCGAGGTTGACGCGGATCCCGGCGTCGTGGAGTCGCTGCAGGATGTCGTCGAGGGCGGCGAAGTCGAACGCGTCGGAGGCCGGCTGCAGGTGGGACCACCCGAAGATGTTGATCGCGACGAGGTCGACCCCGGCCTCGCGCATGAGACGGATGTCCTCGTCCCAGACCTCGGGCGACCACTGCTCGGGGTTGTAGTCGCACCCGAAGGCGATGCCCTCGTGAGTAAAGGTGGTGCGATCGGTCATCCTGCTCCTCGTTCTGTGAACGTGCACAGATTCGAGCGGATGCCTCACCGTCGAGGTTCTGTGAACGTACACAGAGTGACATCCCGCGTTTTCCGCGTCAAGGCTTCGTTACCAATCTGTGCTCGTTCACAGAGGGCCCCTCCTCCCCCTAGGATCGGGGCGTGGAAACGGAGCGTCGGCGTCGCGCGACCGTGAAGGACGTCGCCCTCGAGGCGGGCGTCTCGCGGGGCACGGTGAGCCGCGTGCTGAACGGGCAGCCGTACGTGTCGGAAGACGCCCGGTCCGCGATCGAGGCGGCCATCGCGAAGGTCGGATTCGTTCCCAATCGCGCCGCGCGGAGCCTCGTGATGCGCAGCTCCCAGGCGATCGGCCTGATCGTGCACGAACCGCACTCGCTGTTCGTCGAGGACCCGAACATCGCGTCCATTCTGCTGGGGGCCAACAGCGCCCTGTCCGAGGCCGACTACCAGCTGTCCTGCCTCATCGCCGACACCCCGCGCGACGTCGACCGGCTCGCGCGTTACCTCAGCGGCGGACTCATCGACGGTGTCATCATCGTCTCGGCCCGCGTCGGCGACCCCATCACGCGCGCGGTCGTCGAGCTGGGTCTGCCCGCCGCCTTCGTCGGAAACCCTCGCGACATCGGCGATGCCGCCCACGTGGCGATCGACAACCGGGGCTCTGCGCGCGAGATCACGCGGCGGCTCGTCGGCACGGGCCGTCGCCGCGTCGGCATGGTCGCCGCGGCCCTCGACCGCGACTCCGGCGCCGACCGCCTCGCCGGGTTCGTCGACGCCCTCGGCGCCGGCTTCGATCCGCAGCTCGTCGAACGCGTGCCGTTCTATTCGTTCTCCGACGGCAAGGCGGGCATGAAGCGTCTGCTCGACCGGGCTCCCGATGTCGACGGCATCTTCGCCTCCAGCGACGCCGTCGCCGCCGGGGCGCTGGAAGCCCTGCGCGAGGCGGGGCGCCGCGTGCCGGACGACGTCGGCATCGTCGGCTTCGACGACAGCTCGTGGGCGTTGCGCTGCGACCCCCCGCTGTCGACCGTGCACCAGCCCGCCGACCAGCTCGGCAGTACCGCCGCCCGCGCCGTCCTCGCCCAGCTCGACGGTCAGACCTTCGACGCCCCGATCCTGCTGGAGAGCCCGATCGTCTGGCGCGAATCGGCGTGAGCGCACGAAACCGCCCCGGGAAAGTCCCGGGGCGGCTCGTCGCACTCAGCGCGTGAGGGCGATCTCGTTGGGCGTCACCTCGAGCGTCGCGCTCGTGAGAACCTCGCCCGTGGTGAGGCCGACCGCGTGCACCATGTTCTTGGCGGGCTCGGTCACGTAGGCGATGTCACCGCTGACCTTGATGGCGGGGTGCGCGTCCTGCCACTCGGCCGGACCCTCCCACGCGTCGATCACCGGGAACGCGTCCGTGAAAGCGCCGGCCTCGGGGTCGAAGACGTGGATCGAGCCGTCGGAGGCGAGGATGTAGCCGAGGTCACCGGGGCCGCGAGCGAGGTCACGGAAGGTGTACTCCGCGCCCTCGGGCATGTCGACGACGGTCTGGGTCTTGGCTGCGGTGTCGATGAGGGCGATGCGGTTCAGCAGGTAGCCCTCGGCATCCCGGTCGTCCTTGTAGTCGCCGATCACCAGCGGGCTGGTCTCGCTGACGAACAGGTTGCCGGTGCGCCCGTACGGCTGGTCGGGAGCGTCGAGCTTGGTGATCTCGCCGTCGTCGAAGAAGAGCGCGCCGTTCTCGCACCCGAACACGACGACCTCGTCCTGAGCGGTGCCCTCACCGTGAACGCCGGGGCAGTCGGCGCTCTCGGCGACGGTCGCACCCGACGGGTCCTTCACGACGATGCCCGTGCGCCCGTCGGCGTTGCCCACGGTCGTAACGAAGGAGCCGTCCTCCAGCACGATCGACACACCGTGGTGCGCCTCGACGCCCGGGATCGTCTCGGTCTCGGGGAGTTCGTCGGTGGATGCCAGCAGGGCGTCGGTGTCGAACACGGTCGTGTCGCTCGTGCCGTCGGCGTACAGCACCGTCTTGCCGCCGTGGACGACGACGTGACCGGCCTTCTCGGCGGGGAACACCAGGTCGGTGAGGACGGGCTCGTCCTGCGCCGTCCCGGCATCCAGCACCTGGAAGCCGGCGGTGGTGGTCACCATGACGTGCCGACCGTCGCCGGCGGAGTTGAGCCGCGTGAACTCCTCGGAGTCGACGTCGCCGACGACCTCGAGCGTCTCGCCGTCGAGGACGACGATGCCGCCCGGGTACGACAGCGCGACGCGGGTTCCGGTCTCGTCGGCGGCCGACGACGACGAGCCGGGGGCGGGAGCGGCCGAACCGCCGCCGGCGCCGCCGGAGCACGCGGCGAGTCCGACGGTGGCGCCGACCGCGAGCGCGAATACGCCCGCGCGTCGGAGGGGAAGGGTGCGCATGTGATTCTTCTTTCTTCTCTGGGGTGGCCGGGCGCTCAGGGCGACAGGCCGGTCGCGATGCGCTCCGTGTTGACGCGCATCATGGTCAGGTAGTCGGGGGCTCCCCCGGTGGCATCCGTCAACGACTCCGTGAAGAGCTCGGTGACGGTCACGTCCACGTCGGCTTCCTCGGCGAGCGCCTTCATCAAGCGGTCGGGTTGCGACGACTCGGCGAAGATCGTGCGCACCCCCGCCTCGTCGATCGCCGAGACGAGATCGGCGAGATCGCTCGCGCTCGGGGCCGCGAGGGTCGTCCCGCCAGGGATGACGGCGCCCACGACGCGGAACCCAAAGCGCTCGGCCAGGTAGCCGAAGACGTGGTGGTTCGTGACCAGGGCGCGCCGAGCCTCGGGGATGGCGGCGAAGGCGGTCATCATGTCGGCGTCGAGGGCTTCGAGGGCCTCGCGGTAGTCGGCCGCGCGCGCGGCGATCGCGGCGGCATCCACCCCGTCCACGCCTTCGAGGACGGGGACCAGCGCGTCGACGACGGCGATGGTCTGCGCGGGGTCGGTCCAGAAGTGCGGGTCGTCCGCACCCCCGGCGTCGGTCGAGGTGTACGGCAGCACGTCGACGACGTCGCCCGCGACGAAGGCGGCCACACCGGCGTCGGCGGCGGCATCGAGGTGCTGCTGCAGGCCCTCCTCGAGCCCCAGCCCGTTCGAGACGACGAGGTCGGCCGAACGCACGCGGGCCGCCTCGGATGCCGAGATCTCGAACGAGTGCGGATCGGCGCCCGGGCGCATGAGGGTCAGGACCTCGACGTCGTCGCCGACGAGGTTCGACACGACGTCGCCGAGGATGTTCGTCGACACCACGACGAGCGGGCGCTCGCCCTGGCTGGATGCGCAGCCGGTGAGCAGCGCTCCGGCGAGCAGCAGCGAAGCCGCGAGGCGGGAGAGTTTCATATCAGCGTCCCGTCTCGGCGAAGAACACGGGCGCGGAAGCGGTCTCGAACTCACGGGCGAGGCGGGAGTTGTCGGCGAAGTCGATCTCCCACAGCCGTCCCTCCGCCGGACCGTTGAGGTACGCGCGTTGCTGGTCGGCCACGAGGGTCACGGGGTCGCCTGCGGCGAGGCTCGCCCCGACCAGGGGAACGGATGCCGCGCGTATGGCGCCCGTCTCGCCGTCGAGCACGAGCACGCGCCCGTCGGGGGTCAGTGCGAGCACGTTCGCGTCGGCGTCGTCGACCGCGGTGACCTGGACGACCGGCTCGGGCACGGGAAGGAGCGTCCACGTGCGGGCGCGGGTGTCCAGCATCCAGATGCCGGCGTCGCCCGCGAGAGCCGCGACGCGGAGACGCCCCTCGCGGTTCGCGAAAGTCGTGGCCCGCGGTGCGTTCACGCCGTCGGGATACGGGATACGCTCCACGACCGGCCGCTCGTCCTCGACGTGGATGAGGAGCGCGCCGTCCTGGCATCCGATGATGGCCCCCACGCGGGTGGTGAGGGTCCCGGCGGCGGCCTCGCACGCGACCGGCTCACCCGTGGTGGCGCCGTCCGCCGTGTGCAGCGTCACTTCGTCGCCCGCGGCGACCGCGGCGAACGATCCGGCGGGCACGACCATGCCGGGTCCGGGCTCGCGTGAAAGACGGAAGGACTCCACGAGCCGCCCCTTCGAGAGGGCCTCGGTGTCCAGCAGCACGGCGTCGCCGGACTCGGGGAAGAACACGCCCGTTCCGCCGGTGGTCGACGAGTTCGACGTCGCGACCGTCGCCGCCCCCGCCCCCTCGACGTCGCCGAGGACGCGCGCCTCGGCGCGGTAGTAGTGGAAGTGGTCGACGTGATCCCACGTCCACACCCCGCTGTCGACGACCGAGACGCCGGTCTCGTCGATCGCGAAGAGGTAGCGGCCGTCGCTGTGGACCGCGCGCGGGGCACGGACCGCCCCGAGCTCCACCGTCGTCTCGTCGAGGAGGTCGAGGTGGGACACCTGCCCCTGGGCATCGATCGAGGTGAGACCGAGCGCCGGTTCCGCGAGCTCTTCGGCCCCGGCGATCTCGCCGTGGGTGTCGGGGGCCGGTTCGGTCACGGATGCCGTCGGACCGTTCGCCGCGCACCCGGTCAGCGCGAGCACCATCGCGAGCGACAGGACGAAAGGACGAAGGGGAGAACGGTGAGACATGGAGGCTTTCTGCATCAGGCGGGGACGAGATCGGGCGCGACCAGGCGGCGCCGAACGGTGTCGATCCCCGCGCGGAGGACCCAGGACACGCCGGCTGCGGCGATCGCGGTGGCGGCGATGGTGGCGCCGGCGGCGGTGGCCGCGTGCCACGAGACGAGAAGTCCCGCGCAGACGGCGGCCGAACCGATCACGGCGGCGAGTGCCATGGTGGTGGGGACGCGCTCGGTCCACTGCCGGGCGGCCACGGCCGGGGCGACCAAGAGGCCGACCACGAGCAGAGAGCCCACGGCCTGGTACGAGGCCACGACCGCGAGGGTCACCAGCCCCACGAGCACGGTCTGTGCGACCCGGGGACGCAGTCGCAGAACGCGGGCGACACGCTCGTCGATCGCCAGGGCCACGAGAGAGCGGTGGAAGAACGCCGCGGAGGCCACGCCCACCGCCGTGGCCACGACGAGCACGACCAGGTCACCGGTCCCGACGGCGAGGATGTCACCGAACAGGATCGCCGTGGCATCCGTCGCGAAGCTTCCGGCGTGGGAGATGACGATGACGCCGAGGGCCAGCATGCCGACGAACAGCATCCCGATACTCGTGTCGTAGGACAGCCGCGCCCGACGCTGCAGCACGCCGATGCCGAAACTCATCACCACGGCGCTGACGGCTGCGCCGAGCAGGACGGGGAGCCCGAGGACGGTGGCCAGCGCCACCCCGGGAAGCATGCCGTGCGCGAGCGCTTCGCCGAGAAACGCCATGCCTCGCACGATCACCCAGGTGCCGGCGACCGCGCACAGCACGGCCACGAGAACGCCGCCAAGGAGCGCGCGCTGCACGAACTCGAGGGAGAGGGGATCGGTGAACCACGGCACGGGAGTCGACCGTATCCGTAATGAGAACGATTCTCAAACTCATACAATGGATGCCATGCCCCCGATCACCCGACTCTCGCCCGCTGCCGCACTGCGCGGCATCCGCGTCGACTTCGATGACACGCGCGCGGTCGACGGCGTCGATCTCGACATCGCTCGGCACGCCCTGACCGTGGTGGTCGGCCCCAACGGCTCGGGCAAGTCGACGCTCATCGAGGTGCTCGCCGGAGCGCGCGCCCCCTCCGCGGGCACGGTCGTCGTCGACGCGCGGGCGCGCGCGTTCGTGCCGCAGCGCGCCGCGGTCGCGGAGCGCCTCCCGCTTACCGTGCGCGACGTCGTGGTCGTGGGCGCTTGGGGGCGCGTCGGAGCGATGCGCCGCCTCGACCGCGAGGCCCGAGCCGCCGTCGATGACGCGCTGCGCCGCGTCGACATGACGGCCCTCCACCGCCGGCCGTTCGCCACCCTCTCGGGCGGTCAGCGTCAGCGCGCCCTCCTCGCGCAGGGCCTCGCCCGCGGCGCCGACCTGCTCCTGCTCGACGAGCCGACCACGGCCCTGGATGCCGCCAGTGCGGCGCTCATCCGCGACGCGATCGCTGACGAGACGGCGCGCGGCACCGCCGTGGTGTGCGTCAGCCACGACGACCGGCTCATCGCCGAAGCCGACGTCGTCGTCCGGATGGAGGCCGGCCGGATCATCGGGCAGGAACCCGGGCGGGGAAGGCGCAAGAAAAGCGAAAAGCCCCGGTCTCCCGGGGCTCTTGCTGGTGTTGGTGGTGGCGAGTGAGGGATTCGAACCCCCGAATGCAATGCAGTCTGATTTACAGTCAGATCCCTTTGGCCGCTTGGGTAACTCGCCAGGTGCGCACCCGCCCGGCTTTCACAGTCGACCAGAGGCGCGATCACCTACCTTACCCTCCCCGAGGGCATGGTTCCAACACGGGGCGGGGTCACTCCGGGATGCGCAGGAGCGCTCCCTCGCTGCGGCAGGTCGCCGCGGCCACTTCCATCGCACGGTCCAACACGAAGCCCCAGGATGCCTCGTCCTCGGGCAGGCCCTCGCGCACGAGCGCGACGGTGGTCGAGAGCACCGCGTCGCCGCCGCCCATCGTGTCGACGATGCGGCCAGGGAGGTCGGCGATACCGCGCGAGACCGTCATCCCGTCCGCGTCGATCGCGGCTCCCCCGGCGCCGTAGGTGGCGAGCACGGCATCCACGCCGAGGCCCGTCAGCTTCTCGCGCAGGTCCTCCAACGGGCCGCCGTAGAGCAGCTGCGCGTCATCCTCGCCGACCTTCACCAGCTGCGCGCGGGCGGCGGCCTTCTCGAAACCGCGCACGAACGCGTCGCGGTCGTGCAGCATGCCGGCGCGGGGGTTCGGATCGATCGCGAGCGACGCGGACGCCGAGCCCACGGCATCCAGGAGCGCGTCCGTCTGCTCGGCGTCGTCGAAGGGGAAGCAGCTGACGACCACCATGGTCGCGTCGGCCAGCGCCTGGCGCTCGGCGTCGCCGTAGTGGACGCGGCGGTTCTGCGCGGCGTCGTTGAAGACGTACTCCGGCTCGCCGCCCGCCGACCGCGTGCTGACCGCACGCGACGAGCCGTGCTCCGACGGACTCGGGAGCAGGTCGACGTCGTACTCTGCGAGGTACGCCCGGATCTGCTCGCCCGCGGCGTCGTCGCCGACCATCGCGATGAGCGAAGCGGGCACGCCAAGGCGCGACAGCCCCACCGCGACGTTCAGCGCCGCGCCACCGACGAACTCGCGCACGCCGTGGTCATCGCGCAGCTCGTCGATCAGGGCGTCGCCGATCACGACGACGCGCCCGCTCACCGCTCCACCCCGGCCGTCTCGAGCACCCGCTCGACGAACGCCTCGGTACGGCGTTTCGTGCCGTCGATCTTCATGTCCACACTCCCGCGGATCTCACTCGGCGCCAGGGGCATCGCCAGGCGCACGTTCTCGTGGCACGACAGGTCGGCGCACATGTACGTTCCGACCGTATCGCCCTGCTCCCCCGCGGCCCCGGCTTTGCGCGCCGTGAAAAGCGCCACCTGGTCGCCCGGCTGCATCGTGTGGCACAGATTGCACATCGCCGACCGTGCCCGCGACTGCCCGTCGGCGACCCGGAGAACCACCCCGGTCGCTTCCCCGTCGCGTTCGGTCACGAGATAGCCGCGGCCCCGGGTGCGGGGATCCCGCCACGCCCAGAAGTCGAGGTGATCCCAATCGGTCAGTAGGAAGTCGTGCGGCAGAGCCACGACTCGCAGCTCGTCCGGTGCGGCGTTGACGAACGCGTCGCGCACCTCGTTCTCGGTGAGTGCTCGCATGGCATCCGAGTCTAGAAGCGCGCGAAGCGCGACGGGCCGGGGCTCACTTGACGCTGCCGGCCGTGAGCCCTCCCACGATGTAGCGCTGCAGCGCGAGGAACAGCGCCATCGGCAGGATCGCCGCGAGCACCGCCCCGGCCGCGAACACCGACCAGTTGGTCGCCGTCTCCTGCGACACGAACTGGTAGAGGCCCACCGCGAGGGTCTGCTTCGCGGGATCGACGAGGATCACGGATGCCAGCACGAAGTCGTTCATCGTCGCGATGAACGACAGCAGCCCCACGACCGCCAGGATCGGGGCCACCAGACGCAGGATGATCGTGAAGAAGATGCGGGCGTGACCGGCACCGTCGATCTTGGCGGCCTCGTCGATGGATGCGGGAACGGTGTTGAAGAAGCCGTACATCAGGTACGTGTTCACCCCGAGCGCGCCGCCGAGGTACACCATGATGAGCCCGATCTGCGTGTTCAGTCCGATCGCGGGGAACACGTCGGCGATCGTCGTCATGAGAAGGAAGATCGCCACGAACGCCAGGAGCTGCGGGAACATCTGCACCAGCAGCAGGCTCAGCAGACCGAAGCGTCGACCCGTGAAGCGCATGCGCGAGAACGAGTACGCGGCGAGAGCACCGAGGAAGACCGTCCCCGCCGCGGTCGCCAGCCCGATCACGAGAGAGTTGACGAACCAGGCCGCGAACGGCTGCTGCGGCAGAGAGAACAACCGGATGAAGCTGTCGATGCTGAACGTCTGGAAGAGCCCGTTCGCGGTGAGCAGGGTTCCCCCCGGGTTCAACGCCGCCGACAGCACGTACAACAGGGGGAACGCCGAGAAGATCAGCATCGCGATGCCGACGAGGTGGCGCCACCCGGTCTGTCGGAACCAGGTGCCGAACGACCGGCGAGGCGCCGGCGCCGGACGACGGGGACGGGTGACGGTCGCGGTGTCGGTGGCCATGTCAGTTCAGCTCCTCGAGAGCCTTGGTCTGGCGGAACCCGATGTACGAGATCACGCCCACGAGCAGGAAGATGACGATCGAGAACGCGCTGGCCAGACCGAAGTCACGCAGCTGGCCGACGAAGGCGACCTTGTAGACCATCGAGATCAGGATGTCGGTGGCGCCGGCGTTGATCGCGGCATCCGCGAATCGCGGTCCGCCGCCGGTGAGCATGTAGATCAGGTTGAAGTTGTTGAAGTTGAACGCGAACGACGAGATCAGAAGCGGAGCCACCGACACCAGCAGGAGCGGGAACTTGATGTGGCGGAAGACCTGCCACACACTGGCGCCGTCCACGCGCCCCGCCTCGGTGATGTCGTCGGGGATGGACTGCAAAGCCCCCGTGCACACGAGGAACATGTACGGGTAGCCCAGCCACAGGTTCACGATGAGGATCGCGATCTTCGCCAGCAGCGGATCCTGCAGCCACGGGATCGAGGCCCCGCCGAGGATCGCCTGGTTGATGAACCCGAAGTCCTGGTTGAACATGCCGGCCCACACCAGCGCTGACAGGAAGGCGGGGAACGCGTACGGCAGGATCATCACGACGCGGTAGTACTTGCGGCTCTTCATGCGCGGATCGTTCAGCACGATCGCGAGGAAGAGGCCCAGCACGAACGTCGTGGCCACCGACAGGAACGCGAAGACGAACGTCCAGATCGCCACCGCGACGAAGGGGCCGCGGATGGACTCCTCCGTGAAGGCGCGCACGAAGTTGTCCGCGCCGACCGTCACCACCCACCCGGGCAGAAGCTCGGTCCCGTCATCGGCGGTGAAGGCGCCCGTGCCGGTGTCGCGGTACACCGTGCCGTCGGTGGTGTCGGTCATCGTGTCGGCCGCGGCATCCCAGGTCAGGCTCGACGTGAACAGGTACGCGTTCGAGCCGTCGGTGGTGCGGAGGAACCCGTCGTTGGGGTCGTCCGAGACGGGAACGGCGATCGCGCCGATCTCGGCCTGATTGGCGATGATGCTCGCGAAGTCGAGGCTGGTGTAGCCGTCCGCCGACACGGCGCGCCCGCTGGAGAACTCCGCGTCCACGGGCTCGAGGGCCTCGTCGGTCGTGCCGACCAGAGCGTCGCCGGTCTCGGGGTCGGTCACCAGCAACGAGAACACGCCCCCCTGCTCGACGACGGTGATGGGGTAGGTCGCCGAGTCGGCCACGCGCGTCTGCGACTGCAGCAGAAGCGCGTTCACCGCATCGTCCTTGGTCGAGTTGTGGCCCGAGCCGTAGTTCGTGAAGGCGATGTAGACCGTGTACACGACGACGAAGATCTGAAAGATCAGCAGGAAGATGAGCCCCGGCGTCAAATACTTCGCCGGCAGCAGACCCGGGGTCAGGTAGACGACGTTGACGCCGACCGCGATGAGCGCGACGGCCGCGGCGACAGCCCACTGTCCGGTCCCCGCGAGCACCATGACGGCGTACACCGCGGCCGCGTCGATCATCGCCAGCGCGACGATCTTGACCAGCCACACCTTCCAGCCGGCGGACGCGGCTTCGGCGTAACGCTCCGCTCGGCGGCGGCGACGCTCGGCGGCGGGATCGGGTCTCTTCGCGGCGGGCGCGTCGGATTCGAGGAGGGGAGCCGTCATCGTTGAGGCCTTCTGCGTCAGGGGGACGAAGTCCGGGGGGTGGGGGAAGAAGGG
>NZ_JAKRNI010000010.1 GCF_022346945.1 Microbacterium sp. ACRRU | reverse complement strand
GGGCAACGCCGAACAGTGAGCCGTGGCAGCACGTAGACCTGTCCCACCTTCGGGAGGCGACGAAGCACCTTGTGGCGGTGGCCGGCTGACGCTCAATCCACGAGCGTGCCGTGCCCGATCACGGGGAGGTCGCACCCACGACAGCGCCACGCCCGCCCATCGCGATAGCACCGGGTGCCGCAGGCGGGACAGTCCGGGTCTGTGATGAAGAGACCGTCATCTTCCATGTCCGGATCGTTTCATGGTGGGTCGGGGTTGGGAGAGTTATCCCCAGCCTCGGTCCTAGCCCTGCGGCGATCGGAGCCTCGCTGCCTGTTCGAAGATCGGTTGGATTAGGTTCGTCGGGACATCGTCGCCCGACGACTTCCCGTCCGGCGGCGACTCAAGGACGCGCTTGCCGAACAGCGTGAACATCGTCTGTCTCGCCTCCCCGTCCTCGATCTCGTTCACAAAGCCCAAGAAGGCCTTGAGCTGGATCTGTATGCCGTGGGCCCACGTCCCCAGCCGGGCGTAGTTGCCAGCTTGACGTCCGAGATAGGCCGCGAGAGCCCCCAACCCTGACAGCACTGCCAAACGATAGGTGATGCCGTACCAATCGACTGCCTGGCCTTGCACGGGTGCATGACTGAGCGCGAAAACTATCGCAAGCACAATGACAATCCCCAGCACGAAGATCGTCGCGGAACGGAACCAAAACGCTGCCCTGAAATTCTTAGACGCTGTGGTCTGAAATTCCTCCTCGAGGGCTGTGGTAGCTGCTTCGGTGGCCGCCTTCTTCGCCAATCCGACGGCGGTTTCGGCGCCTTCGGCAGCCTTCTTGGCAGCGGCGAGGGCCGTCTGGGCACCCTTCGCGGCTTCTTCCACCTTCGCGATTTGATCACTAACGTAAACCATCACGCCGAGAGCGTGCTCAGATTCGACCGAGGCGCGTTCAATCTTCTTCCGTAGCGTGTCGAGGTCAGTATCCTCAAAACCTGCGCTCTCGCGGTCGGTGAATAGCGCCAGAAACACGTCGAGAGCTCCACGCATCGCCAGGAGTTCGAATCGCTTCTCTCTTCCGTTGGCATGCGTGTATCTGCCGTAGTGCTCGGACGCCTCTTGTCCTGACTCGGCGACGTTGCGCGCCTGCTCCTTTGTCAAGCCCGCATGGCCAGCCCACTCCAAACACGCGTACCACGCGTCCACCAACGGGGTGATCGCGATGTCGTCAATACCCCCGTCTCGGTCGCGGAGGTTCGTCAATTCCCGGAAGAAGTGCCGGTCCAACTCCCCGATTCGCTGCAGATCACTCATGGGTCTTTCCTACCGCTACACGGGCCCCTGCTCGACCGCATCGACCTCGATCTCCGGCTGCAGCGGGTGTCGGACGCGCGTCGTTCGAGTGCCGCGACCGCCGTGACGACGCGAGATGCGCGTACGACCGTGCGGTGCGCGCGCGAACGGGCCGCGCGCCGGTGGGCCGAGACTCCGTGGCGGCGCAACGCGGATGTGCCTGGCACGTGGCTGCGCGGCGCGGCCGCACCCGACCCCGAGGTGTTGCGGCCCCTTGATACCGCGCTTCGCCGGGGCACCCTCACGCTCCGTGGCTACGACCGCCTCCTTCGCGTGCGCAAAATTGACTTTTCGCCTATCTCAGCTAGGGGTCGATCCGGGAATCGGTAACGCCATCAGATGAGCCGCGATCCTCACGACTTGCAGCTCGTTGGGCCCAGTCGGACCACTCCTGCCCGTGGGAGGTTCGCATCAGGGACCACTGCATCGAATGCGTTCCGTCATACCGAGAATCGTCGAGATTCTGCATGCGCGTGTGGTCCTTTATGAGCATCATCTCGATCACCTGCGCCGCGCGCACCAGCTGATCGGCCACATCTTCCTCTTTGAACCGATCGGGTGTGCTCAGGCCATCGGCGGTCAGGTCGACGTAAAAGCCGCTTTGCTTGTCCGCATTCGCAGCACGCGCCGCCTCGAGAGATCTTGCCTGCTGCTCGTCGTGCCACGACTTCCACTCGTTTGCTCCCCAGCTCTCCCACCCGTCGCCGTCGGGTAGCTGGGTCTCGTATCCGCCGCCCCAGAACGCATCGAGCTCGCGTCCAAACTCGTAGGCCGCGGCGTACTTTGCGAGATGGTGCCGGGCGGTCTCGGTGGGCAGGTCGCGTGGGGTCGGCTCTCCCGTCGTCCACGCGTCGGCGAATTTGTCATAGACCGTGGTGGCCTTGCCGAGTTCCTCCTCGGCGAGAACTGCGAGCGATCGAGCCCGGCCGAACGATGCAATGTCGTACAGAGCGTGCGCATCGCGAATCAATCCCGTCGCATTCTCTACTAGGGCGCGCCAGTATTCACGTGCTGCATTGGGGTTCATCACGACCATGGCGTCATCTTGTCAGGACGGCGCATGTTTCCCAGCTTTGGCGCGGCAGCGTTCCGCGCCTCTACGCTTCAAGGGTGCGCGACCTGAACGAGTCCCCCCGCCCGCGTGTTCTTGTGATGCTTCCGGATCATCTCCGCGACCCCGTTCTAAGCATCCTGGGGGAGATATCGGGAACCCAGAAATCCATAGACAGCTTCGAAGAGGTGGATCCCACCGAGTGGGATGCGATCGTGATGATGGGCCGGGCGGGATGGGCGTTCGAATCTTTCGCGGGGCAGTGGCATCCCACCCGGACGGTTCCGACCAATCTGAAGCTCGTCGCGTTGATGGCAAGCGGCGCTCAGTTCGAGGACGTTCTCACTGATGAGAAGGACCGAGCCCACCATGCCCTGCAACTGGTTTGGGGAGAGGGCAAGCGGGCGTTTTTTCCGTCACCCCTCGACGAAGAGCTTGAGGAGTTTGTCAAGAGGTCGCTCTTGCCGGTAGTTCGGGAACGCGAACACCAGTTCGGAGTCAAGGTGGTCGCTCTGACGGATGAAGGCGAGCGCATGGGGCCACCGTTTGAGACGCTTCTGGCGGGTTCGAATGGACTCATCTACGCGGCGCGCTATCAGCGCGCTCCTGGCTCATCGGCTTGGGTCATCCCGAGCGATGTGAATGACCTCCGGCCGTGGCTGGGCCGAATTTTCAAAGAGTGGCATGCCGAGGACCCGGCAACGTTTTTCGGCGCACCGGAATGGATCGAAGATGAGAGGTGGTCCACAGCCGACGAGCGCTCGAAACTGGCTGAAATTCAGCGAGAGAAGAGCGATTTTGAGGCGCGACGGGCCGCGCACGAACGTGAGCTCGCGACACTCTCCGAGGCGTACGAGACCCTGCGCGCCTCGTCTGCGCAGCACGAACGACTGTTGCTCAATGGTCAGGGGATCGAGCTGCAGAACGAAGTCCGCGACGTTCTTCGGGAGATCGGATTTGACGTGGAGGACATGGACCCGACTTGGCACGAGCGTGAGCCTCGTGAGGATTATCGGATTCGCGACGAAGACGAGCCTGGATGGATGGTGATTGGAGACGCCACGGGAACGACTAAGGGCGTCAAGGGAACCAAGCTCATGACGACGCAGCGCTTCGTGACCAAGTTCGTATCGGAGAATCGCACTGCACCTGTGCCGAACTTCTGGCTGATAGCGAACCAGTTTGCCGAACGCGACCCCAGCCAGCGACCTGCTCTGTTGAGGGGCGACGAACTGGCTGTCGTCAAGGATGAAGGCAATCTCGTTCTGGACACTGTGGCGTTGTTCCACCTCATCACGGCTGCGCGCAGCAATCCCGCACTGAAAGAACCGATGCGAACGATGTTGCGAAAGGCCTCCGGCACGCTGTCCGGGGAGGACGCGCTCAACTGGATCACGGCGAACACGACCGCCTGATCGGGCGACGTCCCGATGACGCGTCATCGCTGGACGGGTGGGCGGCAACAGTCACGCGCCCACCCGCCCAGGGACGTCACCCGAGCAGGTCGACAGAGACGAAGTCGAACGGCTTCCTGGTGCGGAAGCCGTAGCGGCCCTCGAACATGAGCCGGAAAGTGTTGTTCTCGGTACGGTTCTTGCCGTCGAAGATCAGCTCGTCGTCTCCCACCGGCAGCAACTCAGCCTGATTCCAGTCCGCGACAATGGCGCGACCCACGGGGAGGCCGAGCGACGTCACGATGGGTGCTCCGAGGAAACCCTCGATCTCGCTACGCGACTTGAACAGGAACGCCCCATTCGTTCCGTTCTCGCGCAGCATCTCGAGCGCCTGCAGGTCGAGAGGGTTGAAAGCCCATCCGGTGATGGTGCGCTCCTGGCCGAGCATCTTGTACTTGGCGGTGGAGAGGGTGCTGAGGAGGTCGCCCACGTATTCCTGGATCTGGAGGCCGGAGGCTTCGAGGATGCCGGTGAAGCGGTCGTCCTCGCCGTCGCCGGAGAGCACGTCCCGCTCGATTGCGGTGAGGGTGTCGTCGCGCAGCTGGACCTCCACCGAGGGGCGCACCATTGCTTTTCTCGCCGGGGGTGTGGACCGCGCCTATCCCCGCGGACACGAGAGCCTGCTCGCGTCTATCACGAAGTCGGGCGCGGTGGTCAGTGAGACCCCGTGTGGCGCTGCGCCGACGACGTGGCGCTTCCTGTCACCCAAACCTCTGATATGACTGCCAGCGCGCGACAATCACAATCTGAGGTCAGGTGCACCAAAAGTCAAGTTGTGATCATTGGCGCGTCAGTGCGCCTTATAGATTGGCCTTGATCTCGAGTCGAGCCGCCTTGGAGAGAAGATGACCGACGACGCACTCGCCCAGGCTGCCGAAGCCGCTCAGCCCACCATCCAGCCTTACGAGCCATTCCCGCCGTTCGAGCATTGGCTCTCCGCGCCGTTTGACTCTTCGGCGTTCGACCGCTTCGTTTCACAGCTGGATGATCTCAGGGCTTCGACTCAACCTGCGATGCTGGAGGACGCCGTGCGCATCGCCACCAAGTGGGCGGCGATCAACACCGGTGCTATCGAGGGCCTTTTCCAGGTAGACCGTGGGTTCACCTACAGCGTTGCGGTCAGCTCTGCAGCCTGGGAGAACATTCACGCGGTCAAGGGCGAGTTTGCTGCTGCGTCAATCGAGGACG
Organism: Microbacterium sp. ACRRU; assembly: GCF_022346945.1. Classification (GTDB taxonomy): domain Bacteria; phylum Actinomycetota; class Actinomycetes; order Actinomycetales; family Microbacteriaceae; genus Microbacterium; species Microbacterium mcarthurae. The sequence goes on along the minus strand of NZ_JAKRNI010000010.1, from coordinate 78,848 downwards.
CTGTGCGCGCGTACGACTTCGTTCTCGACGCCGCGACCGGTGCGCACCCGATCACCGAGGTCTGGGTGAGGGAGTTGCACCAGATTGTCACCTCCTCGCAAGAGAAGTACACCGTCATCACGGAGGTCGGCTCGCAGGAGCAGGATCTCCCGAAGGGCGAGTACAAGCTCTACCCAAACAACCCATTGAACTTCGACTCCAACGTAGTTCACAGCTACGCGCCGCCTATCGATACGCCTAGCGAGATGGCTCGCCTGATTGAGGAGATGCGTTCAAAGGCGTTCGCCGACGCTCACCCGGTCGTTCAAGCCGCCTACGCACACTATGCCTTCGTCTGTATCCACCCGTTTGCCGACGGCAACGGTCGGGTGGCTCGTGCCCTAGCGGCAACATTCCTCTATCGAGCTTTTGGTGTACCTCTTGTGATCTTCGCGGACCAGAAGGCCGATTACCTTGACGCGCTCGAAGCCGCCGACGCAGGCTCACCGGCCCAGTTCCTTCGTTTCGTGAGTGAACGAGTCATCGACACCGTTGCCATGATCAAGGAGCAGGTGTTGACGGCGGCAACCCCTGCGGTCAGCGATCAGCTCGCCGTTATGCGATCTATGCTCAGCGGTCACGGGGGCCTGTCTCATGGGGAGATCGATGCCATCACCGTGAGGATGAAGCAGGCGTTCGGCGCGGCCCTCGCTAAGCAACTCAAAGAGGAGGCACTTTCCGCACCGCTGTCCGGGCAGGCGATCACCGTGAGCGCATCAGTCAGAAACAGGCCGACGGACTATCGGCTCGTGCCATCCGACGGGTCATATGTCGGTATCCAGATTCAGGGTGAGGCCCCGGCAGCGGCGAATACGGCTGCCTACTACATCGGGATGACCAGGCTGCCGAGCGCCTCGGTGCCGGACTTTGCAGTTGTGCGCCAGGACGGCCATGTAGCACTCACTGCCGAACTGCGCGAACTCCATCCCACCATCTCGCAAGCCTTCGTTTTCCGAGCGGAGGCTGCAGCCCTGCGCGAGTTTCGGCGACTAGTGCTAGAAGCGGCGGCCCAGGCCGAGTACTCGCTTCGTGAGGCTGGGTACCTCTGAAGACGAGCCCATCGCGACCCTCACGGCGCTGTGACCGGTCCGCACGACAGATAACGCCAGCAAGTATTGAACGAGGCGCCCAAGGCCTCCGGTCGCACGAGGCAATTCGTACAGGTTGGCAAGGCTGCCAAAGGGTAATTGGCAGCGAAGGTATGCGGAAATGGTCGCGAGCTGCGCGAGAGCCCACAGGATTGGGGCGGGATCATCGCACGCTGCGGGAGTGAAGGCATGCGCGCACTGCGGCGGCGAACTGACGACGACGAGACCGAAGACCCTGTGCTGAACAAGGCTATGCAAGCTGAACGCCTTCAAAGCCCGCAAGGCGAGGGGGTGAGGTGCTTCCCCCGGGAAAGCGAGCTGCGGCGGCGTGCGAGGCGGCGTCGATCACCAAGCCGATGACCTGCGATAGGCGGGCGTGGCTCAAAGCACTCGCCGGCGAATTCATCGGGGGGCGCTCCGATTGGTCGTACGTGATCGAGTTGGCGCGGGGAGGGTGCCGAGCTGCGCGAGCGCCGGGGCGAGCTGGCTGCAGGAGGGTTCTGAGCGCGGCGCTAGCCGGTTTCAGGTCGCGGCGCCCGTCATGCCGACGGGTCAAGGCCATATTGTCGAGGACATGACTACCCCAGCTGTGCCGCACTCGTTGCATGCCGTCAAGAACTTTGGTTCCAATGCCGCAGACGCCGACCGCCTGCTGAAGACTTGTTTCGAGCGGCATCCCGTGTACGACTCCGTATTGAACGGCGATACCTACCTCGTGTTGGGCCGAAAGGGCGCGGGCAAGACGGCCATCTTTTCCAAGATCACCGAGGACTTCGATCCAACAAAGTCGTTCGCCGCTGCACTGAGCTACAGCGACTATCAGTGGGCGCACCACGCGCTTCAGGCTGAGGCGGGCGCTCAGCAGCAGTTGCGCTTCCGCGCGAGCTGGCGATACCTACTCCTGCTCACACTGGCGTCCGCCATCGTCGGTCGTTCCGGTTCTGCGGGCGACATGTCTGGGGCCGTCTGGGAGGCAACGACGGCGTTGGAAAACTTCTTGGTTGACTCATACGGGTCCGCCAATCCTTCCTTCACCACAGTGTTCGCGCCGACTCGCAGGCTCGATCTGAGCGGCACTTTAGGCTCCTCTCATTTCGGAAAGTTGACTGTCAAGAGCGTCGAGATGAGCCACCTGCCGGTCCACTTCAACGAGGTGAATGCCGCGATGCAGGCCGCGGTCTTCACAGCCAGCGATCCCGAGGTGAGCTACTACATCTGCTTCGACGAGCTCGATCTCGGCTTCAACCCCGACGACAAGGACTACGCCGACCAACTCAGCGGGCTAATCCTCGCCGCGCGAGGCCTCTTTTTGGCTGCACGCAAGGCTGGGCGCGCGATCTACCCAGTTGTGTTTTTGCGGGACGACATCTTCGCGCGCATTCAGTTCGAGGACAAGAACAAGGCCGACGATGAGTCGGTGACGCTTCACTGGGATTACGAAGACGCACCAGTGACGCTCCGGTCTCTCATGGAGAGTCGTTTCAGGGAAGAGCTGGGCACTGATTCGAAGCCGGATGTCGCTTGGGGAGATGTATTTGACGAAAGCGAGCTGACTCGCGGCTCGAAGCCGAAGTACACGTTCATGCTCGACCGCACCTTGCTGCGGCCTCGCGATGTCATCAAGTTCTGCAATGAGTCGCTCGCGGCATACAAAAAAGATCCTGCGGGCGCAGGATTGATTGCCAACAAGCACTTGTACGAGGCGCGAAACGCCTACTCCAAGTATCTGCTGAAGGAGTTTCGCGATGAGATCCACAAACAGATGCCTGAGCACGAGACGGCGACCTCCATCCTGCAGCGAATCGGACTAACGACGTTCTCTCGGGTCGAGTTCGTGGCAGCGGCGAAGCAACAGAAGCTTGACGAACCCGCTGCCGAAGCCATGCTTCGGTCGCTCTTCGATTTCTCGATCATCGGCGTTCGACGCGTAGGTGGCCCGAAGTCCGGTTCGGGGTGGGTTTGGAAGTACCTAGATCCGGAGGCCACCTTCACCGCGAACGAGCAGCAAATCAAGGTCCATCCGGGGCTGAAGGAAGCGCTTCTGCTGAAGGAGCCGCGAGAGAAGCTAGGGCCTGGTTCTAGCATCGACGCGGAAGTCTTGGTGGGCGCCGACGATGGAGATGAAGACTGACGCTCGTCGAACGTTCGCTCAGCTCAGCACGTTAGCGAGCGTGTACGCGGAGGACTTCTCCAAGCGGCGACGAGCGCGGTCATAGCGGCGCGTCGTGCGGGGGTCGGCGTGGCCCATCGAGTCCTGGAGGTCGTGCAGGGTGACGCCGTTGTCCAGCGCGAGGGTGCCGTGCGTGTGGCGGAGCGAATGGGGCGAGATCGAGCCCTCAATGCCCGCACGACGAGCGAGTCGCTGCACGGTGCGGAATGCCTCGGATGCTGCCCACGCCTTGCCGGTGCGGGTCGTGAAGATGTGCGGATTAGCGCTCGCCGCGTCGGTCGTCGTGAGCTGTGTCCCCTCGGCTACGGCCTGCCCCATGTACGCGGCCAGGGCGTGGACTACGGGCGCGTTCAGGACGAGCTTGGACACCTTGCCCCCCTTGCGGCGGACGACGAGCACGCGGTGCCCGGTGTCGCGCTGGAGGTCGTCTACGCGGGCGTTCAGCACTTCAGCGAGGCGGGCTCCAGTGTGGAGGAGGAGGGAGACGAGCGCGTGGGAACGGGGACCGTCCTCGCGGGCGGCGTCGATGAGGTCGCGCGCCTGCTGCCGGGTCATGCCGTTGGTTGAGGAGTGGTCGGCATCCACCTTGGGGCGGGTGACGAGCTGCACCGGGTTCACCTGGAGGATGTTCTCGGCCTGGGCATATCGGTAGAACGACGAGATGGCGGCGAGCTTTCGCGCGACGGTGCTCAGGGCGCTGCCGGTATCGGTCAGCCAGTTGCGCCACCAGTCGAGGTGACGGCGCTCCACGGTGAGGGCATCGAGGTCGCGGGCATCGAGGAACGCGAACCACTCCACGAGGTCTACCTTCTCGCTGATACGTGCGTAGCTGGCGGCGGGCTTCTTCATCTTCTCGGTTCCCATGCGTATCTCCCTTCAGGGTGTGCTACGCGGCAGGGGCGAGGTCCAACCAACACATTTGAAGTTCGGGTCGCGCAACCGCCTCATCGCGGCGCTGGCGGACGCCGTCATCGTTGTCGAGGCGGGGCACCGGAGCGGCTCGCTCAACACCGCTGCGCACGCCGCCCAGCTCGGCCGTGCGCTCGGCGCCGTGCCGGGGCCGGTGACGAGCGCCGCCTCGGCAGGAAGTCATCGTGTGCTCCGCGAATTCGGCGGGGTGTGCGTGACCTCGGCCGCGGACGTGCGCGAGATGCTGGGTGGCCCCGTGGCCGCACCCCCGACACCGGACGGGCGCACGGACGAAACGAGCCGACTCCTCGACGCTCTGTCCTCCCGGGTCGGACGGGACACCGAGGACGTCGCCCGGCGCGCAGGCTTCGCGTATGCCGACGCCCAGGCGCTCCTGGGTCTCGCGGAACTCGACGGGCGCGCCGCGCGCGGAGAGGACGGGCTGTGGAGGTCGGTGAAGCGAGGAAGGTGAGGTCGAGGGAAGGCCCGGGAGCGCCGCTCCGCTGGCGGCAAGCGCGCCCTGCGGTTCCGGAGCGGTCCGAGGGCGCATTCTTGATCTGTGCGTATCTCGGAGGCGATTGAGGGCTACCTGAGCCACCTTGCCGACGTGCGCCGTCTCTCGCCGGCGACGGTTCGAGGTTATCGATCCGACCTCGCACACCTCGTCCGCGTGTCCGGCGACCCGGACATCCGAGACCTCGACGTCGAGGCCCTACGGGAATGGCAGTGGGATGCCACGACCAACGGGCTCAGCAAGGCCACGGCCGCCCGCCGGACCTCTGCTGTGAAGGGCTTCTTCCGGTGGGCGCGGGAGGAAGGCCTCATCGACGCCGACCCGAGCGGTCGCCTCGTCGCGCCCAAACGCGGACGCACGCTCCCCACGGTCGTCACGGCACCCGCGCTCGACGATGTGCTCGCGGCAGCGGAGGCCGAGGCGAGGACGGGCGAAGCCGTTGCCCTCCGCGACCATGCGCTCCTCGAATTGCTGTACGGCACGGGTGCCCGCGTCTCGGAGATCTGCGACCTCGACATCGACGATGTCGACCACGACCGCCGCACCCTGCGCCTGCACGGCAAGGGCGACAGGGAACGAGTGGTGCCGTACGGCGTGCCGGCGGCTCGCGCTCTGAACGCCTACCTGGTCCGGGGCCGACCCGCCCTCGCCCGGCGCGGCGAGAGCGCGGCGAGCGCCGTTTTCTTCGGCGTTCGGGGCGGGCGGCTCGGTCCCCGGGCGGTGCACGCCCTCGTGTCCCGCGTCGTGGCGCCGACGGTGGGGGCGGAATCGTTGGGCCCGCACGCGCTTCGCCACTCGGCGGCGACCCACCTTCTCGACGGCGGTGCGGATCTGCGCTCGGTGCAGGAGATCCTCGGGCACGCCAGTCTCGGTACGACCCAGATCTACACTCACGTCTCCGCGGAGCGTCTGCGCGAGGCCTACCGGCTCGCTCACCCGCGGGCGTGAGCGCGCGGGCCGTCCCGCAACGTTCACCCGCGGGCGTGAGCGCGCGGGCCGTCCCGCAACGTTCACCCGCGGGCGTGAGCGCGCGGGCCGTCCCGCAACGTTCCTCCGCGGGCGTGAGCGCGCGGTTCGTCCCCGCAGCGTTCCTCTCCGGGCGTGTGTGCACGGGTCGTCCCGGCGACGTGGCTCCCCGGGCGTGAGCGCACCGTCCCTTTTCCCGCGCTCGTCGTCTTGGCGTCGAGCGATCCGGCGCCGTACGGTGGCCTCGTGAATCGCCGCCCTCGACTCGTCGCCTCATCGTGCGGGCTGCTCGTCGGCCTCGCGGTGCTCGCGGGCTGCAGCGCGGCACCGGGCCCGCTCATCACCCGTCTCCCGCCGCCGGCGACCTCGGCTTCTCCCACCGCGGCGACTCCATCGTTGACGCGTCCGCCTTCCTCGCCCTCGCCGACAGAGCAAGGAAGCCCTCCCGCCCCGGCGCCTCCGGCGACGTCTCCGGACGGGGCAGCTTCCATCTGCGCGGAGGGCGGCTCGGCATCCGTCTCCGGTGCCGAGAAGACGGTGCGAGTCGAGGGCACCTGTGCGGAACTGTCCGTCTCCGGGTCGGCGCTGACGGTCGACGCGAGCAACGCGACCATCGGCTCGCTCGTCATGTCCGGAGACCGTATCCGGGTCACAACCGCATCGGCGGACACCGTCATCATCCAGGGCAACGACACCGCCCTCACGACCGCTGGCGCGATCGGGCGGCTCGAGATCAGCGGCGACCGGGCAACCGTCACCATCGGTGGCCGGCTTGATTCCGTTCTCGTCCGCGGTCAGGACAGCACCCTCACCGCGACCGGGGGCATCGGCGACAGCACCATCGAAGGACGCGGCAACAGCGTGAGATGACGGGCGCGACGAACCCGACCGGCGTCCGCCGGCGAGTCAGCAGCACGGCAGGAGAACAGCCCGCGGAACCCCGCCGAGCAACCGGAGCGGGTTGACATACTCGCCCTGCCACCGCACGCCGAAGTGAACCGTCTCGGGAGCGGTGTGCCCTCCCTCGGAGATCTCGCCCACCGCGGCACCGCGAGCCACGGGATCGCCGGCGTGGAGATCCGTCGTCACCGGCTCGAGCGTGGTCACGAGGCCGTCACCGTGGTCGATCGTCACCACCGGTCGTCCGGCGACCGGTCCGGCGAACGCGACGGTCCCAGCCGCAGGGGGCCGCACGCGCACGACGGAGCCGAGGTCGATTCCCCGATGGCCCGGTGCATATCGATGGGCGGGGGCCTCGAACGCGCGCACGATCTGAACCACCTCCACGGGCCAGACCCACCCCCGATCGGCCAGGGGATCCGCGTCGTCCGCGACCGAGGGTGCGGGAACGAGGGCGGCCACCACGAAGAGCGCCGTCACCACCATCAGGGTGGAGGCTCTCCGCGTGTCCCATGACGACGAAGAGCGGTGCGCGACCGATGTCATGCGCCGATGGTGCCCGCGAGGGTGACCGCCGCGCAGCCGGTTCTCGCCGATCCGTGCGGACAGCTGCGTTCCGCCCTCGTGGGGAGGAGCGGTCCTGTATGCTGGAGCACGCATCCCGTGTATCGGGATGACTCCGCGTGCCCACAGCGCACCGCACTGGTCTTCGGATCAGCGCACCGCGCGGCATCCACACCCCACGGTCCTCCGCCCCGGCGGAAGGCGGGTGTGTGCCGGGCACCAGGCTCGCCGCTCGATGGAACGGCGCGAAACAACCGCAACCACGGCGCGAGAGCGCCCAGAACAGGAGTACGACCATGGCCGTCGTCACCATCCGCCAGCTGCTCGACAGCGGCGTGCACTTCGGACACCAGACCCGCCGGTGGAACCCGAAGGTCAAGCGCTTCATTCTGACCGAGCGCTCCGGCATCCACATCATCGACCTCCAGCAGTCGCTGTCGTACATCGACAAGGCGTACGAGTTCGTGAAGGAGACCGTCGCGCACGGCGGCACCATCCTCTTCGTCGGCACCAAGAAGCAGGCGCAGGAAGTCCTCGCCGAGCAGGCGACGCGCGTCGGCCAGCCCTATGTGAACCAGCGTTGGCTCGGTGGCCTCCTCACCAACTTCTCGACCGTCTCCAAGCGCCTCGCGCGCATGAAGGAGCTTGAGGAGCTCGACTACGAGAACCCGGCCGAGAGCGGCTTCACCAAGAAGGAGCTCCTGCTGAAGAAGCGCGAGCTCGACAAGCTGCACAAGTCGCTCGGTGGTATCCGCAACCTGCAGAAGACCCCCTCGGCGATCTGGGTCGTCGACGCCAAGCGCGAGCACCTCGCCATCGACGAGGCCAAGAAGCTCGGCATCCCCGTGATCGGCATCCTCGACACCAACGCCGACCCCGACGAGTTCCAGTACCCGATCCCCGGCAACGACGACGCGATCCGCTCGGTGAGCCTGCTCACGCGCATCATCGCCGACGCCGCCGCCGAGGGCCTGATCCAGCGTCACCAGCCCGCCGGTGAGGACGAGGCCGCCGAGCCCCTCGCCGAGTGGGAGCGCGAGCTGCTCGAGACCAACGCCGAGACGACCGAGGCTGCGACCGAGTCCGCTGACGACGCCGCCGGCGCCGAGGCCCACGACGAGGCCGTCGCCGACGCTTCGGGCGAGGAGACCTCCGAGGTCGCCGCCGCCGAGGCCGCCGACAGCAAGTAAGCGAAGCCGCCGCTCACCGCGGCGTCACCCGCACAGGCTACGATCCGGCGGGGTCGTGACTGCGCCCCCGGGCGCGCACGGCCCCGCCGGTCTCACATCAGAACGCACAACGACAAGGAGACGCCACACCATGGCAAACTTCACGATCGCCGACATCAAGGCGCTGCGCGAGCAGCTCGGCACCGGCATGGTCGACACCAAGAAGGCGCTCGAAGAGGCCGACGGTGACGTCGAGAAGGCCGTCGAGATCCTGCGCCTCAAGGGCGCCAAGGGCAACGCCAAGCGCGCCGACCGCTCCACGAGCGAGGGCCTGGTCACCGCTCGCGAGTCCGACGGTGCCGTCACGCTGCTCGAGCTCGCCTGCGAGACCGACTTCGTCGCCAAGAACGACCGCTTCATCGCGCTGGCCGACAAGGTCGTCACCGCGGCGGCCGCGGCCGGTGCCGACTCGGTCGAGGCCGCCCTCGCCGCCGACGCCGACGGCCAGACCGTCGACCAGCTCATCTCCGACGAGGCCGCCATCATCGGCGAGAAGGTCGAGCTGCGTCGCGTCCGCACCATCCGCGGCGACAAGTTCGAGGTCTACCTGCACAAGACCAGCAAGGACCTCCCGCCCCAGGTCGGTGTCGTCCTCGCCTACACCGGTGACGACGCAGAGACGGCCCGCTCCATCGCGCAGCACATCTCGTTCGCGAACCCCTCGTTCCTCACCCGCGACGACGTGCCCGAGGCCGACGTCGAGAAGGAGCGCGAGATCGTCACCGAGATCTCCCGCAACGAGGGCAAGCCCGAGGCTGCTCTCCCGAAGATCGTCGAGGGGCGTGTGAACGCGTTCTTCAAGCAGGTCGCCCTCCTCGACCAGGACTACGCGAAGGACAACAAGCTGTCCGTCGCCAAGGTCGCCTCCGACGCCGGTCTCACCCTGACCGACTTCGCCCGCTTCAAGGTCGGCGCGTAAGCACCGATGACAAGGCCCGGGATGCCACGGCATCCCGGGCCTTTTCCCTGCGCGAGCGGCGTATCGGTCGCGGTGGCGGGGGAGATAGTTTGAACCAGACGAGAGGACATGACACGTGATCGATGAAGCGACCCGGCGCCGCCGCGTTCTGCTCAAGCTTTCCGGTGAGGCCTTCGGTGGGGGACAGCTCGGGGTCAACCCCGACGTCGTCAGCCAGATCGCCCGAGAGATCGCCGAGGCGGTGGATCGCGTCGAGATCGCGATCGTCGTCGGCGGCGGCAACTTCTTCCGCGGCGCTGAACTCAGCCAGCGCGGCATGGACCGCGGCCGGGCCGACTACATGGGCATGCTCGGTACCGTGATGAACTCCCTCGCCCTGCAGGACTTCCTCGAGCAGGCCGGAGCCGCCACGCGGGTGCAGTCCGCCATCTCGATGACCCAGGTCGCCGAGCCCTACATCCCGCGTCGTGCGCAGCGGCACATGGAGAAGGGACGCGTCGTCATCTTCGGAGCAGGCGCGGGCCTGCCGTACTTCTCGACCGACACCGTGGCCGCCCAGCGCGCCCTCGAGATCGGGGCGACCGAGGTGCTCGTCGCCAAGAACGGCGTCGACGGTGTCTACACCGCGGACCCGCGCGTCGACGCCAGCGCCACCAAGCTCGACCACCTCACCTACGGCGACGCCCTGCAGCAGGGCCTGAAGGTCGTGGACTCGACCGCCTTCAGCCTGTGCATGGACAACGGGATGGACATGCGCGTGTTCGGCATGGAACCCGCCGGCAACGTCACACGGGCGCTGCTGGGCGAGACCATCGGTACCCTCGTCACTTCGTGACGCGCGGCGCGGGCCCGGGCGCCGGGCCCGCGCGCGACTAGACTGAATCGATAGTTCCAACGAATGGAGTCACCGTGATCGCCGATGTCCTCGCCGATGCCGGAGCGCGTATGGATCGCGCCGTGGAGGCCGCGAAGGAGGACTTCGCGACCGTCCGCACCGGGCGCGCGAACCCCCAGATGTTCCAGAAGATCCTGGTCGACTACTACGGCTCGCCCACGCCGCTCGCGCAGCTGGCGTCGCTGAACAACCCCGAGGCGCGCACGCTCGTGGTCAACCCGTACGACAAGTCGGCTCTGAAGGCCATCGAGCAGGCGATCCGCGACATGCCGAACCTCGGTGTCAACCCCACCAACGACGGCAACATCGTTCGCGTGACCATGCCCGAGCTCACCGAGGACCGTCGCAAAGAGTACGTCAAGCTCGTCCGCGGCAAGGGCGAAGACGCCAAGGTTCAGGTTCGCAACCTCCGTCGCAAGGCGAAGGACGATCTGGATGCGCTCAAGAGCGAGGTCGGCGAAGACGAGCTCGTGCGGGCCGAGAAGGAGCTCGATTCTGTGACGCGCGCGCACGTCGACGCGATCGACGAGGCGCTCAAGCGCAAAGAGGCCGAGCTGCTCGAGGTCTGACCCATGCCCGAGGCCCCCGACGCCGACGAGACGGCTCCTGCCGCGCCGCCCCTCCGCCGGAGGGCGGATGCGGTGCGCCGTGCACCGGCCAGCGGTGAGTCGGTGACCGCGATCGAGTCGCAGCTCCGCTCCATGCGATCGGATGCCGAGCAGCACATCGCACAGGCGCGAGCGGAGTTCGATCAGGCGAACGAACGGATCAAGCAGCGCACCGGTCGCGATCTGATCGTCGCCATCCTCATCGGAGTCGCGATCGGCGTCGTGGTCGTCGCGTCGCTGATCTTCGTCAAGAGCCTGTTCGCGCTCTTCGCGCTCGGTGCGATGGTGCTCGCGGTCTTCGAGTTCTCGCGCGCACTGCAGGTGTCGGGGCGGCGCGTCGACGTCGGACCGCAGCTCGCCGCGGGTGTCCTGCTTCTGGCGAGCGGGTTCCTGGCTGGACTGTGGCTGCACTGGGTGGCCACCCTGGTGGCCGTCGCTTTCGTGATCGTGTGGCGACTGACCGCTCAGCTTCTGGCGGCGGACGAGCGTTCGCACAACGACGTCCTCGCCGATGTCTTCGTCGCGGTCTTCGTCCAGCTGTACGTCCCGTTCCTCACCAGCATGGCCATGATCCTGCTGGCCCAGGACCGTGGTGAGTGGTGGGTGCTGTCCTTCCTGGTCCTGGCCGTCGTCGCCGACACGGGGGCCTACGTGTCGGGGCTGACGTTCGGCCGTGGGGGGCGGCATCCGATGGCGCCCCGGATCAGCCCGAAGAAGACGTGGGAGGGTTTCGCCGGCGCCTGTGTCGCCGCACTCGTCGCCGGCGTTCTCCTGGCACTCTTCATGCTGCAGGTGCCGTGGTGGGCCGGACTCATCTTCGGTGCCGTGGTGCTCGCGACAGCCACCGTGGGTGACCTCGGAGAATCCATGCTGAAGCGCGACCTCGGCATCAAGGACATGAGCTCGTGGCTCCCCGGTCACGGCGGCGTCCTGGACCGGCTGGATTCGATCCTGCCGTCCGCGACGGCCGCCCTTGCCATGTACTACGTCCTCTCGCCGCTGGGGGTGGCATGACCGACACCGAACGCGACCGACGGACGGCGACGACGCCTTTCCCCGATGCCCCCGGCCGGAAGAAGGGGTACGAGAAGCGGGCGGTGGACACATTCCTAGAAAAGGCGCGTGCGGCCTTCGAGGCCGACGAGCCGGGTGCCCTGCGCTCGACGGAAGTGCGCTCGGCGTCCTTCCCGCTGGTCCGCGGAGGATACGCGATCGGACCCGTCGACGCGGCTCTGGGACGCGTCGAGGACGCCTTCGCCGCTCGGGAGCGCGAGTACGCGCTGTCCCGACTCGGAGCGCGCGCGTGGGTCGCCGAGACGCGCGACACCGCGCAGGTCATCCTTGACCGTCTCGCGCGTCCTCGGGGTTCGCGCTTCGACCGGGTCGGCATCCTGAGTTTCGGATACAGCGTCGACGAGGTCGATGTCGTGGCCGACCGGATCGCCCGCTACCTCGCGACCGGTGATCCCGTCACGCCGGAGCAGGTGCGGTCGGTGGCGTTCCGCGCGCAGCGCGGAGGCTACCGCGAAGCGCAGGTCGACGCGGTGCTCGACGCGGTGGTCGAGGTCATGCTCGCCGTGGGCTGAGCCGGCGTCGCGACCCGAGGAAGGCACCGGTAGAATCGTGCGCACTGTGACTTCCGGATCCGATCTCACGCGCGCGACCTCCCGTCGTGTGGCCCGTCGCGGCCCCGCGGTCGTCGACGTCGTTCACCCGGCTCCGAGCCGTCGGCGCGAGCCGCACTGGACCCGTCGGCGCGGAGTCGTCGCCGTGTTCGCCGCGTGCGCGGCGCTGGCTTTCACCGGGGCCTACGTGGGTCCGATGGGAGGCGCGATCCTGCGCGCGCAAGCCGACGAACCGCAGACGGTGACGCTGTACGCCGAAGGGCTCAGCGATGCGCAGCGGGTGTCGACCGGGGGAGAGAAGCAGGCCCCGACGCTCGACCGCTCCAGCTACAACGTGTACGTCAAGCCGAAGCCGACCCCGACGCCGACGCCGAAACCCACGCGCTCATCCTCGGGGTCCGAGGCATCCACCGGTGGCGGCGGCGGCCCGCTGTTCTACTCGGGTGGCGGCGCTCCGGCGGAGTGGATGGCCGCCGCCGGGATCTCCGAGGCCGATCGCGGATACGTCGACTACATCGTGAGCCGCGAGAGCGGATGGAACCCCAACGCCACCAACCGGTCGTCGGGTGCGTGCGGTCTCGTCCAGGCGCTGCCGTGCAGCAAGGTCCCGGGCAACGGATACGACCCCGTCGACAACCTGCGCTGGGCGACGGGGTACGCCACGGGTCGGTACGGCAGCTGGGCCGCCGCATACGACTTCTGGACCAGCAACCACTGGTGGTGACGGGTCCGTGCCCCGTTCCCGCAAGCGTCGGACGTCGAGCGAGCGTGCCAATGTCTCCCTCGATCGTTTGATCGCCGGCTGGAAACGTACCGAGGTCAAGCGCGGAGTCGAGTGGACCGTGCAGCCCATCTCGGCGCCGCAGGCACAGAAGCCGTACGTGTGCCCTGGCTGCGGGCGGACGGTCGACGTCGGCGTCGCCCATGTCGTCGTCTGGCGGGCGGACGGTGTTCTCGGAGATTCGGCCGATCTGGCTGCCCGCCGCCATTGGCACACCCACTGTTGGAGGATCGCCTGATGGAGATACGCGGACCGATGCTGCTGCCCGCTCATCGCGAGGATGTGGCGTTGACGACCGTCGACGGTTTGACGCTCGTCGGCGAGCTCGCTCTTCCCGAGCGCACCGCTCCCGTGGCGACGCTCGTGACGTTGCATCCGCTGCCGACAGCCGGTGGTTTCATGGACTCCCACATCCTGCGCAAGGCGGCGGGGCGGTTGCCGGCGCTGGCGGACCTGGCGGTTCTGCGCTTCAACACCCGGGGAACGACGTCACCGCGCGGCACGAGCGAGGGAGCGTTCGACGGGGGAGCGTCCGAGGTCTTCGACGTGGCCGCTGCGATCGACTTCGTCCGTGAACGCGGGCTTCCGCGTCCGTGGCTGGTGGGGTGGTCTTTCGGTACGGAGCTGGCGCTGAAGTACGGCCGCGACCACGACATCGAGGGTGTGATCCTGCTTTCGCCGCCGCTGCATCGGGCGACGGCGGAGGAGGTCGCCGCCTGGGCGGGGGACTCGCGCCGCATGGTGGTGCTCGTGCCGGAGTTCGACGACTACCTGCGTCCCGACGAGGCGCGTGAGCGCTTCTCCTCGGTGCCGCACGCGCAGCTCATCGCCGTCGAGGGGGGCAAGCACCTCTGGGTCGGCGAGAACCAGACTCGTCGTGTCCTCACCGAGATCGTCGCGGCGGTGAACCCCGACGCACTCCCGCTCCCCGTCGAGTGGGAAGGTCCCGTCGAAGGCTGAGTCTCAGCGCTCGTTCTGGCGCGGGATGATCACCTCGCGGTAGATGATCAGGATGCTCGCCGCCACGGGGATGGCGATGAGCGCGCCGAGCAGGTTCAACAGCGCGCCGCCGGCGAGGGCGGAGATGACGACGACCGAGCCCGGCACCGAGACGGCACGGTTCATGATGCGGGGCGAGATGACGTACGCCTCGATCTGCATGTAGACGAGGTAGTAGATCGCCGCGGCGAAGATCGCCCACGTCGGCGTCCCGAGGCCCGGGATGAGGCAGGTGAGCACGATGATCGTCGAACCGGTGAGCGTGCCCACGAGCGGGATGAGGGAGAAGAAGAAGGCGATCACGGCGAGCACCGCGGGGAACGGAGCGCCGATGATCGACAGGAAGATCGCGCTCAGGATGCCGTTGATGACGCCGAGGCTGACCTGCCCCATGACGTAGTAGCCGACGGAATCGGTGATCTTCTCCGCGAGTTCGATGAAGCGGGCACGACGGGACGCCGGCACCAACTGGTAGACGGCCGACTTCAGCGACGGCGTCGACGCGGTGAAGTAGATCGTCAGGATCAGTACGATGAACGCGCCGCCGATGCCCGCGGCCACCGCGCCACCGATGGTGAGCAGGCTGTTGCCGACCATCGTCGAGATCGAACCGACATCGAGGGTCGTGAACCAGTTCTGCACCCCTGCCCAGACCTCGTCGATGCGCAGCCACGGGAAGGTCGTCGTCGCCCAGTCCTGCACATTGGCGACGATCTCGTTCCAGCGTCCCGGCTGCAGGAGCTGCTCGATCTGGGTCACGAGCTGCGTGATCTGGCTGACGATGATCGGAACCACCATGAGGATGATGCCCGCGAAGATCCCGAGCACCCCGAGGATCGTGAGCAACACGGCAGCCCAGCGAGGAAGTCCCCGGCGCTCGAGGAACGACACCACGGGGTCGAGACCGAGCGAGAGGAACAGGGCGGTTCCGACGTACAGCAGGATCGTGGAGAGGTTCTGCACACTCCCGATCAGGAGCAGACCAACGCCGACGCCCAGGGTCGCGAGCAGTGCGACTCGGAAAGGGTTGTGGATCTTCATCGCCAGCGACTCCTGCCTCGAAGACGCGTGCGCGCCTCTCTCGAAAGGATACTGAGCGCATCGTGTCCGGATGGGACCGCCGTGCCTCGCCGCGAACTTTCAGCCGGCCTCGGCTAGTCTGAAACGTCGATTCTTCGGTGGCCGCCCGAGTCGCCGGTGGGGATGGTGTGTAGCGTGAGATTCGTCTGGGCCGTGGTGGCGTTCGTCATCGCCGCCGCCATGATCGGCGCGGGCATCGCTCAGCGCACCGTCTTCCAAGGACCGTCCGAGGCGACCGAGTCGATTCAGACGGACGGCGCGACGGCGTACACGCTCATCGATGGGGCCGTGCTCGGAAGCCTCCCCGGCGCGCAGTCTCTGCGGGTCGAGGGCGACGGCGAGGTCTTCGTCTCGTATGGCCGCACCACCGACATGCAGGCGTGGCTCGCCGACGTCCCCTACACCGCGGTGACCCTCGGCGCCGAGGACGCCGTGCAAACCGCCCTCGTGCCCGCCTCGGCCGACACCGCCGCCACCGAGGCGGCGGGCACGCGCACACCCGTCGGCTCGGACCTCTGGCTCGACGAGTACCAGCAGACCAGTTCGCTCAGCACGACCCTGCAGCTTCCCGCGGACATGAGCGTCCTCGTCGCGAGCGACGGCATCGCACCCGCGCCCTCCAACATCACCGTCACCTGGCCGATCGACAACGCGACGCCGTGGGCAGGACCCCTGATCGCGGGCGGCGCCATCGCCCTCCTCGCCGGCATCGTGCTGTACATCCTCGGCATCCGGCACGTCCGCCGTTCGCGGCGCCCCCGGCGCAAGGGACTGCCGCTTCCCGTGACCGAGCCGATCTCGATCGCCGACGCCGATGCGGCGGAGAAGGGCGTGATCAGCGCGTCGCCCGCCCGCCGAGGCCGCGGAGCTCTCGGTCCCGGGCGCCGGGCGCTCGTCGCCGTGCCGGCGCTCGGGCTCTCTGCGGCTCTGTTCGCGGGCTGCTCGGCGGACGCGTGGCCGCAGTTCGGCGCCAGCGAGACGCCGAGTCCGACACCGTCAGTCATCGTGCCCGAGGGGCAGTTCCCGCCTGCCGTGACGGAGAACCAGGCCGAACGCATCGTCTCGCGCATCGCGACGACCGTCGCGGAGGCCGATTCGTCGTTGGATGCCGCTGTGGCCGAGACGCGACTCGCAGGCCCCGCCCTCGCTGAGCGACAGACCAATTACACGCTTCGTGCGGCGCTGCCGGATCGGCCCGCGCTCCCCGCGATCCCGGCCGAGCCGGCGCAGATCATCCTGCCGCAGACGACCGGCACGTGGCCGCGCACGGTGATGATGGTCGTCGAGTCTGCCGAGACAGACGCGCCGACAACCTCCATCATGATGATGACGCAGGAAGACCCGTGGGCGGATTACCGGGTCTCGTTCATCGGCAACCTGGAGGCCTCCACCAATCTTCCGGAGTTGGCCGCGCCCTACGTCGGCGCGACGCAGGTGCCGCCGGACTCCTCCTTCCTCGTGATGCCTCCGGACCAGGTCGCCGCGGCTTACGCCGACCTCATCAACAACGGGCAGAACAGTCCGTCCTGGGGAGCGTTCGACACCGCAAACGACCTGCTCCTGCCGGCGATCGAAGACAACAAGCGCAAGCGCACCGACGAGCTCAACCAGACGGGGCAAGGCACGGCCGAGATCAGCTTCTCCGCGACCGCGGGACCCGCGGAGCCGATCGCCCTGGCGACCCTGGACACGGGCGCGATCGTCGCCGTCAACGTCTACGAGAGCGACACCGCCAAGCCCACCAACGCGGATGCCGTCATCAAGCTCGACAACAACCCCGCGGTGAAGGCACTCACCGGTGTCGACCAGTCGGCGACCGGCTTCACCACCACCTATACCGACCAGATCTTCTTCTACGTGCCCAGCCAGGGATCGGATGACAAGATCCGGCTCCTCGGCTACCGTTCCAGCCTCCTCGAAGCGAAGGTGTCCCCGTGAGCACTCCCACCCCCGGTTCCGTCCTGCGCGGCGCGGTCGATCTGTCGTCGTTGCGCAACCGTCCGCAGCCTCCGGCCGCGACGGGCGAGGCTTCGGCGCCGACCGACTCTGGCGCATCCTCCTCGTCGCTCGTCTTCGACGTCACGGACGCGTCGTTCGGGCAGGTGCTGGAACTCTCGCGCAGTGTTCCCGTCGTGGTCGACCTGTGGGCCGAGTGGTGCGGTCCGTGCAAGCAGCTCAGCCCGGTGCTCGAGAAGGTCGTCGTCGAGCTCGCCGGCAAGGTCGTACTCGCCAAGGTCGATGTCGACGCCAATCCGCAGCTCGCGCAGGGCTTCCGTGCGCAGTCCATCCCGATGGTGGTCGCGCTCGTCGCCGGGCAACCGGTGCCGCTGTTCACCGGCGCTGTGCCGGAGCAGCAGGTGCGCGAGGTGTTCGCGCAGCTCCTCCAGCTCGCGGCCCAGCATGGCGTGACCGGAACGGTCCCCGTCGAGGGCGCCGAGCAGCCGGCGGACGAGCCGGCGGAGCAGCCCCTGCCGCCGCTCCACGCGGAGGCGTTCGCCGCGATCGAGGAGGGCGACTACCCTCGCGCGATCGCGGCCTACGAGCGTGCTCTCGCGGAGAACCCCCGCGATGCCGACGCGCGCGCGGGCCTGGGCCAGGTCCGCTTGCTCGACCGTGTGCAGGGCGTCGATCTCCACGCCGCCCGGGCCGCGGCAGCGGCGGCCCCGACCGACCCGGACGCGCAGTTCGTGGTGGCCGACCTCGACGTCGCGGGTGGGCACGTGGACGACGCTTTCGAGCGACTGCTCGACCTCTTCGCGGCTCTGCCGTCGGACGAGCGTGCCCCCGTCCGGGAGCGGCTTCTCGAGCTGTTCGGTCTCGTCGGCGACGAGGACGCTCGGGTGATCCGCGCGCGATCGCGCCTGGCATCCCTGCTCTTCTGATCCCTGGATTGACGAAGGCCCCGTCCGCGGACGGGGCCTTCGTGGTTCACCGGGTCGTCAGCCGGCGCGGTGGTGCAGCCAGAGCACGCCGAGCGGCGGGACGGTCAGGACGGCGCTTCCGCGCGCGTCGGTCGTGACGGAGCCGAGGTTGCCCTGCCCCGATCCACCGAAGGCCGCCGCGTCGCTGTTCAGCACCTCGGTCCATGTGCCGGCCTCGGGCAGATCCAGGGGGAAGTCGCCGAGCGGAACGCCCGAGAAGTTGCACACGACGGCAATCGTGTTGCCGTGATGGTCGCGCCGGGCGAAGGCCAGAACATTCGGGTTCCACGCCGGGGCGCCCAAGCGCGAGAACGCCGCGCCGTCATGGTCGCGCGACCACAGCGGAGCGTGCTCGCGGTAGACACGGTTGAGCTCCGCGACGAAAGAGTGCAGCTGTGCATGCGACGGTTGGTCGAGCATCCACCAGTCCAGGCCGCGCGACTCGGACCACTCGGACATCTGCCCGAACTCCTGCCCCATGAACAGCAGCTGCTTGCCCGGGTGCCCCCACATGTAGGCGAGGAAGGCGCGCATGTTCGCCAGCTTCTGCCAATGGTCGCCCGGCATGCGTCCGAACAGGCTGCCCTTGCCGTGGACGACCTCGTCGTGGCTGATCGGGAGGATGAAGTTCTCGCTGAACGCATAGACGAAGGAGAACGACAGTTCGCCTTCGTGGTGCGAGCGGAACATGGGATCGCGCCCGATGTACTGCAGCGAGTCGTTCATCCAGCCCATGTTCCACTTGAAGCCGAAGCCCAGACCCGCGTGCGCAGTGGGCGCGGTCACGCCGGGGAAGCTGGTGGACTCCTCGGCGATCATCGCGATGCCGGGGTAGCGCTTGTAGGCGGTGGCGTTGACCTCCTGGAGGAAGCGGATCGCCTCGAGATTCTCGCGACCGCCGAACTGGTTCGGCGCCCACTCGCCCTCGTTGCGGGAGTAGTCCAGGTAGAGCATGGATGCCACGGCATCCACACGCAGTCCGTCGACGTGGAACTCCTCGAACCAGTACAGCGCGTTGGCGACGAGGAAGTTGCGCACCTCGTTGCGGCCGTAGTCGAAGATGAGCGTTCCCCAGTCCTTGTGCTCGCCGCGTCGCGGGTCGGGGTGCTCGTAGAGCGCCTCGCCGTCGAAACGGGCGAGGGCGAAGTCGTCCTTGGGGAAGTGGCCGGGAACCCAGTCCATGATCACGCCGATCCCGGCCTGGTGGAGGCGGTCGATCAGGTACCGCAGGTCGTCGGGGTCGCCGAACCGACTGGTCGGCGCGTAGTAGCCCGACACCTGGTATCCCCACGAGCCGCCGAACGGGTGCTCCGCGAGGGGGAGGAATTCCACGTGGGTGAATCCCTGCGCCGTCACGTACTCGATGATCTCGTCGGCCGCGTCGCGGTAGGACAGCCCGGGGCGCCACGAACCGAGGTGCAATTCGTAGATCGACATGGGCCGGTCGATCGGGGCCGTGCGCGAACGCTCGTCGACCCACGCATCGTCGCCCCAGTGGTAGTCCGATTCGGTCACGACCGACGCGGTGGCGGGGGGCGTCTCCGCCAGTCGGGCCATGGGATCGGCCTTCTGGATCCACGCTCCCGCGCGCGTGAGGATCTCGAACTTGTAGCGGGCGCCGACATCGACACCGGGGAGGAAGAGTTCCCAGACACCGCTGCCGCCCATCGAGCGCATGGCGCTGCCGCTGCCGTCCCACCCGTTGAAGTCGCCGATCACGCGAACCGCGCGGGCATCCGGCGCCCATACGGTGAACGCCGTTCCCGTCGAGCCGTCGAGCTCGCGGAGGTGGGCGCCGAGAACGCGCCACAACTCTTCGTGGCGTCCCTCCGAGATCAGGTGCAGGTCGAGTTCGCCGAGTGAGGGCACGTGGCGGTAGGGGTCGTCGGCGACGTGTTCGCCACCGCCGTCGTAGGTGGCGCGCACGCGGTAGGACCCGGGGGCTGCGGTGTGCACGGCCTCCCAGATGCCCGCGCGGGTGTGGCTCAGCTCGACCGTCGAGCCGTCCGCGAGCTCGGCGACGACCTCCCGTGCGAGGGGGCGCCGGGTACGGATGACCCAGCCGTCGGCGCTCTGGTGCACGCCGAGCACGCTGTGAGGGTCGTGGTGAGCGCCGTGGGCGACGGCATCCAGGAGTTCGGGGGGAAGAGAGGTCATCGCGACTCCTTCACGTGCAGGATGTGCACGGGTTCGGCGAATGCGTCCAAGCGCACGAAGTTGTGGTCGGCCCAGGTCCAGACCTGGCCGGTGATGAGGTCTTCGACCTCGTAGGAAGCGCCCGGCTCGACGCCCCAGATCGTGGTGTCGAGGTGCACGGTCGTCTCGCGCGTCGAGTGCGGGTCGACGTTCGCGACCACGACGATCGTGTCTGCCACGCCGGTGGGCGAGAGCGCCGCGTCCAGGTGCTTGGCGTACACGAGGATGGCGTCGTCGTCGCTCCACTGCACGTGGAGGTTCCGCAGCTGTCGCAACGCCGGGTGATCGCGCCGGATCTCGTTGAGTCGTCGCAGATACGGGGCGAGCGAGTCACCGGCCGCTTCCGCGCCGGTCCAATCGCGGAACTTGTACTCGTACTTCTCGTTGTCGATGTTCTCTTCCGAGCCGGGACGGGCGACGTTCTCGTAGAGCTCGTAGCCGGCGTACACGCCGTAGGTGGGGGCCGCGGTCGCCGCGAGAGCGGCGCGGATCTTGTACGCGGGTCGCCCGCCGAACTGCAGGTACTCGGTCAGGATGTCGGGGGTGTTGACGAAGAGATTCGGCCGCAGGAAGTCGGCCGTCTCGTGGGCGAGACCGTCGAGGAACTCCGCGAGCTCTTCCTTCGTGTTGCGCCACGTGAAGTAGGTGTAGCTCTGCTGGAAGCCGGCCATCGCGAGCCCCTGCAGAGGAGCCGGACGGGTGAAGGCCTCGGCCAGAAACACCACGTCGGGGTCTTCGGCGCTGACGGTCGCGATCAGCCACTCCCAGAACTGCAGGGGCTTGGTGTGCGGGTTGTCGACGCGGAAGATGTGGACGCCCTGCGCGATCCAGTGCCGCACGATGCGCAGCACCTCCGCCCGGATGCCTTCCGGATCGTTGTCGAAGTTGACCGGGTAGATGTCCTGGTACTTCTTCGGGGGGTTCTCGGCGAAGGCGATCGACCCGTCCGGGAGCGTGGTGAACCACTCGGGGTGCTCGGTGACCCAGGGGTGGTCGGGTGAGGCCTGCAGTGCGAGGTCGAGGGCCACCTCGATGCCGTTCGTGCGCGCCGCCTCGACGAACGCGCGGAAGTCCTCGAGCGTCCCGAGATCGGGGTGCACGGTGTCGTGTCCACCCGCGGGGCCCCCGATCGCCCACGGGGAGCCGGGGTCGCCGGGGGAGGTGACGAGGGTGTTGTTGGGTCCTTTGCGGTTGCGTTCGCCGATCGGGTGGATGGGCGGGAGGTAGAGCACGTCGAAGCCCATTCCCGCGACACCGGGGAGCCGGTCGATCGCCGTGCGGAACGTGCCGCTGACGACGGTGCCGTCGTCGGCGCGGGACGCCCCCTCGGAACGGGGGAAGAACTCGTACCAGGCTCCGACACCGGCGCGCTCGCGCTCGACGAGGAGCTCGGCATCCTTGCCGGCCGAGACGAGCCCCATCACCGGACGGTCGGCGAACAAGGCGGCGATGTCGGGGTCGCGGACGACTGCCAGAGCGACGTCGTCGTGCGTGTCGGGGTCGCGGAGCGTGCGCGCGGCCGCGTACAAGAGATCCTTGTCGCTCGCGGGGCGCTTCTTCTCTCCGCGGGCACGGTCGAAGAGCTGCGCGCCCATCTCGCGCATCAGGGCCGCGTCGACGCCGGCAGCGATCTTGACGTCGGCCGCGTGCTTCCACGTCGCGAAGTCATCGGCGAAGGCTTCGAACCGGAACCGCCACACGCCCTGCTCGAGCGGAGCGATCAGAGTCGACCAGCGGTCGAACCCGTCGTTGAGAGGCGACAGGCGGTGCAGGGATTCGTCGCCCGAGGGCGAGAAGAGCCGCACGTGCACGCCGATGCGATCGTGCCCCTCGCGGAAGGCGGTCACCGTGAACGGGACGGCCTCACCGACGAACGCGGACGGACGGAAGCGACCGCCGGGAACCTGCGGGTGGGGGAGCGCCATCGGGATGCGCGGCGTCACCACCCCACGGGAGGGCGTCGGTTTGATCGGACGCACCGGGATCGAGGCGGCGCTGCGCCAGGGGAGAACGGGCGAAGGGGTCGTCGTCGTGGTGGCCACCGTCCGAACCTATCGTGGGCGGACGGGGTTCCCGCAGGGCTTGCCCGGGGCCTTGACAGGACGCTCCGCGTGAACGACGGCGCCTCAGCCGCCCGGTTCGACGCGGAAGAGACGCATCGAGGTCCCCGAGAGCGCGACCGTGTCACCGGGCGAGAAACGGGGCGAGTCGTCGGAGGGCGCCTCGTCCGCGCTGGACCACAGCTCCACATACTCGCCCTCGTCCTCGAGGGCCGGCAGCGTCACATCGACCGGGCTCTCGTTTCCGTGCACGATGAGCAGGATCCGGTTGAGCTCCTCGTGCTCGGGTGTGGACGTCGCCAGATACTGCAGCGTCCGGTGCGAGGGATTGGTCCACCGTTCGCTCGACATGGTCGCGCCGTTCTCGTCGAACCACTCCATGACCGAGGCGGACGGGATGCGTTCGCCGAGACGGGCGAAACGGACGGGGCGCAACGCCGGGTTCTCTCGGCGCAGGGCCAGCAGTCGGCGGGTGTGGGCGAGGAGGTCGTGCTGCCAGGGCGCGAGATCCCAGGAGAGCCAGGTCAGCGGCGAGTCATGGCAGTACGCGTTGTTGTTGCCGCGCTGCGTGCGGCCCATCTCGTCGCCGGCGGTGATCATCGGCACGCCCGCCGAGAGCAGCAGAGTCCCCATCAGGTTGCGCATCGCCTTCCGGCGCGTGGCGAGGATGCCGGGGTCGTCGGTCTTGCCCTCGGCGCCGTGGTTGTACGACCGGTTCGTCTCGGCGCCGTCGCGGTTCTGTTCGCCGTTGCCGAAGTTGTGCTTGACGTCGTACGAGACCAGGTCGCGCAGAGTGAACCCGTCGTGCGCGGTGACGAAGTTGACGCTCGCGAGCGGGCCGCGCTCATCGGAGAAGGTGTTCGACGACCCCGCCAAGCGGGTGGCGAAGCCCCCGATGCCGACCGGGGCGGTGCTGGCGCGGCGGGCGTAGTCGACATCGCTCAGCCAGAAGTTGCGCACGCGATCGCGGTAGCGGTCGTTCCACTCGTGCCATCCCTCACCGAAGCTGCCGGTCTGCCAGCCCCCCATCCCGATGTCCCACGGCTCGGCGATCAGCTTGACGTCCGACAGCGCGTCGTCGTCGCGGATCGCGCGCAGCAGCGGGTGATCCGGGGTGAAGGAGTGGGTCGCGTCGCGACCGAGTGTCACGGCGAGGTCGAACCGGAACCCGTCGACCTGCACGTCGTTCGCCCAGTACCGCAGCGAGTCCAGGACGAGGCGAGCCGCGGCATCCGTGGCGGTGTTGACGGCGTTGCCGCAGCCGGTCTCGTCGATGTAGACGCCGTCGTCGGTCTGACGGTAGTAGGAGCGGTTGTCGATCCCGCGCAGACTCGTGCGGGGCCCGCCGATCCCCTCCTCCGCGGTGTGGTTGTAGACGACGTCGAGGATCACCTCGAGGCCCGCTTCGTGCAACAGCTTCACCATGCCCTTGAACTCCCGAAGGACCGCCTCCGGTCCCTCAGCCCGGCTCGCGGCCGTCGCGTAGGGGGCGTGGGGTGTGAAGAAGTTGACGGAGTTGTACCCCCAGTAGTTGCTCAGTCCGAGCTGCAGCAGCCGGGGTTCTGTGGCGAACGCGTGGACCGGCAGGAGCTCCACGCTCGTCACGCCCAGAGAGAGGAGATGCTCGATCATGGCGGGGTGCGCGAGCCCGGCGTACGTTCCGTGCAGCGCCGGCGGGACCAGCGGATGCCGCTTGGTCAGGCCCTTCACGTGTCCCTCGTAGATGACCGTGCGGTCCATCGGGATCCGCGGCTTGCCGACTCCACCCCAGTCGAAGGACCCGTCGATGACGACCGATCGCCAGTCGCCGAACCCGCCCGAGACGAGCCCGCGGGAGTACGGCTCGATAAGGAGGGAGGCGGGGTTGAAGGTGTTCCCCGGGCCGTGCGGCCCACCGACCCGGATCGCGTAGCGTGCGCCCGGGCGGAGCAGTGGCGTGGATGCCTCGAACACGCCGCCGCCGGTGGGGGTCATGGGCAGGGTCTCGACGGCCCAGTCCAGGTCGACGTCGTCGAAGACCACGAGCTGCATGGTGTCGGCGTGGGCCGACCAGACCCGCAGAGTCCCGCCGTCGGGGCCCAGCCGCACGCCGAGGTCGTCGAGAGTCGACGTGAGCAGGGCAGGGCGCGAGGACGCGGCCGCTTCGGGTGGGACCATGCGTCCTAGGGTAGTGAAGGACATATCCGGGACGCGGGGAGGGTGCATGACCGTCTATCTCGATCATGCGGCCACGACTCCGCTTCGACCCGAAGCACGGGACGCCTGGCTCGCCGCCCATGAGGTGCTCGGCAATCCCTCGTCCATCCACGGTGCCGGGCAGTCGGCGCGGCGACTCCTCGAAGATGCACGCGAACGTCTGGCCGAGGTGCTGGGATGTCAGCCCATCGAGGTCGTCCTCACCTCCGGGGGCACAGAGGCGACGAATCTGGCGCTCAAGGGGTTGTGGTGGTCTCGCTCCGACTCGGCGGAAGCCCTCGTGCTGCCGGACGGCGAGCACCACGCCACGCTCGACACCGTGGGCTGGCTGACCGCTCACGCGGGCGCCGCGGTGCGCCCCGTCGGACTCGACGCGCTCGGCCGCATCCCGATCGACGACTTCTCGGCCGCGCTTTCCGGATCCGCGCTCGCTACGGCGCTGGTGGCCAACAACGAGGTCGGCACGGTGCAGGATGCCGCCGGCCTGGCGCACGCCGCGGCCGAGGCGAGTGTGCCGCTGCATCTCGACGCGGTGTCGGCGCTCGGGCACATCGACGTCGACTTCGCGGCGTGGCGAGGATCGGTATCCTCTTCCTCGGGCCTGGTGGCGCTGTCGGTGTCGGCCCACAAGGTCGGGGGACCGGTCGGTGTCGGCGCGGCGGTGGTGTCACGCCATGCGCGCATGACACCGCTCCTCCATGGGGGCGGCCAGCAGCGCGGACTGCGCGCGGGCACGCAAGACGTCGCGGGGGCGGCCGCGTTCGCGGCGGCGGCCACGGCCGCGGAGGCTCAGCGCGAGCGCGAGGCCGCGCGGCTGCGCGCGCTGCAGGAGCGGCTGGTGCACGGCATCCTGACTTCGATCCCGATGGCGCGACTGCTGGGCGATCCCGAGGACCGGCTCCCGGGCAACGCGCACATCCTGTTCCCGGATGCCGCGGGCGAGACGCTGCTGTTCCTGCTGGACATGGCGGGGATCGCGGTGTCCACCGGGTCGGCGTGCCAGGCGGGGGTCGCCGAGCCGTCGCACGTCGTCCTCGCCCTCGGGCTCGATGACCGCGCCGCGCGTTCGGTGCTGCGCTTCTCGCTCGGGCACACCTCCACGGAGGCGGACATCGAGGCGGTTCTGGCCGCCCTCCCGTCGGCGTACGAACGGGCCGTGGCATCCGGTGCCCGTTCAGCGAGCGCTTCGTAGACTGGGACGATGCGAGTTCTTGCGGCGATGAGCGGTGGCGTCGACTCCGCAGTGGCCGCGGCGCGCGCGGTCGAGGCGGGGCACGACGTCGTCGGGGTGCACCTGGCCCTTTCGCGCGCGGGCGGCACGCTGCGCGCGGGAAGCCGCGGGTGCTGCACCATCGAGGACGCGATGGACGCCCGGCGGGCGGCCGACAAACTCGGCATCCCCTTCTACGTATGGGACTTCTCGGAGCGGTTCCGAGACGACGTGATCGAGGACTTCGTGT
The DNA here is from genome assembly GCF_022346945.1 of Microbacterium sp. ACRRU. GTDB lineage: Bacteria > Actinomycetota > Actinomycetes > Actinomycetales > Microbacteriaceae > Microbacterium > Microbacterium mcarthurae. The sequence continues at coordinate 52,729 of NZ_JAKRNI010000010.1, read as the reverse complement.
CCGAGTACCGCGCCGGTCGCACGCCGAACCCGTGCATGCGGTGCAACGAGAAGATCAAGTTCGCCGCTCTCCTGGAGCGGGCGCTCGAGCTCGGCTTCGACGCCGTCTGCACGGGGCACTACGCCACGCTCGTGGACACTCCCGCGGGGCGTGAGCTGCACCGGGCCTCCGATGCCGCGAAGGACCAGTCGTACGTGCTCGGGGTGCTCACGGCCGCGCAGCTCGCGCACACGTACTTCCCGCTCGGATCGACCCCGTCCAAGGCCGTCGTCCGTGCCGAGGCGGAGGAGCGCGGTTTGTCGGTCGCGCAGAAGCCCGACAGCCACGACATCTGCTTCATCCCGGACGGCGACACGCGAGGCTGGCTGGCCGACCGCGTGGGCGCGGAGACCGGCGAGATCCTCGACCGCTCCGGCGCCGTCGTCGGTCGTCACGAAGGGGCCCACGCGTTCACCGTCGGGCAGCGCCGCGGTCTTCAGCTCGGCGTGCCCGCGCCGGACGGCAAGCCGCGCTTCGTCCTCGAGGTGCGCCCGGTGAACAACACGGTGGTCGTCGGTCCGAAGGAGGCGCTGGCGTGCGCCGAGATCGCCGGGGATCGTTTCACCTGGGCCGGTCGTGCCCCCGAGGCATCCGAATTCTCCTGTCACGCGCAGATCCGCGCGCACGCCGACCCGGTCCCCGCCACCGCGACTGTGCAGGACGGCGTGCTCACGGTGCGTCCCGATGAGCCCTTCGACGGCGTGGCGCCGGGGCAGACGGCCGTCCTCTACGACGGCACCCGGGTCATCGGGCAGTTCACGATCGCGCGTACGGTGTCGGCGGTTCCGGTCGACGCCTGACGACCGTCGGTCCGCGCGTCTCCGGCGGAGGCGCCTCGCAACCCCGCGGGCGATGTCGGAGCCGCTCCCTAAGCTGGGGAGGTGACCGAGCACGACCAGCTTCCCGACGTGTCCCTCGATGAAGCGCGCACCGAGGCCGCGGATCTGACGCAGCGCATCGTCGACGCGCGCGACGCTTATTACGGGCGCGATGCCGAGCTGGTCGACGACGCGACGTACGACTCCTGGATGCATCGGCTCGAGGCTCTCGAGCGGCTCTACCCCGAGCTCCAGGGCCAGGACAGCCCGACGCTCTCGGTCGGCGCCGCCGAGGCGACCGATCTGGTGACCATCGAGCACGCCGAGCGGATGCTGAGCCTCGACAACGTCTTCTCCCCGGAAGAGCTGCGTGAGTGGGCCGTCAAGACCGAGGCGGCGGCGGGTCGTCCGGTGCACTGGTTGAGCGAGCTCAAGATCGACGGTCTGGCCATCAGCCTGCGGTACGAGAACGGCGTGCTCACCTCGGCGGCCACCCGTGGTGATGGCCGGGTGGGCGAGATCGTGACCGAGAACGCGCTGCGGGTCGCGGGGGTCCCGCGGGAGCTCGACGGTGAGGGGCACCCCGCGCTCGTCGAGGTGCGCGGCGAGGTGTTCATCCCGGTCGCGGCGTTCGAGAACCTCAATCGCCTGCAGGGCGAGTACCGTGATCGGGCGGTCGCCGAGGCGCGGGAGCGCGCGAACGCCCGCCGGGGAGGGGCCAAGGCTTTCGACGAGGAGAAAGCCGAACAGGCCGCCGCCCGCCGCTTTCCGGCGTTCGCCAATCCTCGGAACGCTGCCAGCGGCGGGCTCCGGCAGCAGATCGAGAAGAAGTCGGGGCTCGAGCTCGAGGCCGGTCGCGCGCGCATCGCGTCCCTCGCGCTGTACGTGCACGGGATCGGCGCCTGGCCCGACCCGCCGGTGGCCGCGCAGAGCGAGGTCTACGACCTGCTGAAGTCGTGGGGCCTTCCCACCTCGCCGTACAGCCGCGTCGAGTCGACGGTCGAGGGTGTCCTCGACTTCGTGGCGCACTACGGCGATCACCGGCACGACGTCGAGCACGAGATCGACGGTGTCGTGGTCAAGGTCGACGAGCTCTCGCTCCACGATGAGCTCGGTGCCACCAGTCGCGCTCCGCGCTGGGCCATCGCCTACAAGTACCCGCCCGAGCAGGTGAACACCCGCCTCCTCGACATCGTCGTGTCGGTCGGGCGGACAGGGCGTGCTACTCCCTTCGCCGTGATGGAGCCCGCTCGGGTCGCCGGCAGCGTCGTGCGGCAGGCGACCCTTCACAACCAGGACGTCGTCAAGGTCAAGGGCGTGCTCATCGGCGACACGGTCGTGCTGCGCAAGGCCGGTGACGTGATTCCCGAGGTGCTCGGCCCCGTCGTCGAGTTGCGCGACGGAACGGAACGCGCGTTCGTCATGCCGACGGAATGCCCCGAGTGCGGCACGCCGCTGCGCCCCGCGAAAGAGGGCGACATCGATCTGCGCTGCCCGAACGCGAGATCATGCCCGGCGCAGGTGCGCGGACGGGTCGAGCACATCGGTTCGCGCGGCGCTCTCGACATCGAAGCGCTCGGCGAAGTGACCGCCGCCGCGTTGACCCAGCCCGATGTGCCGGCCGAGCCGCCGCTCGACACCGAGGCGGGACTGTTCGATCTCACGGTCGAGCAGCTCGTCCCCATCGAGGTCGTGGTGCGCGACGCTGAGACGGGCGAGCGGAAGATCGACGAGAAGACCGGCGACGAGGTGCGACGGGCGCCGTTCCAGAAGCTCGGGGCCGCGACGTATCCGCCCGGGACGGAAGAGCTCGACCTCACCGAGCGACGCCGTCGCGGAATCCGCAAGGACTACCGTCCGGTGCTTCCGTCCGAGCAGGCGATCAAGCTCGTCGCCGAACTCGAGAAGGCGAAGACGAAAGACCTCTGGCGGCTGCTCGTCTCGCTGAACATCCGGCACGTCGGCCCCGTGGCCGCTCGCGCCCTCGCGCAGTGGTTCGGTTCGTTGGATGCCATCCGCCAGGCCTCCCGCGAAGAGCTCGCCGCCGTCGAGGGGGTCGGCGGGATCATCGCCGACGCCGTCATCGATTGGTTCGAGGTCGACTGGCACCGCGAGATCGTGGAACGCTGGACAGCCGCGGGGGTGCGCTTCTCCATCCCCGGCCATCCCGGCCCGGGCGCGGCAGCCGCAGCAGGCGGCGTGCTGGCGGGCGTCACGGTGGTGGCCACGGGATCGCTCGAGGGCTACACCCGGGAGGGCGCGCAGGAGGCGATCATCCAGGCCGGCGGCAAGGCGGCCTCGAGCGTGTCCAAGAAGACGGACTTCGTCGCCGCCGGGCCCGGTGCCGGATCGAAGCTCGCGAAGGCGGAAGAGCTCGGCATCCGGATCCTGGATGCCGCGCAGTTCCACGTCCTCGTCACCCAGGGGCCTGCCGCTCTCGGTCCGGTTGAGGACGCGGCCGCGGACGGATGACGACGAGCGGGGCGAGGCCGAAGCCCCGCCCCGCTCGTCGGTCGATCCGGTGTCAGCCCTCGCAGGCCTCGCCCGCGGCAGTGAAGCTGTCCTGCAGCGCGGTGACCTGCGGGCCCAGCTCGCTGGCCTTGTTCGGATCGGCGGCGACCTCCTGGAGGAACGTCGAGTAAGTGCGAAGCGTGTCGCTCGCGTTCTGCGCGAGAGGTGCGATCTCTTCGTTCGTGATGCCCGAGAAGTCGTTCTGCACCTTCGTCGCGAGTTCTTCGAACGTGGCGAGGGCGGCCTGCGGGTCTGAGGAGCTGATCGTGCTGCTCGCTTGGGACACGTCCGTGAAGGATGCGCGGATGATCTCGCACGCGTCGTCCTTCGACTGCTCCGTGACGGTCGCGGTCGCCGCCGGTGAGCTCGCCGCCGCCTGACTCGGCGCGGCGCTGTCGTCGGCGCTCGTGGACGAGCCCGCTCCGGAACAGCCCGCGAGCGCGAGGAGCGTCGCGGCAGCGACCAGAGCGAAGGGTGTGCGGGTGGTCTTCATGTGGTGCCCCCAGGGTTCTGTCGGGGCCCGGTACGGCCCCGCGATCAACGTATCGAGGGCGCGGCGCCGCTCGCCGAAACGCTTCCCCCCTTGCGCGGGAGGGGCGCGATGGGGCAGGGGAGGTCACTCGGCGAGGAGACGTTCCTTCACCTGACGTCGAAGGACTTTGCCGATGAGCGATTTGGGGAGTTCATCGACGACGACGACGCGACGCGGCACTTTGTACGGGGTCAGGATGCCGCGAGCGAACGCGCGCACCTCGTCCGGGTCGACGGTCGACCCCTCGGCGGCGACCACCGCGGCCACGACCTCCTCGCCGGAATGATCGCTGGGCACACCGACCACCGCGACATCGGCGACGGACGGGTGCTGCCGCAGCACGTTCTCGACCTCGGTGGGTGCCACGTTGAAGCCGCCGGTGATGATCAGTTCTTTGATGCGGTCGACGATACGGACGAAACCGTCCTCATCGATCGTGACGATGTCGCCGGTCCGGAACCAGCCGTCCACGAACACCGCTTCGGTCTCTTCGGGTTTGCCGTAGTAGCCGGAGAAGACCTGCGGGCCGCGGACGACCAGCTCGCCGCGCCCTCCGGGCTCGACGTCGGAGTGCGGGTCGTCGGGGTCGACGACGCGGCACTCGGTGCCCGGCAGGGGGAGTCCGACGGTCCCCGGCACGCGGTTCTCCGCGACGGGGTTGGCCATGAGCACCGGGGAGCACTCGCTCAAGCCGTAGCCCTCGACGAGGTAACCACCGGTGGCCTTCTCGAACGGCACCACCAGGTCGTGGGGGAGTGCCATGGCGCCCGAGATGGCGATGTCGGTGCCGGCGAGCGAGACGCCCTGCGCCTCGGCGGCCGCGAGCAGACGTTCCGCGATCGGCGGCACGAGCGGCAGGAACGTCGCGGGATGCCGCTTCGTGACCGCGAGGACGAGGTCGGGGTCGAACTTGGGGAACAGCACGAGGCGCGCCCCCATCGACATCGCGAAGGTGAGGCATAGGGTCAGGCCGTACGCGTGGAACATCGGCAGCACCGCGTAGACCACGCAGCCCTCCCCGCGCACGATGGAGGGCACCCAGGCCCGGGCTTGCGCCGCATTGGCGAGCAGGTTCGCGTGTGTCAGCATCGCGCCCTTGGGGGTGCCCGTCGTGCCGCTGGTGTACTGGATGATCGCCAGGTCGGCGGTCGACGGGCGCGGATGCGCATCCGGCAGCGGGTCGTGGCGGACGAGTTCGGCCCACGGTGTGGCATCCGTGGTCTTCTCCGTGAGCGCGGCGCGCGCCTCGCGGGCCTTGGCGATGGGGAGGCGGAGAGCGAGGCGCATGCGCACCGGCATGGCCCGGGTCACATCGACCGACACGAGGGTGTTCACGCGGAGGTCGGCGGGGAACTCCTGCACGGTCTTCACGACCTTGCTCCACACGATCGCGTGCTTCGCTCCGTGGTCTTCAAACTGTTTGCGCAGCTCGCGCGGGGTGTAGAGCGGGTTGTGCTCCACGACGACGGCCCCGAGCCGCAGCACGGCGTAGAAGGCGACGATGTGCTGCGGGCAGTTGGGCAGCACGATCGCCACCGGGTCTCCGGCGCGTACCCCGTGCGCGGTCAGGGCGGCCGCGACCCGTGAGACCTCCGACGACAGCTGGGCATAAGTGGTCTCGCGGCCGAAGAACTCCAGGGCGGGGGCATCGGGGTAATCCCGTGTCGAGGCGTCGAGGATGTCGACGAGCGATCCCGTCTGCGGGTCGAGATCCTCCGGTACTCCGGCGGCGTAGCTGGCGGTCCAGGGGCGAGGCGGGTCGAAGCTCGTCACCGTTCCAGCGTAGGGCGGGGCCGGTCTCGGCGCGCGGTGGGCGCGAACTAGACTTGCCGGGTGTCTGAAATCACCCCTGAACTCGTGCGCCATCTCGGTGTGCTCGCTCGGATCCAGTTGAGCGACGAAGAGGTGCAGAGCCTCACCGGGCAGCTGGATGCCATCGTCGACAACATCGCGAAGGTGTCCGAGGTGGCCACGCCCGACGTCGTCGCGACGAGCCACCCGATCCCGCTGCAGAATGTCTTTCGCCCCGACGTCGTGGGCGACACGCTCACGCGCGACCAGGCGCTGCAGAACGCGCCCGATCAGGCCGACGGACGGTTCCGCGTCACCGCGATCCTGGGGGAGGAGCAGTGACCGATCTCACGCGCCTGAGCGCCGCCGACCTCGCCGTCGCACTGACGTCGAAGGAGGTGTCGAGCGTCGAAGCGACGCGCGCGCACCTCGACCGCATCGCCGCCGTCGACGGTGACGTGCACGCCTATCTCCACGTCAGCGACCACGCTCTCGAGGTCGCGGCCGACATCGACCGGCGTCGCGCCGCGGGCGACGAGCTCGGCGAGCTCGCGGGCGTGCCGCTGGCCGTCAAGGACGTGCTGGTCACGACCGACATGCCCTCCACGAGCGGATCAAAGATCCTCGAGGGGTACATGTCGCCGTACGACGCCACCGTCGTCGCACGGTCTCGTGCCGCGGGTCTCGTTCCCCTCGGCAAGACCAACATGGACGAGTTCGCCATGGGGTCCTCGACGGAGTTCTCCGCCTACGGCCCGACCCGCAACCCGTGGGACCTCGATCGCATCCCGGGCGGCTCGGGCGGAGGGTCGGCCGCGGCCGTCGCCGCCTTCGAGGCGCCCCTCGCCCTCGGTTCCGACACCGGCGGCTCGATCCGCCAGCCAGCGCACGTCACCGGGACCGTGGGGGTCAAGCCCACCTACGGCGGAGTGAGCCGGTACGGCGCGATCGCCCTGGCATCCAGCCTCGATCAGGTCGGTCCGGTCACCCGCACCGTGCTCGACGCGGGTCTGCTGCACGACGTGATCGGCGGGCACGACCCCCACGACTCCACCTCGCTCGCCGACGCGTGGCCGTCGTTCGCCGCGGCCGCGCGCGAGGGGGCCACCGGGCAGGTGCTGAAGGGTCTCAAGGTCGGCGTCATCCGCGAGCTCGACGACAGCGGCTTCCAGAAGGGCGTGTCCGCGTCCTTCCGTGCAGCGCTGGCGGCGATGGAGGCGCAGGGTGCCGAGATCGTCGAGGTCAGCGCCCCGCACTTCGAGTACGGCGTCGCGGCCTACTACCTGATCCTTCCGGCCGAGGCATCCAGCAACCTCGCCAAGTTCGACTCGGTGCGGTTCGGTCTCCGGGTCACCCCGCAGGGCACGCCGACGGTCGAGAACGTCATGGCCGCCACGCGCGACGCGGGCTTCGGACCCGAGGTGAAGCGTCGCATCATCCTCGGTACCTACGCCCTGTCGGCCGGCTACTACGACGCCTACTACGGCAGCGCGCAGAAGGTTCGCACGCTCATCCAGCAGGACTTCGACGCGGCGTTCGCCGAGGTCGACGTCATCGCGACCCCCTCGGCGCCGACCACCGCGTTCCGCCTGGGCGAGAAGATCGACGACCCGCTGCAGATGTACCTCAACGACGTCACGACGATCCCGGCGAACCTGGCCGGCGTGCCCGGCATCTCGGTCCCGAGCGGCCTCGTCGAAGAGGACGGGCTGCCGGTCGGCATCCAGTTCCTCGCTCCCGCGCGTGAGGACGCGCGCCTGTACCGCGTCGGTGCGGCGCTCGAGGCGCTGCTCGTCGACCAGTGGGGCGGTCCTCTTCTCGACCGAGCCCCCTCTCTCACGAACGGAGCGACGCGCTAGTGGCCAAGGACGCGCTGATGGACTTCGACGAGGCGCTCGAGCTGTTCGAGCCGGTCCTCGGGTTCGAGGTCCACGTCGAACTGAACACCGCGACGAAGATGTTCTCCGCCGCACCCAACCCGGCCAACGAGGCGAACCACGGCGCCGAGCCGAACACGCTCGTCGCCCCGGTCGACATGGGTCTGCCGGGCGCACTTCCCGTCGTGAACGAAGAGGCGATCCGATCCTCGATCAGCCTGGGTCTCGCGCTCGGCTGCTCGATCGCCCCGTCAAGCCGTTTTGCACGAAAAAACTACTTCTACCCCGACCTCGGCAAGAACTATCAGATCTCGCAGTACGACGAGCCCATCGCGTTCGAGGGTTCCGTCGAGGTCGAGCTGGAGGACGGCACGATCGTCACCGTGCCGATCGAGCGCGCGCACATGGAAGAAGACGCCGGCAAGCTCACGCACATGGGCGGGTCCACGGGCCGCATCCAGGGAGCCGAGTACTCGCTGGTCGACTACAACCGTGCCGGCGTGCCTCTCGTCGAGATCGTGACGAAGCCGATCTTCGGCGCGGAGCACTCGGCTCCGGCGTTGGCGAAGGCCTACGTTGCGACCATCCGTGACATCGTGCGCGCCCTCGGTATCTCCGAGGCGCGGCTCGAGCGCGGCAACCTCCGGTGCGACGCGAACGTCTCGCTGCGTCCGCGCGGTCAGGAGAAGCTCGGCACGCGGACCGAGACGAAGAACGTCAACTCCATGCGCTCGGTCGAACGCGCGGTGCGGTACGAGATCCAGCGGCAGGCCGCGATCCTGGCCGCGGGCGGGACGATCACGCAAGAGACGCGTCACTGGCACGAGGACACGGGGCGCACGTCGCCGGGCCGTCCGAAGTCGGATGCCGACGACTACCGCTACTTCCCCGAGCCGGATCTGCTGCCCGTCGTCCCCGCGGCGGAGCTGATCGAGGAGCTGCGCGCTGCTCTGCCCGAGCCGCCGGCCGCACGTCGTCGCCGGCTCAAGGCCGACTGGGGCTTCGCCGACATCGACTTCCAGGGCGTCGTCAACGCCGGCCTCCTGGACGAGGTCGAAGCCACCGTCGCCGCGGGTGCGACGCCGGCCGCCGCGCGCAAGTGGTGGATGAGCGAGATCAGCCGCATCGCCAACGCCGAGGAGCGTGAGCCCGCCGAGCTGGTCAGCCCCGAGAACGTCGCGGCGCTGCAGAAGCTCGTCGATGCGGGCACGCTCACCGACAAGCTCGCGCGCCAGGTGCTCGAGGGCGTCATCGCCGGTGAGGGAACGCCGCAGGAGGTCGTCGACGCCCGCGGTCTCGCGGTCGTCTCCGACGACGGTGCCCTGATCGCGGCGATCGACGACGCCCTGGCCGCGCAGCCCGACGTCCTGGCGAAGATCCGCGACGGCAAGGTGCAGGCCGCCGGCGCGGTCATCGGCGCGGTGATGAAGGCGATGAAGGGCCAGGCCGACGCCGCGCGCGTGCGCGAGCTCGTGCTGGAGCGCGCCGCCGCTCAGTAAGGCTCCGGATGCCACGGCTCCCCGGTTCGGATGACCGGGGGCCGTGGCATCCGTCGTTCCGGGCGTCGTGGGGCCGTCCACCTCGATGTCGGAGGCCCGGGGGAGAATGGATGCCATGGGACGCGGAGACGGCACGGGGCGCATCGTCTCGCCGCCCGGCGCCGATGACACGGGGACGGGAATCCTGCACGTCGACATGGATGCGTTCTTCGCCTCCGTCGCCGTCCTGGACGATCCGTCCCTGGCGGGCAAGCCGCTCATCATCGGGGGATCCCAGGGTCGGGGAGTCGTGTCCAGCGCGTCGTATGAGGCGCGCCGCTACGGCGTCAAGTCAGCGATGCCCGTCGCGATCGCCCTGCGCCTGTGTCCCACCGCGATCGTGGTGAACCCGCCCTATTCGCGGTACACCGAGATGTCACGTCAGGTCATGGCGATCTTCGACGAGATCACGCCGCTGGTCGAACCGCTCTCGATCGATGAGGCGTTCCTCGATGTGCGCGGCGCCCGGCGGCTGTGGGGGAGCCCCGGGAAGATCGCCCGCGATCTTCGCGTGCGCGTGAAAGAGCGTACGGGTCTCACCTGCAGCGTCGGGGTCGCCGCGACGAAGCACGTGGCGAAGATGGCGTCGACCATCTCCAAGCCCGATGGCCTGCTCATCGTCGCCGAGGCCGACACCGAAGCGTTTCTGCGACCCCGATCGGTACGCGCTCTGTGGGGCGTCGGGCCCAAGGCCGCCGAGGCTCTCGAATCGCGCGGCATCCGGCTCATCTCCGATGTCCTCGACACGCCGGGCCCCGTGCTCGAGCAGGTGCTCGGGCCGGCGATGGGTCAGCGGATCTGGCATCTCGCCCGCGGCATCGACGCCCGCGAGGTGCACACCGGACGCGCCGAGAAGAGCGTCGGACACGAAGAGACGTTCCACACCGACATCTCCGACACCGCCACCCTGCACGTCGAACTGCGCCGGCTCGCCGATCGGGTCGGGGCACGCCTGCGTCAACAGCACTTCGAGGCGTCGACGATCTCGATCAAGGTCCGCTTCAGTGACTTCACGACCCTGAGCCGTTCCCGCACGCTTCCCGAGCCGACGTCGGTGGGGCAGCGCATCGGCGATGCAGCGATCGAGCTGTTCGACGGGATCGATCGCCGGCAGGCGGTGCGTCTCGTCGGCGTCCGGGGCGAGAAGCTGCGGCCGGCGACGGCCGCCGCGACGCTGTGGGATGACGATGCGGAGTGGCGTCGCGTCGAGGGCGCTCTGGACGGCGCGACCGCACGGTTCGGACGGGGGGCCGTCACACGCGGATCGCTCCTGGGCCCCGCGCGCGGCGGCGGGGCTCTCCCGACGAATCCGCGCCCCTCCTACGAGCACTGACACGGACGCCGTCGGCGCGCAACACCCCTGGGCGCCGCTACGACAGCCGGGTACGGTGGCACCATGCCCAACATCGCATTGGAACTCGGCCAGCAGTCCACGAACTTTGGCGTCACCGCCGCCTACGGGGAACAGCAGGACGTGGGCGGGATCCGTCTCGTCCCCGTCGCCCTGACCTGGGCCGGCTACGGTGGCGGCTCCGACGAGCAGGGCAACGGCGGTGGGGGAGGCGGAGGCTACTCGGTTCCGCTCGGTGCGTACATCCGCCGGGGAGATGACCTGCGGTTCGAGCCGAACGTCGTGTCGTTCCTGGCGGTCGCCATCCCGTTCGTGTGGGTGGCCGGTCGCGCCCTCAGCCGTGTCATCCGCGCCCTCAAGAAGTAGCGCCGACCCCCTCGACGACGCCCTGACCGCGGGGCTCGGGACTGTCCTGTCGAGCATCGCGGCGGTCGGAGCGACGAACCCCGCGGTTCTCATCGACGGGCGCAGCGGCGCAGGCAAGACCTCGCTGGCGCGTCGTCTCGCCGCCGCGTGGCCGATCCCGGGGCGGGTGCAGCTCGTCGCGCTCGACGACCTCTACCCGGGATGGGACGGCCTCGCCGCGGGCGCGGACTATGCGCGCGAGAACATCCTCGTGCCGCACGCCAAGGGGCTGGTCGGGGTGTGGCAACGCTGGGATTGGGAGCGGGACGAACGCGCGGAGGCCCACGCGGTGGACCCGTCGCTGCCGCTCATCGTGGAGGGCGCGGGAGTATTGACCCCCGAGGCCGCGCGCCTGGCCGATGTGCGGGTGTGGGTCGACGCGCCGGATTCCGCCCGGCGCGACCGTGCGTTGCGCCGTGACGGCGACACCTATCGACCGCACTGGGACCGCTGGGCGGCGCAGGAAGACGCACACCTCGCCGTCCACGCCCCCCGCGACCTGGCATCCGTCGTCGTCCGCCTTCCGTGACGGCGTGACGCGGCCCCCCGGCCGATGCCGTCAGCGTGTCGCGGGAGGGTCGTCGAGGCGTCGGTCGAGGGCCGCGACCAGTCCGTCCAGGCGGTAGCCGATCCAGTCGTAGATTCCGAAGCGCGCGTCGCCGGGGCGGTGCTCGTCGTCGTCCTGGATGCCGAGTCGTGTGGCGAGGACGAGACGCACCGCCGAGAGGGTCCGCATCCACGCGCGTGCCTCGCTCTCGCCGAGAGCGACGGCGATCGTGGAGTCCGGGTCGCTGGCCGGGTCGAGCTCTGCACCGTCCATGCCGAGGGTGTGGAGCACGGTGCGGGCGTCCTCTGCGCGGCGATCCAGCATGTCGGCGCCGGTGAGCCGGCGGAACTCGCGGCTCGCGGCCTCATCGTCGGGGTAGGCGTCGGGCATCAGCCGGGCCACGGCGGGGTCGTCCTCCCGGCCGGCGTCGACGACGAGGTCGCGGAACTGGCCGACGATGCCCGCGAGGTGCAGGGCCTCGAGGCCGCTCACCTCGAGCACGACGATGCGGTCGTTCATGTCGGGTCCTTTCGCACGGTGGCCCACAGGCCGAAGTCGTGCATCGCCTGCGCGTGGGCCTCCATGAGTTCGCGTGGACCGCGCGCCACGACGGCGTGTCCATCGTGGTGCACCGACAGCATGAGGCGGTGGGCGGTGGCCGCGTCGAAGCCGAAGTACGTGCGGAAGACGTGCACGACGTAGCTCATGAGGTTGACGGGGTCGTTCCAGACCACCGTCTGCCATCCGACCGGCGGGCCGACCTCGATCTCGGTCGCCTCATCGATGTCAGGGGATGCCAGACCCGCCATCACGCCCAACCCAGTTCGTGCAGTCGCGCGTCGTCGATGCCGTAGAAGTGCGCGATCTCGTGTACGAGCGTCGTGTGGATCTCGTCACGGAGCTCGTCCTCGTCGGCGCACGCGGCGAGGTGCGGCTCCCGGTACAGGATGATGCGGTCGGGGAGTTCCCCCGAACCGTAGCGCTCCCGTTCCGTCAGAGCCCACCCGTCGTAGAGGCCGAGGAGGTCGAGCGACCCGTCCTCCGGCCGGTCCTCGACCACGAAGATGACGTTGTCGAGTCCCTCGACCATGTCATCGGGCAGCCGGTCGAGTTCGCTGACGACGAGAGCCTCGAACGCCGCGGCGTCGAGATCGAGCCGCGCGTGCTCTTCGACGTCGTCGTGCATGGGGTCTCCCGCTCCTGTGGACGGCGGTGAGGGATGCCATCCGCCCGTCCGCTCGATTCTATGAGCCGTCGGCGGGCTGTGGCCGGAACCACGAAGGCCCGCCGGGGAGGCGGGCCTTCGGATGTGGGGTGGCTAACGGGACTTGAACCCGCGACCCCCGCGACCACAACGCGGTGCTCTACCAACTGAGCTATAGCCACCATGTGTCTGCCGCAGCGGACAACTGAACGATTATGTCATACGTCCCGCGCGAACGACGAAACGACCGACGACGCGGCATCCTTCGCCTCGTCGCTGGTGGGTCCGGGCTCGGCGACGAACACCGCCTTGCGGTAGTAGGCGAGTTCTCGGATCGACTCGAGGATGTCGGCGAGGGCTCGGTGTCCGCCGTTCTTGGCGGGGGCGTTGAAATAGGCACGCGGGTACCAGCGGCGCGAGAGCTCCTTGATGCTCGACACGTCGACATTGCGATAGTGCAGCCAGCGGTCGACGCGCGGCATGTACTTCGCGAGGAACATGCGGTCGGTTCCGATCGTGTTGCCGGCGAGCGGAGCCTTGCCCTCGAGGGGCGCGAACCGCTGGATGTACTCGAGAGCCTGGAACTCGGCGTCCGCCAGGCTCACCCCGTTCGGAATCTCGTCGAGCAGACCCGAGGAGCGGTGCATCTCGGTGACGAAGTCACCCATGTTCGCCAGCGCCGACGCATCGGGCTTGATGACGACCTGGAAGCCGGGGTCGAGGACGTTCAGCTCGAAATCGGTGACGACGACGGCGATCTCGACGAGCTCATCGACCGCGAGGTCGAGACCCGTCATCTCGCAGTCGATCCACACGAGCCGGTCGTTCTCAGAGGCGCTTACCATCCCGTCATCCTACTGACGGGTCTGTGCGGCGAGTTGGTCCCCCAGGCACGATTCGAACGTGCGACCGGCGGATTAGAAGGCCGCTGCTCTATCCACTGAGCTACTGGGGGTCGTCCTCCAGGATATCGGTGCCCGTCGACGCCGCGCGCGACCCCCTGGCGACCCCGCGCGGGTGGGCGTACTCTCCCGCCAGGTCGAACGAGAGGAGCACCATGTCCGAAACGACCACTCGACGCCTCTGGGTCGCGTACGGTCCGAGCGGCGTCGTGGGAAAGATCCAGAAGGATGCCGAGGGCTACGCGGTCCACATGGCCGGAAAGGACGAGCGACTCGGCGTGTATCCGACGATGGAGATCGCCAAGAGCGCCCTGCACTGGCATCTCAAGCCGGGCAGTGAGCGACCGGAGTTCCGGGAGCACTGACGCGGCGATCGCCGTCGGCCCGCACCGCGATGATGCGGTGCGGGCCGACGTGCGAACGGTCGGCCGGGCTCGCGTCACACGCGTGCCACGGAGCGCGGCGCGGGTGGGGATATCGGCGCGGCCAGCAGGGGAAGCGCCAGGTGAACGAGCGGGCCGATACCCAGGGCGAACACGACGGTGCCCACGCCGACCGTGCCGCCCAGCAGCCACCCCGCGACCAGCACGGTGCCCTCGACGGAGAGTCGGCACGACCAGATGGGCCAGCCGAATCGCGCGTGGAGTCCGGTCATCAGGCCGTCGCGCGGTCCCGGGCCGAAGTGTGCGCCGATGTAGAGACCGGATGCCACGGCCACGGTGACGACGCCGGCCACGAGCATCGCAGCCTGCCACACCAGGTGCGTCGGCTGCGGCAGCACGCCCAGCGCGAGCTGCATGGTCGTGCCGACGAGCAGGATGTTCGCGACCGTGCCGACGCCCGGTCGCTGATGCAACGGAATCCACAACAGCAGGACCGCGAGACCGACGATGTTCGTGATCCACCCGATCCCGACACCGGTGACGCGCGAGAGTCCCTCGGCGAAGACGGTCCACGGGTCGACGCCGAGCCCGGCCGCGACCGTCAGGGCGCAGCCGAAGCCATACAGAGCCAGGCCGATGAGGAGACGGGAGATCCGGGACAACACATCAGAATCCAATCACGAGATTGGTCTTCAATCACCGGTCCAATTATCCTATGGTGGCCCCATGGACTCCCGGATCTCCGCCCGCGCCCTGGCCGAAGCGCTCGGCGGGTGGCGTGGTCGAGGGCCCGCCTATGAAGCGCTGGCCGATGGCATCCGTCTCCTGTGCCTCGACAATCGGATCGCGCCACGAACCGCCCTCCCCGCGGAGAGGGAGCTCGCGTCGGCCCTCGGGCTCAGCCGCACGACCGTCGCCGCCACCTACCGCAGCCTTCGCGACACCGGACACATCGAGAGCCTGCGCGGCAGCGGAAGCATCACGCTCCCGCTGCGGCGTACCGACCCCGGCGCAGGGGAGCGCCGAGACGGCGTGATCGACCTGCAGCAGGCCAGTCCCGCGGCGTGGCCGGGGCTCCCCGCGGTCATGGCGGAGGTGGCGGAGGACGCGGCGGCCCTCGTGGCACGGACGGGGTACGACGTCGTCGGCGACCCGGTGCTGCGCGACACGATCGCACAGCACTACCGCGAGCGAGGGCTCGCGACGAGCGCCGATCAGATCCTCGTGACCACAGGAGCGCAAAGCGCCCTTCACCTCGTGGCATCCGTGCTGCTCTCACGAGCGGACCGCGTCCTGATCGAGACACCGACGTATCCCCACGGTGCGGACGCGTTCCGCGCCGTCGGAGCCCGACTCGTGGGGGTGCCGGTGTCACCGAGTGACGGCTGGGACCTCGACCGCGCCGCGCAGACGTTCGGGCGGGTGCTGCCCGCGCTGGCCTACCTGATGCCCGAGTTCCACAACCCCACGGGGCGGACGATGACGGCGGCCGAGGTCAGTGCGTTCGTCGACGGGGCGCAGAGAGCGGGTACGTACCTCGTGCTGGACGAGACGACGGCCGGACTCGACATCGACCGTCCGTCGGAGGCGACCGCCTTCCCCGACCTGGACCGGATCGTGCGCGTGGGATCCCTGGGCAAGACCGTGTGGGGCGGACTCCGCGTCGGATGGGTGCGGGCGCATTCCGACGTGGTGCGCCGCCTCGCCAGTGGGCGGCCCGTGCACGACCTGGGGACCCCCGAGTTCGAGCAGTCGGTGGCCGCGCGCCTCGTCGGTCGTCTGGACGAGATCACGGCCCAGCGAGCGGATTTTCTGCGCCGTGGCCGCGACGCGGTGACGTCCGCGCTGGCGGCGACGTTCCCGGAGTGGGAGGTCCCGACCACGTACGGGGGAGTCTCCCTCTGGGTCGGGATCGGCGAGCCGGTGAGCACACCGCTCGTCATGAACGCCCGGGCACGGGGGCTCCTCCTCTCGGCGGGTTCCCGCTTCGCGGTGGAGGGGGGACACGACCGTCGCCTCCGCATCCCCTTCACCGCCGCGCCCCACACGCTCGAGCGTGCGGTCGAGGTGCTGCGCGCGTCGTGGGACGACGTGCGCGGAACGACCACCGGTGCGCCCCTCGACGACCTCGCGACCGTGGTCTGATCGGCGGTGCGGCTCCGGGCCTGGCGTGACTCACCGCGCGTAGCGCAGGCACTCCAGGGCATCGGCCGACGACCAGAACTCGCCGAGGCGCCGAAATCCACCCGTCGCGGCGTGAAAACGCTCGGCGGCGAAGCGCCAGCCGCCCTCGGTGGCGATGGCGCGCACGTGCCCGACGACGACGCCGCGCGGGTCGGCGATGCGCCACAGGCCGACGGCGACGTGCGTCGCCGCACCCCACCCGGCCGGGCGCGGGGCCGGGGCGAGGTCGTTCCACAGTGCGGTGGTCATGGCCACACGGTACGACGGACCTCCGACATTCCCGCTCGGCGCCTCGAACGCCCATCCTCCCCACCCAGCAGAAGTCGGGGCCTCTCCACGAGAGGGGCGATTGCCTCCGCGGACCGTGGAGACGCCGAGTCATCCTGGCCGTGGCTCCGGCATCCGTCGGGCACGCGGATGCCGGAGCGCACATCTCAGAGAGGACACACCATGAGCGACCACATCACCCTCGTCGGCAACATCGTCGGCGATCCGGAAGAGCGGTCCACCCGGACGGGCGAGGCGATCGCGGCGTTCCGGCTCGCCGTGAGCGAGCGACGGTTCGATCGAGAACGCGGCCAGTGGGTGGACGGGCACACGAATTACTACGGCGTGTCGGTGTTCGGCGAGCTGGGGCGCAACGCCCTCGCCTCACTGCGCAAGGGTGAACGGGTCATCGTGGCGGGTCGATTGCGACTGCGCGAGTGGGAGACCGAGGCGAAACGGGGGGTCAGCGCCGATGTCACGGCGGATGCCGTCGGGCACGATCTGCGCTGGGGGGTCTCGTCCTTTGCTCGCGGGGCGCGTTCGCAGTCCTCCGCCGCGCGGGGCGCGGACGACGACGCGACGACCGCCGAGAGCAGCGACGAGGCATGGGCCGTACCCGGCGCTGCGCCAGAAGACCCTCGCGCTGCGCTCACCCCCACCGCCGATGCGGACGACCGCGAGGCGTCCGCGCTAGTCGAGGCTGCCGACTCGACGCCGTTCTGAGCGCGTCGGCGGGGTCTTCGGCGGTCCGTAGACTCGAGCGCGTGATCGAGAACCGACGCCCGGCCGTCCTGCTTGTGCTCGCGGCGGCTCTCACGCTGGTGGGATGCGCCCCCGATGGCCTGTCGGGCACCACCGACGACGCGACGCCCTCCGCGGTGACGTCGACGCCCACGCCGACGGCTGCAGAGACCCCCTCGACGCCGTCGTTCATCGCTTCGGGTTCCGCCGCCGACAATCTGCCGCTGTTCACGCAAGTGGTCCAAGCCGTGTGGGCGGGGCCGGATCGTGCCGCGGGACGTGCGTACGTCGACGGGCTGGTGTCGGCCGGCTTCGACAAGACGCAGATGCAGCTCACCCCCGACGAAACCACGATCGGGAACCCCGCGGAGAGCATCGAGTTCTCGGTGCGGTGGGGAGAAGACTGTCTCGTCGGCCAGGTGGGGCCGTCCACCGGCGACCCCGTCACCACGGTGCTGCCGGGTCTCGCTGCGGGCGGGTGCCTCCTCGGGCAGACTCGCGCGATCGACTGGTGACCAGCCCTCCGGCGGCGGGGCAGTGAGGGAGGGACCGACCCCGGGTCCGAAACCGCAACCGGAGCCAGAGGCGGGGCGGGGGGATCCGGGCGCGCGTGCGCGCCGAGAGTCGGCGTCCAGGTGGCATTGCTAGGCTGGATACGACTTCCCGCGAGCCCGGGCGCCTCGCTGAGATTCTCCTCCGCGACCCGGGACGGCGCGGCCCTCATCCCCGATCGAAGGTGGTACGTCCTCGATGGCCGAATACATCTACTCCATGGTCCGCGCCCGCAAGGCCGTGGGCGACAAGCTCATCCTCGACGACGTCACCATGGCGTTCCTGCCGGGCGCCAAGATCGGCATGGTCGGTCCCAATGGTGCGGGTAAGTCGACGATCCTCAAGATCATGGCGGGTCTGGACACCCCGTCGAACGGTGAAGCCAAGCTGAGCCCCGGCTTCTCGGTCGGAATCCTCATGCAGGAGCCCGAGCTCGACGAGAACAAGACCGTGTTGGAGAACATCCAGGACGGTATCGCCATCAAGGCCAAGGTCGACCGGTTCAACGAGATCTCCGCCCTGATGAGCGACCCCGATGCCGACTTCGACGCGCTGCTGGCCGAGATGGGCACCCTCCAGGAAGAGATCGACGCCGCCGACGCGTGGGACCTGGACTCGCAGCTGGAGCAGGCGATGGACGCCCTGCGCACCCCGCCGGGAGATGCCGCCATCGGCCCGCTCTCGGGAGGAGAGAAGCGCCGTGTCGCGCTCACCAAGCTGCTGCTGCAGAAGCCCGATCTCCTGCTCCTCGACGAGCCGACCAACCACCTCGACGCGGAGAGCGTTCTCTGGCTCGAGCAGCACCTCCAGAAGTACCCCGGCGCTGTCATCGCCATCACCCACGACCGGTACTTCCTCGACAACGTCGCGGAATGGATCGCCGAGGTCGACCGCGGCCGGCTGATCGGCTACGAGGGCAACTACTCGACCTACCTCGAGAAGAAGGGCGAGCGGCTCGAAGTTCAGGGCAAGAAGGATGCCAAGCTCGCCAAGCGTCTGAAGGAAGAGCTCGAGTGGGTGCGCTCGAACGCCAAGGGGCGTCAGGCGAAGTCGAAGGCACGTCTGGCTCGCTACGAGGAGATGGCCGCCGAGGCTGACCGCACGCGCAAGCTGGACTTCGAGGAGATCCAGATTCCGCCGGGGCCCCGCCTGGGCAGCATCGTGATCGACGCCAAGAAGCTCGAGAAGCGATTCGGTGACCGTTCCCTCATCTCCAACCTCAGCTTCAACCTCCCGCCCAACGGCATCGTCGGCGTCATCGGCCCGAACGGCGTGGGAAAGACCACCCTGTTCAAGACGATCGTCGGGCTGGAGCCCCTCGACGGCGGCACGCTGAAGATCGGCGAGACCGTGAAGATCAGCTACGTCGACCAGTCGCGCGCCAACATCGACCCGAACAAGACGCTGTGGGAGGTCGTGTCCGACGGACTCGACATCATCACGGTCGGCAAGACCGAGATCCCCTCGCGCGCGTACGTGTCGAAGTTCGGCTTCAAAGGACCCGACCAGCAGAAGAAGGCGGGCGTGCTCTCGGGCGGTGAGCGCAACCGCCTGAACCTCGCGCTGACGCTCAAGGAGGGCGGTAACCTCCTCCTCCTCGACGAGCCCACCAACGACCTGGACGTCGAGACCCTGCAGTCCCTCGAGAACGCGTTGCTGGAGTTCCCCGGGTGCGCGGTGGTCATCACGCACGACCGGTGGTTCCTCGACCGCATCGCCACGCACATCCTCGCGTACGAGGGGACCGACGAGCACCCCGACCAGTGGCACTGGTTCGAGGGCAACTTCGAGGCGTACGAGGCGAACAAGGTCGAGCGACTCGGCCCTGATGCCGCGAACCCGTCGCGTTCGAGCTACCGCAAGCTCACGCGTGACTGACGCCGCTGACAGCGCGGGTCCCGTCGAGGCGGGGCCCGCGCGGGTGCACGTCCCCATCCCGCTGCGATGGGGCGACCTCGACGCGCTGGGGCACGTCAACAACACCTCGATGCTGAAACTGCTCGAGGAGGCGCGACTGCGAGCGTTCTGGCGGGGAGACGGCCCCGGGGAATCCCTGCCGACCGCCGTGTTCGACATGAGCGTGCTCGAGAGCGGGGGCGAGCGCGCGACGCTCATCGCGCGGCAGGAAATCGAGTACCTGCGCCCGGTGCCCTACAGCCAGCGCCCCCTCGACGTGCGCCTCTGGATCGGCGCGATGGGCGGTTCGAGCGCCGACATCTGCTTCGAGGTCTTCAGCCCCGCGGGCGAGGACGAGCCCGTGCTCTACGCCCGCGCGACCGCGGTCGTCGTACTCGTGGACACCGCGAGCGGTCGGCCGATCCGCTGGACCGAGACCGAGCGCGCAGCATGGGCTCCGTACATCGGCGACCCGATCGAGTACCGCCGCCGCGGACGCTGAAGCAGCTGCCGCCGTCGCCCACGCGCGAGTCGCCAAGATTCGTCGCCGTCGAGCGTCCAGAAGCGACAATTCTTGGCGACTCGTGCCTCGGCAGTGGCATCTACTTGGCCGGCACGCGCACCATGACCTCTTGCGCGACGCTCGCGAGCAGAAGTCCATCCCGCGTGTAGATCCGGCCGGTCGAAAGTCCTCGACCGCCCCGCGCGTTCGGCGACTCCTGCACGTACAGCAGCCACTCGTCCACGCGCCCGGGCCGGTGCCACCACATCGCGTGGTCGAGGCTCGCCACGCGCAGACCCGACGTGCTCCACGGCACACCGTGGCCGCGCAGGATCGTCTCCTGGATGGTGAGGTCGCTCACATAGGCCAGCGCCGCCCGGTGCACCGCCGCGTCATCCGGCAGCGGGCTCCGGGTGCGCATCCAGACGGCTTGTCGCGGCACGTGAGGACCCTCGACGGAGGTGTACACCGGCGAGGGCACGTGCCGCACCTCGACCGGGCGCTCGGAGAACAGGCGCCGACTCATCGGGTGCAGCTCGGCGTCGTCGAACGACGGTAGATCCTCGGGCTGAGGGATGCCTTCGGGCATCGGTTCGGCGTGTTCGAGGCCGGGATCCTCGTCCTGGAACGACGCGATCATGGAGAAGATCGGCACACCGCCCTGGAACGCCTGCGTCCGCCGGGTCGAGAAGGAGCGCCCGTCGTGGATGCGGTCGACCGAGAACGTGATGCCTTCGGCAGGATCACCGGGGCGCAGGAAGTAGCCGTGCATGGAGTGCACGGTGCGCTCGGCGGGCAGGGTGCGGGAGGCCGCGACGACGGACTGGGCGAGGACCTGTCCGCCGTAGACGCGCCCGAAGGGCATGGGCTGCGAAGAGCCGGTGAAGATGTCTTCGGTGGTCCGTGCGCCCGCGTCGCGGAGATCGAGTACCGCGAGCAACGAGGCGACAGGATCGATGGCGTCGGTCACGCTCACTCCCGTTCCGGCGCAGAAGCCTGTGTCACTTGATAGCTTAGGGCGAGTGTCCGCGCGCCTGATGTTCCCCGACCCGCAGGCGGCCGCCGACCTGCTGACCTTCGCCTCTCGGGCCGTCCGCCTCGGTGACGGTGTCGTGCGGCTGCGCGCCGCGGCGGGTGTGCTCGTGACCACCGCGGCGCCGCTGGCGCCCCGCGGGCTCCTGGATGCCACGCCCACCGTGCTCGGACTGCGTATCTCCGAGGTCGACCCCGAACTCGAGTGCGACCTCGGGGTCGAGGCATCCGCCCTCTCCCTCGCCCCCGATGACGCGTCCGCGATCGTCCTCCCCGAGACGGCCGTCGCCCCCGCGTGGGCCGGGATCTCGCCGCCGCGGGGAGGATGGGAGCAGACGGCGTCCCTCGACAGCTCGATCCTCGCCGCCCGCGCCCAGTACGGCATCGCCGCCGTCGCCGACGCCCTGCCCGCCGACCCCGGCGAAGACGTCGTGCGCACGGTCCGCGGCCAGGTGTGGGGGCAGCCCGATGAGCAGCTCGGCGGTCTGCCGTTGGGCACCGCCTTCGCGGCGTTCGCCCTGGGATTCATCGCCGGTGCGGAACAGGCGACGGTTCGCTCGAGCGGGGCATGGACCCGCGTGACCTTGAACCGCGGTCACGTGCTCGTGCGCGGCCCGGTGCGCTCCGGCTTGACGGCGGTCCGGTCCACCGGTCGGTGATCCAGCGTCTTCATAGCCACGACCGTTAGCGTCGTGTCCACAAGGGGAGTACTCCCTCGCGACAGCCTCGTCATCACGGTCCCACCACGGGACCCGGGGCCGCCGGTTCCTCGGAACGGAAGAGACCTTGACGCCGCGGCATCCATGCCGCCCCGTCGAAAGGCTTCCCATGTCCTCGTTCTCACGTTTCCTCGATATGGCTTCCCGCGCCGTCGACAAAGCGTCATCCGCTCGACCGTCCGGTTCCGCGGCCAGTCGCGATTGGCGCGATGTCGTCCGCTCGGCGGCCGATGCGGTGACCGGTGGTCAGCGCGATGCCCGTCCCGCGCCCGGCGCCCCGGGGGCGCCCTCGGCGGAGGGCGGCGGGTATGCGCCGCCGGCGTGGGGGACCGACGCGCCGCGAAACCCCACGGCGCGATACGCACCTCCGCCGGCAGGCGGCCGTCGGCACGACCTCTCCGCAGCCGACAGAGAGGCGATCGCCCGTTACGACTACCTCGTCCGGACCGCGTCGCCGGAGCAGGTCGAACACCTGCACCGTGACGCGTTCGCCCGCCTGACCCCCGCGCAGCGGGCGCACGTGCGTTCCCGGATGGATGCCGACCTGGCACCGCACGAGCGCCCCCGGTCGGACTCCGCAGCCGACCTGGCGCGCGCCGCGGGACGCGCGGAGGCCCAGCGACCCGGACGGATGCGCCAGCTGCTCGCGCGCGCCGGCGGCACGGGTGCCGTCGTCGCGGGCGCGGGAGGAGCGGCAGCCCTGCTCGCCGTCGTGGCCGGCGGGGCCGTCGTGAGCGCCGTCGCCGCGCCGCTCTTGGCGCACGCCGCCCAGGCCGGCGTCGACTTCGCGGCTCTCGCCGAGGGCGTCGACCTCGAGGCTCTCGCGACCGGAATCGACGTGGAGTCGCTGGCCTCGGGCGTCGGCATCGACGGTGTCGCAGACCTCGGCGGCACGGTGCAGGACGGCATCTCGGGCGTCGGCGAGCAGATCAGCGGGATCGGCGAGAGCCTCGGCGAGTGGCGCCTTCCGGGCCTCGGGGACTTCTTCGGACGCTGAGCTCCCGTCGAAAGGGGGTCCCGCTCTCAGCGGTGCGCCGTCCGAGGGGCGGTGCGCCACTCGTCCGGTCCGGGAATCGTCCGTTCGTGGCCCACACACACCGGTGCGATCAGGGTCGCGGCGTCGCCCCGTCCGCGGGACGGATCGGCAACCCACCGCTCCCGCGACCGTCGGATGTCGGTGCGATACCGCGCGGCTCGAAGGTGTTGACCATGGCGTGCGCGGCGCGCTCGAGGTAATCCCACAGCGGTGCTTCGAGCGCGGGCGGCAACGCGATCTCGTCGACCGCCGCGCGCATGTGACGCAGCCACCGGTCGCGGGCGTCAGGGTCGACGTGGAACGGCATGTGCCGCATACGGAGGCGCGGATGACCGCGATTCTCGCTGTACGTGGTCGGGCCGCCCCAGTACTGCGCGAGGAAGAGCGTCAGGCGTTCGGCTGCGGGGCCGAGGTCCTCCTCGGGATACATGGGCTTGAGGACGTCGTCCCCGGCGACGCCGCGGTAGAAGGCGTCGACGAGGCGGCGGAACGTGTCCATACCGCCGGCCTGCTCGTAGAAGGAGATGGGTTCGCTCACGCGGAGGCTCCGTCGTCATCGGCCCGCACGGCGGGAGGAGTGGGCTTGTCGACGCCGTCGCCCGAACGCGGGGCCGGTCCGCCAGTCGAAGTCGGGGGAGAGGTGACATCGGTGGGCTTCGGTGTGCGCGCGGGAGGGGAGGGCTTTTTGGCCGCTGCGACGTCGGACGCCGCCACCTCCGACGCCGCGACCTCGGCTGCCGTGGCGTCCGTGTCCAGGACCGTGTCGCTGACCGCGAGCTTCTTGCGCCGCGGGCGCCAGACGGGTCGTTCGACAGCGGGAGGCACCGGCGTCGGCTTCGTCTTCGGAGGGTTGGCCCCGCGGACGCTCTGCGCGCCCTCGGCCCCCGTCAGGATGATCGAGTTGAGCTGCGGAAGCGTGACGCCGAGCGCGTCTATGGCTCTCTTCAGTCGCACGCGCAGTTCTCGGGCGACATCGTCCTTCGCGCTTGACCGGGTCTTCATGACCAGCCGGATCACCAAGGCGTCGCCACTGATGGACTCCAGACCCCAGATCTCGGGCTGCTCGATGATGCGGGACCGCCACTTCGTCTCCTTGGCGAGCCCCTTGGCGGCACCGAGCATCGCCTTCTCGACCTCTTCGATGTCGGCGTCCACGGGAACGGCCAGGTCGATGATCACGCGAGACCAGCCCTGCGACATGTTTCCGATCCGGGTGATCTCGCCGTTGCGCACGTACCAGAGCGTGCCGTTGACGTCGCGGACGTGAGTGATCCGTACGCTCACGAATTCGACGATTCCGGTGGCGAGACCGAGGTCGACGACGTCTCCGATACCGATCTGGTCCTCGGCGACGATGAAGATGCCGTTCAGGACGTCCTTGACGATGTTCTGCGCGCCGAAGCCGAGCCCCGCACCGACCGCCGCGGTGAGGAGCGTCAGGGATGCCAGGGCGTTGGGGGCGACGATCCCGGCGATCCAAACCAGCGCGACGACCACCAGGACGACGTTGACGATGTTCTGCAGGATCGTGCCGAGCGTCCGTGTGCGCTGCACGAGCCGGACCGCGGCGAGCGGCGACCGATCGAGCGCTTGCGTGTCGTCCACGCGCGCGTTCTTCTTGGCTCCGTTGACGATCCGGTCGACGACGCGGCGAATGATCGAGCGCAGGATCCACGCGGCGACGACGACGCCGATGATGACCCCGGCCACGCGCAGCGCGACACCGCCGAACTCGAGCAGCCGTGCACCGACCCACGCCCAGGTGGAGGGGTCGACGAGGTCGGCGGGAGACGTGGGCGAGGTGGGCGACGGTTCTGGTGCGCTGGCGAGAACAGACATCGACCTCATGCTAACGAGGGATGCCTCGGTGCCACCTGAGCACCGAGGCATCCCTCGAATCCGGTCGGGTCACGCGTCCCGACGCTCCAGCAGGATCAGCCCGGTACCGATGAGCGTCACGACCCACGCCACGAGGGTGAGCGCGGGGACGAGAACGTCGCCGGTGGGGATCGCGGTCAGGTCGCGTCCCGCCGCCACGGGGAGGTAACGGCCGAGGTCGACCATCCACTGCCACGACTCTCCGCCGAACTGGAAGAGACTCACCGCGACCGGGGCGACGAACAGCACACCGACGGTCGCGGCGATCGCGCCGGCGCCATTGCGGACGAGAAGTCCGAAACCGGTCCCGATGAGCGCGTACGCGATCATCGCGGCGACGCCGAGGAGCAGCGGGATGAGGGCCTGGGTCGGCTCCGACCAGACGATCGGCACCGTGGACACCGGAATCGTGACCGCCAGGCAGACCAGGGAGGTCACCACGGTCGCGCCCCCGACGAGGAGGGCGACGGCGAGACTCTTCGCGAGGGCCACGGGAATCCGCCGGGGGTTGGCGGTGAGGGTCGAGCGGATCATTCCCGTGGCGTACTCGCCGGTGATCGCGATCGCCCCGAGGACGCCGGCGACGAGCATCGTGAACTGCGCCGACACGAGGACGCCCAGAACCGGGTAAGCGCCATCCACGGCGGATACGTACAGGAAGGCGATGGCCACGGACAGGGCTGCGCCGATGCCGAGCGACCACCAGGTCGAGCGCAGGGTGGTGAGCTTGATGAGTTCACTGCGAAGCGTCCGGGCGAAGGTCGGTCCGCCCGCGGCGCGGGTGAAGGTCGTGCGGCGCGGGGATGTCAGGGCGGTCATACGAGTTCCTTCGTCTTGTACTCGATCACGTCGTCGGTCAGCGCGAGATAGGCGTCCTCGAGCGAGCCTTGTCGCGGGGTCAGTTCGTGCAGGGGGATGCCGTGCTGCGCGGCGATCTCTCCGATGTCGGTCGCGGATGCCCCCGTGAGGGTGGCGGCGCCGGGTTCCACGGCCGTCGCCGTCGCGCCGACGGGGGCGAGCACCTCGATCAGGCGCGACAGGTCGGGGGAGCGTACGAGCACGCTCGCGGACGTCCACGACCGGACCAGGTCAGCCAGTGCCGCGTCGGCGAGGACAGCGCCGCGGCCGAGGACGATGACGTGATCCGCCGTCTGAGCCATCTCGCTCATCAGGTGGCTCGACAGCAGCACCGTGCGCCCCTCGGCAGCGAGGTGGCGCACGAACTCCCGCACCCACCGCACGCCCTCGGGGTCCAGCCCGTTCACGGGCTCGTCGAGCACCAGCGTGTGCGGGTCGCCGAGCAGCGCCGCGGCGAGCCCCAACCTCTGGCCCATGCCCAGCGAGAAGCCACCGGCACGCTTGTCGGCGACGGAGGCGAGCCCGGTGAGCTCGATCACCTCGTCGACGCGGCGGCGGTCGATTCCGTGCGTCGCCGCCATCGCCCGCAGGTGGTTGCGCGCGGTTCTTCCCGTGTGCACGGCCTTGGCGTCGAGCAACGCCCCGACTTCGGTGAGGGGGGCAGCGAGCCGGGCGTACGGGGTGCCGTTGACAGTCACGTGCCCGGACGTGGGGCGGTCGAGCCCGACGATCATCCGCATCGTGGTGGACTTGCCCGCGCCGTTCGGACCGAGGAACCCGGTGACGCGTCCCGGGGGAACGGTGAAGGAGACATCGGACACGGCGGTGCGCGATCCGTATCGCTTGGTGAGGTGGTCTGCGACGATCATGCCTCCACGGTAGGAAGCGCACCGACACCGGCGCGTCCTCCCGGAGGACTATCCCCGACCACCGCGTACATCCGAAGAAGTACGCCCCCTCCCACGGAAGCGGGAGGGGGCGTACGACGCTACTGCGGATTACTGCGCGTCGCGCTCCTGCACGGCAAGGGCGCGCTCCACGCCGGCGAGGTTCTCGCTCACGAGGCGGCGCAGTGCGGGCGCGGCGTCCTTGTTCGCGGACAGCCACGCGCGAGTGGCATCCCGCAGCTCGACGTTCGCCAGAGCCGACGGGTAGAGACCCACGATGAGGTACTGCGCGATCTGGTAGCTGCGGCTCTCCCAGATCGGCAGGAGCATCTCGAAGTAGGGTCCGACGAACTCGGCGAGGACGTCGACTGTCGCCGGGTGGGTGAAACCGAGCGCCGCGGAACGGACGATGGTGTTGGGCGCGTCGGCGCGGTCGATGAGGGCGCTCCATGCGTCCTGCTTGGCTTCACGGCTGGGCAGGGCTGCCTTGGCCTGCGCGGCGAACTCGCCGCCCTTGGCCGTGTTGTCGGCGGCACGTGCCTCATCGATGTCGGCCGCCGTCGCCGCGCCGCCCGCGGCCAGCGCCACGAGAAGCTGCCACGATAGGTCGGTGTCGATGTCGAGTCCGTCGAGCACGGTCTCGCCCTCGCGGAGAGCGCGCACCGTTTCGACGTGCGCGGGAGTCGCCGCCGCCGAGGCGAACGCCGTGACGAACTGCAGCTGGCTGTCGCTGCCGGCCTCGGCCGCCTGCGCCAGCTCCCAGAGCCCGTCGGCGACACGCTCGCGCGCGGCCTCCCGCGTCGCGGGAGCGACGTAGCTGTTGGCGGCGAGCTGCAGCTGCGCGAGGGTCGTGCGCACGGTGGTGGACTCGGTCTCGGCGCCGATGTTGCGCAGCACGAGATCGATGTAGTCGGTCGCCGAGGCTTCGGCATCCCGGGTCTGATCCCACGCGGCACCCCAGACGAGCGACCGGGCGAGCGGGTCGGCGATGTCTTTGAGGTGCGCGATGGCGGTGGAAAGCGATCGCTCGTCGAGGCGGATCTTCGCGTACGCGAGGTCGTCGTCGTTGAGCAGGACGAGGTCGGGACGCCGGGTGCCACGCAGCTCGGGCACCTCGGTGCGGTCGCCGTCCACGTCGAGCTCGACGCGGTGCACCCGCTCGAGGACGCCACCGCGCAGCGAGTAGAAGCCGACGGCCAGACGGTGCGGACGGATCGTCGGATAGTCCGACGGCGCGGTCTGCACGATCGCGAAGCGCGTGAGCGAGCCGTGGTCGTCCTGCTCGATGAGCGGGGACAGCGTGTTCACGCCGGCCGTCTCGAGCCACTTCTTCGCCCAGTCGCCGAGGTCGCGTCCGCTCGTGGCCTCGAGCTCGGCCAGCAGGTCGCCGACCTCGGTGTTGGACCACTGGTGCTTCTGGAAGTAGGCGGCGACGCCCGCGAAGAACTGCTCGATGCCCACCCACGCGGCCAGCTGCTTGAGAACCGAACCGCCCTTGGCGTAGGTGATGCCGTCGAAGTTGACCTGCACGTCTTCGAGGTCGTTGATCTCCGCGACGACGGGGTGGGTGGAGGGCAGCTGGTCCTGGCGGTACGCCCAGGTCTTCTCCATCGCGTTGAAGGTCGTCCAGGCGGCCTCCCACTCGGTGGCTTCCGCGGTGGCGATCGTGGAGGCCCACTCGGCGAACGATTCGTTCAGCCAAAGGTCGTTCCACCACTTCATGGTGACCAGGTCGCCGAACCACATGTGCGCGAGCTCGTGCAGGATCGTGACGACGCGACGCTCCTTGACGGCATCCGTCACCTTGCTCCGGAACACGTACGTCTCGGTGAAGGTGACCGCGCCCGCGTTCTCCATGGCGCCCGCGTTGAACTCGGGCACGAAGAGCTGGTCGTATTTGGCGAACGGGTACGGGAAGCCGAACTTCTCCTCGAAGTAGGCGAAGCCCTGACGGGTCTTCTCGAAGACGTAGTCGGCGTCGAGGTACTGCCACAGGCTCTTGCGGGCGTAGACGCCGAGCGGGATCACGCGGCCGTCGGCGCTGGTCAGCTCGGAGAACGTGCTCTCGTAGGGGCCGGCGACCAGGGCGGTGATGTACGACGAGATGCGCGGCGTCGCGGGGAAAGTCCACCGGGCGGCACCGTCGCCGGCGTCCACTGGCTCGGGGGTGGGGGAGTTGGAGACCACCTTCCACGCAGCCGGGGCCGTCACGTCGAACGTGAACTCGGCCTTGAGGTCGGGCTGCTCGAACACCGCGAAGACACGGCGAGAGTCAGGCACCTCGAACTGCGTGTAGAGGTAGACCTCGCCGTCGACGGGGTCGACGAAGCGGTGCAGACCCTCACCGGTGTTCGTGTACTCGCAGTCAGCGTCGACGACGAGCTCGTTCTCGGCCGCGAGACCGTCGAGCGCGATGCGCGAATCCGCGAAGACCTCGGCGGGGTCGAGCGAGCGGCCGTTCAGGGTGACCGCGTTCACGGAGCGTGCGATCAGGTCGATGAAGGTGGAGGCACCCTCGGTGGCGGCGAAGCGGGCGGTGGTCACGGAACCGAAGACCTCGTCGCCGCGGGTGAGGTCGAGACGCACGTGGTACTCGTGCGTGTCGACGATCGCGCGGCGCTCCTGCGCTTCGATGCGGGTGAGGTTCTCTCCTGGCACTGGTGTTCTCCCGAGGATGTGGGTGGGTCGTCGCGGATGGCACTGCTGGCGCCGACGACAACCGTATAAGCCTAGTGTCGAGATACCCCAGGGCCGGGCTCACCGCGTAAGTGCGAGGATGTCGGGGTGAGCACGACCGATATGGACAGCACCCCTGAGACCGTCCTCTACGCGTCTCCGGCCGCGGCATCCGGGCCCAAGTGGGTCGAGACGCCCGTGGCGTACGACGCCATCCTCCTCGCCGGCTTCGGCGGCCCGGAGGGGCAGGACGACGTCATCCCGTTCCTCCGCAACGTCACGCGCGGCCGCGGCATCCCCGACGAGCGTCTCGAGGAGGTCGCGCACCACTACCGCCACTTCGGCGGTGTGAGCCCGATCAACGCGCAGAACCGTGCCCTGAAGGCGGCCCTCGAGGCCGAGATCGCGCGGCGCGGGCTCAACCTGCCCGTCTATTGGGGCAACCGCAACTGGGCCCCCTACCTCGAGGAAGCCGTGACCCAGGCGGCGGAAGCCGGCGACACGACGCTGTTGGCGATCGCCACGAGCGCCTACAGCTCGTTCTCGAGCTGCCGTCAGTACCGCGAGGACTACGCCCGCGTGCTCGAGGCGACCGGTCTGGGCGACACCGTCACGATCGACAAGGTGCGCCAGTTCTTCGACCACCCGGGGTTCGTCTCGGCGTTCGTCGACGGTGTGAAGGATGCCGTGTCGACGTACATCGCCGACGGCATCCCCGCCGAGAAGATCCGGGTGCTCTTCTCCACTCACTCCATCCCGACCGCCGACGCGCAGCGCTCGGGCCCGCGTGACGTCGACTTCGGCGAGGGCGGGGCGTACGAGGCCCAGCACAAGGCCGTCGCCGCGTACGTCATGGCCGAGGTGGCCGCCGCCGTGGCCGACGTGGAGTGGGAATTGGTCTACCAGTCGCGCTCGGGCCCTGCGTCGCAGCCGTGGCTCGAGCCGGACGTGAACGACGTCATCGCCGAGCTGCCCGGTCGGGGCGCCGAGGCGGTCGTGATCGTGCCGTTGGGTTTCGTCAGCGACCACATGGAGGTGCTCTGGGACCTCGACACCGAAGCGATGGAGGCGGCCGAGGAGGCCGGCATCCGCGCGGTTCGCACGCCCACGCCCGGCGTCGACCCCGCCTACGTGTCCGGGCTGATCGACCTGGTCGAGGAGCGCCTCGCGGGGACGCCGAAGGCCGAGCGCCCGCACGTCACCGACCTCGGACCCTGGTACGACGTGTGCCGCCCCGGCTGCTGCGAGAACATCCGTGCGGGGTTCAAGCCCGTCGCCGCGGGTCTGCGTCCCTGAGAGGTTCCGGCGCCGCTCGTCCCCGCGCGGGACGGGCGGCGCCGTCATGTCCACCCGCGGCATCCGCGGCCGTCAATAGGATGACCCCATGCGCATTCACATCGGCACCGATCACGCCGGTCTCGAGTTCTCCACCCAGCTTCAGCACCACCTGGCCGAACAGGGCCACGAGGTCGTCGACCACGGCCCCATCGAGTACGACCCGCTCGACGACTACCCGGCCTTCTGCATCCGCGCGGCGCAGGCCGTCGTGCGCGACCAGGCTGACGGCGTCGAGGCGCTCGGGGTGGTCTTCGGCGGCTCGGGCAACGGCGAACAGATCGCGGCGAACAAGGTGCTCGGCGTCCGCGCGGCGCTGGTGTGGAACATGGCCACGGCCGAGCTCGCCCGCGAGCACAACGACGCCAACGTGATCGCCATCGGCGCCCGGCAGCACACGTTCGACGAGGCCGCGTCGTTCATCGATCGCTTCATCGCGACCCCGTTCTCGGGCGAAGAACGTCATGCGCGCCGCATCGCGCAGCTGGCCGCCTACGAGCAGGACGGCATTCTGCTCCCCGACCCGCGCGAGGGGCAGCGTCAGCCCGACGTTCTCGACGCGAGCGACTCCTTCGATCCCGAGGCAGGCTGATGCCCGAAGGGCATTCCGTCCATCGCATCGCGCGGCAATTCGACCGCAACATCGTGGGCCGGTCGGTCGCGGCATCCAGTCCCCAGGGGCGATTCGCGGAGGGCGCGTCGGTCATCGACGGACGCGAAGCGGTCGAGGTGCGCGCCGTCGGCAAGCAGATGTTCCTGCGGTTCGACCCGGACGTGTGGCTGCGCGTCCACCTCGGCATGTACGGCGCGTGGGACTTCTCGGGCGAGGTCGCCGTCGACGCCACGATCGCCGCGGCGAACGGCCGCATGGGCCAGACCAACCAGCGCGGCACGGTCCTCGGCGAGCCGATCCTGGATGCCGCCGGCGAGAACTCCCTGACCTCGATCGGCGCCCCGCGGCGCGCTCGTGTGCGCATGTCCGAGCAGACCACCGGACTGGAGGAGCAGAGCGAGTGGCCGCCGCCCGTGGTCGGTGCGGTGCGGCTCCGCCTGCTCACCGAGACGACGTGCGCCGACCTGCGCGGACCCACGGCGTGCCAACTGCAGACCCCGGACGAGGTCGTCGCGACGATCGCCAAGCTCGGACCGGACCCGCTCGTCGACGACGTGGCGGAGGGGGAGGAACGGTTCGTCGCGACCGTGCGGCGCAAGCCCACCGCGATCGGCCTCCTGCTCATGGATCAAGCCGTGGTCAGCGGTATCGGCAACGTCTATCGCGCCGAGATCCTCTTCCGGGCCCGCCAGAACCCGCACACGCCCGGCCGCGACGTGCCCGAGGAGACCGTCCGCGCGATGTGGCGCGATTGGGTGCGGCTGCTCGCCATCGGCGTCGAGACGGGTCAGATGATGACGATGGACGACCTCGACCCCGAGGCCTACCGTCGCGCCATGGCCCATCGCGACGACCGGCATTGGGTGTATCACCGCGCGGGTCTGCCCTGCCGAGTCTGCGGCACCACCGTGCTCGTCGAGGAAGCCGCCGGGCGCAAGCTCTACTGGTGTCCGAACTGCCAGGCGTGAGCGATCTAGGCTGAACCGGTGCGGCAGAATCCGAGTTTCGCGATGACCGATGTCGGCGAGATCCGACGTCTCATCGAGCAGCATCCCTGGGTGACCCTGGTCTCGTCCGGTGCGGACGGGCTCGTCGCCTCCCACTACGCGGTGCTGTTGGACGACGCGCGCGACGATCTCACGATCGTCGGTCACGTCGGCAAACCCGACGACATGATCCTGGGCCTCGGAGAGCGCGAGCTCCTCGTCGTGGTGCAGGGGCCGCACGGCTACGTCTCGCCCCGGTGGTACGGCGATGTTCCCGCCGTCCCCACGTGGAACTTCGTCTCGGCGCACCTGAGCGGCATCCCGGAGCTCCTCGAGCCGGAAGAGAACCTCAGTGTTCTCGACCGGCTCGTGGAGCGTTTCGAGGGCGAGGACGGTCGCGGGCTGTATCGCGCACCGAACGACCCGGCGTTCGTCGATCGGCTCGCCGCGGGCACCGTCGGCTTCCGGCTGACCCCGACCCGCGTCGTCGGCAAGCGGAAGCTGAGCCAGAACCGCCCCGCCGACGTCGTCGAAACGATCATCGACGGGTTGTCGGACGGGCCGTACGCCAACCCGGCTCTCGCCGCCGAGATGCGCCGCGCCGCCGACGCGCGCCCGCGCGCATGATCGGCGAGACCGCGGCGTTCGTCCGGGCCGTACGCGTCTCCGGTCCCGGCCGCGAATTCCTGCCGACGCCCGGCGAGCCGGTCGACCTCGTCCTCGCCGACGGCCGCATCCTCGACATCGCCCCGACCGGGAACCTCCGACCGCGCGGCGTCGTCGTGGACGGTGACGGAGGGTGGCTTGTCCCGGGGCTGTGGGACCACCACGTGCACGTCGTCCAGTGGGCCCTCTCGGTCGGCCGTATCCCGCTGGGATCGGCGACGTCGGCGCGGGAGGCCGCCGCGATCATGGGCGCGGCCCCCTTCGTCGACGGACTGCGCATCGGCGTCGGGTTCCGCGACGGCCTCTGGGCCGACGAGCCGAGCCTCGACCTCCTGGATGCCACCACCGGCGACGTCCCGACCTATCTCGTCAATGCCGACGTCCACAGCGTGTGGCTCAACTCCGCGGCGTTCCGGCGCGAGGGCATCGAGCCCCCGGCATCCGGGGTCCTCCGCGAAGAAGATGCGTTCGAGATCTCGCGCCGCATCAACGCCGTCGAACCCGAGATCGCCGACCGCGCCGTGGACCGGATGGCGCGAGCCGCTGCGGCACGGGGCGTCGTCGGTCTCGTCGACCTCGACATGACGTGGAACGACGAACCGTGGCAGCGCCGGGTCGCCCGCGGTTTCGATGCGCTGCGGGTGTCGTACGGCACGTACCCGCAGCACCTGGACCGCGCGATCGCGGAGGGCCTGCGCACGGGCGATCCGGTGCGCGGCGCTTCGCACGATCTCGTGCGCGTCGGACCGCTCAAGGCCATCACCGACGGCTCGCTCGGCACGCGCACTGCCGCCTGTGCTCATCCTTACCCGGATGATGTCGGCAATCACGGGCTGCTGACGATCACGCCCGATGAGCTCGAGCAGCTCATGACGCGCGCGACGGCCGCGGGCCTCGAGTGCGCGATCCACGCCATCGGCGACGTTGCCAACGCCCACGCCCTCGACGCGTACGCCCGCACCGGGGCGGTCGGCACGATCGAGCACGCACAGCTCGTCGCGCACGCCGACATCCCGCGTTTCGCCCGGCTCGGCGTTGCTGCGAGCGTGCAGCCCGAGCACGCTCTCGACGACCGCGACATGACGGATGCCATGTGGGCCGAGCAGTCGTCTCAGCCGTATCCGCTGCGTGCGCTGGCCGACAGCGGTGCGAACCTCCGGTTCGGCTCCGACGCCCCCGTCGCACCCCTGGATCCGTGGGCGGCGATGGCATCCGCGGTGTTCCGCACGCGCGATGGGCGCGACGCCTGGCAGCCGCACCAGCGGATCGACATCGACACCGCGATCGCGGCATCCACCTCCGGCGGCTCGACGGCGCCGGCCGAGATCGCTCCCGGTGCCCTGGCGGATCTGGTGATCGTCGACGCCGATCCGCGGACCGCCGACGAGCGCGCCCTCCGGGCGATGCCGGTGCGCACGACCCTGCTCGCGGGCCGCGTCACCCACACGTCCTGACCCTGCCCCCGCGCAGCAGAAGCGTGAGTTGCCAAGATTTGTCGCCGGGCTGCGCCCGAAGGCGACAAATCTTGGCAACTCACGCAAGAGGAGAGGGGCGACGCCGAAGCGCCGCCCCTCGTCGGAAGGAGGTGTTCAGGCCGCGAGGTGCGCGAAGAGGAACCAGCGGTCCTTGTCGAGGCCGCGCTTGATCTCGATCGCGACGTCCTGGCTCGACAGGTCGGTCTCGTCGAGACCGTCGATGGCGGTCTGGATGTCGACGAGAACGGCGTCGATGTCGGCGATCACGGCGCGGATGATGACGTCGGACTGCGCGAAGCCGGCGGGAACCGCGGTCTCCCTTGCCTTGGCGGCGACGGTCGACAGGCGCGAGTCGATCGGGAGGCCGAGGGCGACGATCCGCTCAGCGGCCAGATCGGCCCAGTCCTGCGCGTGGGCCACGACGGTGTCGAGCAGCTCGTGTACACCGATGAAGTTCGAACCGCGCACGTGCCAGTGGGCCTGCTTGCCGTTGACGACGAGAGCCTCGAGGCCGAGGACGACGGGCGAGAGGAACTGGGCGGTGCTGGAGGCCATGGTCGAGTCGACGGTGGTCGCGGCGGGGGTCTGAACGGTGCTCATGGGGTCTCCTCGAGTTCTTCGGAAGTCGTTCTGACAGCAACGCTACTCAGCAGAGAACATTCCGCAAGCAAGATGAGGCTGGGCTAAATGCCTGGTAGAAAGGCAATCCTCACCTCACTCCGGCGGTAGTCTCGGCGGCATGACGATCGCCCCGGATGCCACTGTCCTCGCCCTTCCCGACGCGACCCCGCAGGTGCACGAGACGGCCTTTGTGGCATCCGGTGCGCGGGTGGTGGGTGACGTGACGCTGAGCGAGGGGTCGAGCGTCTGGTACAACGCGGTCGTCCGTGGGGACAGCGCCGCGATCGTGGTCGGCCCGCGCAGCAACCTGCAGGACAACGTGTCGGTCCACGTCGACCGCGGGCGCCCCGTGACGATCGGCGCCGACGTCTCCGTCGGGCACAACGCGGTGGTGCACGGGTGCACGATCGGCGACGGCTCGCTCATCGGGATGGGGAGCGTCGTGCTCTCGGGTGCGGTGATCGGCCCCGGATGCCTCGTGGCCGGGGGAGCGGTCGTGCTCGAGGGCACGGTGGTGCCGGAGGGGTCGCTCGTCGCCGGAGTCCCCGCCAAGGTGCGGCGGTTGCTCACGACGGAGGAGCGGGAGGGCATCCTGCGGAACGCGCAGACGTATCTCGCGCATGTGGAGCGGCACGCGGGGGCCGTGCGGGGCGACTGACCGAGCGGGGCTGCGGTTCGGTGACGCGCCGGAGGTCTGTGCAGCCACGATGATGTGCCGCTTCGGCTCGCGAGGCGCAGCGAACTGCCGTCCTTCGATCGTTCGGCGGGCCCACGACGCGCTGCCGGCGGGAACCTCCCCACCGCAACCCCGTGGCGCGTCTCGCCGCCGCGCGTAGCGTGTCGCCATGCGCATCGACAGTCTGGAACCCGGTGAGGTCTTCGTCTTCGGCTCGAACGCGTCCGGAGCTCACGGGGGTGGGGCGGCGCGGTTCGCCCTCGATCGCTTCGGTGCCGTCTGGGGGCAGGCGGAGGGGTTGCAAGGCCAGTCGTACGGCATCGACACGATGTCGGGGCTCGCCGTGTTCGAGGAGCAGGCGCGGCGGTTCGTCGCCTTCGCGGCCGAGCATCCCGAGCTGCGGTTCCTCGTCACCGAGGTGGGCTGCGGGATCGCGGGGTACCGGCCGTTGCAGGTTGCGGCGTTCTTCGCCGGGGCGGGCGAGAACGTGGTTCTCCCGGAGTCGTTCCAGGCGGTTCTGAGCGAAACCGGAGGGACCGAGTGATGTGGAGGGGATGACGGGAATCGAACCCGCACCATCAGTTTGGAAGACTGAGGCTCTACCATTGAGCTACATCCCCGCGGCGGCGAACCGCAGCATCCACAACTCTACTTCACGCCAGACGATGTCACGAACACCCGCGTCGCAAGAACAGGGGATGTGCCCGCAACAGGCGAATCCCGTCCGCGACGGCCTGTTCTCGAGCCCCCGCCTGGTCTCGCGACCGCGGACACGGCGTCCGCGACGAACCACACGGCATCCGATCGTCTCTCAGATCGGCCCCCGCACCTCGATCGACTAGACTTTCAGGGGTCGTTTCGTCGAAC
Source organism: Microbacterium sp. ACRRU (assembly GCF_022346945.1). GTDB lineage: Bacteria > Actinomycetota > Actinomycetes > Actinomycetales > Microbacteriaceae > Microbacterium > Microbacterium mcarthurae. The sequence goes on along the minus strand of NZ_JAKRNI010000010.1, from coordinate 16,364 downwards.
GCGTCTTGCGCGTCGCCCCGGGGCGTAGCTCAGCTTGGTAGAGCGCCCGCTTTGGGAGCGGGAGGCCGCAGGTTCAAATCCTGTCGCCCCGACGCAACGGCCCCACAGACCACAGGCCTAGCCGGCCCCCGCGTGCGCGCGGGCCACACGAGGAGAACACACCGCATGGTCAACAGCACCGTCGAGAAGCTCAGCCCGACCCGGGTCAAGCTCCACATCACGGTCTCGCCCGAAGAGCTCAAGCCGAGCATCACCCACGCCTACGAGCACATCGCTCAGGACGTACAGATCCCCGGCTTCCGCAAGGGCAAGGTGCCCGCGCCGATCATCGACCAGCGCATCGGCCGCGGCGCCGTCATCGAGCACGCCGTCAACGAGGGTCTCGACGGGTTCTACCGCCAGGCCGTCGAGGCGCAGGAACTCCGCGTCATCGGCCGTCCCAGTGCCGAGATCGTCGAGCTCCCCGAGCTCAAGGACTTCTCGGGCGACCTGGTCGTCGACGTCGAGGTCGACGTGCGCCCCGAGTTCGACCTGCCCGCCTACGACACGATCACCGTGACCGTCGACGCCGTCGAGACCGACGAGGCCGCGGTGGATGCCGAGCTCGACCGCCTGCGCGCCCGCTTCGGCACGCTCGTGACCGTGGACCGTCCCGCCGCGAAGGGCGACTTCGTCGAGCTCGACCTCGTCGCCACGATCGACGGCAACGAGATCGACCGCGCCGAGGGCGTCTCCTACGAGGTCGGCTCCGGCGAGCTGCTCGAGGGCATCGACGAGGCCATCGACTCGCTCACCGCCGACGAGCAGACCACCTTCCGCTCCAAGCTCGTCGGTGGCGACCACGCCGGTGAAGAGGCCGAGGTCGCGGTCACCATCACCGCCGTCAAGGAGCGCGAGCTCCCCGACGCCGACGACGACTTCGCGCAGATGGCATCCGAGTTCGACACCCTCGAAGAGCTCCGTGCGTCCCTCGCCGAGCGCGTGTCCGAGCAGTCGGTGTTCACGCAGGGTGCCGCGGCACGCGACAAGTTCGTCGAGGCCCTGCTCGAGGCCGTCGAGATCCCCGTGCCGCCGCAGCTCATCGAGGACGAGGTGCACAACCACCTCGAGGGTGAGAACCGTCTCGACGACGACGCGCACCGCGCCGAGGTGACCGAGGCCAGCGAGAAGCAGTTCCGCACGCAGATGGTCCTCGACAAGATCGCCGAGGATGCCAACGTCCAGGTGTCGCAGGACGAGCTGACGCAGTACCTCATCCAGTCGGCCGCCCAGTACGGCATGGCCCCGCAGGACTTCGTCAACGCGCTGCAGCAGGGCAACCAGCTGCCCGCCATGGTCGGTGAGGTCGCCCGCAACAAGGCGCTCGCGATCGCCCTCGGCAAGGTCACCGTCGTCGACACCAACGGCAAGCCTGTCGACCTGACCGGTTTCGTCGCCGTCGAGGGCGAAGAGCCCACCGACGCCGAGGACGAGGTCGTCGAGGAGGCGCAGGAGAACGCCGACGCCGCCGCCGACGCGGACGCCGTCGTCGAGGCCGAAGAGGCCCCGGCGGAGGAAGCCCCCAAGAAGGCTCCCGCCAAGAAGCGCGCCCCGGCGAAGAAGAAGGCCGCCGACAGCGAGTAAAGCTCGTCCGTCACGTCGACAGGGGGTGGATGCCATGGCATCCGCCCCCTGTTTTCGTCGCCGCCTCGCCGATCGAGTGTCCACGACACGCCGACCGCGTCGGCGCGCAACCGCGTGTCTTGGACACTCAACGGGGAGTGCCGGGCAGGCGCGACTCAGGACGAAGGGAGAACACGGGTGAACGACTGGCAGAGCCGCGTCGATGCGGTCTGGGATGACGCGGCGCTGACCGAGGATGAGGTGATCGCGGCCATCGATGCGCTGGCCGCCGAACGCTCGGAGGACGACCCCGTCGCCTTGTTCGAGCGCGCCGGGGCCCGTGACTCCGCGGGCCTCGAGGCCGAGGCAGAGGTGCTCTACCGACGCGCGCTAACCGGCGGCCTGGACGAGAACCGCCGTGCGCGGGCGACGATCCAGCTGGCGAGTACGATCCGCAACCTGGGAAAGGTCGACGAGGCCCGGGAGATGCTTCGCGGGGAGTACGAGCGCGAGCCGCGAGGACCGCTGCACGACGCGGCCGCCGCGTTCTACGCGCTCGCGTTGGTGTCCTCCGGAGACACGGAGCGGGCGGCATCCATCGCCCTCCTGGCTCTCGCCCCGCACCTGCCGCTCTACACCCGCTCCGTGACCGGATACGCCCGCGAGATCGCGGACGGACACGCCTGATCCGCCCGCGGCGAACACGGCGACCGGTCCCGAACCACGCCGGTAGATTCGTTGCAGATCACCGGAAGAGGAGCACACATGCCCGAACCCCTTATGGCAACGAGCGTCTTCGACAGGCTGCTCAAGGACCGCATCATCTGGCTCGGTTCGGAGGTGCGTGACGAGAACGCCAACGAGATCTGCGCCAAGATCCTGCTGCTCGCGGCGGAAGACTCGCAGAAGGACATCTACCTCTACATCAACTCGCCCGGCGGCTCGATCACGGCCGGCATGGCCATCTACGACACCATGCAGTTCGTTCCGAACGACATCGTCACCGTCGGTATCGGTATGGCCGCGTCGATGGGTCAGCTGCTGCTCACCAGCGGCACCAAGGGCAAGCGCTACGTCACCCCGAACGCGCGCGTGCTGCTGCACCAGCCGCACGGTGGCTTCGGCGGAACCGCGAGCGACATCCAGACGCAGGCGCAGCTCATCCTCGACATGAAGAAGCGTCTCGCCGAGATCACCGCGGCGCAGACCGGCAAGAGCGTCGAGCAGATCAACGCCGACGGTGACCGTGACCGCTGGTTCACCGCCGACGAGGCGCTCGAGTACGGCTTCGTCGACCACATCCGCGAGCACGCGACCGACGTCGCCGGCGGCGGCGGGACCGCGGCCTGAGGCCGAGGGCGAGAGGAAAGGACACCGCAATGCACACTCCCACCTTCGGCGGCGGCGCCGCGCACATGCCGAGCAGCCGCTACATCCTGCCCCAGTTCGAGGAGCGGACGGCCTACGGCTACAAGCGCCAGGACCCGTACAACAAGCTGTTCGAAGACCGCGTCATCTTCCTGGGCGTCCAGGTCGACGACGCCTCGGCCGATGACGTGATGGCCCAGCTGCTCGTGCTCGAGTCGCAGGACCCCGACCGCGACATCATCATGTACATCAACTCGCCCGGTGGCTCGTTCACGGCCATGACCGCGATCTACGACACGATGCAGTACGTGTCGCCGCAGATCCAGACGGTCGTGCTCGGCCAGGCCGCCTCCGCGGCATCCGTGCTGCTTGCGGCCGGTGCCCCGGGCAAGCGTCTGGCGCTGCCGAACGCCCGCATCCTGATCCACCAGCCCGCGGTCGGCGAGTCCGGTCACGGTCAGGCGTCGGACATCGAGATCCAGGCGGCCGAGATCATGCGCATGCGCACGTGGCTGGAGGAGACGATGGCCCGCCACACCGGACAGGACGTCGCCAAGGTCAACAAGGACATCGATCGCGACAAGATCCTCTCCGCCCAGGAGGCGATGGAGTACGGCATCGTCGACCAGGTGCTGACGACCCGCAAGCGCGTCCCGGCGGCCCTCACCGCCTGACCGCCCGCGTCACGATGCCCCGCCGGAACACCGGCGGGGCATCGTCGTCTCTGCCCGCCGCGAATGCGTGAGTCGCCAGGATTTGTCGCCTGCGCGGTGCGCATGGCGACAAATCCCGGCGACTCACGCCGGGGAGGGGGGCGTCCGTGTCCGCCCGTGGCGATCACAGCGACGGCACTCGCGCAAATGCCCTCGAATGTCACGGGCAGCGGTTAGGCTCAAAGTCACTCGGGCGAGTGGCCGGGGATAGGGAGGCACGGGCATGGCACGCATCGGGGAGAGCGCCGATCTGTTCAAATGCTCCTTCTGCGGCAAGAGCCAGAAGCAGGTGCAGCAGCTGATCGCCGGTCCGGGCGTGTACATCTGCGACGAGTGCGTCGAGCTGTGCAACGAGATCATCGAAGAGCGCATGGCCGAGTCGTCCTCCGGCGAGGTCACCGACTTCGATCTGCCGAAGCCCCGCGAGATCTTCGGCTTCCTCGAGGAGTACGTGGTGGGCCAGGAGCCCGCGAAGCGTGCCCTGGCGGTCGCCGTGTACAACCACTACAAGCGCGTGCGCGCCCACGGCACCCTTCAGCCCGCCGAGCAGCGCGCCGAAGAGATCGACATCGCCAAGAGCAACATCCTGCTCCTCGGTCCGACCGGCTGCGGCAAGACGTACCTCGCGCAGACGCTCGCGAAGCGCCTCAACGTGCCGTTCGCGGTCGCGGATGCCACGGCGCTCACCGAGGCCGGCTATGTCGGCGAAGACGTCGAGAACATCCTCCTCAAGCTCCTGCAGGCCGCCGACTTCGACGTCAAGCGCGCCGAGACGGGCATCATCTACATCGACGAGGTCGACAAGATCGCCCGCAAGGCCGAGAACCCCTCCATCACCCGTGACGTCTCCGGCGAGGGTGTGCAGCAGGCGTTGCTGAAGATCCTCGAGGGTACGGTCGCCTCGGTCCCGCCGCAGGGCGGCCGCAAGCACCCGCACCAGGAGTTCATCCAGATCGACACGACGAACGTGCTGTTCATCGTGGCCGGTGCGTTCGCGGGTCTCGAAGAGATCATCTCCGCCCGCGTGGGCAAGCACGGCGTCGGCTTCGGCGCGCCGCTGCACCGCAAAGAGGACGCACCCGATCTCTTCAGCGAGGTGCTCCCCGAAGACCTGCACAAGTTCGGTCTGATCCCCGAGTTCATCGGTCGCCTGCCCGTCGTGGCATCCGTGTCGCCTCTCGACCAGGACGCCCTGATGGAGATCCTCACGGCGCCGCGGAACGCGCTCGTCAAGCAGTACCAGCGCATGTTCGAGCTCGACGGTGTCCAGCTCGAGTTCGAGGAAGAGGCGCTGCGCGCCATCGCCGATCTCGCTGTCGCCCGCAAGACGGGTGCCCGCGGCCTTCGGGCGATCCTCGAAGACGTCCTCGGCCCGGTCATGTTCGACATCCCGTCCGCCGATGACGTGGCGAAGGTCGTCATCACGCGCGCGTCGGTCGAAGACGGAGCGGCCGCGACCGAGGTGCTCGCGCAGAAGCGCAAGAGCGCCTGAGTTCCCGCTGACGATGGCCCCGACCGCTCCGCGCGGCCGGGACCATCGCCGCTCTATGCGGTAAGGCCTCGTCGCTCGAGCAGCGGCTGGATCTCGGCATCCCGGCCGCGGAAGTCGCGGTAGGCCTCGAGCGGGTCGCCTGAACCGCCGACCCCGAGAAGACGGTGACGGAACCGGTCGCCGTTCTCGCGCGTGAGCCCGCCGTTCTCGCGGAACCACTCGACGGTGTCGGCGTCGAGCACCTCGCTCCAGATGTACGAGTAGTACCCGGCGCTGTAACCGCCGCTGAAGATGTGCGCGAAGTAGGTCGAGGCATACCGTGTCGGGACGGCGGGATTGTCGAGCCCGATGTCCGCCAGAGCAGCGGCCTCGAACGCGGCGACGTCGATGTCCTCCGAGGCTTCGGCGAGGCTCAGGCCGTGCCAGGCCTGGTCGATCCAGGATGCCGCGAGGTACTCGCTCGTGGCGAATCCTTGATTGAACGCCTCCGAGGCGTGCAGGCGCTCCACGACATCGTCCGGAAGGGGCTCGCCGGTTTCGTGGTGTCGCGCGTAGTGCGCGAGGATCTCGGGCCAGAAGATCCACATCTCGTTCACCTGGCTGGGGAACTCCACGAAGTCGCGGTGCACCGCGGTGCCGGCGAAATGCGGGTACGTCACCGTCGCGAAAAGACCGTGCAGCGCGTGCCCGAACTCGTGGAACAGCGTCGTGACCTCGTCGAGGGTCAACAGCGTCGCCGTCCCCGGCGCGGGCTTGTTGACGTTGAGATTGTTCACGACGACAGGCTTGGTGCCGCGCAGGCGCGACTGCGTCACGATGGAGTTCATCCACGCCCCGCCGCGCTTGGAGTCGCGGGTGTACAGGTCGAGCAGGAACAGCCCCAGCTCGCTGCCGTCGGCGTTGTGCACCTCGAACACGCGCACGTCGGGGTGGTAGCCCTGCAGGTCGTGGCGCTCCGCGATGCGGACGCCGTAGAGCTGTTCGGCGGCGGCGAACACACCGTCGCGCAGCACGCGCTCGGCCTCGAACCAGGGCCGCAGGGCAGCGCGGTCCAGGTCGTACTGCTCCGCGCGCACCTTCTCGGTGTAGTACGCCCAGTCGTGCGCCTCGACCTGGATGCGGTCGACGTCGGCGATCCGCTGCAGCGCCGCCTGCTCGGCGCGTGCGTTGCGGGCGGCGGGGACGGCGAGGCGGCGAAGCAGGTCGTGCACGGCATCCGGTGAGCCCGCGGTCTGGTCGGCGAGAACGGCCGCCGCGTGTGACGGGTAGCCCAGCAAAGCCGCGCGCTCGGCGCGCAGCCGCACGATCTCGCGCAGCGTCGCGCGGTTGTCGTTAGCGTTGCCGCGGGTCCCACGGGCGCGCGACGCCTCCAGCAGCCGACGCCGACTCTCTCGGTTCGTCAGCGACGCAAGGAACGGGTGGCCGGTGTACAGCGTCAAGGTGACGACGTACCGGCCGTCGAGTCCGCGCTCGGTCGCCGCCTGTGCCGCGGCGGACATCTCACCCTCGCTCAGGCCGTCGAGCTCGGCGGCGTCGTCGAACACCACGGCCAGGTCATTGGTGTCGGCCAGGAGGTTCTTCTCGAACGTCGTGGTCAGGGTCGAGAGGCGCTGGTTGAGGTCGGTGAGCCGTTGCTTCTGCTCGTCGTCGAGCCCGGCGCCGGCGAGCGACATCTCGCGGTGCCGACGCTCGACGAGGTATCGGCTCTCGGCATCCAGGTCCTGCGTGTCCCGGGTCTCGAACACGGCCGTGACACGGGCGAACAGGGCGGCATCCAGCTGGATCGCGTCGCGGTGGGCCGACAGGAGCGGGGCGAGCTCTTCTTCGACGGCCTGGACCTCGGGCGTGCCGTCGGCGGATGCCACCGTGTAGAAGGTCCGCGCGACGCGATCGAGCAACGCACCACTGCGCTCGAGCGCGACGAGGGTGTTCTCGAACGTCGGAGCCTCGGTCTGCGCGGTGATGGCGTCCACTTCGGCGCGTTGCGCCGCGAACGCCTCGCGGAACGCGGGCAGGTAGTGCTCGACCCGGATGCTCCCGTAGGGGGGCAGGTCGTAGGGGAGGGGCGTCGGAGCGAGGAGGGGATTGATCACGGCATCCGTCATCGTTCCAGCGTAGTCACGCGTGCCGGGCCGGACGCCGGGGCCCGAGGTCTCGAAGGACCCCGAGCCCGCGACGGTTCAGGCGAACTCGGCGTCGTCGTCGTAGCGCACGACGACCTCGCCCGAGGCGTCCTGCGCGACGATCACACCGGTGTCGAGCTCGGCGACCGGGCGTCCTTCGAGGAACGTCAGCGTCCAGCGCGGTGCCGGGGCACTGAGTCCGTCGGGGTTCAGCGCCGCCTCGACGGCCGCGATCTGTGCGTGCAGGACCGCGGGCACGGCAGCCGGCGGCTGCTCACGAGCGGTCCAACGGGTTCCGAGCTGCATCAGTCCTCCTGGGGTGTGAACACGATGTCGGTGACGGCGGTCGTCTCGGCGTCGGCGAACGTGATCTCCTCGATCCGTCCGACCGCACGCAGGTCGCCCTCGGCCGAACGAAGGGCCGCGACGTGGGGGCTGTGCACGGTGAGCGAGGTCACCGGCGTCTTCTGCGAGGCCTTGGCCTCGGTCTTGGCGCGCCGGATGCCGATGAGCGCTTCGCCCACGGCCGTGAGCACACCGGGGTCGCCGTCGATACCCATCGGCGCGGGCCAGGCGGCGGTGTGGACGGAGCCCTCCTCGAACCACGACCACACCTCCTCGGCCGCGAACGAGAGCACCGGGGCGAACAGCCGCACGAGCGTCGAGAGGGCCGTGCGCAGCGCGAGAGCCGCCGACGCCTGACCGACGTCGGAGCGGTCGTACGCGCGCTCCTTGACCAGTTCGAGGTAGTCGTCGCAGAACGTCCAGAAGAAGGACTCGGTGATCTCGAGCGCGCGGGCGTGGTCGTACGCTTCGAGCGCCGCGGTGGCATCGACGACGACTCGGTCGAGGGTCGCCAGCATCGAGGCATCCAGGGCGTGCGTGACCTCGGCACCCTCGGGCACCGGGAACGAAAGCACGAACTTCGCCGCGTTCAGCAGCTTGATCGCGAGTCGACGACCGATCTTGATCTGCGTCGGGTTCTGCGGGTCGAAGGCCGCGTCGGTGCCGAGTCGGCTCGAGGCCGCCCAGTAGCGGACGGCGTCCGAGCCGTGCTGCGCGAGGATGTCGGCCGGCGTGACGACGTTGCCCTTCGACTTGGACATCTTCTTGCGGTCGGGGTCGACGATGAAGCCGGAAATCGCGGCATCCGTCCACGGCACGCGGTCGTCCTCGAGGGCGCTGCGCAGCATCGTGGAGAAGAGCCACGTGCGGATGATGTCCTGACCCTGCGGACGCAGGTCGAACGGCGCGACGAGGTTCCAGAGCTCCTCGTCGCGCTGCCAGCCGCCGGCCAGCTGCGGGGTGAGAGACGACGTCGCCCACGTGTCGAGGATGTCGCGCTCGGCGTCGAAGCCGCCGGGCACTCCGCGCTGCTCCTCCGTGTAGCCCGGGGGAACATCGGTGGTCGGGTCGACCGGGAGCGCCGCGAGGTCGGGCGTCAGCACGCGACCGTAGTCGCGCTCCCCGTTCTCGTCGAGGGCGTACCAGACCGGGATCGGCACGCCGAAGAAGCGCTGGCGCGACACCAGCCAGTCACCGGTCAGCCCGTTCGTCCAGTTCTCGTAGCGCACGCGCATGAAGTCGGGATGCCACGACATCTCGCGGCCGAGGCCCACGAGGCGCTCGCGCAGCTCGGCGTCGCGCGCGCCGTTGCGGATGTACCACTGACGCGTCGACACGATCTCAAGGGGCCGGTCGCCCTTCTCGAAGAACTTCACGGGGTGGGTGAAGGGCTTCGGGGCGCCCTCCATCTCACCCGACTCCTGCAGCAGCTCGACGATGCGCTTCTTGGCGCTGAACACGGTCTTTCCGGCCAGCTCGGCGTACGCCGCTTTCGCGGCATCCGTCACGATGACGTCCGGGGCCTCGGCGATGATGCGACCGTCCTTGCCGATGATCGTGCGGTTCGGCAGGTCGAGTTCGCGCCACCAGATGATGTCGGTCACGTCGCCGAACGTACAGATCATGGCGATGCCCGAGCCCTTGTCCTGCTGCGCGAGCGGGTGGGGGAGCACCGGCACCTCGACGTCGAAGAGCGGCGTGCGCACCGTGCTGCCGAACAGGGGCTGGTACCGCTCGTCGTCGGGGTTGGCGACCAGGGCGACGCACGCGGCGAGCAGCTCGGGGCGGGTGGTCTCGATGAACACGTCGCCCGAGCCGTCGGTCTTGTGGAAGCCGAGGCGGTGGTACGCGGCGGGCTGGTCGCGGTCCTCGAGCTCGGCTTGCGCGATCGCGGAGCGGAAGTCGACGTCCCACAGGGTCGGTGCGAGCGCCTGATGCGCCTCGCCGCGCTCGACATTGCGCAGGAACGCGAGCTGGCTGGTGCGCATCGCCGCGTCGGAGATGGTGCGGTACGTCTGGCCCCAGTCGACGCTGAGTCCGAGGTCGCGCCACAGCGCTTCGAACGCCTTCTCGTCCTCGACGGTCAGCTGCTCGCACAGCTCGATGAAGTTGCGGCGGCTGATGGGCACCTGATCGGCGGCCTTGGTGCTCTTGTTGTCACCGCCGGCGAACGGCGGGGTGAAGTCGGGGTCGTACGGGAGCGACGGGTCGCACCGCACGCCGTAGTAGTTCTGGACGCGACGCTCGGTCGGCAGGCCGTTGTCGTCCCACCCCATGGGGTAGAAGACCGTCTTGCCGCGCATGCGCTCGAAGCGCACCTTGACGTCGGTGTGGGTGTAGCTGAAGACATGCCCGATGTGCAGGCTTCCGGATGCCGTGGGCGGCGGCGTGTCGACGGAGTACACGCCCGCGCGGCCGACTTCGGCGGCACGAGCGCGGTCGAAGACGTACGTCCCGCGCTCGGTCCACGCGGCATCCCACTTCTTCTCGAGGCCCTCCAGCGCGGGCTTGTCCGGAATCTGCGACATGGGTACTCCTCGAGCGATATGTGCGGCACCGTGTGTGCGTGCCTGACTGTGGTCGCACCCAGGATACCGAGTTGCAGACGGTCGGCTGGCCGCGCCCCGGGTCACTGGCGGTCGGGGCGCGGCACCCGAACCCCGTCGCTGATTTCGAGACTGCGTCCAGGAAGTCGGTAGAATGGATGCTTCCCCACCAGCGATTCCGAGGTCGTTCCATGCCGTCCGTGCTGCTCCGCCGCCTTCTCTCCGCGACCGCCGTCGCCGCCGTCTCCGCGCTCGCCCTCTCGGCCTGCTCGGGAACGGATGCCGCTTCCTCCAGCGACGGCGAGATCGTCTGGGCCATCGAGGGGGCGAACCTCTCGGCGGGGCACATGGACCCGCAGACCAGTCAGCTCGATGTCTCCGCGATGGTGCAGCGGTCCGTTCTCGACTCGCTGGTCTTCCAGGAGGCCGACGGGTCGTTCTCGCCGTGGCTCGCCGAGTCGTGGGACATCGAGGACGAGGGCGCGACCTACGTCTTCTACCTGCGCGAGGGCGTGACGTTCCACGACGGCCGGGCATTCGACGCGGCCGCCGTCAAGGCGAACTTCGACCGCATCGCCGACCCGGCCACCGCCTCGGCGCAGGCGGCGAGCATGCTCGGTGGCGAGCTGTACGCCGGCACCGACGTCGTGGACGAGCGAACCGTGCGCGTGCGCTTCGCCGAGCCCTACGCCCCGTTCCTGCAGGCCGCGAGCACCGCGCTCCTCGGCTTCTATTCGCCCGCGGTTCTCGAGAGCTCGGCCGACCAGCTCAAGGCGGGCGGTCCCGACGTCACCGTCGGCACGGGGCCGTTCGCGCTCACCTCGTACACCCCGGATCAGGAGATCGTGTACACCCGCAACGACGATTACGCCTGGGGCCCGCACGGCGGCGCCGCGCCGGAGGTCGAGACGCTCCGCGTCCAGATCCTTCCCGAGGCCTCGGTGCGCCTCGGCGTGCTCTCCAGCGGCGAGGCCGACGTGGTCACGAACCTGCCGCCGAACCTCGTCGACCAGGTGCCCGCCGACGTCACCGTCGAGGCCCTCGAGTACCCCGGCTTGCCGTACTCGCTGTACCTCAACGAGAAGTACGGCGTCTTCGCCGACCAGCTCGTGCGACAGGCCTTCTCGCGGGCGATCGATGTGAACACCGCGGTCGAGGAGATCTTCTTCGGCCAGTTCCCCCGTGCCTGGAGCATCCTCGGGGCGACCACTCCCGGCTATGACGCGGGCCTGGAAGGATCGTGGCCCTTCGACCCCGCCGCGGCGAACGCGCTGCTCGACCAGGCAGGGTGGACCGAGCGGGATGCCGAGGGCTTCCGCACCAAGGACGGGCAGCGCCTCAGCGCCCGCTGGATCGCCTGGACTCCGGTGCCCGACGACCGCGCGGCTCTCGCGAACGCGATCCAGTCCGACCTGCGTGCGGTCGGCTTCGACCTTCAGCGCGAGGTGCTCGAGCCGGGGGCGTACAACGAGCAGTACGGCCCGAAGACCTTCGACCTGACCGACTGGGGCTTCTCGGGTGTCGACCCCGACCTGTTGCGCAGCCACCTCGCCACCGACGGGTTCCAGAACGCCTCTCAGGTCAGCGACCCGGCTGTGGACGCTCTCCTCCAGCAGGGGGCCCGTACGACCGACGCCGAGGCGCGTGCTGACGCGTACGGCCAGGTGCAGCGGTGGAACGCCGACCACGTGGCGATCGTGCCCCTGTACAGTCCCGCGCTGATCACCGCGGTGCGTCCCGACGTGTCCGGCCTGACCTTCGACCTCTACGGTCGTCCGCTGTTCGCGACCGCCACGCGCGGCTGACCCGCGTCCCCGGATGCCACGGTCCTCCTCGCGCGCCCGCGCCGTGCTCGCGCGTCTCGGGGGGATCGTGGCATCCGTCGTTTTGGTGCTGTGGGGAGCGGCGACCCTGGCGTTCCTGGCGTTTCGGATCATCCCCGGCGACGCGGTCGATGTGATCCTCGGCCCGCAGGCGCAGGCGAGCCAAGAGGTGAAGGACGGCATTCGACGCGAGCTGGGCCTGGATCGGCCCGTGGGGGAGCAGTACGTGGCGTTCCTCGGTCGGCTCGCGAGGGGCGACCTGGGCGAGTCGTACCAGTTGCGGCTCCCCGTCACCGAGGTGATCGGACGCCAGCTCGGGTCTACCGTGCAGCTCACGGCCCTCGCGCTCCTCATCGCGGTCGTGCTGGCCCTCGCCTCGGTGCTCCTCGTTCGTGGCCGGACGGGCCGGGCGGCCGCCGCCGCGGTCGAGCTCGTCGTGCTGTCGTCGCCGGTCTTCTGGACGGGACTCGTGCTCCTGTCGGTGTTCTCGTTCCAGCTGGGATGGCTCCCCGTCTCCGGGGCGCGTGATCCGACGACGATCGTCTTGCCGGCGGTCACCCTCGCTCTCCCCGTCGCCGCGCTCTTGGCGCAGGTTCTGCGCGACGGCGTGGAGGCGGCCGAGCGCGAGCCGTTCCTCCTCACCGTCCGGGCCCGCGGCGCTTCCCCCTTGCGGGAGAGCACGCATCACACCCTGCGGCACGCCGGGGTCGGGGGCGTGACCCTTGCGGCGTACCTGGTGGGGTCGCTTCTCGGCGGAGCCGTGCTCGTGGAGACCGTGTTCGCCCGGCCCGGGATCGGGCGGGTGACCCTCACTGCCATCACCGACCGCGATCTGCCCGTCGTCACGGGCGTGATCCTGCTCAGCGCCCTGGTGTTCGTCATCGTCAACACTGTCGTCGACCTCGTGGTCCCGCTGCTCGACCCGCGCCTTGCGCGTTCCGCCCCGGCGCGGCGGATCGAGACCGGGGTTCCGGCATGACCGGCCCGGCGACGCGCGTCCGGAGGGCCACTCGCACCTCGGCCGCAGGTGTCATCGCGCGCCGCGTGACTCTCGGCGCTGCGGCGGTGATGCTGGCCGTCATCGCGCTCGCGGCGCTCGCGCCGGGCGTGCTGGCCACGCACGACCCGCTTCTCACCGACGTGCGGGCGTCGCTGCAGCCGCCGAGCGGGGCGCACTGGTTCGGTACCGACCAGAGCGGACGCGACGTGTACTCCCGCGTCGTGTTCGGCACCGGACGCTCGGTGGGTATCGGCCTGCTGGCCACCGGCCTGGCCCTCCTGGTGGGGGTCATCGCCGGCACCCTTGGGGCGATCGCACCGCGACCGGTCGACGCGGCCGCGATGCGCATCACCGACGTGCTGCTGGCCTTCCCGGAGTTCCTGCTCGCGCTCCTGGTGGTCGCGGTGCTCGGCCCGGGGCCGGTGAACGTCGCGGTGGCGGTGACGTTGGCGGCGCTCCCCGTGTACGTGCGCCTCGCCCGCGCGCGGACACGCGCGCTCTCGACGACGGAGTACGTCGAGGCGGCGCGTATCGTCGGCGTGCGTGCTCCCGTCGTGCTGGCCACCCATGTGCTTCCGGGCGTCGTGGCCTCGGTGAGCGTGCTGGCCGTGATCGGCGTCGGCACGAGCATCCTCGCGGCGGCGGGACTCAGCTTCCTCGGACTGGGGCCCACCGAACCGACGCCCGAGTGGGGGCTCATGCTCTCCTCGGGCCGGAATCTCCTCGTGCAGGCGCCGTGGGTCGCGGTGTTCCCGGGCCTGGCGATCACGCTCACCGTCGTGAGCGTGAGTGTGGTGGGGCGCGCCCTGCGCGCACGGTCTGAGGAGCGTGGCGCATGAGCGGTGTTCGGCTTCGCGGATTCGGCATCGACGGCCCCGACGGGGCGATCGTCCGGGCGCTCGACCTCGACGTCGCCCCGGGGGAGTGCGTTGCGCTCGTCGGAGAGTCCGGTGCCGGCAAATCTCTGACGGCGCGCGCTCTGCTGGGGCTACTCCCACGTGGGCTGGGCTGGACCGCCGACCTGGCGGAGATCGACGGCACCGACGTGCGGGGATTCACCGAGCGCCAGTGGCGCACGATGCGCGGGGCGCGGGTGGCACTCGTCGCCCAGGACGCCCTGGTCTCCCTCGATCCGCTGCGGCGCATCGGTGCGGAAGTCGCTGAGCCGGTCCGCATCCACGAACCCGCCGCGCGCGGTGCGGCGCTGCGCGACCGCGTGCGCGACGTGCTCGAGCGGGTCGGTCTCCCGGAGCCGGATCGGCGGGCTCGGCAGTACCCCCACGAACTCTCGGGTGGTCAGCGTCAACGCGCGCTCATCGCCTCGGCGCTGGTGACAGAGCCCGCCGTGCTGATCGCCGATGAGCCGACGACGGCCCTGGATGCCACGGTGCAGGCCCGCGTGCTCGACCTGCTGCGCGAGATCGCCGACACCGGCGTCGCGGTGGTCCTCATCACGCACGACCTCGCTGCGGTGCGGCGCGTGGCAGATCGGATGGTGGTGCTGCACGGCGGGCGCGTGGTCGAGACCGGCGAGACCCGCGCGGTCCTCACCGCACCGCGCGATCCCCACACCCGCGCCCTCGTCGCGGCGCTCACCCCCGCCGAACGGCACCGGCCGCCGCGTGCGGAGCCGCCGGTGATGACGGGCACGGGGCTCGCCAAGCGCTTCGGCGACCGCGTCGCCCTGGACGGGGTCTCGTTCGAACTGCGACGCGGGCGCACGCTCGCCGTCGTCGGGGAGTCCGGATCAGGGAAGACGACCCTTGCCCGGCTCATCGTCGGGGTCGCCGGGGCCGATGCCGGGTCGCTGCGTTTTCACGGGCGGCCCTGGACCCCGAGGGAGGCGCGCGGACCCGATCGCCGTCGGGTGCAGCTCGTGCAGCAGAACCCGTGGGGAGCGCTCGATCCGCGCTGGAGCGTCGGACGCACCCTCTCCGAGGCGGTTGCGGTCGCGGGGGTCCCGCGCGCGGACCGCCGCGGCGCGGTCGCCGACCTGCTCCGGGAGGTCGGGCTCTCTCCGGCGTTCGGGCGTCGTCGTCCCGCGCAGCTGTCGGGTGGCCAGCGTCAGCGCGTGGCGATCGCCCGCGCGCTGGCGGTCTCGCCGGAGCTGCTCGTGCTCGACGAGCCGGTGTCGGCCCTGGACGTCTCGGTGCGCGCGCGCATCCTCGACAGGCTCGCGGCCCTGCAGCGTGAGCGCGATCTTGCGATGGTGTTCGTCACGCACGACCTCGACGTCGTCCGCGGCATCGCGGATGAGGTGCTCGTCCTGCAGGAGGGACGGGTGGTGGAGTCGGGGACGGTCTCGCGCGTGTTCGACGAGCCCCGGCATCCGTTCACGCGGGAGCTGCTCTCGGCCGCGGGTCTCTCGCCCGCCGGCCCCGGCGCAACGGCGTAGACTGTACCCACCAGCACCGATCCGGCCATCACCGGGGAGCTCTCGGAAGAACAGGGTCCGTCCCTCAGTAGAACCGAGCGGGTCAGGCCCGTCACAGCCGCCGTGAGAGAGGTGCCCACCCCGGTGGGCGCAATGCGGGGTGGTACCGCGGTCCGACCGGATCGTCCTCGCAGGTGGATCGCGACCTGCGGAGAGACATGACCTACCCACGCCCCTCATCCTTCGGACCGGCGGCCGACGCCGCGGCATCCGTCGTTCCCAGCCCCCGGTTCCCCGAGATCGAGCACGACACGCTCGCCTTCTGGGACGCCGACGACACCTTCCGCGCCTCGATCGCTCAGCGCGACGGCGCCGAGGAATGGGTGTTCTACGACGGACCCCCGTTCGCCAACGGTCTCCCGCACTACGGGCACCTGCTCACCGGGTACGCGAAAGACGTGTTCCCGCGCTTCCAGACCATGCGCGGCAAGAAGGTCGACCGCGTGTTCGGGTGGGACACGCATGGTCTGCCGGCCGAGCTCGAGGCGATGAAGCAGCTCGGGATCACCGAGAAGGACGAGATCGAGCGCATGGGCGTCGCCGTGTTCAACGGCAAGGCCCGCGAGTCCGTGCTCGAGTACACGCGCGACTGGCAGGACTACGTCACCCGTCAGGCACGCTGGGTCGACTTCGAGCGCGGATACAAGACGCTCGACACGTCGTACATGGAGAGCGTCCTGTGGGCGTTCAAGACGCTGCACGACAAGGGCCTCGCCTACGAGGGCTACCGCGTGCTGCCGTATTGCTGGCGTGATGAGACGCCGCTGTCGAGCCACGAGCTGCGCATGGACGACGACGTCTACAAGATGCGCCAGGACCCCTCGGTCACGGTGACGTTCCCGCTCGTCGGCGCCAAGGCCGAAGCACTCGGCCTCACCGGCGTGCGGGCGCTCGCCTGGACGACGACGCCGTGGACGC